>CAKZUE010000049.1 GCA_937920635.1 uncultured Bryobacteraceae bacterium
TGGGTCGTCTGGGAGAACGTCCCTGGCGTACTGTCGATTGATGGAGGACGCACCTTCCGCCAAATCTTGCGCACGGTGGATGAATGCGGGTATGGCGTGGCGTGGCGAGTGCTGGACGCTCAGCACTTCGGAGTGCCCCAACGACGCCGTCGCGTCTTCCTTGTCGGATGTCGTGGAGACTGGCGGCGTGCCGCCCAAGTTTTATTTGAGCCCGAAAGCCGCAGCGGGTCTGTTGAGGCGGGCTGCGAAGCGCGGCCGGCCGATCCAGGAGCCGATAGCGTCGGCGCTGAGACAGCTCGCGTCGCAGGCACGGTAACGTCCAAGTGGAGCAAGGGGGCTGGCGGGCCGGCTGGCGACGAGTGTCAGAATCTGGTGATGACGGGCGGGTTGCGGCGGCTGACGCCGCGCGAGTGCGAGCGGCTGCAGGGATTTCCGGATGACTGGACGCTCGTTGAGTGGCGCGGCAAGCCTGCCAGCAACACCCAACGCTACAAGGCGGTGGGCAACAGCATGGCTGTGCCGGTGGTGCGGTGGATCGGCCGGCGGCTAGTCGAGGAGCCAGCGGCCAATGACGCGGCCGCCCTCGTCCAACGGCCGTGAGTAGTCGGGCTTGAGCGCAATCTCCACCGGACGGCGGAGATGCGGCGCACTAAACCGAGTATCGAGCGGGATGATGGCGTCGAATCCTTGCAGCCACGCCCGGCGGCCGGCCAGCACGTCAGGCAGCACCAGCGTAGCAGCCCGCCGCAAATCGCCGTGCGTCTCCGGATGCTGCAGCGCTTGGTTCGTCCAGCGCTCGTAACCGCGTTTGGTAGGCAGAACGCGCAGCGCATCAACGATCGACTGTTCGCGCCGCGACAGCGCCCGCCCAGTCTCGAACGGATTAGCGGACGCGAACGAAAACCGGCTGCCCTCTTTCTTCAGGAACGGCAGAATGTTGATGAACTGCCAGTCGTCGGGGTTGAGGGAGGAGAGGGTGTCAGCAATCAGCGCCGAATCACCAACCAACAGCGGATTCTCGACCCGCACGAGACCATGCACTACTTCACCGCTGCGCATGCCGCGCGGAGCTAGCTCCTGAGCCTTGGCCACAGCCCGGTCCACGTTCCCGTGCAACACAGGCGTGGCGAAAACGGAGTTTCTGGCGTTGCTGCCCTCTATAGCCCGCCGGCCTTCCTTTACGTAGGGTGGCTGTGCCTGCCAGCGCACCACCCGCACAGGCTCCGCCAGATCGAACCCGAGCGCGTCCTTGAGCAGTCTACGGCCGCGCGGTGACTTGATCGCAATCATAGGCAGCATTGCCAGCTTTTGCGGAGCAAGGGAGACGGCAGCGTCGGCCCAACCGGCCCAATCGTCAGTCGATTCGGGGATAGGGGCTACGAGGCGAACGGGCCACGGCACCCGCGACAGCACTTCGTCGTCGATCCAATCCTTGATTTGACGCCAACGGGGCTTGGGCGGCGGCCATACGCCCTTCCGGCTGCGTATCACCGGCTCTTCGCGCTCCAACAGTACTTTCCAAGGAATGTCCATGGCTGTTATTCGCCCATAAGCCGGCCGATTTTGCGGATGTACACCGGCTTTCCGTCCTTGAGAACCTCTTTTCCACGCTCGTCAACCAGCTTGATGACGTGAGACCAATCGGGCTTCAGCGCTATTTCGGACGGAGTGCCTATCAGGTTCGCATTGACCGGGATCACCGCATCAAACCCGGCGTGCCACGTCCGCCGCGCCACAAGCGGATCTGGCAGCACCAGTCCGAGCGTGCGGGCCATCGAGCCCTGCGATTCCGGGTGCTGGAACGCCTCGGCGTACTTGCGGGCGACGAAGTTTCGGCCGCGAATCTGTTTGATGGTGCGAGCCACGGCGTCCATGTTCTCCAGCGCCTCAAGCCGTTCGCTTGGCGGCACCTTCTCCAACCCCTGGTACATCCACCGCACAACGTCATCCCAAGTGAAGGAGGCAGGGTTGCCGGCATCTCCCAACTGAGACGCCATGCGCACCAGATCAAGAGACAGGTCGGCGTCCTTGTCCACCTTCCCAAGCACGTCAGCCATCACGCCCGTCTCGCCCACAATCAGCGGATTCCTCAGGTAGGTGCGGCCGCGCAGGACGTACTCGGGCGGCGCGCCGGACAGAGCGACCGCCTTCTCGATCGCTTCCCGCACATTGTTGTGACGCACGGGCACGCCGAACACGGCGTTGCGGATCGGCGAGCCGGGAAACACCAGCTTGCCCTCATGCCTCTCCGGCGGCACGACCTGCACCCGCACCATATCCACCGGCCTGTCCAGCTTGAAGCCGAGAAAGTCGTGCAGGATGCGGCGGGCGCGCGGCGACCGGAGCGCCAGCAGCGGCAGCATCGACAGCTTGGCGGCCGTCTTTTGGGGCAGCGCAGAGGTGGCGGCGTCGGCCCATCCCACCCAGTCGTCGGTGTTTTCGGGAATGGGCGCAACAAACCGCGCCCACCACGGGATGCGGGACAGCACCTCGTTGTCGATCCAGTCTTTGGCCTGCTTCCAGCGGGGCTTTGGCGGCGGCCACTGGCCGGTGCGGGAGCGCAGCTCCGGCTCCTCCCGCTGTACAAGCGCTCTCCAGGGGATGGCGATCTGGTTGTCGGGCATGGCAGGGACCCTCAACCTCAATTCTACCATCAGCTGACGGTATAATGGAGGTAGCATGGCGCGGCCACGAACCCTGCTCACCAAGTGGATCAAGCGTTTCCGGCTGACGGACTGGAACATCCGGTTGCGCGTCGTGCCGTTTGCGTCGCTGAACACCGGCTCTGACGGCGGGTCGGTCAAGTTTGGGGAGGCGGAGTGGGACCCTTACGAGCGGCAGGCCGTTATCACCATCGCCGATCCGGCCACCGTGCCGGAGGACGCTCCCGACCTGGAGGAACTGATCGTGCACGAGCTGCTGCACATCGTCGTCAACGGCCACCAGCTGACGAACGACGACATCAACTTCGAGCGCGTCGTCCGGACGCTCGTTCCCTGTCTTGTGAGGCGCGGCCGATGACGGCGTTGGCGGTGCGGACGGCCTGTGCCTCGTCGCCCGTGCGCTTCAGCACGGCGTTGGCGACCTCGGCCCACCTGCGCTGTTTGGCCGGCGTAGCAGCGGCGCGAGTGTGGCGCTGCGCATCCTTCGCTTTCCACGGCATAGCAACAACCTCTCTCAACTCATTCTACATCACAGAGCACATGTCATGACCATTCTCACACTCAGCGACCTCCACCTCGGAAGCATCTATGGGCTGCTGCCGCCACGCTTTGTGCGGAGCGACGGCAGCCTCGCGATGCTGAACAGCGGACAACAGTGGCTGTGGCGGCAGTGGCAGAAGGTGGCGAAGGAGGCGGCCGTCTTCCGTCCGGACGTGCTGGTGGTGAACGGGGATGTGGTGGACGGATGCCAGCGGGCGCAGCACGGCACCGAGCTGTGCCTGCCGGTGCTGGAGGATCAGGCGGCGGCGGCCGTGGAGGCGCTGCAGTACATGATCGGCGTTACGGGCGTGAAGCGGGTGTATGGCGTGCAGGGCACGGAGTATCATGAGGGGAAGGCTGCGCACGTGGCCGAGCGGGTGTACGACCGGATTGGGGCGGTGCGGTATGCGGGCGCTGGCAGCGGCCGGTACAGCCGGGAGGTGCTGGAGCTGCGGCACGGCCGGGCGTGCATCAACTTCGCGCACCATGTGGGCACGGGCCGGGTGGCGACGCTGGACCGGGAGGCGTTGATGGCGCTGGACGCCGGCGCGGACGCGACGGCGGTGGTGCGGTCGCACGTGCACCGCTACATGTTGGTGGAGGACCGGCACCGGAAGGTGCTGGTGACGCCCTGCTGGCAGTTGCAGACGCGCTTCATGCGCAAGCTGAGCGTGTACCGGATGTGGCCGGACGTAGGGGCGGTGCTGCTGATTCCGGACGCCGGCAGCGGCGAGGTGGTTGTCAAGCGGTGGCTGTTCCGGCCGCCGGCATTGCCGCAGGTGGAGCTATGAGCCAGTTCTGGCAGGTGGAGCTATGAGCCAGTTCCGGATTGTGAGCCAGGAGGACGACGTCATCATTACGACGCCGTTTCCGCTGGGCGAGGCGCACCTGATCTCCAAGTGGTTGTTTTCGTTCAAAACGCCGACGTTTGACGACACAATGCCGCCGCACGACAAGGAGCGCATCCGGCGGTGGATTTTGTGGGTGGTGCAGGAGCTGGAGACGTGGTGCGTGATCTGGCGCGGGGAGCCGGCGATGGTGGTGTTTGTGACGCCAAACGAGCTGATTCATGCGGCAGGCACGCGCCGCATGTACGGGTCGGGCGTGGGCGCGGCGGCGCTGAGGGTGGTGGTGCGCGACTGGTTTGCCAGTCATCAGGATGCGTTGCGGCTCGGGTGTGTGGTGGCCAAGGGCAATTGGAGGGCGCGGCGGCTGCTGCAGGCGGCCGGGTTTACGCAGGAAGGCGTGCTGCGGGACTGGACGCGCTACAATAATAAGATAGAGGACGGGTTATGCTTTGGCGTGACCCGGCGGGAGGTTGAAGGCCATGTTCGGATTGGGGAGCCTGTTCAAGCTGGCGTTGGGCGGCCTGGGTGGCGCGAAGGGAGCGGCGCTGGGCGGCCTGGGCAGCATCCTGGGAGCGTTTGGGACGAGCCAGACGCAGACGCGGGAGGGCTGGGACACGATGTCCGGCACCCGCAACATCGACATGATGAAGGAGGCGCTGGAGCCGGAGTACTTTTCGGCGTTCCGGCAGGGGCTGATCGACCGGTTCATGACCGAGTTGGGGAGTTTGCAGGGGCCGAGCCTGGCGGCGCAGCAGGCAGCGATCGTGCAGAACACGGGGAAGATGGCGGACGATGCGATCAAGGCGACCCGGGCGGCGCTGGCGAGGATGGGCCGGCTGGATTCGGGCAGCGCGGACACGCTGACGTCCAACATCATGGCGCAGATGGCGGGCCAGCGGGCGACGGAGCTGAGCGACCTGCCGTTCAGGCTGATGCAGCAGAGGATGGCGATGGTGCAGCCGATGCTGGGCCTGGGAGCGCAGTGGGCGGGCCAGGCTCCGGTGAGCTACCGCGACTTTGGGACGGAGATGACGAATCAGCGGCGTGACTTCTACGAGAAGGCGAAGGGCGGCACGCCGTGGTGGAGGAGCGCTTTGGGCGGGCTCGGCGGCGCGTTCGGCGCTGCCTTCGTAAACAACCTGCCGGAGAGGTGAGACATGGCCACAAACCCATTCCTGGACATGGTGCGGGCGCAGCTGGAGATGCGTCAGCGCGCCCAGCTGCAGCGGCAACAGATCGAGGCGCAGAAGGAGCTGCAGCAGATGGCGGATACGGCGGCTGCGGAGCGGCAGCGCACGGCGCTGGAAGCGAACGCTCCGCTCTTGCAGGCGCAGACCCAGGCGACGCAGACGCAGGCGCAGGCAGTGCAGGCCAACCAGACGCTTGACCTGATCAAAAGCGGCTTCAAGCCCGCAGCGGGGCAGGTCACTGTGCAGGTCGGCGACAACACGATGACGGCCGCGCCGGAAGACATCATCACGATGCAGGAGCAGATCGCCAGCGTGGATGCGCGCGTAAAGGAGATGGCGCAGCGGCAGATGCTGACCGCGCTTGGCCTCGACAGCGAAAGCCCGACGCATCGCAGCGTGTTCGAGCTGTTCAACGGCGCTGTGTCCAAGATCGGCAGTCCTGGCGTTGATCTGTTGACGTCAGCGGCGCTGGCCAACAGCCTGTCCGACACGCTCGCCGAAACGTTGAAGGGCGACGAGTCGCCTGGCGCACAGGTGCTGACGAAGTTTGCGAACAGGCTGCGCGAGTCGCTCAACTCCAGGGCCGAAGAGCTGCTGGAGACGCGCAAGATGCAGGCGCAGGCGGCGGCCAGCGGCGTGTCACGCGAGCGCTGGGCCACCGAAGCGACCGCCCACAACCTGCTCTCCTACCTCGTCAGAACAAAGCAGATCCCGTCGGAGGCCGTGTCTCGCGAAGAGCAGATTGCGGCCGTCAACCGCTTCCTGCAGGACGAAGCGGCCGTACAGAAGGCGGCCAAGGAGCTGGGCATTTCGGCCGGCATGGTGGGCCTGGCGGCCGGCAAGGTTCTCAACAACCTGAACGCCGGCGGCTACAACGTGTTGGGCAGTGTGATGGCGCAGAAGGAGTAGCGCATGGAGCTGCCGCCCATCTTTTTGATCTCGCCTGAGACGGCGCAGCACCACCGGCAGCGGCTGCAGCGGTTGCTGGAACGGCTGCGGCAGCTGCCGCAGAACGTGAAGGCGTCGCCGTTGCAGATCGCCGTTGGCGGAGCTGTAGCGCCGTTCCGCTTCCTGTGGGACATGGCGCGCGGCACGGCCGACATTGCGGCTGACGCCGCGCGCGCGGGTGCGCAAGCCATCGTCAATCCGGTTGCGTCGTCGCTGCACGCCGTCTCCGCCATCGACAAAGCCACCGGCGGCTTCCTTACGGCGCTGCCCCAATACTACGACGAGTTCAAGCGCGAGACAGCGCCCACCCACACGCCCTCGCAGGAAGTGGCTGCGCTCGCCGGCTACCTGGTGTCCCGCGCCCCCGCCGACTTCTTCCTGCACGCCTTGGGCGCGAGCGCCGAGCAGGCCGTAGCGCAACTGGAAGAGGGCGATGTGTCAGGAGCCATCTCGTCGGCCGCCATGGGCGGGCTCACGCTCACCATGCTGCACAAGCCGGTCAGCCGCATCAACTCCATCACCGAGCGGCTCGTGCAGCGCAACTACGGCGCGTCCAAGCTCATCACAACCGCCGACATCCAGGCCGCCCTCCAGCCGCCCAAACCCATCGTCGCCACCCGCGAGCAGCTGCAGCGCGGCCTGCCCGCCACCGAGCCTGCGAAAGCGCCGCC
>CAKZUE010000050.1 GCA_937920635.1 uncultured Bryobacteraceae bacterium
CCGACAGCTCGACAACCTCGGCCGACGACCGCTGCGCGGCCAGCGTGCGCTGTGCAAGTTCCTCAAGCAACAAACTCCAGTCGAGCCCCTCGATGGGCCCGCGCGCCTGCAATTCCTTGCTGAACGCCTTGCGCGATGCGATGCTGCTCAAATTCACGCGCGCTACCGCGACCGTGCCATCGTAGGAACGGACGCCCGGCAAGTCACATCGCACAAGCAGCTCGCCGTGCAGCTCTCCGGAACTCCACTTCAGGCGGTCCACCTCGAGCGTGATGCCGGCGGATGGAAGCTCGAGACGAAACCGGTCCTCGTCAATCCGCTCGAAGGTGCGCTCGCAATCGCCCAACGACGCCGGCGCTTCGCGAATCACGCCCCCTTCAAACAGCTCAAGCACGCGCTCGCGCCCCCACAGGCCGATCAGGTCGTCGATGCCGTTCACGCCCTCCGGAACGCCCCGCGGCCAATCGAACCAGGAAAGGCGAGCGCCACGTCGGCGCAACTCGCGCGTCAGCTCCCAGCGGCCGCCCTGCACTTGCGCATTCGAACGCACGTTTGTATCGAAAACAATGACCGCGCGCCGGCCACGCCAGGCGATCAGGTCGAGGTCCTTGATCGGCCCCTTGACTGGCACGTGCGAACCATCCGGCGCTGCCTCGCGGCCGACAACCCCGCGCCAATTCCAGACGCCGCCGATTCCGATGGAAAGCCAGCGCGGTTTTTCGCTGGAATCAGCCAGATTGTGCCAGGAAAGATCAGATAAAGCCAGGCACTTTTTTTCGCCTTCAACAAGGTAAATCGGCAGCGACGAATCCTGCAACCACTCCGTGCGCGCGCCGGGCGGAAAGTACAGCATCGCGCGCGTGCCGGGCGGGCTCAAGTACTTGTTCTTCGGCTTGCGCGTGCCATCCGGCTGTAGCTCGTAGGGCGGATTGTCCAGGCGAAGCCGGAATTCGCGCGGCCGATCCTGCCCTGGCGTGACGTACGGGAAGGCAATACCACTGAAATTACCGCTACCCGGCCGCCGCCCGACTAATGCAGCACCTCCGGCGGAATCGACGCGGAACAATCCGGCTGCCTCTGCCGTCCGCCGGCTGATGCCGCAGCGCTCGAGCGCCGCGAAGTCGGACTCTGTCAGCGGCTGGCGGCCGGGCAGCGGGGCGGCGGCAGTCACGGCAGATAACCCTCTCTGAGTAAATCGAGAGCCCCAACAACAAGGTCCAAATCCATCGACGCCCGCCGGCGCGCGCGGTCCAGGGCGCCAGCCTGCTGCTCAAGGGCAAACCAGCGCCGCTCCGCGCGTCCCTTTAAAGCGAGCAACAGCCGATGCAGAACCCACCTAGGCAGCAGCCGCAGCACCCAGAGAGGCAACCCGAGCGCCGCGGCGGTTGAGCGCCAGACGACCTCAGCGCGCATTGGAGGCCCCCTGCACAAGCGACGGCGCGTAGTAGCGCACGGTACGGTTAAAACGGCGGTAAATCAGGCCGCCAACCCCTGGGCGCTCCGGAGTGCCACGGTTCTCGCGGAGATCCCGAGAGCGCCAGCACCGCAGAGTACCCTCGTTAAGACCCAGCACACGCGCAGCCTCGTGGCTGGAGATCCACAACCGGTTTTCGATGGTTGGAGTCGTCATGCCCCGATATTCGTGGGGCAGTATGGTAGGAAATCAATTGGTAGGTTCATCTTTCCTACCACGGTAGGACCGTCCTACCACGGTAGGAAAGTTTCACTCTGGCCGCTTTTTGCGTCCACCTGGGGGGTTCTTCTCCCGCAGGAACCTTTCGAGGCTTTGTGCCATGCTGCTGCTCGCGGGCAGCTTGCCCTTTTTCCAGGCGTAAAATTCCGGTTTGTGGCAGCCATGCTCCCCGTATGCGTAAATCGCATACTCGGACGCCCCGGTGGCGGCTTTATAGTCCTCTAGAAGATTCAGGCGCCACTGTACGAGCCCTTCGTCCACACCCGCAGCGCCCTCGCCCGCCTGCGGTTGCTGTTCCGCCTGCGCCTCCTGTTTCGCCTGCCTCTCGTCCTGTCTCTCTCTCTGTATGCTGGCCAATTCGGCCCTGGCTTCGGCGTCGTATGCGTCCATCTCCGGCGTGCAGCGGGAATGAATTGGGAAGTCCCGCTGTGCATGCCAGCGCCGCGCCAGTTCAGCCTTGTAACCATACCGCCAGATGTCGGCAAGTGTCTTATCCAGCTCGCCCGCTGCCGCTGCCACATCTGAGTCGTCGGCAACCTCGACGGCATGCTGAATAGCCTCTGCGAGTCGGTACTCGCTTTCTTCCTCGTCTGGTAGAAACGTGCTCTCGCACATTGCAAATAGGTGCGCCTGGCACACTTTCATGAGGTAATGGCCGATCGCCATCAGCCGGTCCTCACGATAGCGCACCTGCCACCAGCGCGGACGCCGTATCAGCCAAGGACGCAACTCAACGAGTGCTTCAGCAGCGGCAGCCTCTACAGCCGGGTTCGCCATGACAGCACCTCCGCATAGCGCTCCGCCACCGCGTTCATGTACGGCCGCACGGCTTCAGTCAGCAGCGAAACGGTGATGTAGCGTTCGCTCACATTCTGCCCGAGCGCATGCCCGAGCGCCACGCGCGCCAGGTCGGGCGGGCAGCCCGCTTCCGCCAGCCGCGTGCGCATCGTGTGCCGCAGGTGGTGCGGCGAGCAGACGCCCCGCTTGT
>CAKZUE010000051.1 GCA_937920635.1 uncultured Bryobacteraceae bacterium
GGGCCGCGCTCCAGCAGCAGGCGGCCGTATTCGAAACCTTTGTCGAACGCCTGGAGGTTCAGGTCGCGGAAACGCGCCGGGACGCTCTCTTCCACCGCCTTCCGCGCCGCTTCCGGGCTGACGGCGCCGGTGATCGAGCACAGGAAGCCCGTCATGATGACGTTCATCACCATCTTCTTGCCCAGCTCTTCAGCCAGGCGCGTGGCCGGGATGCCGTAGATCTTCAGCCCCTGCGCCTTCTGATCCAGGCGGACGAGATCCTCTTCCACCAGCAGAAAACCGCCGGGCTTCACTTCCGGCGTAAAGCGCGTGTAGGCCTCCTGCGACATCACCACCAGAATGTCCGGGTGGACGACGTACGGAAACAGAACCGGCTCGTCGCTGACGATGAGGGCGGCGCTGGCCGCTCCGCCGCGCGCCTCGGGCCCGTAGCTCTGGGTCATGGTGGCGAAGCGGTTCTCGTGGACGGCGGCGGCGCGGCCCAGGATATGCGTGGCCAGGATCGCGCCCTGGCCGCCAAAACCGGCAATGCGGAGTTCAGTCAGCATCTTTCACCTCGAATTCCCTGAGGCATGGCTGCGCGGCGGCCGGCGGAGCCTGTCCGCATGGAAGCGCGGGGCGCGAGCAGCCACCGCGCGCCGCCGAAGCTGGAAAAGGCGCTTAGCATTCCCTGCTGCACCCTTCTGATACGTGCTCCTCCTGCTGGGCAGGAAACTCGCTGTAATGCGGCCCGAGCTGCTTGCGCATGCGAGTGAGATAGTCCTCGCGCTCGCGGTCGACAAACTCGCCGACGATGATCGGCCCACTAGGTGTCAGCGCCGTCTCCCACGTCGGGCAGCCGTGCTGAATCTTGGAGCGCTTCTTGTAATCGAGCATGGCCTGCAACGCGTCGCCCATGTTGTTCTTGCGCTGGAAATACGTCGGGCAGGGGCTGAGGACCTCGATAAACCGGAAGCCCTTCTTGCGGAGCGCCTTTTCCAGAGTCCTTTCCAGTTGCACGACGTGATAGGCGGTCCAGCGGGCGACGAAGCAGGCGCCGGCGGCGTCGACAAGCTGCACGAGGTTCAGCTCCGGCTCGAAGGCGCCGTAGGGCGTGGTGGTCGAAAGCGAGCTGCCCGGCGTGGTGGCCGCCGCCTGGCCGCCGGTCATCGCATAAATCATGTTGTTGATGCAGACGACCAGGATGTCCATGTTGCGGCGGGCGGCGTGGATCAGGTGATTGCCGCCGATGGAGGCCAGGTCGCCGTCGCCGGAATAGACGATGACATTCAATTCAGGGCGGGCCAGCTTCAGGCCGGTGGCGAAGGGAATCGCCCGGCCGTGGGTGGTGTGGAACGAATCCAGGTTCATGTAGCCGCTGACGCGCCCCGAGCAGCCGATACCGCTGACAATGGCGGTCTTGTCGAGGTCGATGTTCTGCTTGAGCAGCGCGTGGGCGAAGCTGTTGACGCTGGTTCCGATGCCGCAGCCCGGACACCAGATGGTGGGGATGCGGTCCTGGCGGAGAAGCTCCTCGACGGGATTGTGGACGTGGAGATCGGTCGTGCTCATTGCGCCCCTCTTTCAATGGCCTGAAGAATTTCGGCGGGATCGTGAACGGTGCCGCCGGCGTGCGGAACGCTGATGACCTGGCACTGGCCGGCCGCGCAGCGCTCCAGTTCAATGACCACCTGGCCCATGTTGAGCTCTGGCATGACCAGGGCTTTGACTTTCGACGCCAGCTCCCGGATCAGCTTTTCCGGGAAGGGCCAGACGCAGATCAGGCGAAGCGTGCCGACCTTGATGCCTTTGGCGCGGGCCGCGTGGACGGCGCGCTGCGCCACGCGGGAGGTGATGCCGTAGCTGACCACGACGACATCGGCGCCCTCGAGCTGATCGGATTCGACCATCACCAGGCGGTCTGCCGCGCGTCGGATCTTTTCGAACAGACGGGTGACGAGTTCCTTCTGCGTGGCAGGGTTCAGCGAAGGGTAGCCGCGCCTGTCATGCGTGAGCCCGGTGACGTAGACCTTGTAGCCCTCGCCGGCGTGCGCCATTTCGGGAACCAGATCGGGACCGGGCTCGTACAGGCGGAACTCGCCGGGAGGCTTCTGCGTGTGGCGGCGCGGGTAAATTTCGATCTGATCGGCAGGAGGGATGACGACCTTCTCGGTCATGTGGCCGACGCACTCGTCCATCATGAACATGACCGGGACGCGGAACTCCTCGGCCAGGTTGAAAGCCTGGATCGCAAGGTCGAAGCACTCCTGCGGCGAATTGGGGCTGAGAGCGATGACCGCATAGTCGCCGTGGGAGCCGAACCGCGCCTGCATCATGTCGCTCTGCGAGGGAAGCGTGGGCAGGCCGGTAGACGGACCGCCGCGCTGCACGTCGACGAACACCACCGGCGTCTCGGTCATCGCCGCCAGACCGATGTGCTCCATCATCAGGGAAAAGCCCGGCCCCGAGGTGACCGTGAACGCCTTCTGGCCGCCCCAGACCATGCCCTGAATCGCAATCGAGGAGGCGATCTCGTCCTCCATCTGAATAAACAGTCCGCCGACCTCCGGCGCGCGCGCCGCAAAGCGCTCGACGATCTCCGTGCTGGGCGTGATGGGATAGCCGGCGGCGTAGCGCGCGCCGGCGGCAAGGGCGCCTTCGCAGCAGGCGGCGTCGCCGTTGATGAAATGAGTGCCGGTGAGAACAGTGCGCGGATCGGCGTGCATTACTTCGTCGCTCCCTTGGACTCGCCGTTCGCCGCGAGGCGGAAGCCGAAGATGGCGAAGTCCGGACAATACATGCCACACAGGTTGCAGCCCGAGCATTTCTCGGGCGCGATCATGTGCGGCGGGTGGTAGCCTTTGGCGTTGAAGGCGCTGGACAGCTCCAGCACGTGCGTCGGGCAGAACTCGACGCAGAAGCCGCAGCCCTTGCAGCGCTCGGCGGTGATCGCAACCGTACCTTTGGGCATCAGCCCCTCCTTGACACTTTCAACTGTAGCAATTCGGATGCCAGCTTTTCGGGTGTGGAAGTCTTCAACGATCGCATGGCCGTTTCTTGGGTTTACAGATCCATCCGGGCGGGGGTGGGTGACATGCCCCACCGCAGGGAGTGGGGCAAACCGCGAAAAGTGGTCAGGATTCGAGAATCATGTAGGTCGTCGAGCCTGAGGCGATCAGCCGCCCGTGGTCATCTTTGACATCCACCGTGGCGAAGGCGAGGGTCTTGCCGAGCTTGACGATGCGGGAGCGGGCATGGACCTTGCCGTGTGTGACGGGGCGGAGATAGTTGACCTTGAGTTCGACGGTGGTGGCGGGGCGCCCGCCGAGGAAGGCGATAATGGCGACGCCCGCAGCGGCATCCACCAGAGTGGCGGTGACGCCGCCGTGCAGGGTGCCGAGCAGGTTGAGCTTGTGGGGCTCGATCAGGCATTCCATGGCGATGCCGTCGCGGTAGACACGCGTGACGCGCAGGCCCAGGTGCTGGTTGAACGAGATGCGCGCCATGGCGCGCTCGATCTCGGCCCGGGTGGGAGTTTGCGTCCGCAAATCACCAGTGTAGGATAGGCCGTAGCATGGCAACACACATCCGCGAAGAGCGCCGCGAGGGCGTGGCGGTGGTTGTGGTGGACAACCCGCCGGTGAATGCGTTGAGCCGCGAGGTTCTGGAAGAACTGGCCGCCGCGGTGGAGCGGGCGGCGGACGACGGCTCGATCACTGCCATTGTGCTGACGGGCGCGGGCAGGAATTTCATCGCCGGGGCGGACATTTCGATGTTCCCGCGGCTGGCGGCGGGCGAGATGCCGCCGGTTCCGTTCCAGGACTACATGAACCGGATCGAGCAGAGCCCGAAGCCGGTGATCGCGGCCATTGGCGGGGCGGCGCTGGGCGGAGGGCTCGAGACTGCGATGGCGTGCCACTACCGCATCGCTGCAGCCGGGGCGCAACTGGGGCAGCCGGAGGTGAAGCTGGGCCTGATTCCGGGGGCGGGCGGCACGCAGCGGCTGCCGCGCCTGATCGGGATGGAGAAGGCGATGGAGATGTGCGCCTTCGGCGAGGCGGTAGCGGCGCAGGCGGCGGCGGAGCTGGGTTTGGTGGACAAAGTGGTGGCAGGCGATGTGGTGGAAGCGGCGGTGGAGTTTGCCCGGAGTGCGCCGCCGGTGCGCCGCACGCGCGATCTCAGGGAGAAGCTCTGCGATGCCGCATCGGCGGAGTCGCTGGCCGAGATCTTCCGTCAGTCGGCTCGGCGGCGCATGCCGCACCAGAAGGCGCCGGAGGCGGCGGTGGAAGCGGTGGCGGCGGCGGCGCGGGGCTCGTTTGAAGACGGGCTGGCGGCGGAGGCGCGGCTGTTCGAGGCGTGCCTGAAAGGAGAGCAGTCGCGGGCGCTGATCCATGTGTTCTTCGCCGAGCGGGCGACGGCGAAGATCCCGGGGCTGAAAGCCGCGGGCGCGCCGAAGGAGATCCGGCGGGCGGCGGTGGCGGGCGCGGGAACCATGGGCAGCGGCATCGCCATGTGCTTCGCCAATGCGGGCATCGACGTCTGGCTCTCCGATGCAAGCCGCGAGGCGCTGGAGCGCGGGCTGGCGGGCATCCGCAAACAATACGAAGCGGCCGTGCGGAAGGGCAAGATGAGCGGGGAGGAGGCCGAGCGGCGGATGGAGCGGATCCGCGCCGCCGAGGGGATGGAAGGGGTGGCGGAGGCGGATGTGGTGGTGGAGGCGGTGTTCGAGGACCCGGAGGTGAAGCGCGTAGTGTTCCGGCTGATCGACGCCGCCGCGCCGCAGGGAGCGCTGCTGGCGACCAACACCTCGACGCTGGACATCGACGGGATCGCGGCCGCAACAAAACGGCCCGAATCTGTTCTGGGCCTCCATTTCTTCAGCCCCGCGCCGGTGATGCGGCTGGTGGAGGTGGTGCGGGGGCGGGCGACGTCGGACGAGGCGATGGCGGCGGCGCTGGAGCTGGCCAAGAGGCTGAAGAAGATCCCCGTGGCGGCGGGCAACTGTTTCGGCTTCATCGGCAACCGGATGTTCCTCCCCTACCGCACGCAGGCGGTGGCGATCGCCGAGCAGGGCGGCGAGCCGGACCGGATCGACGCGGCGCTGACCTCGTGGGGCTGGGCGATGGGGCCGCTGGCGGTGGGGGATCTGATCGGGCACGACGTGTGGCTGATGATCCGCCAGGAGGCGCTGCGGCGCGGCGCAGGGCACATCCCCGTGTCGGCGTTCGAGGACGAGCTGCCGCGGCTGGGGAGGCTCGGACAGAAGAACGGATTTGGCTGGTACCGCTATGACGAGAACCGGCGCGGACACCCGGACGGGGAGCTGATCCGGGTGCTGCGCGAGTACGCGGCGGCGCGCGGCTTCGAGCAGCGGGAGTGGACGGTGGAGCAGATCCGCGAGCGGACGCTGCTGGCGCTGGTCAACGAAGGCGCGCGGATTCTGGATGAAGGCATGGCGCTGCGGGCGGCGGATATCGACGTTGTGTTCGTGCACGGATTCGGCTTCCCTGGCTGGCGCGGGGGGCCGATGCACTGGGCCGAGGCGGCTGGCAAGGCGAAGCTGCTCGACCGGCTGGAGGCGCTGTATGACGAAGAAGGCCCGTTCTGGAAACCCGCCGCGTGGTGGCGGAGCTAAAAAAGGGGACAGGAACACAATTCCCCTTTTTCTGGCCGCCGCGGCACTGCTGTGCCTGCCGGCGCGGGCGGCTGAGTTTTACGTGGCCTGCGGGCAGGGTTCGGACGGCGCATCGGGCGCATCCGCAAGCGAGGCGTGGGGATCGCTGGAGCGGGTCAACCATATGGAATTGGCCCCCGGCGACCGCGTGTTGCTCAAGCGCGGCACGGTGTGCCGCGGCCCGCTGGCGCCCAGGGGCAGCGGGGAGGCGGGCCGGCCCATCGCGCTCGAAGCATGGGGCGAGGGCGAAGCGCCGGTGATCGATGGAGCCGGCGCCGTCTGCGCGCTCTGCCTCTGGAACCAGAGCCACTGGAGGGTGCGCGGCGTGGCCGTCCGCGGCGGAACAGAATTCGGCATTCATGTTTCAGGCGACCGCGGCCTGCTGCGGGGCATCGAGCTGATGGACGTTCGCGCCGAAGACGTGCACGGCCCGCTGAAGAAGAAAGCCAGCGGGCTGATCGTGGTCGAGGCGCGGGGCGAGGCGCTGTTTGAGGATGTCCTGATCGACGGCGCGCGCGCCGCGCGGACGACGCAGTGGGCGGGCATTCTGGTGCTGGGCGCGCCGTATTCCAGCCGGTGGGACAAGCCGCGCAGCCGGCGCGTGACGGTGCGCAATTCGATTGCGGAGGATGTGTGGGGCGATGGCATCGTGCTGTTCGAGGTGGAGAACGGGCTGATCGAGCGCTCGGCGGCGTGGCGCACCGGCATGCAGCCGCGGCAGACGATCGGAACGCCGAACGGGATCTGGACGTGGCGGTGCCTGCGGTGCACGGTGCGGGAATGCGAGGCGTTCTGGACGGACTCGCCGGGAGTGGACGGAGGCGCGTTCGATATCGACTGGGGCAACGAGGAGAACGTGGTGGAGGACAGTTATGGCCACGATACTCTGTCGTACTGTGCGGCGGTGTTCGGGGCCGAAGGGCTGGTGACTCGGGACAGCGTGTTGCGGAGGAACGTCTGCGCGGGACTGGGACGGAGCCCACGGCTGGCGCGGCATCACGGAGCTATCCACCTCTACACGTGGACAGGCGGGCGGCTGGATGGGGTGAAGATCGAGGAGAATCTGATCGAGTGGGACCCGGGCGCAGGAGCGCCGCTCCGCGAAGAGGCGGATTTTGCGCGAGGGCGCGCCGTGCTGCGGGACAACAGCATCCGGGAACCGGATACAGAGCCGCCGCTGTGGCGCGGGCGGCAGGCGAGGATCGAGTTTTCGCTCGATGAGAGCCATGACGGGCGCGGGTTGCGCGTGGTGGCGGAAAGCGCCCGCGCCCAATACGGCGCCCTGGGGCTGGAGGTGGTGGAATCACCGGGCGAGCCCGGGGTGCGGTTATACTCCCCGGGCGGGGACCTGGTGCAATCGTGGGACGGATATGCCGGGCCGGCGCAGGTGCTCTATCTGTTGCGCCGTCATTATGGCGAACCGCGCCCGCGGCCTTGATGCGCGGGTTAGGAAAAAAGGGGAATTGTGTTCCTGTCCCCTTTTTGGTTTCGGTTGACTGGATAACTGCGAATCGGTTATCATCTATACATGACCCCGGGCGCCTGCTGCGACCACTGTGATGGAAGTCTCCAGAGCCTGTTTGAAGCAGCGTTGCGCCGGCCCCACTCCATGAAGACCGCCAGCCACGTCGGGCAGGCTGCAGATGAGGGGGAGAGGCTCCAAGTGGTGATGGGCCTGGAAGTCAGAAACGGCGCGGTCGCAGAAGCGGACTACAAGGCGACCACCTGCGCCACCCTGCTGGCCTACTGCGAACTGCTGACGCGCATGGTGAAGGGCAGGACGGTGGCGGAAGCGGCGCGCGTCCGGGCGGAGAATCTGATCGAACGCGTGCGGGGCGTGCCGCCATACCGGCACTCCAGAGCGGCGCTGGCCGTCCGCGCTTTGCAGGCGGCGTTATCTGAAAACGAAAAAGGAGCTGATTCACAATGAAAGTCGCATATATTTTTGCCACCACCGGACACACGGTTTCCTACAAATTGGGCCGGATGATTCTGCCGCAATTGGAGGAAAACCGCCACGGCGCGGAAGTAGCGGGGATGTTCTTTTTCGAAGACAACACCTATTTGATGCGCAAGGGCGATCCGATCGGCGAGCGCTTGGTGAAGGTGGCGCAGGAGAAGAATATCCTGCTGATGTGCTGCGACCAGTGCACCTATGAACGCGATATCGCAGACAAGCTCTTTGACGGCGTCCGCATTGGTTGTTTCCCGGACCTTTATCAGGCGCTGGGAACAAACCCGCCGGACCAGGTGATCACGCTGTAACGCGGGAGGTTCATCCCATCCGATGTCCCCGAGCCCGTCCCACGCAATGCCGCCGGAATTGGCCGGGCAGGGCGTTCGCCTCATGCATCAGCAATGCTGGTGCTGGGGCGCCGACATCCGGCGTCCGGAGGGCAATCTGCTGCTTCAATATGGTTTTTCGCGGCAGCGTCCTCCTGTCCGGGATTCGGGCAGCACGCATTACTGGAAGGACCTGCCCGGCGCGCGCATCCACCTCTGGGGGTTCGGCGTTGTCTGGGAGCAGCCGGATGGCGCCTGCTACGTCAACCGCTATCGATTCCAACCGGTATCTGTGCCGCTCGAACTCTTGCGGGAACATGTCTGGACTCCAGACCAGTTCGTTGCCGGCTCCGACAGCAAAGGCTGCTCCCCGCTCCTGGCGGCGCAGTTGGCGGTGATTTGTGATTTCGCTGCCGCTTATGAGCAGTGGGTGGCGCGCGAGCTGGGGGTTTCCTACCGCGCCGCCGTGCTGGCGGAATTCGAGCACGCCACGGTGACGGCAGATCAGTGCGCCGCGTCCTGGCAGGCAATGGCCGAACACCTGCGGTGGTGGGCGGAGGGTCTGAAGTGACACCGGAACTTGCGCTGGCCCAAAAGACAGAGACATGCGTCCCGCCTGGATTCCGCTGGCTCCGGGCAAGGCGGGCGAAGCCGGCGTGGGGGGCGCTTCAGCCCCCGCGCCAACCGGCGCGCCGCAGCGATGTTGGCGCGGCGCCGCTGGCGGCTCTTTCCGGGCGCTGCACCCCCATCAGCCACGGCAAGCACCATGGCTGCGGGGCATTGTGTTCCTGTCCCCTTTTTGGCTAGAGTGGGCGGACATGGCGCAGGTGCCGGACTGGGACCGTTATTATCTGGAGATCTGCCGGGTGGTGGCCAAGAGGAGCAAGGACCCGTCCACGCAGGTGGGCTGCGTGATCGTCGGACCGGCGCACGAGATCCGCTCGACGGGCTATAACAGCCTGCCCCGCCATGTGAACGACCACTTGCCCGAGCGGTTCGAGCGTCCGGAGAAATACCTCTGGTTCGAGCACGCCGAGCGCAACGCCATCTACAACGCGGCGCGCGCCGGCACGCCGCTGGAGGGCTGTACGATCTACACCGACCTGATGCCGTGCATGGACTGCGCGCGGGCCATCGTGCAGGCGGGCATCGTCGAGGTGGTGACCGACGAGAGCCGCTTCCAGCAATACAAGAGCGACCAGTACAACGAGCACTTTCCCCGCGTGATGAAGCTGTTTGAGGAGGCGGGCGTGCGCGTGCGGACGATTCCGTTCGAGCGCTAAAAGTGGGGACAGGCCCGCCTGGCACCAGTTTCTCCTCGTCCGGCTCCGCCGGGACCGCCCGCTCCTGCGGCCTGAGGCCGCTTCGCTCGCGGCACTGAACCGCGCGTGGAGACCGCGCGAGCGGCCGGAACAGGCGGCGCCAGGCGGCCAGACCGCGCGCCCCGCTGGGGAGGGGCTCAGCCAAATTGGATGATATGGCTTGCCAGCCAGGGCCGCCCTGCGCTACCGTGGAAGTGTCATGACGCCGCCGGTCCGGCTGGACCCGAAAGCCGAAGAGCCGCTCTACAGGCAACTGTACGCGCAGTTGCGGGAGCGGATTCTTTCCGGCGCGCTGGCGCGGGGCGAGAAGATCCCGCCAACCCGCGAATTGGCCGGGCAACTTGGCGTGAACCGCGCCACCGTCGCGGCCGCATACGAGCTGCTGGAACAGGAGGGGCTGATCCGGGGCCACGTGGGCCGGGGCAGCTTCGTCTCCGGCGCGGGCGGAACCATGTTGGACTGGGAGGCGCGCCTGCAGGGGAGCGGAATGGAAGCGCGCGGATGGGGCGCCGGAGCAAGGATCAATTTCGCGTCGGCGCGTCCGGGAGAAGACCTGCTGCCGGTGGATGAGTTCCGCGCCTGCGCCCGCGAGGTGCTGCGCGGCGACCTCGGGCAGATCCTCAGGCTCGGCTCGCCTTACGGATATGGCCCGCTGCGGGAGTGGCTGCTCGAACAGGGGCGGGCGGAAGGCACGGTGCGCGAAGGCGACGATGTGATCGTGACCAGCGGCTGCCAGCAGGCGCTGGACCTGCTGGCGCGAACCCTGTTGCGCGAGGGCGGCGCGGTGGCGGTGGAAGACCCCGTGTACCCGGGGCTGCGGGACGTGTTCGCGCGCGGCGGGGCGCGCGCCGCCGGCGTGGCGGTGGGCGGTGAGGGCGTGGATCTGGAAGCGCTGGAGCGCCTGCTCGAACGGGAGGAACTGGCGGCGGTAGCGGTGACGCCCAACTTCCAGAACCCAACGGGGGCGACGATGCCGCCGGCTGCGCGGCAGCAACTGCTGCGGCTGGCGCGGGCTGCCGGCGTGGCGGTGATCGAGAACGACATTTACGGCCGCCTGCGGTACGAGGGCAAGGAACTGCCGTCGCTGAAGCAACTGGACGAGAGCCGGCTGGTGATCCAGGTGCGCAGCGTCTCCAAGCTGGCGCTGCCCGGGCTGCGCGTGGGCTGGGTGACAGGGCCGCGCGAAGTGGTGCGGCGGCTGGCCGACTGGAAGCAGACGGCTGATCTGCATTCGGATCATCTGTCGCAGGCGGTGCTGCTGCGCCTGTTCGAGAGCGGGCGGCTGGAGGCGCACCGGCGGCGTCTGGTGGAGGCCGGGCGGGCGCGCCTGCGGGCGGTGCTGGAAGGCTGCGCCAGGCACCTGCCGGAAGGCGCCCGCTACACGCGGCCGCAGGGCGGGGCGAACGTGTGGGTGCGGTTGCCGGAGGGGCTGGACGCGGAGCGTTTGCTGGCGAAGGCCGAGGCGGCGGGCGTGAGCTACCTGCCCGGGCGGCTGTTCGCGGTGCAGCGCGCGGAGCCGAATGCGCTGCGGCTGAGTTTTGCCGGACTGGATCCGGCGCTGATCGAGGAAGGATTGCAGATTCTCGGCCGGATCTTCCGGCGGGAATGGCAGAAGACGCGGGCTTCGGCGGAGGCCGGGCTCGCGACGGCCATCGTGTGAGGAGAGCCGGCTGGAAGGGATTTCGATTGACCTGAGGAAGGGAGAGGCAACCCAATGATCTATCTGGACGATGCGTTTCGCGTGAAAGTGGGCCTGGCGGAGATGCTGAAAGGCGGCGTGATCATGGACGTCACCGACGCCCGGCAGGCGGAGATCGCGGAGAAGGCGGGAGCCTGCGCGGTGATGGCGCTGGAGCGCGTGCCGGCCGACATCCGCAAGGAAGGCGGCGTGGCGCGGATGGCGGCCATCGCCAAGATCCGCGAGATCATGAAGACCGTGTCGATTCCGGTGATGGCCAAGGCGCGCATCGGCCACTTCGCCGAGGCTCAGGTGCTAGAGGCGCTGGAGGTCGACTACATCGACGAGAGCGAGGTGCTCACCCCCGCCGACGAAGAGCATCACATCTGGAAGCGCGATTTCAAGGTGCCGTTCGTGTGCGGCTGCCGCAATCTCGGCGAGGCGCTGCGCCGCATCGCCGAGGGCGCGGCGATGATCCGCACCAAGGGCGAAGCGGGCACGGGCAACATCGTGGAAGCGGTGCGCCATATGCGGACCGTGATGAAAGAGATCCGCATGCTCACCGTGCTGCGGCAGGACGAACTGATGGCCGAGGCCAAGCGCCTGCAGGCGCCGCTCGAGCTGGTTCAATTCGTGCATGACCACGGGCGGCTGCCGGTGCCGAACTTCAGCGCGGGCGGCGTGGCCACGCCGGCCGACGCGGCGCTGATGCGGCAGCTCGGCGCGGAGGCCGTGTTCGTGGGCAGCGGCATCTTCAAGAGCTCGGATCCCGAGCGGCGCGCGCGGGCGATCGTGAAGGCGAACACGCACTACAACGACCCCAAGGCGGTGCTCGAAGCCAGCGAAGAACTGGGCGAGGCGATGCCGGGTCTCGATGTGCGGACGATGAGCGAATCCGAGATGCTGTCGACGCGGGGCTGGTAGCGCGCGATGGCGGTGATCGGAGTGCTCGCCCTTCAGGGCGACTATGAAGCTCACGCGGCCGCGCTGCGGCGCGCCGGGGCCGAGCCGCGCGAGGTGCGCCGCGCCGCCGAGCTGGACGGTCTGGACGGACTGGTGATCCCGGGCGGCGAGAGCACGTCCATGCTCAGGCTGATGGAGTATTACGGCCTGATGCCGCCGCTCGCCGCTTTCGGCGGGCGGAAGCCCATCTTCGGAACCTGCGCCGGAGCGATCCTGCTCGCCAGCGAGGTGCTGAACCCGCCGCAGCCGTCGCTCGGGCTGATCGACATGGCCGTGGAGCGCAACGCTTACGGGCGCCAGCTCGACAGCCGCGTGGCGCGGATCACGGACCACCAGCTCGGCGGCGGCGAATTGGAGGCGGTGTTCATCCGCGCGCCCATCATCCGGCGCGCGGGAGCGGGCTGCCGGGTGCTGGCAACATATCTGGGCGATCCTGTTCTGGTCGAATCCGGCCTCCACATGGCCGCCACCTTCCATCCGGAGCTGACGCCGGATGACCGCATCCACCGGCGGTTCCTCGAGAAAGTGGCGGCGTGGACGCAAGCGGAAGCCCGATGAAGAAGCGCATCCTGTTCGTGTGCGTGGGCAACGCCTTTCGCAGCCAGATGGCGGAGGCGTTCGCCAAAGCCTACGGCGGCGATGCCGTGGAGGCGGAAAGCGCGGGACTGGCGCCGGTGCTTGCCGTACCCGAGATCACGAAGGCCATGATGCGGGAAAAAGGCATCGACATGGGCGGCCATTTCCCCAAGGCTCTCGTGCACATGGACCTGAAGTCCTACGACATGATCGTCAACATGAGCGGCATGCCGATCCATGCTCCGCAGGGAGTGAATGTAGAGGTCTGGCACATCGACGACCCGGTTGGCGCCGGCGATCGGAAGATGCGCGAGGTGCGCGACGAGATCGAGCAGAGGGTGACGGGGCTGCTGATCCGGTTGCGGCGGCAGCAGCGGGAGTAGCGCGAGACGCGGCGCCGGCGAACAGGGCGTCTGAAAGCACTACGGCGATAAGACGCGCGCTTGATCAATGGAGTGGAGCAGGCGGAGGAGAACCCTTCGTGGCGCCGCTCTTGGGGAAGCCCGGGGGGATGGTGGACGGCATGGGACTCGAACCCACGACCCCCGCGTTGCGAACGCGGTGCTCTCCCAACTGAGCTAGCCGCCCACGGTTCGGCTGACTCTCAGTGTAACGCAACTGCGGGCCGCCTGGCGAGTGCAGCCGTGCAGTGCTGGCGCGGTGTCTCCGCGGCGCGTTTTTCGGGGATGGATAAGCGGAACGGCGCTCCTACCCCTGAGTTCTAAGAGTCCTAGAACTTGCCCTGAGAAATTTCGCCGCGAGGGGGCACTCTCCGTGTGAAAGCGCAAAACTGAACAGGCGCCGGTCGAAGGATAGGGAGGCCGCTCTGGTGTCGCAATCCGCCCTTCGACCCGTTCCCGGGCGGTTGCCGGGGAAAGCAGGGTCCGTGTCCCGCCGCGGCACGATCATCGCAAGGCCGATGTTGATTGTCATTTTCCTGGTTCTGTTATCCCCGCCGTTGCCCGGCACGGCTCTGAGCCAGCGGTACGATCCAGAGCCGCTGGTTCCCGCGGCGCCGGACCGGCTGGTCTTTTTCGATCCGCAGCCCCAGGCATGCGCGCAGGATGCGGGTTGCCTGCTGGAGCTGCCGCACAACACGCTGCCTGCCGCTCTCGTCGTGCCGCGCCGCGCGCATCTGCCCGCGGTGGCTGCCCGCACGCTGTTGCCCGCCGCGAACCGCTGGCTGCTGGCCGCGGGTGGCGGCATCTCCAGCCCCGGCGCTTTGATGCCAGCGCCCCCGCGCGTGGGACAGCCGCCCCGCGCGGACTCGCTGCCGTTCATGATGCTGGCGCGCGCGGACCAGTTGCCCGTGGCGGGCATGTTCCTCATCGGAGTTGCACTGCTGCTGGCCGGCACGGCGCTCGGACTCACGGTCCGTTCTCCCTCCGAGCCGTTCACTCCGCAGGCCGAGCCGTGGATCCCTGAGTGCAAAGCTCTGCCCCGCCTGGTGGCTTCGCCGGTTTCGCCCGCCCATTTGCAAAGCCGATCGTAGTAATCTCGGCTGCATGAGGCACTGGCTGATTCTCGCCATTGCGGCGCCGCTGCTGGCGCAGCCGCCGCTCCAGTTTGCAGAACTCCGCAACTTCCGGCTCTCCAGCGGCCAGGAAGTGGCCTCCTGCAAGCTCGGCTACCGCATATATGGCACGCTGAACGCGGACAAGTCCAACGCTGTCCTGATCCCGGCGTGGTTCACGGGCACGAGCGCGCAGCTTGACGGACTCATTGGCGCGGAGCGGCTCGTAGATCCTTCCCGCTTTTTCGTGATCACGGTGGACGCGCCGGGCAACGGCGTGAGCTGCTCGCCGTCGAACACCGGCCCTGCGCTGGACCAGCTCTCGATCGCGGACATGGTGGCCGCCCAGCACCGGCTTGTCACGGAAGTGCTCGGCATCCGCAGCCTGCATGCCGTGATGGGCATCTCGATGGGCGGCATGCAGACGTTTGAGTGGATCACGGCGCATCCGGAGATGGTGCGCGCAGCCGTGCCCATCGTGGGATCGCCGCGGCTGAGCGCTTCCGACATTCTTCTCTGGCGCGCCGAACTGGCCGCCATCGAGACGCTGCTGGAGGCGGGCGCGGACCCGCGCCGCATCATGCCCGCCGTGCGGCTGATGCATGAGTTCGCGCTGACGTCGCCGGAGTGGATCCACCACAACCGCCCGGCGGCAGGGATGGCGGAATTCGTCAAGCAACTGGAAGAGGACGCCCGAAAGGGCATGGATCCCCGCGACTACGCCGCGCAACTGCGCGCCATGCTGGGCCACGACGTCACGCGCCGCTTCGGCGGCTCCTATGAGAAGGCAGGCGCCGCCGTGCGCGCCCGCGTGCTGGTTGTCGCCGCCGAACAGGACCACATGGTGAACCCGCATCCAGCGCTGGAAATGGCCGCTTTAGCGGGCTTCGACGTGCTCCGGCTGAAAACCAATTGCGGCCACCTGGCCACCCGGTGCGAGGACGCGCGCGTGGCCGCAGCGGTGCGCGAATTCCTCGCCTCCGCGAAATGAGAAGTCCGCCACTGGCGCGGATGTACGCGCATACGATACGATCTTGAGTCAGCCATGGAACAGGCAGCCAGCAGACTCATCAGCCTCGGCGGCATCGACATCGCCATCATCGTCATTTACTTCGCGATGGTGCTCGGCATCGGTTTTTATCTGAAAGGCCGCTCCGGCACCGGCGAAGACTTCTTCCTCGCCGGCCGCGAGATGACGGCGTGGATCGCCGGGCTCAGCTTTCTCGCGGCCAACCTCGGCTCGCTTGAACTGATGGGCTGGGCTGCCGCCGCTTATCAGTACGGCATCCTGGCCACGCACTGGTATTGGGTGGGCGCCATACCCGCCATGCTCTTCCTGGGCGTGGTGATGATGCCGTTCTATTACATCTCCAAGACGCACTCGGTGCCCGGCTACCTGCAACTGCGGTTCGGAGAGCCGTCGCGGGCGCTGTCGGCGGTCACCTTCGGCGTGATGACGGTGCTGATGAGCGGCATCAACATGTACTCGATGGCGCTGGTGATGAAGGTGGTGCTCGGCTGGGACATCAACTTCTCCATCTGGGTCAGCTCGCTCACCGTGGCCATCTATGTCGCTCTCGGCGGACTGCGCTCGGCCATCTTCAATGAGGTGCTGCAATTCATCCTGATCTGGGCGGGCGCGCTGGTGATCCCCATCATCGGGCTGATCGAAGCCGGCGGGTGGGACGGCATGGTGGCCAGAATCCAGGCCAACTTCGCCGGACAGGACTTCACGCATCTCTGGTCCACGATGGGCAGCTTCACCGACAACCCCATGGGCATCCACTGGACCGGCATTGTGCTGGGCCTGGGCTGGGTGATCAGCTTCGGCTACTGGACCACGGATTTTCTGGTGGTGCAGCGCGTGCTGGCGGCCAAAGACCTGCGCGCGGCCAAGATGGCGCCGATCATCGGCGCGGCGTTCAAGATGATGGTGCCGTTTATCGTCATCCTGCCGGGACTGCTGGCTCTGGCGATTCTGCCGTTCAAGCTGGTGCCGGAAGATGTCGCCGTCGCCACCGGCGGCCACAGCTACAACGAGGTGCTGCCGCTGATGCTGGCGCGCTACGCGGGCCCCGGGCTGCTCGGGCTGGGCATCACGGCGCTGATCGCCGGCTTCATGAGCGGCATGGCGGGCAACGTCAGCGCCTTCGCCACGGTGTGGACGTACGACATCTACCGCGCTTTCGTCCGCAAGGAAGCGCCCGACGCGCACTACGTCTCCATGGGCCGGTGGTGCACGGTGCTGGGCGTGCTGGTGTCGATCGGCACGGCGTATCTGGTGATGCAGTTCAAGTCGATCATGGATTACGTGCAGGCGCTGTTCAGCTTCTTCATCGCGCCGCTGTTCGGCACCGTCCTGCTCGGCATGTTGTGGAAGCGCGCCACGCCCGCGGGCGGCTTCTGGGGGCTGCTGGCGGGCACGGTTTCCTCGATCGCCATGTGGGCGTGGGTGAAGATGGACCCCGGCGCACTGCGCTACATTGCGTTGTCAGAACACGCCAGGGACATGGCGGAAAACATGTACCGGGCGCTGTGGTGCTGGATCATCTGCGTCGTCGTCACCGTGGTGGTGAGCTACATGACAAAGCCGCTGCCCGAAAGCGCCCTGCGGGGCCTCGTCTACGGCTGCACGGACGTGCCGCACGAGCGCGACATGCCGCTGTGGCACCGGCCCATCTTCTGGGCCTGCGTGGTGGGCGGCGTGTTCCTGCTGCTCCAGATCATTTTCTGGTAGATCTGTTTTAGCTCTGTCCGTAGCGCGCCTGCGGGCCGTGCTTGCGCAGGAAGTGTTCGTCGTGCAGCGCCTGCGGAATGGGCGCGGCGTCAGGACGCAAGGCCAGCGTCAGCGACGCGATTCGCGCGATCTCCTCGAGCAGCACCGCGTGCATCGCCGCCTGCATGGGGCTCTTGCCCCAGGCGAACGGACCGTGCGAGGCCACCAGCACGCCGGGGTGCGTCAGCGGATCGAGGCTCCGGAAGCGCCGCACGATCGCGCGCCCGGTGTTCAATTCGTAGTCGTTCTGGATCTCGGCTTCCGCCAGCGGCTCGGTCACCGGCACGGGGCCATGGAAATAGTCGGCGTGCGTCGTGCCCAGGCAGGGGATCTCGCGCCGCGCCTGCGCGAACGCCGTGGCGTGCGCCGAGTGCGTGTGCACGACGCCGCGCACGCCGCGGAAATTCCGGTACAGCTCCAGGTGCGTGTCGAGGTCTGAGGACGGCCGCAGCGTGCCTTCGACGATTTTGCCCGCGAGGTCGGTCACCACCATGTCCTCGGGGCGCAGCTTCTCAAACGGCACGCCGCTCGGCTTGATCGTCACAAGCCCCTCGCGCGCGTCGTAGCCGCTGGCGTTGCCGAACGTGTAAAGAACCAGTCCGCGGCGGACGATCTCCAGATTCGCCTCCAGCACCTCGGCTCGCAGATCGGGAATCAGCATCGGAATCGCATCACCTCTTTCCCGAGTGTATGCGATATCATGACAAGTCTCACCAGGAGGTTCAGCGCACCATGGCAATCGTCGCTGGCGTGGATTTTGGCACCCAGAGCGTGCGGGTTTCCCTGTTCGACAGTGAGAAGGGGAGAATCGGCGCCGCTGTCGCCGAATACCCCGTTCATCGCAAGCGCGAAGACCCGGATCACGCCACCCAGAGCCACGCCGATCACATGAGCGCCCTCGCGCTGGCCACGCGCGCCGCGCTGCAATCGGCGGGCATCGACGGCGGGCAGGTCGAAGCCATCGCGCTCGACACCACCGGCTCCACCGTGCTGGTGCTTGATGAGGATCTGGCGCCCCTCGACGACTACTACCTCTGGTGCGACCACCGCGCCAAGGGAGAAGCCGCCGAAATCACCGCCAAAGCCCATGAGCAGAAGCTCGAGGCGATCGAGTGGTGCGGCGGCGTGTACTCCTCCGAGTGGGGCTTCTCGAAACTCCTCCACTGGCTGCGGAACAATCCCGATAAACGCGCGCGCCTGGCCACCGCCATCGAGCACTGCGACTACGTCGCCGCCGTGCTATGCGGCATCCGCTCGATCGATGAACTGCCGCGCTCGGTCTGCGCCATGGGCCACAAGTGGATGTGGAACGCGGCGCTCGGCGGATTGCCGCCCGAGGAATTTCTGACGGGCGTCGATCCGCTGCTGGCGGGCGTGCGCGCGAAGCTGCGCGGGCGCTACGAAACCTCGGACCGGATCGCCGGCCATCTGTGCGCGGAATGGGCGGAGAAGCTGGGACTGCGCGCGGGCATCCCGATCCCCGTCGGCGCGTTCGACGCCCACTGGGACGCCATCGGCGCGGGCATCCGCGAAGGCGACGTCGTCAATGTCGTCGGCACTTCCACCTGCATGATGGCCATCGCCAAACAGGTGGGCCTCATCCCGGGCGTGTGCGGCGTGGTGAAGGGATCGATTCATCCGGACTATTTCGGCATCGAAGCCGGGCTGTCGGCGGTCGGCGACATCTTCGAAGCGATCGCGCGGCGCGCGGGCACAACCGTGGCGGCGCTGTCGCAGGGACTGGAATCGTACAGTGCCGGCTGCACCGGGCTGCTCCGCATGAGCTGGGACAACGGCGACCGCACGGTGCTCGTCAACGCCGAGCTCGGCGGCGTCACGTTGGGCTGGACGCTGACCTCCACGCCCGCCGATGAGCTGTTCGCCGCCATCGAGGGCACCGCCTTCCACACGCGCATCATTCTTGAACGGATGGCCGAGCACGGCGTGCCCATCCACCGCGTGATCAACGGCGGCGGCGTGCCGCAGAAGAACGAGGTGCTGAACCGCGTCTACGCCAACGTCTTCAACATGCCTGTGCTGGTGCCCGCGCAGGAGGTGACCAGCCTCGGCTCGGCGATCTTCGCTTTCCTCGCCGCGGGGACGTTCCGCACGATTGAAGAGGCGCAACAGCGGCTCTGCCCGTCCTACCGCATCGTCGAACCCGACCCCCGCGAAGCGGCCGTCTACGAGCGGCTGTACCCGCTCTATCGCAAGCTGTACTTCGCTCTCGGCCACCCCGGCTCGGAGCCCGCGGCCATCGGCGACGTGCTGCCCGAACTGCGCCGGATCCGCGCATCACTGTGACTCCTGCAACGCGCCGGCGGAGAATCGTTCGCCGCGCGAGTGCCTGCCCGTGCAGGGCTCAGGCGAATTTCGTGCAACGCGATCCATAGGCCCCGCGTCTCCGTTGCAGGAGACACGAGCCATGCGGAAAATTACACTGGCTGCCGCGCTGGCGGCATTTGCTCTCCCGCTCCTGGCGGACTGGAACGTGCATGTGAACATCGGCTCGCCGCCTTACTACGGCTACGCGCCCGCCGAGGTGGTGTATGTGGAGCGCTACGTGCCCGCCTACGATGTGCCGCTCGTGTTTGTCGCCGCGCGCCATGCGCGGGTGCGGCCAGTGGTGATTGCAGATGCCTACCGTTATGGCGGTTGGAACCATGTCTGCTCGCGCTACCGCGTTCCGCGCCATATGCTGTTGGCGCCTGCCGCTCCGCCGCCGGTGGTGCTGTACGCGCCGTATGGACTGCCGCACCCGAGGCACTACCGCAAGGCGTTCAAGCCGCACAAACGTGACTGGCGTTGAGCTGATTCCCGTCCCGTAGTCCGCGCGGATGCGTCTCCCGCCATGCGATCAGCGCGGACGGACTGCGGCGTGCGCACAGGCATGGGCCACGGCTTTTGAGCGCCTCTGTGCGCTATTCTGCTGACCAGTCCAGCACGACCTTGGCGGCTTCGCCGGCCATCATCGCTTCAAAGCCTTTCGCGAACTCCGTGTAGTGGAAGCGGTGCGTGATCACCGGCGAGATGTCCAGCCCGGACTGAAGCATCACCGTCATCATGTACCAGGTCTCGTACATTTCGCGCCCGTAGATGCCCCTGATGGTGAGCATGGAGAAGATGACCGTGTTCCAGTCTATGGAGGCTTCACCGGGCTGAATGCCGAGCAGCGCGATCCGGCCGCCATGGCACATGTGGGCGATCATGTCGCGGAAGGCCTGCGGGCTGCCGGACATCTCGAGCCCCACGTCGAAGCCCTCTTTCATGCCCAGCTCGTGCATGACGTCTTTGAGGCTTGTCGTGCGCGGGTCGACGGCGCGCGTGACGCCGAATTTCCGCGCCAGCTCCAGCCGTTTCGGATTCAGATCCGTGATCACGACAAAGCGCGCGCCGGCATGACGCACCACCGCCGCCGCCATCAGCCCGATGGGGCCGGCGCCTGTAATGAGCACGTCTTCGCCGAGCACGGGAAAGCTGAGAGCCGTGTGGACCGCGTTGCCGAACGGATCGAAAATCGACGCGATGTCGAGCGGGATGCCGGGGGCGTGCTTCCAGATGTTCGACATCGGCACCGAGATGTATTCGGCGAAGCAGCCCGGGCGGTTCACGCCGACGCCCTGGGTGTGAGCGCACAGGTGGCGGCGCCCGGCGAGGCAGTTGCGGCAGCGCCCGCAGACGACGTGGCCTTCGGCGCTCACCAGATCGCCGGGGAAGAAGTCGTTGACGTTGGCGCCGGTTTTCACGATGCGGCCAACGAATTCATGGCCGACCACCATCGGAACGGGGATGGTCTTCTGCGCCCAGTCGTCCCATTTCCAGATGTGGACGTCGGTGCCGCAGATGGACGCCTTCTCGACGCGGATCAGGACGTCGTTGATGCCGGTCTCGGGCACGGGCACTTCGTCGAGCCAGAGCCCGGGTTCAGCCTTTTTCTTCACGAGAGCCTTCATGGTCGTGGGGATGTCCATACGTTCTCCCTGGAACGAAGCTTCTTCCAGTAAATCAGCTTGCGGGGCGGGAAGGGAACCGCAGAGGTCTGCCGCAGGCGCCACCCGCGCCGCCTGCTCCCGCTCCCGACCGCTCAAGCTCCCGCAGGCCACATTCCGGTGCTTGCCCACGTTGGCCACCATCTTCGTCCCGTCCATGGCCACCTGCCCCGGCTTCCCCCATTCCGCCTTCCCGCACAGTCCCAGCGCCTCCACAAAGAACAGCTTCCACAGCGCCTCCAGATGCTCCCGCCGGAACGCCGCCATCGTGTCGTGTCCGGGATGCTGATCCGCGCTCACATACCGCGCTGCCACGTCCCCGTCACTGGCCCGCTCGATCCGCCGCGGGCTCCGCACCCATGTCGCGTAACAATCCAGCAGCCCCCGCACCACCCTCTCCGGATGACAGGCCGCTTTGCCCCGTCCGTCCCGCCGCTGGCAGGCCTGGCTGATCTCGCACCAATCCAGCTCCTCCACCACCTGCTCAATGAACCGCGCCAGATGGTCCTCCGGCTGCCAGTCCCGCAACGGAGGTGCCATCAAAAACGGCTGATCCGGAGTACAGGCCCGGCATCTCTCCATTCGTCTTGCGATGCTATTCGCCCTCTCCCCACCGCCCCAAAAACTGCCCCGCACGCCAATCGAGTTCCGGCAGATTCCCAGTCCTGTCCCCGCTTTTCCCCGTAAAATCCGGCATCAAGGCCCTGCTGGCTGTCAGGCGCCGCACGCCTGCCGCACGGCGTCCACCATGCGTTTCTGCCTCTTCTCAACGAAGCTCATGATGGACTTCACCCTCGCCTTGGCCTGCCGCGGATCGCGGTGTATGGCGGCCAGCCGCGCCCAAAGCTGCCCGCCGCCGGTCTCATCGATTTCGAACAGCCAATCGCCTGCGCCGAAATCCCGGTACATCTGGCCCTTGCAGGTGTCCGTCGGCTGCCGGACATGGAAGGCGGGAACCCCGTTCCGCAGGGCGATCAGCGGCGAGTGGCACTCCACGCTCACGACGGCTTCCGCTCTCGCATACACGGCCGCGGCCTCGTCAGGGAGCCAGAAGCTGCTGCGCCACACCACTTTGGGTTTGATCTCCGCTGGCAGCGGATCTACCAGCACTTCCCTCGCCAGCTCCACCTGGTAGGTCATCTCGGCGCAGGCCAGCACCCGGTTGCCGGTGTTCCGGACGTAGGCCACGATCATATCTCGCAGCTTTGCGTGATCCTTTTCCACCGTGCGGTTGTTGATCGAGTCCCGGATGTCGTCGGCAGGCGCGCGCGGCGTGTTGTAGATCCGGTAATACGGTGTGTACCGCAATCGCGGAATGACGCAAATGAACTTTCCCTCTTCAAGCCCGCTCTCCCGAAGGAACGCAAGCCCCCTGGCATCGTCGCGGAGGTGCATGCCGAGTTGGGCGTCCGGGCCGAACTCCAGAATGGGCGTCTTCACGCCCTGCGCCTTCAGATAGCCGAGGGAGATCGTATCGCGGCAGAAGAAGAAGGCGGCGCGGTCCATCAATGAGCGCAGGTTTGCATCGAGATGCGCAGGCGGGAGCCTGGCGGCCCTGGCGCGGATCTGCTCGAGCGTCCCGCCCTCGGGGTCGCGGCCCGGGCCGATGCCAGAGACCGGATCGACGCTCACGCCGAACACGCCCACCGGCTTTCCGGTCGCCTTCTGAAAGGCGGTGGCGTCCGCGCTGGCCGGGAATCCGGAGCCCGAACCGCTCAGGTACAGGTCTGCTTCCTCCCAGGCTTGCGCCAGCTCCGGGGTGGACGGCTTGCCATTGCCGTCCACGGCGCCCGCGGCGATCTTCAGGTTCGGATAGGCCTGCTCGAGCATTTCGCGGACCCCGCGGTCGAGCCGCGCCGGCCAGAGAGTGATCCTGGCCTCGGGAAAGAACTTCTCCAACAGGCTCAACGCGCCGGGCGTGTGGCCGATGTCGCCGATGTTGACGGTCTGCCAGGAGCTGCGCAGCAGGATCCGCGGCGCCCTGGACGCGCGCAGGCCAATGGCGGGCAGAGCAGCGCCCTGAAGGATGAACCGGCGCCTGGCGGTAAGCGTGGGTTTCAATGTCCTGTCTCTCCAGCGTCCAGCTTACTTTGTGCGCACAGCCTGTTGAGGTCGATGAAAGGCCGGTTTTCTTTGCACGCTCCGGGGCACAGACGTTCCGGAGCGCCGCAGCTTGCCCCCGTCCGTCCGCCGGGAAAGCGCGTGATCAGAAAAACCTCGAAATTGTTTGAAGGCTCAGATCTCAAACGCGGTAGAGCGCCGCGAATCGCTGCGCCTCTTCTTCCACCTTGTCCTTCGGCACCGCCTTGGGACTCGTATACCGCAGCGAAACGAGGCTCATCTTCGGCGCCAGCGGCGCCCAGGCCAACTGCACCTTGTGCCTGCCGTACCAGACGCTGCCGTCGTGCTCCTCCGTGCGCGCCCCCTTCCAGCCGCGCAGATTCCACACTTTCAAATGAATCTCGGGATAAAACGGCTGCATGGCGGCGAGGTTCAGATCCACCGGACGGTCCACATAAGGCACGCCGCCCTCGACGATCTCCAGTTTCTCCAGACCCTCGCCGCTGGCGGTGACGAAATGCGAGCGCACCTCGAAGTCGCCGCGCCAGCGGATCTCCGTCCGCACGCGCGCCGTCACGCCTTTCAGCCGGATCTCGTAAACCAGTTCCACCCGCTCGGCTTCCACCGAGCTTTCCTCCACAGGGCCGCGGCCGGCGCTCTCGCCCGTCGCCGGGTCGCGCAGGAGCACGGTGTTGTCAGGCGTGGGGCGGCCGGGGGCGTGATTCACGGCGAAAGGGAAGTGGGAATTGTACGCCAGCTTGTTGTATTTGTCCCGGTAATGCGGCTCGGTTTTCGTGGATTTTGCATTGTATAAAGTGACTTGTCCGCTGATTCTGGCGCCGCGGACCAGCAGGCCGGCTTCAGGGACGGCGATGGCGTAGTCGGACTTCTCCACGGGCAGCGGCTCCTCCGGCGCGGTCCAGAACGGGTCGCCGTCCGGGATCAGCCAGAAGGCGAACGCCTGCATGCCCCAGTAGGGGTGCCCGCCGTCGATGTAGCTTTCGCAGATGTCGCGCGTGCCCGTGCGGGTGTACGTCTCGCGCAGCTTGCCTGCGGCGGCGTCGAAAGCGCCGAGGTCCCACTGCCACAAAATGTTCCGCTCGACGATCCGCCGCAGCAGCCCGGGCGAATGCGGCCACAGCCCCTGCCGCCAGGCCAGCGCCAGCGGCGTCACCGCCGCCCAGCGGTAGATCAGCGACCTGCCGTAGAGCACGTGGCCGCCGTGATTGGCGAAGAAATACGGTGCGATTTCCAGATAATTCTTGAGTCTGTCCGCAAATTTTTTCTGAAATTGCGGATAAAATGCGCCTGCAAGTTCATTCCAGTAGAGAAAATGCGAGGCAAATACCCAGGAATTGTAGTAATCGAAGGCCGCGCCTTTCCCTCCGTCGTTGTACCAGCCGGAATCGCCCGCGGCCATCGCGTCCAGGACCTTGAGGTCGTCAAGCATCCATTTCTCGTCGAACTGGAATTCGGGATGCTTTTCGGCCAGCCGGCGGCAGGCGGCCTGCACCACGGCGGTGAACCACGCCCAGTTGTTGTTCCGCACGGGCACCCGGCAGCAGCTCCCGAGCCACGCCGCCACGTTGGCCCGCTGGCGCGCGTCCAGCGCGGGCAGAATGATATCGCGGGCCGTCCAGAGGCTCCAGGCGAGGATCGACGCCTCCACCTGGCGCTGGTTCTGGCGGTCTTCGGGACTGGGCAGCCAGTAGTCCGGCGAATCGGGATCCGTGCCGTGGCGGAACGCCGCCACGAGCGCTTCGCCCGCGCCCAGATCCGGCTGGCGGCCGCTGGCCGCCCACGCCGCCAGCGCGGGCATCATGCGCGTGACGCCGGTGGCGCTGAGGCCGGATTTGGCGAGGAAGTTCTTTGTGATTGTGGCGTCCGGAAATTCAACCACGGCCAGGGTGGGCGATGTGCGCCGCGCCGCCTCCAGATAGCCGCGGACAATGTCGAAAAACGCCTGCCGCACCCGCTCGCCCGGAGGCGGCGGAGGCGGAGGCGGGGGGGCTTTCGCCTCTTTCTTCCTGCCCCGCTGCGCCAGCGCGGCGGCCGGCATCAGGCTGAGAAATTCGCGCCGGATCATGCTTCCGGCATTATCCCGCAGCAGGGCTCACCCGAGTTTCGGCGGCAGCTCGGTGAGCGGCCCCATCCACTGGAGCATCCGGTCGAGGTCCGCGTGCAGGCGGTATTCGCGCCGCACCGCTTCGAGCCGCTCGCCGCGCAGTTCGATGCTTTCGCGCTTCCACACGCCCACTCCTGTCTCGCCGCACCATTGCAGGTAGCCGAGGTGGTCCGGGTTGATGCCCATGGCCTCGGCCCCGATGCGGTCCGCCGCCACCATGTCGGTGGATGCGATGGCGATGCGGTGATCCACGGGCGTGCCCGAGTTCGGTCCGTTGCCCTCCATCCCTTCAAATCCATCCAGCACGCCGATGCCCCAGTTCCGGCACAGCCGCTGAGCCGTGAGCAGGATGTCGTAATGCGTCTGGCGCACGCCGCCGTGATAGACGCGCTTGTCGTTCCATCTCTTCGATTCGCCGCGCTTGTAGTGGAGCGGCGCGCCCAGCGCCATGTTCTTGATGTTCATCGTGGCGATCACGGTGTTGTGCGTCTTCAGAATCCCGCTGGAGATCACGAACGCCTCGGGATCGCACAACCGTTTGGCCAGGCGCACGGGCTGGATGTGCAGGTCGCCGTTCAGGATGTGCAGGACCTCGTATTCGCCCTCCTCGTTGAGGTCGATCAGCTCCACGTTCATCCCCTTGTGATCGCGGACCGCCTCGTCGTAGCGGAAGTTCTTGTAGCCTTCCGTCGTGAAGCCCGCCGAGGATTCGGCGATGTAGACGGGCCCCTTCCAGCGGTCGGCCAGATAATCGAGGATGCCCTGGAGCGCATCGACGTGGGTCGAAGCGAGCTGCCGCGCGGTGTTCACGATGTTCGGCTTGATGATGACGCTCTTCCTGCCGGCGAGCCGCGCGCGGATCTCGCCGTCGATCAGTTTGAGCGCATCATGGATGTTCTGCCGGCGGCTGTTGCCCTGGACAATCGAGACAGGCGCCTGGGAAGGGGCGCCCGCCAGGCGGCGCGCGGCAAGCAGTCCGCCGAAAGTGGCGCTGAACAGCGAACGGCGTGTAACGGGATGGGTCATCATAATCGCCTCTGTTGGTATGGTATGTTCAGATCGGATTCTCTGTAAAGGAGGGAAATCTTAATGGACGCGACTCGGCGAGGTTTTCTGGCAGGGGCGGCTCTCCTGATCGGCCCCCGTTCCGTGAAGGCGGCTCCTGGCGAAATGCCCAAACGGAAGCTCGGCAAGACCGGGCTCGAGCCGACGCTGCTCGGCTTCGGCTGCATGACCACCACCGATGCCAGCGTTATCGAACAGGCCGCCGACGCCGGCATTAACTGGTTCGACACCGCCCGCGGCTACCAGAACGGCAACAACGAGCGGATGGTGGGCGCCGCGCTGAAGAGCCGGCGGCAGAAGGTGCACATCACCACCAAGACGCCCGCCCGCAACAAGGCGGACGCCCTGGCGCACCTGGACACCTCGCTGCGCGAGCTTCAGACCGACCATGTCGACGTCTGGTACCTGCACAACCGCTCCAATCCCTCCGAGTGCCCCGATGAGCTGTTCGACGCGCAGGACGAGGCCGTGAAGGCCGGCAAGGCGCGCTTCCGCGGCGTGAGCTTCCACGCCAATCACGAGCAGATGTTCCGTTTCCTTATCGACAAAGGCCGCACGGAAGTCATCCTCGTCAGCTACAACTTCACCATGGGCGAGAAGATCGAGCCCCTGATGAAAGAAGCCTCCGACAAAGGCATCGGCATCGTGGCCATGAAAGTGATGGCCGGCGGCTGGCGCCGCGTGCGCGAAGGCGACCCCATGCGCGAGAAGCTCTCCAAGCCCGGCGCCTTCGCCGCCGCGCTCAAGTGGGCCGTGCGGCGGCCGTTTGTCCACACATCAATCCCCGGCATCCTCGACCTCGATCAGCTGGACGAAAACTGGCGCGCCGTGGTCACCGGCTACAAGCCCGAGGTGGATGACAGGCTGCTGGCGGCGCAGCTAGACCTGATCCGTCCCGTCTATTGCCGCTCCTGCGGCGCCTGCACGGGCGCCTGCCCGCAGGGACTTCCCGTGAGCGACATTGTGCGCTATGTGAACTACGCTGACGGTTACGGCGAGTTCGCCCTGGGGCGCGACCAGTTCCGGCTGCTGCCGGAAGCGGTTCGCGAAGCGCGCTGCTCGGATTGCGCGCGCTGCGTGGTGCAGTGCCCCAACGGCGTGCGGGTGGCCGAACGCGTCTCCCGCGCCCAGGAGCTGTTTGCATGAAATTCGCCTGGGGCCTGCTGCTCGCCGCTTCGCTCTTCGCCCAGAAGCCCGACTGCTCCATCGTGCCCGGCGCGAAACAGCAGGGCGAGGCGCGCGAGTTTGATACCGACACGCTGTACGAGTACATGAACGGAAATTCCGAAGGGTATTTTCTCTACGGATTCCGGAAAATGCACGGCGTCACCTGCCAGGCGGGGCAGGTGACGCTGATCGTCGACCTGAGCGAATTCGCTTCGCCCGAGCACGCCTACGGGATGTTTACCGGCAATCTCGACCCCCGGCTGCCGGTCGAAAAAATCGGCGCTGGAGGCCAGACGACGCCGAGGAAAGTCATTTTCGTCAAAGGGCATTATTTCGCCGAAATCGCCGCCGAGCCGGAAGGCGGACACACGGAGCTGTTGCGCAAGGCGGCGCTCGTGTGGGCGGCGAAGTTGCCCGGCTCGACCGAACCGCCGGCCGCCATCGCCTGGTTTCCGAAGGAAGGCATCCAGCCCGGTTTCCCGCGGCTGGTGCCCCAGAGCGTGCTGGGCCTGCGCCTGCTGCGGCGCGGGTATCTGGCCCAGTACGAGTACGGCCGCGCCGTGGTGATCCCCGAGGACTCGCCCGAGGCGGCGCGTGGCGTCTTTGAAAAGCTGAAGGAGCGTTTCTCGCCGAATGAGCCGCTGAAGGGCGGCGTGGAGGGCTTCACGGCGCAGGACCGCTTACTTGGGCGCGTCTGCTTCTTCCTGAAAGGCTCGCGCATCGGCGGATGGACCGCGGTGGCCGAAGGCCGTGATCCAGCCGCGCTTGCCGGCGCGCTGGCGGCACAGATGCCCTGACAGGAAAGGGGCACAGATCGCCGCCGCCGATCGAGCCGCGCGGGAGCGCCGCAAGCCATCGAGCCGCGCGGGAGCGCCGCAGGCGCGACCAAGCGGTCCCAACACCGCCGCAACATCACCGCTGCGCCGCCGCGCTGGGACCGTTCACTCTCGGGCGCCGCTGCGCCCTCCGTTCGCGGCACAGAAGCGCGCACACGCAGCCTTCGTGCAGGGCACGGACCAGCGGCTGGACCGTGCTGCGCACTTTTATGCTTCCAGGCGAGGCTCGGCTTTATGACCAGCCGCGGTCCCGCTTCCTCAATAGCGGAGTCGAATGAGGGACAAGTTTACGGTCAGAATGCGCTTATCGTTCTCGGGTTGAAACGGGGGGGACGCGAGGATCTCGATCCGATGCTCGGGCGCCTCGGGCAGCGGCGTTTCGATCACGAACAACCCGGTTCGCTCCAGACGCCGGGCTCCCAGCGAGGATCCGTTGGATCGCAGTTCGATCTTCGCGAGGCTGGGGGAGAAGCCTTGCAGCCGCAGCGTGGCCGGGCCTGGGCGGGTTGGCTTCAGGCGCAATCGGGCGTGCGGGCCGATCCAGCGGTACTTGTTGCCGAACTCGCCTTCGAGTTCATAGAACCCTTCCAGGAGAGCCTCTTCATGGCCGGGCTTGGAGAAGTCGATGTTGTCCGGACGCAGCCCGGGATAGAGTTCCTGCCGCAGCCGGGAGGGCAGGAGATTGAAGACCTCGTCTTCGGCTTGCGCCGAGAAGCCACAGGCGGGGCAACGAAGCTCGTACGCGTCCCAGGGCAGCGGCGCCGAGCAGTCGGGACAGGCCAGGGCCTGCTCGAGCGAAAGCGGCCGTGGAAGCTCGCCCGGCTTCCGGCAGAACGCGGCGATGGTGCCGCCAAGGAAGCGGGCGGCGCGGGCTTCCGTGAATCCGGGACACAGGCGCAGCGCGCGCGTTACCGCCTGATTGGCCCACCCCGAGGCGCGCGGAAACGTGAGGACGCGGCAATCGGTGAAATACCGGCCGATCAGCTCGAGCCACTCGCGCAAACCGTAGCGATGGTTCTGACGAATGCCGAACGATTCTTCCTGCCAGGCGCCGATCACGTCGGCGGCGATGTAATCCAGCAGTCCCCAGCGGTACAGGGCGCGCTCGGCGGGGTTCATGCGGTCAGGATAGGGGGCGCGGTAGAAGCGCAGGGTGAGCAGGCGGCGGATCGGCTCTTCGGCGAAGAAGTAAACCCCGCCGGGCGCCAATACGCGATGGACTTCCCGCAACACCGCTTCCACATCCATGAATTGCGAGAGCATCTGGAAGCTCGTCACAAAAGCGAGCGAGGAGTCGCGGAAGGGAAGCCGCGTGGCATCGCCCGCCACCAGCACGGGCCTCTTTTCAAGCTGCCATGCGGTGCGCAGGAAGCGGCCGTGGCGCAGTGCGTCGGCGGAGATGTCAAGCGCGAAGCCGGCGGCGCCGAACTGGTTGGCGAGCATGTAGGAGCTGTGGCCCGCGTTGGCGCCGATTTCGAGAAAGGGAGAGAGAGACGTGGCGGCGTCCAGATGGCCCGCGAGAATCGCGGCGCGCCGGACGTTTTCCTCCGCGTAAGTCGTCAACACGCGCTCCGGCTGGCCGAGCGAGGCAAAGTTGTGAAAATCCACCTGCGCCCGCTTGACCGCGAGATCCTGCGCCCTGGTGTCGACTGGCAGTGGCTCAGCCATGGGTGATCCTCATTTGTACCGCACGGGCCCCGACTGAGGCAAACACCTGAACGGTTCCGTACTCCCAATGGATGCTTGCTCCTCCTGAGGTGGTGCAGGGGAGTTGCGATACCGCCCCCGGCGGTTGAGTGCAGGCAGAGGCAGGGCTCACACTGGAGGTGGTGCCGAGGACGGAATGGGGCTGGCTGATCACGCCCGAGGAACTGTGCCGTTGGACGATGGAGCGGACGCCGGACTGGCTGGTTGTGAACAAGCCGGCGGGCGTGGTCTGCCATCCGTCCAAACACGGGCCGTGGTCCAGCCTCGTCGGGGCGGCGCGGGAGTGGCTGGGAGAGGCCGTGCTGCACATGCCTTCACGGCTTGACCGCGAAACCAGCGGCGTGATGGTGCTCGTGCGGCGGCGGAATCTGGCCAGCGCGATGCAGCGGGCGATTCAACACGGGCAGGCGCGGAAGACGTATATGGCCATCCTGGAGGGCGAGCTGCGGCAGGCGCAGGATGTGGATCTGCCCATCGGGCGCGCGGCGGGCTCCCATGTCTTTCTGAAGCAGGGAGTCAGGCAGGACGGATATCCAGCCCGGACCCGTTTCGTTCCCCTCGAGCACCGCCGCGGCAGAACTCTGGCGCGGATCGAGCCCGAGACGGGCAGGCTGCATCAGATCCGTGTGCACGCGGCGTCCATCGGCCACCCGGTCTGTGGCGACAAGTTGTACGGGCCGGATGAAGCGCTGTTTCTCGAGTTTCTCCGCCTTGGTCTGACGGAAAAGCACCGCCGGTTGCTCGGCGCGGAGCGCCAGATGCTGCACGCGGAGAGGATCATTTTCGAACTCCCATGCGGGGAGGCTGCATTCGAGGCGCCGGTGGCAGCTGATCTCCGCGTCTTCTGGGACAGCCAGCGACCTTGAAAGAAAGACTCCCGAAAAACCGAAAAAGGGGACAGGCCCGCCCGGGCGGGAGTTTTTGCGGTGAGATCTTCCACAGTGCGGCCCGTGCCGTCTCTTCTCTCCGTCCTGCGCCCCCAATCAAACAGCCCGACGGCCGCAACGTCTCTGCCGTCCCGTCGATCTCTTAACCCCGCTCGCCCCCCAACTTCCTACGGCCCGGTGCGCAATCGCTCATCGGCAACAGCCTGAGAGTCTATCGGAATTTGAATGGCGTGCGGGGCAGATTTTGGGCGGCGCGGGGAGGAACTGCCGGAGCCGCTGCTGGCAGCGGCTGGCCACGGAGGAGGGGCTGCGGCAATACCTGCAACGGCAGGCCAGCGTGGAGCCGGTGTTCGGGTGAATCAAATCGATCCAGGGCTGCCGGAGATT
>CAKZUE010000052.1 GCA_937920635.1 uncultured Bryobacteraceae bacterium
GGAAGCACGCGAGCGCAATGCGAATTTCCCTTTCGCCGCCTCGCGCGTCCACTCCGTTCTGCTGTCGCACGCTCATATCGACCACTCGGGCAACATTCCCACCCTGGTGAAGAGCGGCTTTGAAGGCTCGGTCTACGCCACTCCGGCGACTGTCGACCTGTGCCACTCGATGCTGCCCGATTCGGCCCACTTGCAGGAGAAGGACGCGCTGTTCCTGGCCAAGCGCAAGAACCGCCGGAAGCTCCTTGGCATGGAAGACGAAATCGAGATCGTCGAGCCTCTCTACTCGCAGGCCGACGCCGAGAGGGCTCTGAAGCACTTCCGCCCGGCCCTGGACGGCGATCCCACCGAGATCGCGCCCGGAGTCTCCTTCCAGTTCGTCGAAGCCGGCCACATCCTCGGCTCGGCGTGGGTGCTGATCGAAGTGAAGGAAAACGGCCGGCGCACGCGCGTCGCCTTCTCCGGCGATATCGGCCGCCCGAACCTGCCCATCATCCGCGACCCCGAGCCGCTGCGCGAGGCCGACTATCTCATCCTGGAATCCACTTACGGCGACCGCCTCCACAAAGATCTCGAGGCTGTGAAGGAGAAGCTCGGCGACGCCGTGCGCCGCACCGCAGCGCGCGGCGGCAAGATCATCGCTCCCGCCTTTGCCGTCGGCCGCACCCAGCAGCTTGTGCTGCTCCTGCACGAGCTGATCGAGGAAAAACAGATTCCTTCGATTCCGGTTTTTGTGGACAGCCCCCTGGCCGTCAACGTGACCGAGGTCTTCCGCCGCCACGTCTACCTGTTCGACGAGGAGACCGCCCATTTCCTCCGCAACGGCGAAGATCCGTTCGGGTTCCACAGGCTCCGCTACGTGCGCGAGGCCAGCGAATCGAAGGCGCTGAACGATATCAGGGGCCCCGCTCTCATCATCTCCGCCGCCGGCATGTGCGAAGCCGGCCGCATTTTGCACCACCTCCGCAACAACATCGAAGATCCACGCAACATGGTGCTGATCACCGGATTCATGGCCGAGCAGACGCTGGGCCGCAAGATCGTCGAGAAATGGCCCGAAGTCCCCATCTTCGGGGAACCAGTCCGGCTGCGTGCCGAAGTGGTCAAACTGAACGAACTGTCCGGGCACGCCGATCAACGCGAGCTTCTGAACTGGATCAAACCCGCCGTCCGGAGCCTGAAGGGCATCTTCCTGGTTCATGGCGAACCTTCGCAGTCCGCCGCCCTCAAGCAGGCCATCCGCGAGCATTACGGCCTCGAAGCGGTGATCCCGTCGCGCGGCGATTCCTTCAGCCTCGCCTGACCGGCCCTCCTAGGAAGGCCACTCCAGAGTGCCCACCAGGTCGGAGGCGCGATGCACCTTCTGCTCGCGCAGGAATTCATCGAGTTCCGCCGCAATCCGGACCGGCGCCCGCGGGTCCGCCATGGCGGCTGTTCCCACCTCAATTGCGCTCGCGCCCGCGATCAGAAACTCGGCCGCGTCTTCGCCCGTCAGGATCCCGCCCAACCCAATCACCGGGATCTTCACCGCCCGCGCCGCCTCGCGCACAAGCCGCAACGCCAGCGGCTTGATCGCCGGTCCGGAAACGCCGCCGTAGCCCGCTCCCAGCCGGGGGCGCCGCGTCCGCGCATCGATGGCCAGCCCCAGAAATGTATTCACCAGCGAGATCCCCGCCGCGCCGCTTTCCTCCGCCGCGCGCGCCACTTCATCGATCCGCGCCACATTCGGAGACAGCTTCACGATCACCGGACGTTTCGCCGCTTGCACGGCTGCGCGGGTCACTTCCGCCAGCAGCCGCGGGTCGGAGGAAAAAAACATTCCGCCGTGTTTTGTATTGGGGCAGGAGACGTTCAGCTCATAGGCGTCCACGCCCTCGGCGTCCTCCAGCACGCGGATCACCTCGGCATAGTCCTGCACTTCGTAGCCGAACACGTTGGCGATCACGCGCGTGCCGCAGCCCCGCAGCGGCGGCAGCTTGTCCCGCACGAACGCCCGCACCCCGACGTTCTGCAAGCCCACCGAGTTGATCATGCCGCCGCGCGTCTCCCACAGCCGCGGCGGCGGATTGCCGCGGATCGGCTCGCGCGACAGCCCTTTGACGACGAAGCCGCCCAGCTTGCGCAGCGGCACGACCGGCGCCATCTCCACGCCGTAGCCGAAAGTGCCCGAAGCCGCGATCACCGGGTTCGAAAACTCCAGCCCGAACAGCGTGGTGCGCAGCCTCGGAGAGAGCGGATCGCCGGCCATTGCCATCAGTTTACCCGCCCGCCGCGCCCGCTCACTTCCGTTTTGGCAGCAATTCCTGCAAGTAGGTTCCGCCGCCCGTCTTCTCCGTGGCAAGCAGCCGCATCGTGGCCCGCGCGTCGTCCAGTGCGCGGTGCGCGCTTCCGGGCGCGATCTTGTGGGCTGCCAGCAGGGACTGGAGCCCTTTCGACAGAAAGCCCTTTCGCCGCCACGCGATGCCTTCCATCGAGCACAGCCACTGCATCCGTTTGGTCTCGGGGAACAGCCGCTCGACGAATCCCCGGTCAAACGGCGCGTTGTGCGCGATCAGATAATGCGCCCGGCGCAACAGAGTCCGGATGCGCTCTTCGTCGAGCCGTTGCCCGCGCACGTCCTTGTCGCGGATGCCGTGCTGCGCCGTGGCGTCCTGCGGAATCGGGCGCCCGGGATCCCGCAGCCCGCTGTAAGCCTCCAGCTCTTCCACAACCCGTCCCGTGAGCGGATCGAACGAGAACAGCACGATGGCGAGCTCCACCACTTCGTCCGCCTGCGGACTCAGGCCCGTGGTTTCGACGTCGATCACCGCGGCGCGCAGATTCATGGCTCGTTCATCTCCGCGAGCTGGTCAAGATCGAGCCTTCCAGTGTAAATTGCCATGCCCAGCGCGCAATCAATGCCCAGGGCTGTCAGCGCACGGATGTCTTCCATTGTGGTGATGCCTCCGGCAGCGGTGATGGGCAGCCGCGTCGCTCGCCGCAGCCGGGCGAACCATTCGATGTCGGTTCCCTGCATCATCCCCTCCTTGTCCACATAAGTGGCAAGAAAGCCGGAACAATACGGCTCCAGATCGTTTAAAACGTCTTCCGCCGATTTGTCGAGCTGCTCCGTCCAGCCTTTCACGGTGATCTTTCCGCCCTTGGAGTCGATTGCCACCATCACGCGCTCCCGCCCCACTTCGCGGGAGATCGCCTCCAGAGTGGGAAGGTGGAACGCCGCCGTGCCCACGATCACTTTCGCCGCCCCCGCCTCCAACAGCCGCCGCGCGCGCTGCGGCGTCCTCACTCCGCCTCCGGCGCGGATGCGCGCGCGTGCGGCGAGCATCTCCACGATGGCGGTGTTGTCGCCGCGGCCCATGGCGGCGTCCAGATCGATTACCTGGATCTCCGGAAAGCGCCGGAACCGTTGCAGCATCTCGAGCGGCGGGGCGCCCTCCAGCGCCTTTTCGCGCCCCTGCACGAGCTGCACCACCTTGCCATCCATCAGGTCGATGCACGGAATGATCATGCCAGCATCCTCACCGGAATTCCGGCGCGCAGCAGCTCTTCTTTGAGCTGCCCCACCGTGTATGTGCCGTAGTGGAAGATCGAAGCCGCCAGCGCCGCGTCCGCTTCGCCTGCCGTCAAAACTTCGATGAAATGTTCCGGCTTGCCGCCGCCTCCGGAGGCGATCACCGGGATGCGCGTCGCCCGGCTCACCGCCCGGGTCAGCGCGCAGTCGAAGCCCTGCTGCACGCCGTCGGTGTCCATCGACGTCAGCAGAATTTCGCCCGCGCCCAGCGACTCGCCGCGCGCCGCCCATTCCACCGCGTCGATCCCTTCATCGACTCGCCCGCCGCGCGTGTAGACGTTCCAGCCTCCGCGCCCGTTGCGGCGGGCGTCGATCGCCAGCACGCACGCCTGCGAGCCGAACTCGCGGCTGATCTCCGTGATCAGCTCCGGACGCCGCACCGCGGCCGTGTTCACGCTCACCTTGTCCGCGCCGCTGTGCAGGATGCGCCGCGCGTCCTCCACGCTGCGGATTCCGCCCCCCACCGTCAGCGGGATGAAGACTTCCCGTGCCGTGCGCGCCACCACGGCCGCCATGATCTCGCGCTCGTCGCTCGACGCCGTGATGTCGAGGAACACCAGCTCGTCGGCGCCCTGCTCGTTGTAACGGGCCGCCAGCTCCACCGGGTCGCCGGCGTCGCGCAGGCCCACAAAATTCACGCCCTTCACCACGCGCCCGCCGGTCACGTCGAGGCAGGGAATAATGCGTCTGGCCAGCATCGTTTACTCCAATGCGCCCGCCAGGCGGAGGAAGTTGCGCATCATCTGCAACCCCGCCGGACCGGACTTCTCCGGATGGAACTGCACCCCGAACACATTGCCGCTTTCCAGCAGCGCGCAGAACTCCACGCCGTACTCGCACAGCGCCGCCGCATGCGCGCCCGCCGGGCAATAGTAGCTGTTGGCGAAATAGAAGTACGGCGCCTCTCCCAGCCCTTCCAGCAGCCGGGACTGGCGCACTGCCCGCACCGTGTTCCATCCCATGTGCGGGCACCGCACGCCAGGCGGAAAGCGCCGCACGGAGCCCGGAAACAATCCCAACCCTTTTTGTTCCGGCGCTTCTTCGCTCCGCTCGAACATCGCCTGAAGCCCGAGGCAGATCCCCAGCAGCGGCGCGCCGGAGCGCGCCTTCCTCACCAGCGCGCCGCGCAGTCCGAGCTGGTCCAGCGCTTCCATCATCTGCCCGAAGTGGCCGACGCCCGGCAGGATCACCGCGCCCGCCGCTTCCACCGTCTCCGCATCCTGTGTCACCGTGTAGCCCGCCCCCAGCGCTTCCAGCGTGTTGGTCACCGAGCGCAGGTTGCCCGCGCCGTAGTTGACCACGGTGATCATAGCAGCCCCTTCGTGCTCGGCAGTTCGTCCTTCAGCCGCGCGTCCTTTGAGCACGCATACTTCATCGCGCGCGCGAAGCACTTGAACACCGCTTCCACCTTGTGGTGATTCGACCGCCCGTAGAGCACTTTGGCGTGCAGGTTCGCGCCTGCGTGCGTCGTGAAGCCGTGGAAGAAATCCTCGAGCAGCTCCGCCTGGAGATCGCCCACCAGCCGCGTCCGAACTTTATCCTCATAGACCAGATACGGACGCCCGCCCAGATCCACCGCCACCACAGCCAGCGTCTCGTCCATGGGCAGCACGAAGTAACCGGCGCGGTTGATCCCCTTGCGGTCATCCAGCGCCTTTGCAAACAGTTGCCCGAGCACAATCCCCACGTCTTCCACTGTGTGATGCTGATCCACGTCGAGATCGCCCTCAGCGTGCAGCGTCAGATCGAAGCCTCCGTGCTTGGCGAACAGCTCCAGCATGTGATCCAGGAACCGCACGCCCGTGCGCACGTCATAACGGCCGCGCCCTTCGATGCGCAGCGAGCCGCGGATCTGCGTCTCGCGCGTGATTCTCTCAACCGAAGCAGACCTCACCGTGGCAACACCTCTTCGATTTCATTGACGTTCCGGATCACCGCCACCGCGCCCTCGGCTTTCAGCGCCGCCACCATCTGTTCGCGCACCGGTGCGTCCGGCGCGGCGACGCCGATGAACGGCACGCCGGCGGCGCGCGCGCTTCCTGCATCGTCCACGGTGTCGCCCAGAAACGCAACGATCGGGGCGCCCGTGCGCTTCCGGATTTCGATGAGCCCGTCAGGAGCGGGCTTCCCGCGTTCGACCTCGTCGCTGGTAATGGTCACTTCAAACAGCGGCTCTGACACAAAGCGGTCGAGCGTCACTTCCAGTTCCCGCCGGTTGCGTCCGGTGAAGATCGCCAGCCGGTAGCGCTCCGCCAGCCGCTCCAGCAGCCCGCACTGCGGCGCCCACCACTCGCGGGCGATCAGCCCGTCGTTGTTGTCGCCGAAGAACACTTCGTTGAAGTAGTCCACCACCGAGTTGTATTCGAGATCCACGCCCAGCTCGCGGCAATAGTGGTGGCACAGCACCCAGTCGTTGTTGTAGCCGCCGCGGTTCTTCCATCGCTGGATCGACTCAGGCGTCACGGTCTCGCCCGTGAAGTGGCGGATCGTCTCGATGATCGCAGCGCGGTAACTGGCGGTCACATCCACCAGCACGCCGTCCATGTCGAACACAAGCACCGGCTTGCTCATGGCCACACCTCATCGAGCGCTGCAAAAAAGCGCGCCACCTGCTCCGGCGTTCCCGCCGTCACGCGCACCGTGCCGCGAAGTTCGTAGGAACGGTCGCGCACCAGCACGCCGCGCGCCCGCAGCGCATCGCGAATTTCCACCGAGCGCGCCCCCGCCTCGAACAGCACAAAGTTGCCCTGCGACTGCCAGTAGCGGATTCCGCGCCGCTGAAAGCCCTCGTACAGCAGCGTCCGCGCCTCCAGCGCCTGCCGCACGTAATTCTCCAGATACTCGCGGTCCTCCACCGCCGCCCGCACCGCGATCGCCGCCACGGTGTTCACCGAATACGGCGACTGCGACTTGCGCAGGTACGCCACGTTCTCCTCGCGAGAGAACAGCACGCCCGCGCGCAGCGCCGCCAGCCCGTGCGCCTTGGAAAACGTCCGGCTCACGAAGAGATTCGGATACCGGTCGATCAGCCCCAGCGCCGTGACGCCGTAAAAATCGTAATAGGCTTCGTCGATCAGCACCGCCGCCGCGGGCGCCGCCTCCAGAATCCGCACCACCGCGCCGATCCCGATGGCCGTTCCCGTCGGGTTGTTCGGATTCGAGATCAACACCGCGCGCGTGGCCGGCGTGACGCCGGCGATCAGCTCTTCCAGCGGAAAGGAGAGATCGCCGCTGCGGTAGGGAATCCCGCGCACGCGCGCTCCGGCCACTTCCGCGTAGAAACGGTACATCGCGTATGACGGATGCAGCACCAGGACTTCGTCGCCCTCGCCGACATACGTGTGCACCAGCACCTGGATGGCTTCATCCGTGCCGTTGGTGAAGGCGAAACGATTTTCGGGCACCTGGAAGAACCCGCTCAGCGCGCGGCGCGTGGCTTCGTACTCCGGATAGATGGAGAGTTGCTCCTGGCTCAGCTTTTCGATCAGCGCCGCCAGCACGCGCGGCGAGCAGCCGAGCGTGTTCTCGTTGAAGTCGAGCCGCAGCTTGCCCTCGCGCCCCGAACTCGGGGGCGAGTAGGGCGCCATCGCTTCTATCGCTTTTCGTGGCTTCAGCACCGGGCGCCGCCTTTCTTTGCGAACCGCGCCTCCACGCTTCGCGCATGCGCCTCCAGCCCTTCCGCGCGCGCCAGCGTGGTGATCGCCGGAGCCAGCGCGCGCAACGCCCCCGCGCTCAGCTCCTGCACGGAAATCACCTTCACGAAATCCGCTGCCGAGAGCCCGCCGCGCAGCCGCGCTGCGCCGGATGTCGGCAGCACATGGTTCGGTCCGGAAGCATAGTCGCCCGCCGCCTCCGGACTCCACGGTCCGACGAACACGCTGCCGGCGTGGCGCACGCGCTTCAGCAGCGACGCATCGGGGATCGACAGATGCTCCGGGGCGAACCGGTTGGACAGCTCCAGCGCTTCATCCACGCTCGAGACCACCAGAATGGCCGAATTGCGCTTCAGCGCCGTGCGCGCCGTCGCCGCAGTGGGCAGCGTGGCCAACTGTTGTCCCACTTGCTGCGCCACCGCTTCCGCCAGCCCGCGCGACGTGGTCAGAAGAATGGCCGAGGCGTCGTCGTCGTGCTCGGCCTGCGCCAGCATGTCCGCGGCGATGGCGCGGGGATCACCGTCTTCGGCGATCAGCAGGATCTCGCTCGGCCCGGCGATGAAGTCGATGCCCACCTCGCCTGCCAGCAGCTTTTTGGCCGCTGCGACATAGATGTTGCCGGGCCCCACGATGCGGTCGGCACGCGGCACGGTCTTCGTCCCGTAAGCGAATGCGGCGATGGCGTGCGCGCCGCCCATCTGGAAGACGTGTGTCGCGCCCAGCAGATGCGCCGCGCCCAGAATCTCCGGTGCGGGCTTTGGCGTGCACACCAGAATGGTCTCCACGCCGGCCACGCGCGCGGGCACGACCGTCATCACGACGGTTGACGGCAGCGGATAGCGCCCTGAGGGAATGTAAGCAGCGGCCGCCTCCAGCGGCCTCACCATCTGGCTGAGCCGCAACCCGGGCGCGGGCGTGATCTTCTTCGCCTGCGGCAACTGCATCCGCGCGAACGCCGCCACGTTCTTTTCGCTTGCCCGCAGAGCCCGCCGGAAATCGCGGGACAAGCCGCGCGCCGCAGCCTCCAGCGTCTGGCGCGGGACGCGCACGGAGCGGCCTTCGAATCCATCGAAGCGGCGCGCGTATTCGAGCACCGCGGCGTCTCCGCGGCGCCGCACCTCGTCGAGGATCGGCCGCACAACGCGTTCGGCTTCATCGAGCCGCGCCGCGCGCCGCTTTAGCAGCCGCCCGGCATTTTTTGAACTCAGTATGCGCACCATGGCTACATCACGATCTTGTTCAGCGGATACTCGACGATGCCCTGCGCGCCGGCTTCCTTCAGCCGCGGAATGATCGTGCGCACGGTGGATTCATCGAGGATCGTGTTCACGGCCAGCCACTCGCCGTCGCTGAGCGGGCTCACCGTCGGGTTCTTCAGCGCGGGCAGCACGGCGAGCACGGTTTGCAGCTGGTCGCGATGGACGTTGAGCATCAGTCCCACCTTGCCCAGCGCGTTGATGGCGCCTTCCAGCAGCAGGCGCATGTCTTCCAGCTTCCGGCGCTTCCATGGATCCTCCCACGCCTGCCGGTTGGCCACGAGCTGAGTGTTCGATTCCATGACCACTTCCACGATGCGCAGCTTGTTGGCGCGCAGCGAGGAGCCGGTCTCGGTCACTTCCACGATGGCATCGGCGAGATACGGAGGCTTGACCTCGGTGGCGCCCCAGGAGAACTCCACCTTCGCTTTTACTCCGTGCTTTTCCAGGTAGCGGCGGGTGGCGCCCACCAGCTCCGTGGCGACGATCTTGCCCTCCAGGTCTTTCACGCTCTGCACCGGCGACGATTCGGGCACAGCCAGCACCCAGCGCACCTTGCCGAAGCTCTGCTTGGAGTAGATCAAGTCCGCCACGGTCACCACGTCGGCGTCGTTTTCCAGAACCCAGTCGTGACCGGTGAGTCCGGCGTCCAGAACGCCGTCCTCCACGTAGCGCGCCATCTCCTGCGCCCGGATCATCATGCACTCGATCTCGGGATCGTCGATGGCGGGGAAGTACGATCTCGACGAGGTCGTGATCTGGAAGCCGGCGCGGCGGAACAGATCAATGGTGGCGTTTTCCAGCGACCCTTTCGGTAATCCCAGCTTCAGTTTCATGTGTCAGTACACCTTCTCCGGGTCATAAGTCTGCGGCTCGGTCACGCGCCACTCGCCGTTGTCATAGGTGCGGTAGAAGCAGGAGCGGTAGCCGTTGTGGCACACGCCCGGTCCCAGCGCCTCCACCTGCACGAGCACCGCGTCCTGGTCGCAATCGGTCTGCACCGCCTTCACCACCAGCCTGTGCCCGCTGGTCTCGCCTTTCATCCACAGCTTGTTGCGCGAGCGGCTATAGAACGTCACAAAGCCCGTTTCCAGCGTCTTCTCGAACGCCTCGCGGTTCATGAAGCCCAACATCAGCACGCGTCCGTCGCTCGAGTCCTGCACAATGGCGGGCAGCAGCCCGCCGGCTTTCTCAAAGTCCAGTTCCATCGAATGATGTCTCCTGAGAAACGAAAAGCCCGCCGGGGATGCCGGCGGGCGTTGCGAACTTGTTCCTGCACGCGGCTCAGAACAGGCTCCGCCCGCCCATCTCGTGGTGATGATGGCAGGCGTGCATGAGGCTGTTCGAAACGCGCGTCATGGAAATCACAATGATAGCATGGCGCCGGAGCAGCTGCCAGATGCACGCGCGCAGCCAGCCATCAAAGTTCGCATTCCGGACCGCAACTCATGCTCCGCCCACCAGCGCATGCAGCGCAATGGCTTGATGGCCCAGCAGTGCGTCCCTATGCCGCCTCAGGTAATAATCGATCGTCTCCACGCGCAGGCGGATGGCGCCCGCGGGGCGGTTCTCGTCCAGATCCAGAAAGCCGAAATAGGGACGCCCGGCCGACTCCAGGATTCTCTGAATCAACTTGTACGCCGGGGCGTCGTGGCCGCAACGGAAATTCGACAGCTCCACGCCGATCAGGTTCGGGTGGCGGGCCACAAACTTCGCCGCCCATACCTTGTGAGTCGTGCTGGCGGAGTAGGAGTGCTGCCAGACGTCGTCGATGTCCAGCGGATGGCCGTCGCGAAAGACGCGCGCGAGAATGTCGGGGTCCACCGGCAGGAACGCCTGCGAGAGCACCGGATAGCCGCGCCGCTGGAATTCGCCCGGGATGCCGTGGTTCAGGCCGGGATCGTGATGGTAGGGCCTTCCGAGGATCACGATTCCCAGGCGCCGCTGCGCCTCCAGCATTTCGATCACTTCGCGCGAGGCGGCGCGCATGCGGGCCATCCACTCCTGGTGCGCTGCTTCGGCAGCTTGCAGCGCTTCGTCGTTTTCTCTCTCGCCGACGCCGAGCACTGGGCGCCAGCATTCCAGCATCTGCCGCCGCAGCAGCGCCTTGTCGCGCAGATCGAGAAGAGGCCGCAGAAAGACGATGCCTCTCTTCCCGAATTCATCACCTCCGATCTGAAACGCCGCATGCGCCACCAGGGGAGTGGTGCTCACCGTGGGACAGGCGTTGGCGTGGATGACGCGCTCCAGATGGGTCTCGAGCACGTCGAACATCGGCATGAAGAGGACCTGGAACGGCCGCGCTGCATAGTGCTTCACCAGCAGATTATGAACATGCGCAATGGCGACTTTCGAGGGGAAGCACGGGTCGATGGCGCCGCGGCCCATGGCCGCGCGATACATCGCGTCCGAGGTGAAGTCCGACCAGAGGATGTTGCTCTCCGGGACGCCGAGGCTTTCCAGATAGGCGGAGAAGAAGTTGGCGTAGATGTACTGATAGGTGACGCGCGGGATCGCGATCCGGATGTCCCGGCGCCGCGCCTGAACACGGTGCTGGAAGGGGCGCAACACCCGGCTCGCCGCAGGTGAGACCCGCGGCACGGGCGATGGCGGCCGCCAGCAGGTCTGTGCGGCCAGCTCCACGAGGTCCGGATTGTCCCGCCGGTTTTTCTCCGTGGAGGCCAGATGGCGCCGCACTGCCGCAACGTCCTCAGCCGCGCCCTTCTCGCAGCCAGCCAGGATCAGCAGTCCGGGAGCTCCGTCGATTTCGTAATGAAGAAACGTGCGCAGGCAGGCGTTGCGGCAGTAGCGGCACCGCGTCTGCTCGCCCGTCTCGGTGCGGAACCGCAGGCTCTCCATCGCGTCCAGCCCCGGAAACCGCGTCGGCTTGCCGGCGCGCCACAAATCGCGCGCCTCCAGAGCCGCGCCAATGGCGCCCGCCTCGCCCCGAAACGGATGCACGCGGATTTCGAGCCCGTCCTGCCTGCCGTTGGCGCTCGCACGGAGATAGTCCACCTGCGCCTTCACCGCGGCGAGGTTGTGTTGCGTGCCGCCCTGGAGAAGGAACCGGCGGCCCAGCCGCAAGGGGTTGGGCGTCTTGGCGACTTTGATCCAGATGTTTTTGGGCAGCACGGCGGCGAGCCCGGCCAGTATTTCCTCCTGCCGCCAGCCCTGGCGCTGGAAATTCACGATGTCAGCCTGGAGGAACACCGCGCAGCCGGGCGTGAACTGCGGCATCCGCCGGGCGCGGAAAGCGAACTCCGCATAGCGCTCCAGCGGCACTCCGAAGGCGCGCGCCACTGACTGGAGGAAGTACCCGTTGCCTGCCGAGCACTGCGCGTTCAACATGAAGTCGCGCACCTGCGGGCCTTTCAAGGTGATCACCTTGATGTCCTGCCCGCCCACGTCGACGATGACGTCCACGCCTGAGAAGACCTCGAGTGCGGACCGCGCGTGGGCCGCCGTTTCCACGATCACGGTGTCGGCGCCCAGCACCTGCGCGAGCGTGTCCTTCGCATAGCCGGTGACCGCCGCGCCCGCCACTTTCACCATGGCGCCCTGCCGCTCCGCGGCCCGGCGCAGTTGCCGCGCCACCGCCCGGCAGTCTTCCAGCGGGCTGCCCTCAGAGAGCCGGTAGGCGGCGGCGCGCACGGTGCCCCATTCATCCAGCAACACGGCTTTCGTCGATGTGGAGCCGGCGTCGATGCCCAGAAACACGCGGCACTGCTCGCCCCGCTCGAAGCCGCGCGCGTGTGCAGGCGCGTCGCGGTACTGTTCGAGAAACTCTTCCATCTCGCGGTCCGGGCCACGAAGACCGGGGAGTCCTTCCAGGGGGCTGTCGAGCTTCTCATGCAACGCAGCAGCCAAAGCCGCCGTCCCGATCCACGTTCGTTCCGCTCCTTCCTCGCGCAGAAAATCCACCGCGCCCAGCGCCGCAAAATACAGTCCGTCCTCCGGACTCAGGACCAGCGAATCCGGAGCGGCGTCCGGCGGCAATGCCACGCCCCGCTCGCGCCAGATCCTTGCCAGGTGCTCCCGCCAGGCCTCGCGCAGCCCCGGCAGGAAGTGGTTGGGCCCGCCGAGCAGGAGCACCGCCGGCTCGGGGAGCTTGCCGCGCGAGAGTACGGAGAGGTTCTGAAGCACGATGGCTTCGAACAGCGATGCGATCAGCTCTTCGGCGGCGATGCCCTTCTTCTGAAGGCTGTTGATGTCGCTTTCGGCGAATACGCCGCACTTGCCGGCCACAGGGTGAACCGGAACGCCCGCGTAGCGGAAGCCCCGCAGATCTGCCTCTGTGATGCCCAGCTTCGCCGTGATCCGGTCAATCACGGCGCCCGTGCCTCCGGCGCAGACGTCGTTCATCGTGGGCGTTTTCCGGCGCCGCCCGCCCGGCTGCGGCTCGAGAAACACCATCTTGGAATCCTGCCCGCCCAGCTCGATTACGGTTCCGGCTTCGGGGAAGCGTTTCTCCACGGCAAGCGCCACCGCCGCCACCTCGGAGACGAACCGCACTCCCGCCAGCGGCGCCAGCGTGGTGGCGCCGGAGCCTGTCATCACCACTTCCAGGCCGTCCTCAGGCCCGCCGAAACGCCTCTCGATTTCCTCGAGAATTTCCAGGGCGCTTCCTACCTGCCGCGCGCCGTGCCGCCGGTAGCACCGCCAAAGAACCTCGCCGCCGCCGGCCGGGCAAACCACGACTTTCACCGTCGTCGAACCCACATCCAGTCCGGCGATCCACTTCACCATCCTTCTCTCCTCATCCTTTCGGCTGCGTGCAGCGCGAACTGTGCCGCCGTGCCGGCAGGCGGCGTAGTTCGCGGAAAGCGGTAAAAAGGGCTCTGCATTTCCGGATGTTGCTGCACAAAATTCCGGATTTCTTCCAGGGATCTTCCAGTCTGCCGGATCACCGCTTCAAACTCCTCCCGGGCCTGCCGGCGAGCGTCCGTCAACGCCATCTGCACGCGGTTCAGCGCATGCACTTCGCCTTCGCCCAGGGTTTCCAGAGGCAGAAAAAGAAGTTCGGGATGACGGCCGGCGAGCAGAGCCAGCACGCCGTCAGCCTGCGTGGAGGGCATGCAGCCGAACGGCTTGACGGTAAGGAAAAGGTGGCAATTCCGGTCTTCCACCGCCTCGAGCGCTCTCCCCGCAGGCAGATGGCCCTCTCCCCCGCGCGCCAGGGGGTCGAAATATGGCTGAGCCAGCCGCCCGATGCGCTGCTGGTCTTCCGGTTCGCCGGCCACTTCGCCCAGCCGCCGCGCCGTAAACCGGTAATGCCAGGCCCAGAGGTGCGCCGCCAAAGCGAGCAGCGCCTCTTTTTTCCAGTATCCCGGTCTCAGGCCCCGCCTCCGGCGGTTGTTCAGGCGGGCTTCGTACAGCCAGTACAGGATGAGGTTGGTGATCGGGTCCACCCGCACCTCCGCGCCCTCCCGCTCGAGGTAGCGGTACAGGCAGTAATTCGCGTCGCCCTCGGAGAGAGCGGAGTAGAACTCGCCGGTGACGCGCACCACCGGCTTCACCCGCAGCCAGTCCACTTTCACCTGTCCGAGCCTTTCCCTCGCCTGCTCGAGCGCCTCCTGCCAGTCCGCGCCGCGAAGCTGACGGGCGACCGTGCGGAGAATCCGCCGCAGGGTGCGAAGGCGGCCGCCCGGGGAAGGCGGCGGCGCCGGGCGGGCGCGGCTGCGGAGCGCCGAGGCCAACTGCCGGAGGGCACTGTCCAGAGCCTCATCGGTGGCGCCAGCCTGGACCTCAAAAGGCCGGATCCGGTAGGAAATATCGAAGAGAATATCGCCGGCGATCAGGGCGTTCAGCATCCCGAGGCCGAACTCCAGCGTGTATCGCAGCCCCGGGTGTCTCGACCCCTCGCGAATCGCCGTGTTGGCCAGAAAGGTCAACACGCGGAAATCCGGGAATCCAGCTTCTTCGGCAGCCTGCCTGTACTCCGATTCGTACATGCCGAAGCGGCAAGGCCCGCAGCCCCCGATGGTGAAATACACGAAGTCCCGGGAGACCTCTTCCGGAGAACGGCCTTCTTTAGCCAGTTTCCGCAAGAAATCGATCAGGTTTCCCGCAGTATAGTAATTGGGGTTACAGAGACCGTGGTTGCAGAATTCCACTCCGGTGAGATAATTGGCCCGTGTCGGCGTGGGTAACGCGCGGCAATTGTAACCGCAGCCCTGAAACACCGCCTCGATCAAAGCGTCGTGTTTCGGCGTGAGATTGCCGAAAAGAATTGTCGTTTTTTCCGCTTCCTCCGGAGTGAACGGGGGCGTCCGGGGCGCTCGGTAATGGGATTTGGAGGCGAAATCGCTGCGCCCGGAAGGAGCCCGGGGCGGCCGATGCGAACAACCGGGCGTGCTGGCGGTTCCAGACATCCCGACCTCCGCTGCTTGGCTGCGGGTCTCTGCCTGCGCCCGGGCGCCGCCGGCCCCCTGCTGCGCCGCTGCCCGTTCTCCGTCCGCAGGCAGATCCGGAAATCAGTCTAGCTGCCGTTGATTTGCGTGGCAAGCCCCAATCGCGGGTCCGCCAGCCCTCAGGAAGGCACGCCGGCTTCTTGCAAATTGTGTGCCGCAAACCCGGCAAGCGCCTCGCGGCGCCGCACTACCTCGCCCACCACCATCACCGCCGGATTAGCGACATCGACGATGCCTTCCGCCACAGCGCCCAATTCGGACATCACCACACGCTCGGAGGCCAGCGTGGCGTTTTCGACAAACGCCACCGCCTCGCGCGAGCTGCGTCCCGCTCCAATCAGTTGCCGCGCTATCTCCGCCCGCCGCGCCACGCCCATCAGCACGATCAGCGTGTCCACCGCCGCCAGCGCCTGCCAGTCCGGCTCGTCATCGCCGCAAGCATGACCAGTCACCACGGCGAAGCTCCGCGCCACGCCGCGCAATGTCGGCGGAATCCCCGCCAGCGAGGGGCCGGCAAGAGCCGAAGAAATACCCGGCACCAGCTCCACCTCCCAGCCCCGCTCACGCAACCACTGCCACTCCTCCGCGCCGCGTCCGAAAACACAGGGATCGCCGCCCTTCAGCCGCACCACATGCGCATGCCGCCGCGCGTAGAAGTCGAGCTGTTCCAGGATCCGTTGCTGCGTCTCTTCCTGACGGCCATGCTCCTTGCCCGCGTCTACCAGCAGCGCGCCCGGACGCGCCAACGCCAGCACTTCGGCCGACACCAGCCGGTCGTACAACACGACATCGGCCCTTGCCAGCACCTGCGCCGCGCGCAGCGTCAGCAGGTCCGCGCGCCCCGGTCCGGCGCCCACCAGATAGATTTTCGATCCGCTCCTCATCGCGCGAAACTCCTCACGCCCTCCCACAGCAGCCGCGAGCCGAGCCCGAACATCAGCAACGTCAGCGCCGCGCGGAACGGGCGCGAGGGCAGAAACGTGGCCATCCACGCTCCTGCCAGCGCACCGGGGATCCCGCCCAGGCACAACTGCCGCAGCGCGTCGCTGTCCACATGGCCGGCGCTGAAATGTAATGAGCCAGCGGCCGCGGCCAGCGCCAGTCCGAACACCAGATCCGTCCCCACGATCACCGCCGGGGCGGCGCGGGTGCAGTTCATCAACGCGAGATTCCCCAGCGCGCCCGCGCCCGCGGAGGAGAAGCCAACCTCCACTCCGATCGCCAGCCCGATCCACGACAGCCACCCGCGCCGTCCGCGCCCGTTCTCCGTCACTGCCCGGCAGCGTACCCAGCGGCACATCTGCACCAAGGCCAGCGTCACAATTGTCAGCCCGACCAGCGCCAGCACGGTGGAGCGCAAGTTGCCGTGCGCAAACCAGCGGTGCACCAAAACACCGGCGGCTGCACCCGGCAAACCGCCCAGAAGCAGCAATCCCGCGGCGCGGTAGTCCACTTGCCGCCGCACTACATACACCGGCGCCGCCAGCAGCTTCACCACCGTGACAAACAACAGCGCCGTGCCGACGGCTGCGGCGGGCTGCATGCCGAAGCCGAGGATCAGGATGGGAGTCATCAGCACGCCGCCGCCCACGCCCGTCAGCCCCACGGCCAGCGCCACCAGCAAGCCTGCCAGCGTCATCATGAGCCTTCTCCACGGTCGAAGGTGTGAATGCCGCATTCGAGCTTCGCCCCGCCCCACCGCCCGGAGCGGGGATTCGACGGATCCGCCGGCTTCGCCGTGCAGGGAGCGCAGCCGATGCTCGTGTAGCCCTGCCCGTACAGCGGCAGCAGCGGGATGTCGTTGGCGGCGCAATAGGAGAGCACGTCCCGCCATGTCCAGGCGGCCAGAGGATTCAGCTTGACGATCCCGCGTCCGGAGGGAAGGGTGTGCATCTCTTCCACCTGAAGTTGGCGCCGGGTGGGCGACTGCTCGCGCCGGAGGCCAGTGATCCACAGCTCATAGGGCTCCAGCCCCTGGAGCAGCGGCTCCACTTTCCGCAGGCGGCAGCATTCCGCCGGATCGATCTGATGCAGGACGCCGAAACGAGCCTCGTGCTCTTCGCGGGAGAGCGGCGCCCTGAGGTTCACCAGCCGCAGTCTCCACCGGCGCGCCATTTCGTCGCGATAGGCGAGCGTTTCCGGAAAATGGTAGCCCGTTTCCAGAAAAAGCACCGGCAATTGCGGCGCGAATTCCAGCGCCATGTGCAGCACGGCCATGTCTTCGGCCTGAAAACTGCACGTCAGGCAGGCTGCCCCGGCATATTTTGCCAGCGCGGCGGAAAGAGCCGTCCGGGCTTGGTCCAGCACGTTCATGCCGCGGCCTCCTTTTCTGCTTCCGCGAGGATGTTTTCCATCGCCGAGCGCGCCTCTTCCGACTTGCCCGCGCGAAGCAGCGCGAGCGCCGGCGAATCCACCAGCCGGTACCACAGTTTCCGCCTCACGGAAAAATCCGCCGCGATGCCTGATATCCGGCCTCGGATGTGTCCGCAGATGTCCAGAAATTGCGCGTAATGCGGCCCAAATTCCCGCTCAAATCTTTCCCGTAGCCGCACCGCCAGCGCCGGGCATTTTCCGTTTGTGGAGACCGCGATTACCAGATCCCCCTCCCGGTGCACGGAGGGCATCAGGAAGCGGCAGTGCGCCGGATCGTCGGCGGCGTTGAACAGGACCCGCCGCCGCTCCGCCTCCTGCGCGAACGCTGCGTTCGCCGTGCCATCGCCCAGGGCGCTCATCGCCAGGCGGAACTCCGGCAGATGCTCGGGGCGCGGCTCCTCCGGCCGCCATGCAATGCGGCCCTGTGCGGCCAGCTTCTCGAGCTCCGGCGCCAATTGCCGTGCGATCACGGTGACTTCGGCTTCAGCGGCGAGCAGCGAGCGCACCTTTTCTTCCGCCATCGGGCCGCCGCCCAGAACGGCGCACGGCCAGCCGCGCAGATCCAGCATGAGGGGGAACAGGGCGCTCATGACGCCGCCTCCTGAAACCTGGCGCGGAGCGCGTCGACGCCCACGCGGTGGCAGTAATCGCCAAACGCCTCGCCCGCGGCGCGCTCCGCCGCCCACGCCCTGAGCAGCGGCCGCAGCGTGGCGCCGATCTTGTCCAGCGGAATGTTGTGCGAATACAGTTGCGCCAGCCGCGTCGCCAGCGGCGAGCCGCCCAGGTAAATGCTGTACAGCTTCGGGCTTTGCCCCACAAGGCCGATCTCGGCCGTGTAGGGCCGCGCGCAGCCGTTCGGGCAGCCCGTCATCCGCAGGTGAATCCGCTCTTGGCCGACGCCCGCTGCGGCGGCTTCCTGCTGGATCGAGGCCACGACGTCCGGCAGAACCCGCTCGCTGTCAGTCAGCGCCAGCCCGCATGTCGGCAGGGCGGGGCAGGCCATCGAGTGGCGCAGCAGCGGCGGCAATTCCCCGGGCAATGCGATCCCGTGACGGCGCAGGATTCCTTCCAGCACGGGCCTGGCATCTTCGGACAGCCCCGTGAACAGCAGGTTCTGCTGCGGCGTGATGCGGAGTTGCGGTTGCAGCGTCTCCACCGCCTC
>CAKZUE010000053.1 GCA_937920635.1 uncultured Bryobacteraceae bacterium
CCGCGGTCCAGGATGGCCTTCACTTCGGTGCCGTCGATGGATTCGCGTTCGAGCAGCGTGCGGACGATCTCTTCGAGCGCCCAGTCGTATTCTTCGATCAGGGCCGCGGCGCGCTTGTGGGCATTGTCCACCAGCCTGCGGATTTCCTCGTCGATGCGGATGGCCGTGGCTTCGCTGTAATCGCGGTGCTGGGCGATCTCGCGGCCGAGAAAGATCTGCTCCTCCTTGCGGCCGAAGCTGAGGGGCCCGAGGTCGCTCATGCCGTAATCGCAGACCATGGCGCGGGCCAGTTCGGTGGCCTGTTCGATGTCGTTCCGCGCGCCGGTGGAGAGCTGGCGCGTGTAGCGCATCTCGCCGATGCGGCCGGCCATGGCGACGGTGAGCCGGGCTTCGAGCTGGTTCTTGGTTCGGTTGAGGACGTCGCCGGTGGGCAGCTGCATGGTGACGCCGAGAGCGCGGCCACGGGGGATGATGGTGACCTTGTGGAGCGGGTCGGCGTCGGGCATGAGCGCAGCCACCAAAGCGTGGCCGGCTTCGTGATACGCGGTGACCTTGCGGTCTTCCTCGGTGAGCATCATCGAGCGGCGCTCGGCCCCCATCAGGACCTTGTCCTTGGCCAGCTCGAAGTCGATCATCGTGACCACCTTGCGGTTCTGCCGCGCGCCGAGCAGGGCCGCTTCGTTGACGAGGTTGGCCAGGTCGGCGCCGGCGAATCCGGGCGTGCCGCGGGCGATGATGGACAGGTCCACGTCGTCGGCGAGCGGGATCTTGCGCGTATGAACCTTCAGGATCTGTTCACGGCCCTTGACGTCGGGCAGGCTCACCACCACGCGGCGGTCGAATCGTCCCGGCCGCAGCAGGGCTGGGTCAAGGACATCCGGGCGGTTGGTGGCGGCGACCAGAATGACGCCCTCGTTGGACTCGAAGCCGTCCATCTCGACGAGCAACTGATTGAGGGTCTGCTCCCGCTCGTCATGCCCTCCGCCCAAGCCGGCGCCGCGGTGGCGCCCCACAGCGTCGATTTCGTCGATGAAGATGATGCACGGGGCATTCTTCTTGCCCTGTTCGAAGAGGTCGCGAACGCGGCTGGCGCCGACGCCGACGAACATCTCCACGAAGTCCGAGCCCGAGATGGAGAAGAAAGGAACATTGGCCTCGCCCGCGATGGCGCGCGCCAACAGCGTCTTGCCGGTGCCCGGCGGCCCAATCAGCAACACGCCCTTGGGGATGCGTCCGCCGAGCTTCTGGAATTTCTGCGGTTCGCGCAGGAATTCGATGATCTCCTGGAGCTCTTCCTTGGCCTCCTCCACCCCCGCCACATCTTTGAAGGTGACCTTCTTCTGCTGGGAGCTGTGCATGCGGGCGCGGCTCTTGCCGAACGACAGCGCCTTGTTGCCGCCGCTCTGCATCTGGCGCATCATGAAGATCCAGAAAGCCAGCAGCAACACGAAAGGCACGGCGTTGACAAGGATGGTGACCCAGTTGCCCGTGCTGGGCTCTTTGATCCGCGTGACGACATTTTTCTCCGTCAACAGGTCGTACACTTTGTCATAGCCGGGAGGAATGACCGTGCGGATTTCAGCGTTGCCCTGCAGCTTGCCGGTGACCTCGGTTCCAGCGATCGTGACCTCGACCACGCGGCCCGCTTCCACCTGTTTGATGAAATCGGTGAACGAGAGTTCGCTGACCTGGCGGCCAGTGTTGGTCTTGACAACGGTCCACAGCAAGACGGCAATGCAGACCAGCACGACCCAGAAAATGGCGGTTTTGACGTTTGAATTCATCCCTGCTCCAGCGCCGGACCTCCGAATGCGACTAATTCCAGCGCCTTTCTTAGCACTCTACACTACTTCAGACGCCGCCGGAAGCGGTTCCGATTCATCCCCTTGCGCGTGCATGCGGCTCTGGGCCGGCATGGAATTCCCTACTTTTCCCGGGCGGCGGCGATCCAGACGCGCCGTTGAGAACCCGGCCGGGGAAGCGCCCAGGCCGCCGCGCCGAGGCCGCGGCACCAGACCAGGCGCCCGCCTGATTCCACCATCGGCCATTCGGCCCTTTCCCATGAGGGGATGCCCGCCCTTTGGAGTAATTCTTTCACCTTCCCCGGAGCCTCGCGGCCAGCCGGCTGGAAGCGGTCGCCGGGCCGGCGGAACCGGAGCTTCCAGGGGAATGCTGCCGCCGCACCATCCAGCTCGCTGACTTCAGAATAACAGGCGGCGGCGTCCGCGGGCGGGTGGGAGCTGACCAGAACGCGCCAGCCGCCCAGCCGCGCCTCGCCGCAATTGTCGAGCACCACCTCCCCGGGCGCCGGAACGCGCTTCACGTCAGGGAGCCCGAACCGGATCCAGCCGAGCGACCGCCACGCCTCCGCCCCTGGCAGGCGCAAGCGTCCGCTTCCTTCCGGCGCGGCGGCCAGCCGCCAGACGGCTTCCAGATGCCGCATCGTCAGACGGCGGTCCGATCCGGAAGCGGCGGCCAGCAGCCGGCGGATGACGCGGCGGCCCAGCGCAGGCCCCAACCCGCGCAACCAGGCGGCTTCGACGACCAGCGGGGCGCGTAGCGGGCCGAGTTGCTCCACCGCCTCGGCCGCACGCCGCTGCCACTCCTGCTCGTCCTCCCAGGCGAGCGCCGCGGCGCGGGCCAAAGCCTCTTCAGCCCGTGGATTCAACGCCGCCTTCATCAGCGGAAGGATCTCTGCCCGAACCCGGTTGCGTTCCCACTGCAGGTCGGCGTTGGAGGAGTCTTCACGCCACGCAAGGCCCCGCCCGCGAAGCCAGGCGCGGATCTCATCGCGGCCGGTTTCGATCAGCGGGCGGATGATGCCGTGACGAGTGACCGGATGAATGCCGCACAGCCCCTGCACGCCCGCGCCGCGCACCAGGCGCAGGAGCACGGTCTCGGCCTGATCGGAAAGCGTGTGGCCCGTGGCCACGCGCTCCAGGCGCAGATTGCGCCGCGCCTGTTCGAAAAAGGCATAGCGGATGCGGCGCAGCGCCTGCTCGAGGTTCCCGCCCGAGGAGGGCAGCGGGGCGCGCAGCACTTCGACGGGGATCCCGCGCTGCTGGCCGAGCTGACGGACGAACTGCTCGTCTTCCTCGGACTCACGGCCGCGCAACTGATGGTTCACGTGCAGGATATGGAGCGGATGGCCGAGGATCTGAAGGATCTCGAGCAGAGCGACAGAATCGGCCCCGCCGGAGACGGCTGCGCCGAGGCGGGCCCCCTCAGGCGCCATGCTATAACGGAGAATAGTCCCTCGAACTCTGTCGACGAGCACCCGATCCCATTCTAGGCCGAAGGCCGCCGGGAGCCCGGACCGCCGGGGGAGCACGGCCGCTGCCGGAGTCCTGTTCTGATACGCCCATGCCACCGCAAGTAAATTCCGAAATTCTTAGCCGCGCATCCCGCGTCCGCCTGGTTTTGATGGACGTCGACGGGGTTCTGACCGATGGAAAGTACTTCCATGTGCCGAACCCGCAGGGGGGGCTGTTCGAGGTGAAGATGTTCGATTCGCAGGACGGCATCGCCCTGCAATGGCTGTACCGGGCAGGGATCCGGACCGGACTGATCAGCGGGCGCGACGCCGAATCAACCCGGGAGCGGGCGCGGTCGAGCCACATGGCGTATTGCTACATGGGCAACACGGAAAAGCTGCCCATCTTCGAGGAGATCCTCGCCGATTCCGGCCTGACGCCGGAGGAGATCGCCTACATTGGCGACGACCTGACCGACGCCATCCTGATGAAGAGGGTGGGACTGGCGGTGGCCGTGGCCAACGCCGTGCCGGAGGTGAAGGCGATGGCGCATTACATCACTGCGGCACCGGGCGGCTCGGGCGCGGTGCGGGAGGCCACGGAACTGATCCTGGCGGCACAGGGGCGCTGGGAGCAGATCCTGCGCCATTACGAAGTGATCTAGCGATGAAGCCTGACCGCATTGGAGTTGTGATCGAAGCGCGCGACGAACCGGGCGTGCTGCACGAACTGACCGGAGTCATGGCGCGCCACCGCGCCAACATCAGCAGCGTGGAGATTCTGGTCAGCCCGGTGGCAGGGCTGTCGCGGTTGTATTTCGAACTGGAGGAAGTGGCGGAACCGAAAGCGCTGCTCGCAGAACTCGGCTCCGCGCCCGGCGTCCACAGCGTGACGCAGGAGCCAAGCCTGCAAAAAATCTACGGCAAGCGGGTCATCATCATGGGCGGCGGGGCACAGGTGGGTCAGGTAGCCATCGGCGCCATCAGCGAGGCCGACCGCCACAACATCCGCGGCGAACACATCAGCGTGGACACGATTCCGCTGGTGGGCGAGCAGGCGCTGGCCGCCGCGGTGCGGGCCGTGGCGCGGCTGCCGCGCGCGAGGGCGCTGGTGCTGGCCGGATCGCTGATGGGAGGCGAAATCGAGAAGGCGGTCCGCGAGGTGCGCGCCCAGGGCCTGTTGGTGGTGAGCCTGAACATGGCCGGCAGCGTGCCCGACGCCGCCGATCTCGTCGTCAGCGATCCGGTGCAGGCGGGCGTGATGACGGTGATGGCCGTGGCCGACACGGCGAAGTTCAACGTCGCCCGCCTGAAGCGGCGCGTCTTTTGAGCGCCTGCGGGCGGGACGGCCGCAATCCGCCGCTACCGTTTCCTGCCGATCGCAAGGCCAAACTCGCGCAGCAGAATTCCCGACTCCGGATCGTGGATCCGGACCCAGTAGCGCCCGGCAGGAAGCCCGCGCTGGAGGTGGATTCGCGCAGTCTCCTGTTCCCGCTCCGCCACGCCATCCGCGATCCGGGCTCCGGAGGGATCTACCACAACCCACCGGAAGGAGGGCAGCGGAGGAAGCCCGCGGAGATCGGCAGTCAGCAGAACAGGTTGCCCCGCCACGGGGGGATTCTCCATGGCAGGAAATGCACTCCGCTCCGCCCGCAAGGCCACCTCCACGAGCCCGGGAGCCTGCATCATCTTCACCGTAACGGCGCCACCCACCAGGACAATGGCCAAAGTTGCCGCGACCGCCCATGCGGGCGGTGAGAACCGGCGTCGATGGCCGCCCGGCGCAGGCCCATCGGTTGGCGGCTCGATCCCCGATTCCAGCTCGAGCCGCCGGGCGGCTCCGCGCATGGCCTCGATCAGCTTCTCCTCTTCCTCCACCCGGCACCGGCACTCTTCGCAGAACAACAGGTGCTCCTCGACCGCCTCCCGGCTCACGCCGGAGAGACGTTGAAACAGATAGTCTTCGATCTCCTGCTCCGAGAGGCACTGCTCGGGGGACCTTCTCGTCAAGAGGCCCTCCAGGTTGTCATCCTCGTCCCAGTATAGACCCGTCATCGCGGCTCCTTCCTGCATCGCACGGCGGCGTTTCCCTGGCCCCCTGGAGCAAAGAGAGGGCAAACACGAATTCTCGCATGCAGGTGCGATTGAATAGTGCCGCCCGCTCAGAAAATTTCTCACTCAATCTCGACTCAAGGACTGGGGAATGGAGAAAAACCGGGGACAGGCCCGCCCGGGCGCGAATTTTCTCGCCTGATAGCTCCTAGCAAGCTGGCGTCTGCGAGAAAAGGGGACAGGAACACAATTCCCCTTTTCCTCAGCTCCGGGAAAAAGTGGGGAGGAACAGGGGGAACAGGCCAGAAAGTGGGAAACAGTGGGGACAGGCCCGCCCGGGCGAGAATTTTCTTGTGGATAGTTTCTACAGCCTCGTGCCTACCATCCCCGATCCATTTCCTTGTATTGGGCTTCAGAGGCCGGGACTTTCCGAAAAGACTCGTCCGCCTCCGGCTACGTCGGCGGCGCCGCGGGAGCGGGCTGCAGATCGAGTCTGTTCCGCGACGGAAGGCCGCTCGTGCCACCGGAAGCAGCAAGCATGCACCGGCGGGACATTTGTAGGCGTGAAAACCGGCACGGTCGGCCTGGCTTTCCTCAGCGGATGGAGTAGAGGTCAAGAGTCGTTCGCAGCAGTCACTCGGGAGAGGGTTTTCGAGTGCGCAACTCCGCCGAAAGGGCTTCAAATGAGAAGGTGAAATTGGTGCCAGGCGGGCCTGTCCCCACTTTTTGCCTGGTTTTCATCAGCGAATCGAGGCCAAGTGTCGTGTGCGGCAGTCACAGGAGAGAGGGTTTTCGAGCGCGCAACCCCGCCAAAAGGACTTCAAATGAGAAGGTGAAATTGGTGCCAGGCGGGCCTGTCCCTGGTTTTTTCCTGGTCGTCCGCCTTGCAGAAGCAGTCGATGACGACAGTTTTCAGGAAAAGTGCGCTCCCCCGGGGCTCTCGGGACAGATCAGAGGTACGCCCCCGACGCGATTTCATCGAACACCGACGGGTGGCGCACGGTCCAGCCGAAAAACCGCGCCGGCTTCGTCGAGCCTGCCTTGCAGGTCATGGCGAGGCAGTCGGCCATGGGTCCCATCTGCTCGCGGGCCTTCTCCACCGGGATGTGTTCCACTTTGCCCGGCACACCGCAGGCTTCGGCGACGGCTTCCGCGATCCGGTTCACCTGCTGCGGCATCCCGCCGCAGGTGACGAACAGTTGGCCGCCCGCGGGGCGCAGCACGGCTCGTAGATAGAGATCGGCCAGGTCTTCGGCGTGGACGCAGGACCAGTAGTTCTTCCCGTCGCCGATCACCCGGACGGCCCCGTGCGTCCGCGCGTCGTCAAAGAAGCCCTTCAGGAAGCCACCGCTGCGGCCGAACACCATGCCCGGCCGGAACACCATGGTGCGCACGCCCCGCTCATTCGCATCGAGAACCAGTTGCTCCACGGCAGGGCGCCAGGCGACCAGCGGCGGGGGATTCAGCGGCGCCACCTCGCCGAGCATGCGGTCTCCCGTATCGCCATAGACCCAGACGCCGCTCGTGTAAATGAACGGTTTGCCCGAACCCTGGAGCGCGTCGAGCATGGCCTCGACAGCGGCCCGGTCCACGGCGCCTGCATCCGGAGTGAAAGACATGGCGGTGTGGATCACCGCATCGGCCTGCTGGCAGCCCTGGCGGAGGCTCTCGCGGTCCTGGAGGCTGCCCAGCAAGGGCTGATCTCCGCGGGCTAAGAGCGCCGCCGCTTTCTCGTCCGAGCGGACCAGCCCGAGAGCCTGGTGGCCGGCGGCGCGCAACGCATCACAGATCGCCGAACCGATGTAGCCGGTAGCTCCGGTAACAAAGACCTTCATGACACCGAGTCTAGCGCGGGCGGCGGTTCCGGCTCAGGCGGCTCGCCGCAGCACGGTACAGACACTGGCGCAGACGGGTCCCCCGATGTTGAAGGTGGCCGCCAGGCGCGGTTCGCGCACCTGAAGCGGAGCGGGCGCGCGGCCGGTGAGCTGCCAGAAGCACCAGCCGATCATGGCCACGCCGGTGGCGCCAACAGGGTGGCCCTTGGCGATCAGTCCGCCCGAGGAATTGATGGCGCAGCGCCCGTTCACTCGCGCCTGGCCGTCCACCCAGAACTGCGCGCCACGGCCCGGTTCAGCCATCCCGATGACCTCGGCGCCCAGGGCAGCCATGACGGTGAAGCAGTCGTGGATCTCGGCGATATTGACATCGGCCGGGCTTGCGCCCGCCATGTCATAAGCGCGCCGCATCGCCGTCAACGCTCCCTGCGGCCGCAGCACGTCGCGGCCACCACGGCTGAGCGGATCGGTCGCCTGCCCGTAGCCGGCCAGCTCGACCGCATCCCCGCGCCGGACGCCCAGCCGGGCCAGTCCTTCTTCCGTGGCCAGGATCAGCGCCGCATAGCCGTCGGTGATCTGCGAGCAGTCGTAAGTCTTCAGCGGCAGGCCTTCCACCAGGTAGCGGTTGAAGCCTTCGATCCGCATCGCCTGCTCGAGAGTCAGCTCCACGCCCTGCATCTGTGCATAGGGATTGTGCCGGGCGCAGGCGTATTCCTCCACGGCGATCCGCGCCAGATCCTGCTCGGAGACCTGATAAGTGGCCATATATTGCTGCATGATTTCCGCAAAAATATGCGGAAACACGAACACTTTCCCGGGCCTTTCATCAGGGTGAGAATAATATCCCAGCACCTCGCCGATGAGCTTTCCGTCGACTTTCCCGTCCGGCCCGCGCATTTTTTCATAGCCCACGGCGATCCCGGCCTCGCCGAAACCGAGTTGAAGCTTCTGCGCCACGCTCAAGACGGCCTGCCCGCCCGAGGCGCAGGCGTTTTCGACTCCTTCGATCATCTTGCCGGCGAGTCCGGGCACTTCGGCTATTAGCCCAGATAACAGCCCCTGCTGATTGAGCGTCTGGTTGCAGGCCGCACCCACGGAGGCCACATCCATCAGGGAAACCGGAACCCCGATTTCCCCGCACGCGCCTTCCACGGCCGCACGGAGGATGTCCGGCACGGTCATCCCCAGCAATTTTCCGAATTTCGATTGATGATAGGCGGCAATATAGATCTTTTTCATGACAAAATGCCTCACGTTCCTGTAACGATGCCTCCGTCGGCCGACAGCACGGCGCCGGTAATGAAGGAAGCGGCGTCCGAAGCCAGCCACACGTATGCCTCGGCGATCTCTTCGGGCTTGCCCAGCCGCCCGAGCGGAGTCTTCCGCCTCATCTCTTCCAGCACTTTTTCCGGCATGTTTTTCAGGATGTCAGTCTCCACCAGTCCCGGCGCCACGGCATTGACGCGGATGCCGTAGCGCCCGAGCTCCCGCGCCCAGACCCTGGTCATCCCGATCACGCCCGCTTTCGACGCGATGTAGTTCGTCTGCCCGAAATTTCCGTAGAGCGCCACCACGGAGGAGGCGTTGAGAATCACGCCGCTGTGTTGCCGGATCATATGCGGCGCCACAGCCCGCGTGCAGTGGAACACGCCCTTCAGGTTCACGCCGATCACGCGGTCGAAGTCTTCGTCCGTCATCCGCCCCGCCAGCGCTCCGTCCCGCATCTTGACGAGCTGCCCGTCCCGGAGAATTCCCGCGTTGTTCACGAGCACGTCGATATGGCCGAATTTCTTCTCCACCGCTTTGGCAGCCTCGTCCACCGCGGCGGAGTCGCTGACATCCACCTGCATGCCGTGCCAGTCCGGCGGACAGTGCTGGCATTGAACGACGTCCCAGGCAACGACGTGACAGCCCTCCAGGGAGAACCGCACCGCCGTGGCGAAGCCGATTCCGGCAGCCGCCCCCGTGACGATCACGACTTTGCCGTGAAGCCCCGTTTCAATCATGGGAATCCTCCCTCCCCTCAGTGTAAGAAAAGGGGACAGGAACACAATTCCCCTTTTTGCGGGCCGCACCCGCTCTTCTCTGCAATATCCACTCCATCCGGAAACGGAGGGACGGCCGGGCGGACCGTCGTTCCTGCCGGTCACGCAGGATCCGCTCGCCCATCTTTGGCGGCCTTCCATTCACGGCTGAAGGCGGCGGTTCGTCCCTTTTCCCGGCCGTTTTGGCCTGCCTGATCGCCTCCGGGCCTGCTATTCCAGCCCGTGCCGAGTCCCGCAGATCGAGACGTCGACGCCCATCTCACGCAGCATCGCCGCCTTCACCGCCAGCGCGCGGTTGGCCCCGGCGGCGTCCGGCGCATAGGCCACCTGGATATGGTTGGCCTTGTGGCGCGCCATCATCTGGTCCCGGGTGACGCCATAGAGCACGGCGTGCATGATGGGCCACTGCGGCGTGGTGATCTGCCAGCGGCGCTCGGTCTCCTCGCGCGGCAGCTCCACCACTTTGGCGCGTCCGAGATCCGCCCGCAGCACGCCCGCATCGACAAAGATGCGGCTCCAGACGATCTCGCCGGGCTTGGAGATGCCCTTCAGGGTGCCGCCGCCGAGGCGGAAATACATGGGCGGCTGCCGCTCGCTGGAGGCTCCCGCATAGCCGCCGATGAAATGCTGCGGCGGCGCGGCGCCGGAGATCAGGAACACCCACACATATTCGCCGTTGTACTCCTCGCCGTAGCGGACATCGTGCAGCGTCGTTTCCGGATCGTAGCCGAGCGCGGTCCAGATGCGGTTGGTGATGAGCGCATCAAGCCCCGCGCACTCGTCTACTTCATTGAAGTGGGGCAGAGCCTTGCCCTCATACAGAATCCGGCCGTTGCCGCGCGCCGCCACCGGCGGGCGGTCGACGTTGTTCAGCAGCCCCTCGACGAGGTCGGACGCCGGCGCGAGATCCTTCAGCCCCTGCTGGTACTGGATGCCGATTGTGTCGCAGCCGAAGTCGTCGGCGATGCGCAGCGCGGCGATGTACATCTTGCACTGCTGGAGGATCTGATCGTCGGTGAGATCGGTCTCCGGATCCGGGCCGGTGACGAACTTCATGCCCTTTGCATCCAGCCAGCGCCGCACGGCGAGCGCCTCTTCATCGCTCACCGTAAGCATCTCGGCGTACAGCGCCGACTGCGACAACCGCTCCTTGAACACTCCGGTGCGGTGCAGCAGTTCGTCGGGGATGATGGCGTTGTACATGCCCATGCAGCCCTCGTCGAAGATGCCCATAATGGCCTTGTTGCGGTAGAGCTCGCGCGCCATGCGAGCGCCCATCTCCTCGCAGTCGGAGGGCAGGCGCAGGGAGCCGAGCGGCCGCACGTGGCGCGTGTCATGAACCAGCTTTTCGCCTTCCAGCCAGCGCCTGAGCCCGCCGAGGAAGAACCCGTCGTCGAAATTCACGCTCCATAGCGTGGAATAGGGAATGCCCGCCTTGGTCATCGAGCCGTTCAGGTTCAGCATGCCCACCAGACCGGGCCACTGGCCGCTCCAGTTGGCCACCGTGAGGATGGGCCCCTGATGCGTGTACAGGCCGTGAAGAACGTGGTGCGAATATTGCCAGACGGCCTCCACCACGATCAGCGGCGCGTTGGGCGGGATGTTGCGGAACACCTCCATGCCGTGCTTCTGGCTGTCGATGAAGCCGTGCTTCTTGTTCTCGTCGTAAGGATGGCCGCGCTCGATGGCATGGCCGAGGCTGCGTACCGCCTCCATCACCTTCTGTTCCGCAGCCTGTTGGGCCGGCCAGCAGACCTGATTCGCCGAGAGGCGCAGATCCCCGTTCGCGATGAGAATTGCCGTTTCTGCCATGCTCTTATTCAACCACAGGCGTCCGAAAAAGAGCCGGGCCGTCAGGGGCGCGCGCGGTTGTGAAGGAATCGGACGCAGTCGGCGCAGAAAGCCGCCTGGCGGACATCGATGCGCTCCACCGTGTGGGCGCTGCTCATCACGCAGCGCCAGTCGCCGCAATGGCGCAGCCCTTGCGTGTGGCCGAGCTCGTGCAGCAGCTCCTTCATGAGCCGCTCGACAAGCAGCGCCGGGTTGGACGGCAGCCCATAGAACTCGTCGCGCAGGCGGCAGGTGCTGATGATGGCCGCCGGACCGGCCACCTGCGCTTCTCCGAAGACAAACGTGAAGACCGGCACGAACAGGTCCAGGCCAGTCACGCCAACGATGGCCGAGCCCGGCGTGTGCGGTTGCGCGGCGAGCCGGGCCAGCACGGCCGTGGACCAGGCCTGGCGGCGCAGTTCGTCATAGCTGAACGTGATGTCGAGCGGCTCGGGCTCGATGCGGCAGGACGCGCCCAGCAGCCGCGCGGCCTCCGCCGCCAGCCGGTCCAGCAGATCCAGCGGGGGAACCCCGTCGGAGTTGGCCAGCCCGAGCCTCACGAGGGTGAGCGCTTCGACCACGGCAAGCCTCACCGGCTGGCGGGTTCGCGCAGGCCGTATTTGCGGATTTTGTTGTACAGCGTCGTGCGGTCGATGTCGAGGATGCGCGCCGCCTTGGACAGGTTCCAGCGGGTCTCGGCCAGCACCCTTTCAATGTGAGCCTTCTCGATGTCCTCAAGCCGCTGGCCCGTCGAGATCATGGGCGCCGAAGGGTGCAACTGGAACGGAAAGTCCTCGGGCTTCAGATCGCCTTCGCGGCGCATCAGCAGGGCCCGCTCGACCGCGTTTTCCAGCTCGCGCACGTTGCCCGGCCAGTCGTAGCGCATCAGCAGATCGAGCGTTTCGGGCGCGAGCCGCTGCGGCGGGCGGTTCATCTGCCTGGCCAGCTTGTCGAGGAAATGCGCCGCCAGCAGCGGGATGTCTTCCCTGCGCTCGCGCAGCGGCGGGATGAGGATGGAGAACACGTTGAGCCGGTAGTAAAGGTCGGGGCGGAAGAGGCGCTCCTCGACCAGCTTTTCGAGGCTCTTGTTGGTGGCGGCGATGGCGCGGAAGTCCACCTTCACGGGCATCGTGTCGCCCACGCGCACGATTTCTTTCTCCTGAAGCACGCGCAGCAGATCGGTCTGGACGCGCAGGCTGATGTCGCTGATTTCGTCCAGGAACACGGTGCCGCCGTCGGCCACCTCGAACTTGCCCTTCTTGCGCGCCTGCGCGCCGGTGAAGGCGCCGCGCTCATGGCCGAACAGTTCGCTCTCGAGCAGCGACTCGGTCAGGGCGCCACAGTGGATCACCACCATCGGATTGTAGCGGCGCGGGCTGAGCGCGTGAATGGCGCGGGCCACCACTTCTTTGCCCGTGCCGCTTTCGCCGGTGATGAGCACGGTGGCGTCGGTGGGAGCCACGGTCTCCACCAGCTCGATCACGCGCTTCATCGCCGGGCTCTGTCCAATCAGCTTCGTCTCGGGAAAGATCTCGTCCAGGTTTTCCTTGAGCCGCGACACTTCCCGCTCGGCGCGCTTGTGAGAGATCGCCTTGTTGACCAGGTGGACGAGTTCATCCGGGTCGAAGGGCTTGGTGATGTAGTCGTAAGCGCCGTTTTTCAGCGCCCGCACGGCGGTCTCCACGCTGGCGAAGCCGGTCATGATGATCACCGGCATGGACGGATCGATTTCGTGCAGCTTGGACTGGAGTTCGATGCCGTCCACGCCCGGCATTTTGATGTCGACGAGCGCGATATCAAACCGGCGGCTGGCCAGCATCTCCAGCGCCGCCGCGGCGCCCGGCGCGATCGACACCTGGAATCCTTCGCTCTCGAACCACTTGCCGAGCGAATCCCGCACGACAATGTCGTCGTCCACGATGAGAATGCCTGGTTCGCCCATCAAGCTTCTCCCTTCACCATTGTCTCCGCCTCCGGCTCCGGTTCTTTGGCTTCCAGCGGGAGCCCGACGATGAATTCAGCTCCCTGCCCGGGCGCAGAGTTCAGCCGGATGCTGCCGCCGTGGCGCTCGACGATGCCTTTGGCCACGGCAAGGCCGAGACCGGTGCGGTGCGGATCGTCCTTGGTGGAGAAGAACGGCTCGAAGATCTGGAGTTGCAGATCATGCGGAATGCCGGGCCCGTTGTCGCGCACCACAATCTCGATCCCGGCCTCCGCGCGCCTGGTTTCCACCGTCACCTCTCCGCCGCGGCCCAGCGCCTCCTGCGCGTTGACCAGCAGCACGATCAGCACCTGCTGGATCTGGCCGGGATCACAATCGATCTCCGGGAGCGCTTCGTCCAGGCGCGTGCGGAGCGCGATCTGCGAGAGCTCGTATTGGTGCGTCACCAGCCGCACGGCGCGGTCCACCACCTGGTTCACCTGCACGCGCGCCCGCTGCGGCGTCGATTGCCGGGCGAAGGCCAGCAGGTTCTTCATCAGATCGCCGCAGCGGCGGCTCTCGCGCTCGATGATGCGCAGGTTGTCCTCCATGCGCTGGCGCGCGGCCTCGTCGAGATCCGGTTTCTGGAGGTCTTTCAGCACCAGCCGCGCGTAGGTGAGCATGCCGAACAGCGGGTTGTTCACCTCGTGCGCCACGGTGGCGGCCAGCCGTCCCAGGCTTGCCATCTTCTCCGTATGAATCAGGCCCTTCTGCGCGGCTTCCAGCTCCGCTGTCTTTTCGCGCACACGCTCCTCCAGCGTGTCGGCCCACTCGGTCAGTTCGCGGTGTGTTTTTTCCAGGTCCTCGGCCATCTCGTTGAACGACTCGGCCAGCACGCCCAGCTCGTCGCGCGAGCGCACCTGGATGCGGTGGCCCAAGTCGCCCGAAGCCAGGCGCATGGTGCCGGCCACGAGATCATGCACCGGCCTGTGCACGAAAAACCAGACAAACGCGGCGGCCATCAGGCAGCCGATCACGGCCGCGCCCGCGGTAAAACCGTACATCTGGAAGCGATGTTCGGCGAGCTGCTCGTCCACCGCATCGAGCGAGAGGTGGGCGTCGATGACGCCGAGGATGCGCCTCTCGGGAGGGTGCGCGTGGCAGGCGGCCGAGCTGCAATCGGGATGGTTTTCGATGGGCAGGATGACGGCCAGCACGCGGTGGCCCCCGTCGCCGTGGAAGATGCGCGTGCGGTCCTTGCGGTTCAGGCGCGTCAGCGGCTGGGCCTGCGCGTGGCAGGCGTAGCAGGCTTCGGCCTGCTTGTCCACCATCGTGCCGATTTCCGCGTTGTCGGTGGAATAGCGCACCAGGCCGATTTCATTGATGATTCGCAGCCGCCGGATGCCCGGCTCGCGGCCGATGTCGCGGATCATTGTGTACAGCATCTCCTGGTCGTTGCGCAGCATCGCCTGCCAGGCGGAGAAGTGCACCACGTCGGCCACGCGCTGCGCCGACAGCGACACCAGCGACTCGAGATGGCGCTGCTCGAGCCGCTGGTGCGCGTAGCTGAACAGGAGGAAACAGAGCAGGACACCGCCCACCAGCCAGGCGGCCAGCTTCGCCGCCAGACCGAATCGGGGAAACCGCACGGGCCGGAGCGCCACGGCCGCTCCTAGTCTCCCTGCACTGCCGCGCCCTGCAGGGTGGGGATCCGCGGAGCGGGCGCGCCCCCGTGCCCCTCATGCTCTTCTTCGAAGACGGGCAGGTAGTGCGCCGCCAGGCGGAAGATGGCGAAGCCCGCCGCAATGATGGCCAGCGTCACGGCGATCTCGCTCCACTTCGGGAAATAGCTCACCCCGGACGCACGCTCCAGCCCGGTGACGCTGACATTCATCCGGTTGGTGACGAAGCCGAGCAGGAACATCACGACGCCCAGATACACCGCCAGCGGATGCTGCCTCGTCTTCTCCCGGAAGAACATGAGCATCGGCACAGCCATCAGCACGATCTCCAGCCCGAACATCCAGCGTTCCATCCCCGGCTGGTTCAGCGTGGCCAGCGCGCCGCGGTGGCTGAGGTCCAGGAACCGCAGGGTCAGGTAAAACGCCGTGACCACCGCCAGCACCCGTGTCATGCGGCAGATGAGGCCGTACTCCAACTGGCGCCCGAACGCCTTCGCGCTGTGCCAGCTCTCGAAGATGGTCATCGCCAGCCCTGTCGCCACCGCCGAGATGAAGAACAGCACCGGCAGCAGCGGCGTCCACCACAGCGGGTGCAGCCGGTTCGGCATGATCAGAAACAGGCTGCCGAGCGAGCTCTGGTGCAGCGTCGAGAGAATCACGCCGGCAATGATGATCGGCAGGGTCACAGCCTTCATTACTTTCAGCGCCGCATGCATCTTGAACTTCTGGAGGACCACCGGCAGAAACTCCAGGAACAGCACGGTGGTGTAGAGAGTGACGCACCAGCCTACTTCGAACATCACCGAGCGGGGGTTCCACATGATGAGCGGATGCCAGATGCGGTAAGGATGGCCGAGATCGAACATCAGCGCCACGACCACCAGAAGGTATCCGAGGAAAGCTGTCAGAATCGCCGGCCGCACCACGGCGTGATACGACTTGATGTTGAAGATGTGCACTGTGGCGGCCAGCGTGAATCCGCCCGCCGCCAGGCCGACGCCGCACAGCACGTCGAAGCCGATCCAGATGCCCCAGGGGAACTGGTCGCTCAGGTTTGTGGAGGCGCCGAGCCCGCCCCAGAAGCGAAGGAACGTCGCATACAGGCCCGCCACCATGAGGACCGCGAACACGGCCCGCCAGAAATAGCGTTGCACCAACTGCATCATGGCCGGCCCTCCTTCCGCGCGACCTCTTCCTTGCGGTGCGTCAGCCAGTGGATGCCCCCCAGCAGCACTGTGCCCGTCACCACCACATCGGGAATGTGCTTCAGCGCCGCCCAGGTGTACTGCGGCAGCGCCGTCTTCTCGATGTTCACCGGATAGCCGATCTGCTCGAAGGGCACGGCCGAGAGGATCAGCACCGACGTCCCCCCAGCCTCCTCAATGCCGTAAATGCGCTGATAATAGCCCTCGGGGTTCTCCGCGAGCCGTTTGCGCGCTTCAGCGATCAGCTCGTCGCGGTCGCCCGAGATCGTCGCCCCCGTCGGACAGGCTTCCGCGCAGCGCGTCGGCTCGCCCGTCGGCGCGCGGTCTGCGCACAGGTCGCATTTGCGCACGTAAGGCAGGCGCGAGTTCCATTCGTAGGTAGGCACGCCGAACACGCAGGACACCATGCAGTAGCGGCAGCCCATGCACCGTTCGGGCAGATAAATGACAGGCCCGGCGGCGGTCTTTTGCAAGGCCGCCACCGGGCAGACCGAAGCACATGCCGGATCCAGGCAGTGCATGCACAACTTTCTCGAGAAGCGCTCGCCGTGGGTGCGGATCGCGGTCAGCTTGTGGGCGGATGTCTTCTCCTCGGCGGCGATCTTGTCGTCGTATGGGAGGTTCTTTCCTTCCGAACAGGCCTGCTCGCACTGACGGCATCCAATGCATTGGGTGCTATCGAAGAGAATCGCTCGGGCCATCTGGCTCAGTCAGCCTCCAGCTTCATTCTATATCAGAATTTCAGGTCTGTTGTGCTGATTTTCTGCAATGAAGCTGGATTAACTGAGCAACAGCGCCCGGGCAGCCTCCTTCCAGCGGTTCACTGGCAGCGCAGCCGTTGCATCCTTCGACGCCCGGCCGCCATCGGCCGCCGTGGCGCCCGCCAGTTGCGGCTGGAACTTGTAGAAGACCTCGGCGGACTCGCGGATCCAGGCAGGAACCAGCGAACTCGGCAGCAGGTTGCGCGTGGGGGATTCCTCGTCAGGCGAGAAGACCGTCATCAGCCAGCCGCGCCCGTAGGGATCCTCGAGCAGCAGCCGCGGGTTCTCGGCCAGTTCCCGGTTCACTTCCACCACTTCGCCTTCGACCGGCGAGATCATCTCGATCTTTTCCTCGCCGCGGAAGAAGGCGAACACCTTCTGTCCCTGACGCACCCATTGGCCTGCCTTCGGCAGCTCGATGCGGTCCACCGGTCCAGCCAGCACCGCCGCCAGCTCGTCGGCGCCCACGCGGTGCACGTTCTTGCGCTCTCTCTGCATCCAGGTGTGGCCCGGATGATACTTCAGGTTGGCGGGAATATGGAACCCGCTCAGAACCTCTTGGCCAACCGCTGCCTTCCCGGCTTCCTGCCCTGCCAGGGCGGCAGCCGGAACCTTTTGACGGCTCAGCAGAAGATCGATTCCGATGAAAACTGCGAAGGTGACGATGACGAGTAGGACGACCATGGTATTTCTCCTTTTTTCTGAACTCTCTGCCGGCTCCATTCCGCGGCCGGCTCGCACCTTTACTAGAGCACTTGTCCTGCCAATCGCGGTCTGTCTGCAAGTTGTTGATTTCCCATGGCATCGCGCAGGGTGCCCTTGGGTTCGCCGTTGAAAAACACAACACTGCATAGCCCCCATGTAACGTCAGATCACCGATAAAACCACTTGTTTTCAATTGCTTCCGATTGGTGTTGATGTTTTCGACGCGCCTTGTTGGCAGACTCCACAGTTCCTTGCGGAAATCATGCAGCCAGGAACGGTTTCCCCTGAATTCATCCACAGGCGCACCGGCTGGAGCGGTTTGCTCCTCTCTTTTCCCAGGCCTGTCCCGAGGCAGTACCTCTGCTGCGGCGGGGCGAGGCGGCCGTTGGTGCGGAATCCCGGGGGAATTCGCGTAACAACCACGATCCAGATCGCATCCATTTGGCTGAGCATGAAAGCCCTGTTGCTTGCCATTCTGGTGGCGCCGGCTATCCTGGCCGCGCAGCCTCCGGGCCAGCCGCCCGAGCCGCCGCCGGATGACCAGGTCATCCGTGTCGAGGTCAATCTCGTCAACCTGTTCTTCAGTGTCCGCGACCGCAAGGGCGCCTACGTTTCCACGCTGGGCAAGGACGATTTCAAGATTTACGAGGAAGGCAAGCCGCAGGAGATCCGCTTTTTCTCCCGGGAAACGGACCAGCCGCTGACTCTGGGCCTGCTGGTGGACGTCAGCCGCAGCCAGGAGGCGCTGATCGACATCGAGCGCAGAGCCTCAGCCCGTTTCTTCGAACGAGTCCTGCGCCAGAAAGACATGGCCTTTCTGATCAGCTTTGGCGTGGATGCCGAGCTGTTGCAGGACCACACCGGTTCCCCGGCTCTTCTGGCCCGCGCCCTGGACAGGATCCGCCTCAACGCGGGCGTCAGCGGCATGTCGCCAACCGGGACGCCGCTGCCGCTGCCTGGCGGCGGCCGGGGCACGGTGCTTTATGATGCCGTCTGGCTGGCTGCGAAGGAGCAACTGCGCGGCGAGGTCGGCCGCAAGGCGCTCATCCTGATTACGGACGGAGTGGACGTGGGCAGCCGTGTGAAGCTCCAGGAAGCTATTGAAGAGGCGCAGCGCTCCGACGCCATCGTCTACGTCATCCTGTTTGAAGATCCCCGCTACACCTCGTGGCAGTATGGCGGCGTCTCCGGCGAGGGCGCCATGCGCCGCCTGGCGGATGAAACCGGAGGCCGGGTCTTCCGGGTCAGCCGCCGCGAATCGCTCGACGACATCTACGACATCATCCAGACGGAACTGCGCAGCCAGTACTCGGTGGCCTATGCGCCCTCCAACCAGGCTCGCGACGGCGGCTTCCGCCGCATTGAGGTGAAGACGAAAAACCGCGATTACCGCGTCCAGGTCCGCCGCGGCTACTACGCCCCGCGGGATTGACGGCCTGTTTCCGGCCTTCGGCCTCCGCCGCAGGCGCGGCTTTTGCCCGCGGCACGGAATCCGCTGGCGCGTTCCATGTTCAGTGCCGCGGCTGACGGGGCGCGCACCGCGTTCGGATCCGCGATGGAGGGGCGCGAAGCAACCGAGGGGAGCGATCCATATGCACCGCCCCGCCCCTGCACCCGGCCGCTTCTTCCGGCGGCTGTCGCCGCTTCCACGCGCGGCTCTACAATCGGCCGCGCCGAAAAACCGGCCCCGTCACCTGGGCAGCACGCCGGAAAGATACACGCCGGTCCACTGCCGCTGCCCGCGCGCGCCCGGCAGGGGCCGCATCACCCGGAAGGCCACCGCGTCGCCGCGCTTGAGCGAAGACTGGATCCGCTTGACGTCCTCGAACGACGCCACTGGCTGGCGGTTGATGCTGACGATGATGTCGCCCGTCCGCATGCCGATCTCTTCGGCGAAGGACTCTTCCTCGACCACCGTCACCTCGACGCCGCCCTCCTGCTGGAAGCCGAGCTGCTTGCGGCGCTCGTCGCTCAAGGGGCGGATGCCGATGCCAAACCGGGCCGAGCTCTGGTCCTCTTTGTCCGCGTCCGGGTCCACCATGTCCCGGCGTCCGCCGAGCGCCGCCAGATCGTCCTTGAAGACCTTGTCGCGCTCTTCGATGGTCACCTTCTTCGTGATGCGCTTGCCGCCGCGGTCGATCTCCAGCACCGCCTCCGAACCGATCGGCATCTCGGAAATCCGGCTCACCAGATCATTGCCGTCCTTCACCGGCTTGCCGTTCAGCGACAGGATCACGTCCTCCGACTGGAGCCCCGCCCTTTCGGCCGGCCCGCCCGGCGCCACGCTTTCGACGATGATGCCGTGATCGAAGCCGAGCGCCTTGAGCGTGTTCTCGATCTGCGCCTCGTCGCGCGGGAAGCGGATCCCGATGGAGCCGCGCACGACCCGCCCGCTGCGGATGATCTGGTTGTACGACTTGACCACCGTGTTGATCGGCAACGCGAATCCGATGCCCTCGTAACCGCCGCTGCTGGTGGCGATCATCGTATTGACGCCGATCACTTCGCCGCGGATGTTGACCAGCGGCCCGCCCGAGTTGCCGGGATTGATCGCCGCATCGGTCTGAATGAAGCGCTGGAACTGCTGCCTCGTCGCCAGGTCGCGTCCCAGCGCCGACACGATGCCCACCGTCACCGTCTTCTCCAGTTCGAAAGGAGCCCCGATGGCGATGGCCCATTCGCCCACCTGCACCCCGTCGGAATTGGCGATCCGGACGGGCTGCAACGGACGCCCGGCGTCGATCTTGATCACCGCGATGTCGAGCTCCGGATCCGACCCGATGAGCCTCGCCTTGTACTCGGTTCGGTCGCCGCTCAACCGGACCTTGATCGCCGTTGCCTTGTCGACCACATGGAGGTTCGTCAGGATGTAGCCGTTCTTGTCCACGATGAATCCGCTGCCCGTGCCCTCGCGCCGGCGCGGCACAGGCATCTGGCCGAAAGGCGATTCGAAGAACCGCCGGAAGGGTCCGGGGATGAGGCTGTCGTCCTGGCCCTGTCCTTCATCTTCTTCCTGCCTGGGAGCGCGCTTCTGCGTGGTGGGCCGGATGCGGTATTCGGAGGTGATGTAGACGACCGACGGCTCCAGCATCTCGGCGATCCGGGTGAATTCATTGCTGGCCTTGACGACAGGCGGAATGGTGAGCGGCGCCGCGTCGGGCGCCACCGCCTGGCTGCGCGCCGCGGTCACGCTGGTGGTCAGAGCCGCACCGAAAACAACCACCAGCGCCGCGGCGAGCAGCGCGGCTGAAGCCGCAAAACGCCGGTCGCCGGCCAGGCGCCGGAGCCAGAACAAAACCGATTCTTGTCTCATGGAAATTTCAGACTCCTTCCAGCACCCCAGCTCAAGCCCTGTTTTCTGGATGTCGCGCGGCCGCTCCCGGTTTCAGCTCCACCAGAAGGATGGCCGTAAGGATCATCGCGGCGCCGGCCAGCGAAGCGGCCGTCCAGCGTTCTCCCGCCGCCGCCCAGGCGACAAGGCCGGCGAACACCGGCTCCAGCGCGAAGATCAGCGCGGCGCGCGCCGCCGATGTCTGTCCCTGAGCCCAAGTATAGAGCAGGAAGGACAGAGCCGTCGCCAGCACGCTGGTCGAGAGCAGCGCCGCCCACAGGCGCGCCGACCAGACGATGCGCGCGGGCTCCATCCACGCCGCCGCCACCCAGGACAGCGCCGCCACCCCAGCAATCTGCATCAGGCTCAGCCTTTCGAAATCCATCCTCCGCGAATACCGCTCGACCGCCAGAATGTGGCCCGCGAATGCCACGGCGCATCCAGCCGTCAGCAGGTCGCCGCGCTTCCAGGCTGTAGGCAGGCCGCCGCTGAGCAGCGCAGTACCCGCCGTCGCCAGCATGGCGCCGCCCAGCTCCGCCGCGCGGGGCCTGCTCCTGTAGACGAGCGAGGCGAGCAAGGGTACCATCACCACGTACAGTCCGGTGATGAAGGCGGAATTCGACGCCGTCGTCCACCGCAGCCCGGCGGTTTGCAGCGCGTATCCCAGAAACAGCAGCACGCCGCACAGCAGCCCTCCGCCCCAGGCGATGGGCGTGCGGCGCGCCAGCCTGCCGCGCAGCCAGAAAGCCAGCAGCACGGTGGCCAGCGTGAACCGCAGCGCCAGGAACAGGAACGTCGAGACGTCCTCGAGCGCCCCTTTGACGATGACGAACGTGGCCCCCCAGATGAAGGCGACCGCCGCCAGGGCCAGTTCGGCGCGCGCGGAGGCAGGCGTCCGGGTCATGGCCTGGGCAGGCTTTCCAGAGCCAGGGCGGCCAGCAGCGCGATGCGCCGCAGCCCCAGTTCGCGGCCTTCGGGCGAATACCACTCGTTCGGCGTGTGCGCGCCCCCGCCGGTTCCGCCGGCGCCGATCGAGACCGCCGGCATGCCCATCGAGAGCGGGACGTTGGCATCGGTGGAGGCGCAATCGAGTTCGGAGCGGATGCCGAGATAGGCATCGACGCTGCGCACGGCCTCCAGCAGCGGACTGTCCGCAGGCAGGGCGCCGCCGGGGCGGGAGCCGGTCTCCCGAACCCGCACCGTCACGCGCCCGGAACGCGCCTGCTCGTTCTCGGCTTTGGCCGAACGCTCGAACGCCGAAGCCAGCGCCGCGGCCAGTTCGTCCAGCGCCGCCGCGCTCTGGCTGCGCAGATCCACTTTCACGCGCGCCGACGAGGGGATGGCGTTGACGTTGGCGCCGCCTTCGATCACGCCGAAGTTCCAACTGCTGGCAGCAGCGGGCGGCGCAGCCGCCTGTTCTTCGCAGAACCAGGCCACGGCGCGCGCCAGCGCATGCACGGGATTCGCCATCCCGCGGTCGGACCAGGAGTGGCCGCCCGGCCCGGTCATGGTGATTTCGAAACGGCGGCAGGCCAGCGCCTGCGCCGTCACGTGCCCTACATCGGGGCCGTCGAGCACGATGCAGGCATGGAGGCGGCCCGCCAGCGGCGACTGCTGGCACAGGTAGCGCATGCCGCTCAGGTTGCCCTCGCCCTCCTCGCACACGTTGGCCGCCAGCAGGAGCTGGGCGGCGGGCAGCGCCTCGGGGATCTCGGCGAAGGCGCGGGCCAGAGCGGCCAGCGCTGCCAGTCCGGCGCCGTTGTCGCTGACGCCGGGGCCGAGCAGAATGCCGGAGCTTTCCTGGCGCACGTCTTCCGGGCGGCGCGGGGCCAGCACCGTGTCCAGATGCGCCGTCAGCGCCACCACCGGCCCCGTCTTCGACGAAGGCCATTGCGCCACCACATTGCCGGCGCGGTCGATCTTCGCCATCCAGCCCAGGGATGCCAGCAGCGCTGCCATCGCCTCCGCCCGCGGCCCCTCCTGGAAAGTCGGCGCGGGGATCCGGCACAGCATCAGGTGCTGTTCGTCGATCCACGGACGCCGCCGCGCAAACCAGCCGAGCAGCTCCGCCATGGCCTTGCGCGAGGCCAGCTCCTCCACGCGCGGCGCGTCTCCGGCCGGCGCCGGGGATGCGGTTTTTCGTCTGGAGGCCAGATCAAAAGGCCCGGGCATGCGTCTCTTCCAGTGTAGCGCCCCGCCCCGGAAACGCCCCCGGATTCCCCCTAAAATCGCCTCGGGCCCCGCCGATACGCATACCGGGACCCGCTGGAGCGGGCGTGACATCGCATGTACATCATCATCGGCGCCCTCATTGTCTTCGGCTCGATCATCGGCGGCTACCTGATGGAGCACGGCAACCTGCACGTGCTGCTCCAGCCGGCCGAACTGGTCATTATCGGGGGCGCGGCGCTGGGCACCATCTTCATCGCCAACCCGTTGCACACGATCATCGCCATCTTCAAGGGGGCGGTTGGCGCGCTGAAGGGCTCGCCCTACAACGCCGCCTTCTATCTGGAGCAACTGAAGATGCTGAACGACGTCTTTGTCTACGCCCGCAAGCACGGCATGGCAAAGCTCGAAGGAGACCTGGACGAGCCCGCGAAGAGCCAGGTGTTCAGCAAGTACCCGAAGTTCCTGGCTGACCACCACGCACTGCACTTCTTCTGCGACACGGTGCGCATGGCCATCTCCGGCGGCGTCGGCCACCTGGAACTGGACCAGTTGATGGAGCTGGACATCGAAGTCCACCACCACGAGGGCGGCGAGCCGGTGGCGGCGCTCACCACGGTGGCCGACTCGCTGCCCGGCCTCGGCATCGTGGCCGCCGTCCTGGGCGTGGTGATCACGATGGGCTCGATCGGCGGACCGCCGGAAGAGGTGGGCCACAAGGTGGCGGCGGCGCTGGTGGGAACCTTCCTCGGCATTCTGATGTGCTACGGCTTCTTCGGGCCGCTGGCGTCCAACATGAGCAAGATCAACGAAGCGCACGGGCAGTACCTGGGCATGCTGCGCATGGGCGTGCTGGCCTTCATCAAGGGCATGCCGCCTTCGCTGGCGGTGGAGTTCGCCCGCCGCTCGATTCCGCCGCATCTGCGGCCGTCGTTCAAAGATACGGAGGCCACCTTGAAGGGTGCGGCCAAGGCCGCCGCCTGAGGGAGGACCTGAGATGGCCACGCAGCCCAATCCCGCTCCGGTCATCGTCATCCGGAAGAAGAAAGGCGGGCATGGCGGCCACCACGGCGGCGCCTGGAAGGTCGCCTACGCCGACTTCGTCACCGCCATGATGGCGCTGTTCATCGTCCTGTGGCTGCTGTCGAGCGACGAGAAGGTCAAGAAAGCCGTCGGCGGCTACTTCCAGGACCCAACCGGCAAGGGCAACCTGATGGGAACCACCATGGCTGGCGCGGGCGAGGGGCTGATGCTGTCGCAGGACGACATGAGCAGGCTCAAGGAAAAGCTCGAGCAGGCGATGAAGGAGCTGCCGCAGTTCGAGCAGATGAAGCAGAATGTCGAACTCACAGTCACCAGCGAGGGGCTTCGCATCGAACTTCTCGAAAAGGAAGGCGGGATGTTTTTCGAAAGCGGCAACGCCAAGCCCACCGGCAAGGGCGCCGATTTGATCCGCATGCTCGGCGAGCAACTCAAATCCATTCCCAACAAACTGCTGGTGGAAGGCCATACGGACGCCAAGCCCTACTCTTCCGACCACGGGTACACGAACTGGGAGCTCTCCGCCGACCGCGCCAACAGCGCCCGCCGCCTGCTCGAAGACAGCGGCGTGCCCGCCGCGCACATCGCCCAGATCCGCGGCTTCGCCGACCAGAAGCTCCGCAACCCCAAAGACCCCTTCGACCCCGCCAACCGCCGCGTCTCCGTGCTGGTGCAGTACCGCGAACCGGCGGAGTCGCC
>CAKZUE010000054.1 GCA_937920635.1 uncultured Bryobacteraceae bacterium
CTCGACAGCCCCTGCGCGAAATAGTTCCACGGCAGCAGCGCCGCATACGAAAACAGCGGATACGGTATCCCGTCCGACGGCATCTTCGCCAGCTTCCCGAACACCACCGTGAACACCAGCATGCTGAACAGCGGCTGGATGATCGCCCACGCCGCCCCCAGCGCCGTCTGCTTGTAACGCACCTTTACGTCGCGCCAGATCAGGAAATACACCAGCTCCCGGTATTCCCACAGCTCCCGCAGCTTCAGCCCCACCCAGCCGCGCGAAGGCTCGATCACCAGCACCGGCGCTTCCGCCGCCCCCGCCGCTGCCGCCATGTTGGATTCCCGTGCCGCCATTCAGCTCTCCATCGGACGGTAGTAGTCGTAATACTTCTTGTAGTAGCTCCGACCCGCGCCGCTCGGCGTCCACTGGTTCAGCACCGTGCCCAGGATCCGCGTCCCGTCTTCCTTCAGCCGCCGCACCACCTGCAACGCGTCCGCCTGCTTCGTCTCCCCGGCCCGCAGCACCAGAATCACTCCGTCGCTGCGCTGCCCCGTCACCCGCGCGTCGCTCACCAGCAGCACCGGCGGCGTGTCCACAAACACATAATCGAACTCCGCCCGGAACCGCTCCAGCAGCGCCGCGAACCGGTCCGAGTGCACCGCCGCCCCCACGTTCTTCATCGGCGGTCCGCTCGGCAGCACATACAGATTGCGGATCTCCGTCGCCCGGAAGAACGCCTCCCGAGGATACGCGCTCACCGCCGTCTCGTCCTCCAGCAGGTCCGCCAGCCCCCACGTGTTCTCCAGCCCGAACAGCACGTGCTGCTTCGGCTTGCGCAGATCCGCGTCCACCAGCAGCACCTGCCGCCCCATCTCCGCCAGCGCCATCGCCAGGTTCGCCGCCACCGTGCTCTTGCCGTCCTGCGGGTTCGGGCTCGTCACCGTCACCAGCCGGCACTTCTCCCCGTCCGCCGTAAACAGCAGCGACGTCAGCACCGCCCGGAAACTCTCCTGCAGCAGCGTCGGCCGGTCCCCGTGGCGGATCACCTCCACGGGTATCGATCCATTCCCGTTTCCCGCATCCAGCAGCCCCTTCCCCTCTGCCGCCCCGCCTCCGCGCAGCTTCACCCATCCCCGCTTCGGCTGGAACAGATCCCCGCTGGGTATCACCCCCAGCTCCGGCAGTTGCAGCACCGCCACCGGCTCGCCCGGCTTCTGGAACTTCATCTCCCCGTGGAACAGCAGCACCGCCAGCACCCCGCCCAGCAGCAGCCCCGTCACCAGCCCCAGCCCGCCGCCCAGATACACGTTCCGCAAAATCGCCCGCCCGCTCGGCGCCGCCGCGTCGATCACCCGCACGTTCTGCGTCGGCACCGCCGTCGCAATCCCCGCCTGGTTCACCTGTTGCAGCAGGTTGTTGTAAATCTGCCGGTTCGACTCCACCTCCCGCTTCAGCAGGTTGTATTGCAGCGTCTGGTCCGCCTGGCTCCGCACCTGTCCCGTCTGCGCCGCAAACGAGCCCCGCAGCAGTTGCTCCCGCCGCTGCGCCGCCTCCAGGTCCGTCCGCAGCCGCTCCACCACCGCCTCCCGCTCCTGCGCGATCGCCTTCCGCAGCTCCGCCATCTGCGCCTTCAGCCGCAACACCCGCGGATGCGTCTCCGTGAACGTCGTCGTCAGGTCCGCGTACTGCTTCTCCAGATCCAGCAACTGCCCCCGCAGTTGCAGCAGCGCCGAGCTCGCGATCCCCTCCGGCAGGTTCTCCGGTCCGCTCTTCAGCGCCGTCTCATACCGCGATTGCCTCACGATCCGGTCCGTCTGGATCTGCGCCAGCTCCCGTTGCAGCGCCAGCATCTTCGCGTCCGCCAGCGTCAGCCCCTGCTGCGCCTGGTCCGTCGACACCGCATCCAGCCCCACACGCGTCACAAACTCCTTCAGCCGCGTCTCCGCCTCCTCCAGCTTCTGTTTCTGCTCTTTCATCTGGCTTTCCAGCCACTGGTTCGTCGTCTTCGAGCTCCGCGCCCGCGTCTCCAGCCCCTGCTCCTGGTACTCCGCCACCAGCACGTTCACAAACTCGGATCCCACCTCCGGAATCGTCGACTGGCACGACACCCGCACCACCCGCGTCCCTTCCACCGCCTGCGCCCGCGCCGAACCCACCGCCGTCTGGATCGCCTCCCGCATCGCCTCCACCGGGCTGGACGGACCCAGCCCAACAGCGCCCCGGATGGCATTGAACGCCCGCGCCACCCCGCTGCCCGCCGGCGGCAGCGTCGGGATCGTCTCCCGCTCCAGCCGCTCCGCCGCCCGCTGCTTCAGCGTCGAGCTGTTCAGGATCTCCACCTGCGTCAGGATGTTCGCCTGCGACGCCGAGTAGATCCCGCCGCTCGCCTGCGGGTCCACCTGCGCCAGCCCCATGAAGTTCTCGTTGATCCCCTGGATCTCCAGCGTCGCCTCCGCCGGATAGGTCAGCGGCTTCGGCAGCACCACCGCCAGCCCGATCACCAGCCCCGCCGCCGCCAGCCCCGCCAGCAGCCCCTTCCGCTGCCGCAGCGCTTGCAGGTAATCGCTGAACGTCCGCGCCTGGAGCATGTCGGCGAACGTTCCCGCCCCGCCTTCGCCCGCCATCCCGTAAGGCCCGTACCCATACCCGTATCCATACCCGGGCGCGCCCCCGGGCGCCGGAACCTCGGCGCCCTCGCTCCGCGCCGGCGTCAACGCATTCCTTTCTTCCGGCTGTCCCATCTTCGTCTCCCCTTTCACCGCCGCACCCACACCCAGATCAGGCTCGTGATCAGCGCCGGCACGGCGATCAGGCCGAGCTGCGCCGCCGTCCGTCCCGCCCCGGATTTCCGCGGAATGTACAATACATCGTTTGCCATCAAGGGAAAATCATTCGCTTTTCCCTGGAAAATCGCCCGCAAATTCACCGGAATTTCCGCTCTCTGGCTCGTGTCCCCCACCACCCGCAGCACCCGCGCCTTCTCCAGGTCCGCCGCCGGCCCAGCCCCCGCCATCGCCAGGATCTGCGCCGCCGTCAGATGCTCCCGGTCCTCCAGCGGAAACGCCCCGCTCCGCGCCACCTCGCCCGTCACGTACACCGGCTCCAGCTTCATCGCCACCACCACGTCCTGCGGCTTCATCACGATGTTGTCCGCCGGATCCGCCAGCTCCCCCGTCACCGTCAGGGCAACTTCCCCGTACGTCGTCTTCCCGTCGGTCGCCTCCGTCACGTTCTTCAGGTCCAGCCGCCCCTGCTCCGCCCGCCGGATCACCCGCACCCGCCGCATCGCCGTCGGCAGCAGCCCGCCCGTCCGCATCAGCACCTCCCCCAGCGTCTCCGGACGCGTCCCCAGCGGATACACCCCCGGCTGCTTGAACGCTCCCACCAGGTACACCGGGTTCGCCACCTCCTGCGGCCGCGCCGTCTCGATCACGCTCACCACCACCTGCGGCGTCCGCACAAACAGCTTCAGCCGGTCGATCAGCGCCGCCTCCAGTTGCTCCACCGTCAGCCCCCCCGCCCGGATCCGCCCCACCACCGGCAGGTTCAGAAACCCTTCCCCGTCGATCCGGAACGGCTTCTCGCTGATTTCTTCCACGTTCTGCGCCCGGATCACGATCTGGTCGCCCGGACTCAGCACGTACACCGGCCGCGGCCCTTCCTCCTGCCCCGCCGGCGGCGCAGCAGGCGCAGGCGCAGGCGCCTGCTGCGCCAGCGCCGCCACCGCCAAAAATCCCATCAAAGCCAGAATTCGCCTCATCTTTCCTCGCTTATTTCGTCCCGCTTTCGCCGCTTCGTCTCCCCATTTTCCTACATCCCGCCCCGCGCTTTCAGAGTCTGCGCGCCCTCCAGCTTCGCCTCCACCTTTTCCAGCATCTCGGTCAGCTTCGCAATCCGCTCCTGCAACTCTTCCACCCGCTCCCCGCCCGGAAACCGCCCGTCCCGCCGCTCCCGCAGAAACGTCCGCACCAAATCCGACAGGCTCCTCGCTCCCGTCTGCTCGCACATCGCGTGCAGCCACGCATACTCTTCTTCCGACACCCGGAAATACACCAGCTTCGACCGCGCCCTCAACACCGTCATGCCGTGCCTCCTCGAATCTTCTCCCTCTCCGTCCAGCCGCCTTGCTCCAGCCGCTCCCGCCACCCTTCCCCCACCTCGAACTCCGGCGCCATCTCCTTCAGCAGCGCCACCGCCCCAACCTCGTCCCGCCGCTCCACCACGTCCCGCGCCCGCTCCATCCACTCCACCACCTCCGCATGCCGCGCCGCCTCGCCCCGGAACACCTTGATCTTCTCGTGCGATGTCGGCGCGATCCGCTCCCCCTCGCTGATTACCTCCTCGTACAGCTTCTCCCCCGGACGCAGCCCCGTGTACCGGATTTCGATGTCCTGGTTCGGTTCCAACCCGGCGAGCCGGATCATGTTCGCCGCCAGGTCCGCAATCCGGATCAGCTCCCCCATGTCCAGCACGAACACCTCGCCCCCCTCCCCCATCGCCGACGCCTGCAACACAAGCTGCACCGCCTCTTCCGTCAGCATGAAGAACCGCCGCACCTCCGGATGCGTCACCGTCACCGGTCCCCCCTCCGCAATCTGCTTCTGGAAGATCGGCACCACGCTTCCGCTCGAACCCAGCACATTGCCGAACCGCACCGACATGTACCGCGTCCGCCCGCCGTCCAGATGATTGAAGCTGGACACCACCAGCTCCGCCGCCCGCTTCGTCGCCCCCATCACGTTCGCCGGATTCACCGCCTTGTCCGACGAAATCATCACGAACGACCGCGCCCCTGCCTCGAACGCCGTCCGCGCCAGGTTCCACGTCCCCAGCACATTCGTGTGCAGCGCCGCCACCGGATGCGCCTCCATCAGCGGCACGTGCTTGTACGCCGCCGCATGGTAAACCACCTCCACCCCGTGCCGCCCGAACAGCTCCCGCACGTCCCCTTCGTTCCGGATGTCGCACACCGCCGCCGCCACCCGCACCTGCGGATGCTTCTTCCGCACATCCAGGTCGATCTCGAACAGCCCGCTCTCGCTCTGGTCCGCCAGCACCAGCAGCTCCGGCTCGAACATCGCAATCTGATGGCTCAGCACCCTCCCGATCGAGCCCGCCGCCCCCGTCACCAGCACCACCCGCCCCTTCAGTTTTGCGCTGATCTGCGCCTTGTCCAGCCGGATCGGCTCCCGCCCCAGCAGGTCCTCCACCGCCACCTCGCGCAACTGCCCGCTCAGCCCCTTGCCCTGCAACAGCCCGCCCAGCCCCGGCAGGATCCGGCACGGCAGCCCCGCCGCCCGGCAGTTCGCCATCGCCTCCCGCACCTGCCGCCCCGTCGCCGACGGCATCGAAATCACCACCTCGTCCACCACCACTCCGCGCCGCCGCAGCCGCTCCGCAACCTTGATCAGATCCCGCCCCGCCCCCAGCACCCGGTGCCCGCTCACCACCTCCCCGCGCAGCGCCGGCTCGTCGTCGATGAAGCCCACCACCCGGCAACCCAGATCCTGGTTCGTCCTCATCTCCCGCGCCAGCGCGATCCCCGCCGCCCCGGCTCCATAGACCAACAACTGCTTCCGCCCCTTGCCCCCCGGCTCCTGCGTCGTCAGCTCCTTTGTGATCCGCGCCAGCATCCGCAGCCCGCCCGTCAATACCGTGCAGACCACAAAGTCGATCACGTAAATGCTGCGCGGCACCAGGCTCCCCTGCGTCGCCAGCAGCAGCGCGCTGAACACCGCCGAACCCACGAAATTCGCCGCCACCAGCCGCATCAGATCCCGCGTGTCCGTCCAGCGCCACCAGCCGTGATGCAGCCCCGCCGCGAAAAACACCCCCAGCTTCACCACCACCGCCGCCGCCGCCACCAGCGGCATCATTTGCCGCTCCGCCTTCGGCACCGACAGATCGAACCGCAGCAGGTACGCCGCCACCACGCTGAATGCCGCTGCCCCCGCCAGCATCGCCGCAATGGCCAGCCGCCGGTGCCGCTCAACCCACGTCCGCATGGCGCGCCCCTCCGTTTTTCTCCACCGCCTCGCGCAACACACGCATCCACCCGCCCATCACGCCGCGCCAGTCATGCCGCTCCGCCTTCCGCCGCGCCATCACGCTCAGCCGCCCGCTCAGCCCTTCCTCGTTCACCACGCGCAGCACCGCCTTTGCCATTCCATCGGCATCCCCCGGCTGCACCAGCAGACCGTCCGCGCCGTCTTCCACCAGATACGGCACCCCGCCCGGGTTCGTGCTCACCACGCACAGCCCGCACGCCATCGCTTCCAGCACGCTCACCGGCGTGTTGTCAATGTTCGCCGTGTTCAGAAACACATCCGCCTCGGCCAGCGCCTCCCCCACCGCTTCCTTCGGAATCGCGCCGCGCAGCTCCAGCGCCTCCCCCACGCCCAGCCGACGCGCCGCCGCCCGCACACGCTCGAGGATCCCGTCCTTGTCCGCCCCGTACATCACGAGCCGCGCCTCCGGCGGCCCCACCCTCACCCGCCGCAGCACCTCCACCGCCATCTCCGGGTTGTAGATCTCATGGAACGACCGCAGCCACACCAACCGCGCCCGCGCGCGCGCCCGCAACCGGAACGGGTAGCGCTCCAGCTCGATCGCATTCGGAATCACCTGAATATCGCGCCGCCATCCCGCCAGCGCGTCCCGCAGATACCCGCTCGGCGCTGCCACCGCATCGGCCAGCCCCAGCAGCCGCCCCACCCGCGCCCCGTGCCTTTGCGCGAATTCCGGCAGCTTCCCCCCATGCAGCGCCAGCACCACCGCCCTGCCTCGCGCCTTCGCCGCCCGCGCCGCCGCCTCGGCCCACCGGAACGCCTGCCCGCTGTAGACGTCGATCACCGCCACCCGGTAGGGCCCACGCGCCCCCAGCGCCGCCGCCACCATGTCCGCCATCCGTGCCGGCCGGAAATACCACGAGGACGCCCGCACCACCTCCAGCCCGGCCGCCTCCAGCCGCATCGCCAGGTCCTCGCTATAGGTCCGCCGCCCGTCATGCCCGGACAGGAAATTCCCGATCAACAAAACCGGCGAGATTTGTTTTATAGCCGGCCCCGTCACCGCGCGAACCGCTCCTTCTGCTCGAGCGCCACCCCCGGCAGCACCGTCAGGAACGCCATCCCGACGGCCAGCCCCGGCGCCGACGTCCGCATCGCGTTCACCAGCATGTAGGCCAGCGGCCACACCATCAGCCCCAGCAGCAGCCCGCGGTAGGGCCGCAGCTCCCGCGCCTCCAGAATCGCCACCCCCCGCCGGAACAATAACCAGAACAGCGTCAGGTACGCCGCCACCCCGAACAGCCCGTGCTCCGACAGCGCCCGCGTATACTCCGTGTGCGCCGTCACCCCGCTCGGATGGAAAAACCGCGAGATCCCCACCCCCACTCCGAACACCGGAAACTCCTGGAACACCGCCCAGTCGGCCGATGCCAGCCTCTCCCGCCCCGACATTTCCTTCTCCTGGAACCTCTCCGCCAGCTTCCCGCCCGTGTAGGCGTTCAACAGCGGAAACGCCAGCGCCAGCACCAGCACCACCGCCGCGAGCCCCGCCAGAATCCGCCCCTTGTACCGGTGCCCCGCCAGCAGCCACGGCGCCGTCAGCACCAGCGTCCCGCCGAGCGACAGCACCCCGCCGCGGGAAAACGTCATCGCGCTTTGCAGCGTGAACGCCGCCGCCAGCCCCGCCAGCATCACCCGCTGCTTCCATCCCGTGCGCGCCAGCAGCGACGCCACCAGCGCCAGCAGCGCCCCCATCGCCAGCGACGACGCCACCTGGTTCGGTCCGAATCCCCCGCTCGTCTGAAAATTCGACTCCGTCCCGAACCGCACCTGCTGCATATAAGACGACCGCACCGTCACCGCCAGCACCCCGCACAGCGGCGCCGCAAACGCCACGCACGCCCGCCACATCTCCCCCGCCGAGATCCGCAGATTCGAGCAATACAGGATCGCCAGCGTCAGCGCAATCGGCCCCGACAGATGGAACATCACCTGCTTGCGGAACGTGTCGAACGGAAAGTACACGAACGGAAACACCGCCGCCGGCAGCAACAGAACCAGATACAGCACCGCGTGCCCCGGCAGCCGCACCCGCTTCAGCCGGATCAGCCCGATGAAAAACAGCAGCGACACCGCATACTTCGCCGTCTCGTGAAACGTGTACGCCTTCGACATCCGCCACAGCACTTCCGAGCCGCTCACGTAGCAGGCGCACATCAGCACCACCGCCGGATTTTTCGTCGACAGGCTGATCGCCAGCGCCGCCAGGATCGTCGCGAACGTGTGCAGCGTCGCGAGCTGCCAGATCTGCCGCATCGCGAGCCCCAGCGCCACATGCAGCGCAAACACGAGCACCAGCCGTCGCGGCTCGGGCATTTCGTCGAGCCACGCGCGCGCCACCGCGCCTGCCTGGCTCCATTGCGCAGGCCACCGAAGAGCAATTCCTGGCGTTGTCATCACGGGGATCAGTCTGGCTACGGCGCCAAACCTGAATGGGGGATCCACCCGGCTATCGAGGACAGGCTACCGCCCTGAAAGTCCCATCCCTGAGGGTTTTTCTGTCTCCAGGGACTCTCCACGGGCAGTTGCTGTGGGAGTATGATCGCATCCCGTCAGACAACTGTCAAGAGATTCTGGTACGAACGCTTATAATTTACCGGAGATTCATTAATATGGGTGAAGCCATGCTGAAACTATCTGGTACCCAGCTCGACCCGTAAGGCGCGCCAGCCGCCGTCATCGAGAACCAGTTGAGTCCAGCCCCGGCTGAGCTTTGTATCAATGCCGAGGCGCTGCCCGGCCTGATTCAGGCGCCATTGCCATTCAAAGCCGGCTTCGGCGACGCCGAGGCCGGTGGAGCGAATCTCCAAGATCCGCACGAGCGCCGGGACGGCGACGGGCAGGGTGATTTTGGCTTCATATCCAGGACTCGAAGCCAACGAGGCCCTGTGGCTCCAGTTTTCGGCTTCTCTGCGGAAAACCTCGTCCACCACGAGCCGGCAAACGGGGCCTGTTGCCGTGACGACTTCGGAAAGCCGCGCAATGCCCAGGCTGGTCCAGCGGTCCCATCCTGCCTGAGCGCTTGAAGCCTCCTGGCAGCGGCCTGGGGCTTCCGAATCGATCGATTCCACACGCGCGGCACGAAACGGCTCGCTCGCCAGGATCGCCCGGGCGGCCTCATCGGGAGTGGGAGGAGGAGCGCCGCACCCGGCCATGGACAGCAGGCCCGCCAACAGTCCGAAAGTCAGGATCGGGGCGGGGACCGGATGCGAGAAGCCGGACGGTTGCTGCCGCATGGCCGCTATCCTAGCGGCCGGATGGAAGACAGTGCAAGAGGCTTTCTACGAAGAATGGAAAGCCCCGGCCCGCTGTCGGGGTGGGCCGGGGCTTCGGGTTTGCATCTCGAACCGGAGGTCACGAGCTGAGCTCAGGCCACCTCGGAGGCCTTGTAGCGGGACATGATCTGATGCATCTGGTCCTTCAGGTGAAGCTTCAGCTTCTTCAGGCGGTGTTCCTCCACTTCATCCTCCGGGGTGTGGTAGGGTTTCGCTTCAATCTCTTCGATCAGCCGCTTGTACTCGGCGTGCTTCTCGGCGAGAGCCCGAAACTCCTCGTTGTGCTGCATAAGGTACTCTTTCAACGCTTCCTGGGTAAACTTTTCCATGTGAATGGTTCTCCTTCGTGTGGGAAGGTCCGTGCCTGGCCGTCTCGTGGCGGGAAGGATGAGATGGCGCGGCGCAAGGACCGTTGCATCAGTACACCCGGCGGCGGCTGTCCGAAACCGCCGACACCCTGACACTAACACTTTTGAAACCTTCACACAATCCCATCGAGACACGATGGCTGGAAATAGGCCGGCCAGCGGGCGGGGCGTTGCGCCCCGGGGTGGAAACCGGTCCGCCGCTGGTGTAAGAGAAGAAGTAGAGACGGAGGTTCTGTATGCCTCACTACGTGTATGTGTGCAAGGACTGCAAGAAGGAATTCGAGAAAGTGATGCATATGGACGAACTCCACAAGAAGAAGGTGGAGTGCCCTTATTGCGGAAGCACGAAGGTGGAGCTGGCGGTGACCTCCTTCTCCGCCGTGACTTCCAAGAAGAGCTGACGCGCGGGGGTTGCGGGAAGCCAGCCGATACTGGCTTCCCCCGCCGGCAAGGGATGCAGGCGTTGTGTACTGCCAGGCCAAGACTTGGCGAGCCGACGCAGCGATCCAGGCCAAGCCCCCCTTGCAGCGACTGGAAGAACCGCGAATCGGAGGCTCTGGAACCGTCTCCGCAGCGTGCAGGGGCCTGCGGGGTCACCATCGGGGCAGGATGCGCTGCCAGGCGGGATCGACGTGTTTGCGCATCTCGGCGGCGTCGTCGCGGCGGCGGTAAGGCAGGCGGTGATAGCGCTCTTCGAGACGCGCCACCTGGTCCCAGTCAATCTCCGCGCCCAGACCGGGACGGTCCGGCACGGGCACAGCGCCGTTTTCAAACCGGACCCGTCCGCCGGCGAGGATCTCGTCGGAGGCATGCTGCCAGGGATAGTGCGTGTCGCAGGCGAACTGCATGGCGGGCGTGGCGCAGCAGGCGTGCGTCATGATCAGCAGGCTCAGACCCAGGTGGTTGTTGGAATGCATGGAGAGTCCGAGACCGAGGCAGCGGCAGAGATCGCCGAGCCGCTGCACGGCGCGGATGCCGCCCCAGTAGTGGGGATCGGACAGCACGACCTGTACGGCGTCCTGGCGCCAGGCGGGCAGGATGTCTTCGAAGCCGGTGACGGCGACATTGGAGGCCAGGGGGATATCGGCGCCGGCGGCGAGCAGGCGGCGGCGGACTTCGGCCATGCCGTCGAGGCCGGCGCAGGGGTCTTCCAGGTATCCTCCGCCGGCGAGTTCCTCGCGCAGGGAGAGACCGACGCGGACGGAAGTTTCCACGCTCCAGGCGCAGTTCGGATCGATCCGGAGCGGATAATCCGGGCCGAATTCGGCGCGCAACTGGCGGATGGTTTCGATCTCGATTTCGGGATCGAGCACGCCGCCTTTCAGCTTGATTTCGCGGAAGCCGTATTGGGAGATCATCTGGCGGCACTGGCGGACCATGGACTCAGGCGTCAGGCACTCGCCGTATTCGTCCCCGCGCGCGTCGGCGCCCTCGCCTCCGCCGCCGGCGTGTTTGTAGAAAAGGTACGCAGAAAAGGGCGCCGCATCGCGGGCGCGCCCGCCAAGCAGATCGCAGACGGGCTTGCCCACAGCTTTGCCGATGATGTCGAGGCAGGCGGCTTCGACGGCGGCAAAGGCGCGGCGGCGGGCGTCGTGAGGATTTTCGCCGGGCACGAGCCAGGTCTGGGAACGGTCGCCTTCCGCCTGTTCCGCGCCCCATTGCATCCAGAGCGCGTGGAGGGCGAAAGGATCCATGCCGAGGACGTGCTGGCGGAGGGCGTTCAATGCAGCCAGCGAGCCGTCACCGCCGTGCGCCTCGGCAACGCCGAAGATGCCGTCGGTGGTGTCGAGCCGGATCAGCGTGCGCAGAGCATAGGGCGCGTGGCGCCCGTAGGAGCTGCGCAGCGGAGGGTCGGCGACGGCGAGCGGATGGATGGAGAATTCCTGAATGACCACGCAGGCACGATATCACGGCAGGCGGCGGGGCTGAATCGACGAACAGACACCGCAACCGACCACCGCACGATCAGCGCGGCTTGCTGCCGCGCCTGCGGCGATTCATTCAGACGTGTTGCCCGATGAAGGGCAAAGAATCAAACGTTCCGGGCTGCCGCTGGTGTTGCCTTCAGGGCGGATCACAACAGCCGCGTGACGCCGGGCGTGAATACCGGGTAGGTTCCGTCGGCCTGCGGCCAGACGGGCGGCTCGCTGTCATCGTGCAGATCCTCGGGCCGCGGCGCGTAGTAGAAGTTCGATTTCTCCACGCGCTCCCAGGTGAGCTCCTGCCCCGTGTAGCAGGCGAGCTGCCCCATGACGGCGATGCGCGTGGAACGCGCCATGTAGCTGCCATTGTTGAGAGGCTTGCCGGAGCGGATGGCCTCGAACAGCGCCACGTGCTCGAGGTCGTAGGCGTTGTTCTTCGACGGCGGTTGCGAGCTCGACCAGTTGGTTTCGCCGGTGATGCGGAGGTTGAGCAGGTCGCAGCGGCCTTTGCTGCCGAGGATCAGGGAAGAGTTCTCGTTGTAACAGTTGTCGATGGTGCGGCAATAGGCGTAAACACGGACGCCGCGCGGGAATTCATAGACCACGGCGTGGTGGTCGAAGACGGAGCCGAACTCCTCGCCCCGGAGCGTGGAGCGGCCGCCCATGCCCCAGCAGTGCAGGGGCGCGGCGTCACCGAGCGCCCAGGAAGACCGGTCGAGATTGTGGATGAGCGTCTGAGGGACGTCGTCGCCGGAGAGCCAGTGGAAGTGGTACTGGTTGGCGGCCTGGAATTCGAGTTCTTTTTGTTTCGGGCGGCGCTGCCGGACGACGTAAGGCGGGCGGAGCCAGGTTTCCTGAATGGCGACGATGTCGCCGATGAGGCCGGAGTGGACCTTCTCCATGGTTTCGATGTAGCCGGGATGGTAGCGGGATTGCAGCCCGCTGACGACGCAGAGCCGCTTCTGACGCGCGAGCTCGCAGGCTTCCTCGACCATGCGGATGCCGGCGGGGTCGATGGCGTGAGGCTTTTCGAGGAAGACGTGTTTGCCGGCTTCGATGGCGGCCTTCAGGTGCAGCGGGTGGAACTTGGCAGCGTTGGCGATGATGACGGCGTCGCTCGATTCGACGACATGGCGGTAAGCCTGGAAGCCTGTGAAGATGCGGTCGTCGGGGACGTCGACCTGATCCGGGAACTTGAGTTTCAGCGAGGTGCGCTTCTCCTCGCAGCGGTCGCGCAGGATGTCGGCGAGCGCGACAATGCGGATGTCCTTGCCCGCGCGCATGGCGTTGATGGCAGCCGCCTCGCCGCGTCCGCCGCAGCCTATGACGCCGACGCGGATCACGCCTGAGCCGGCGGCGTGCAGGCTGAGGCCGGCAGGGAGCCAGGCTGCCGTGGAAGCGAGAAACGAGCGCCGGCTGGCGCCGCCGTCCTGTTCATGGTTCATGAGAAGTCCTCCGCGGCGCATTCTACCTCACGGGCGCACCGGCTTCCTCCGGGCGGCGCCATCGCATAGAGTAGAAGTCGAAAGGAGCAGACCATGGCGAAGAAAATCCTGATGCTCGTCGGCGATTACGTGGAAGATTACGAGGTGATGGTTCCTTTCCAGGCCCTGCAAATGCTGGGCTTCACGGTGCATGCGGTCTGTCCGGGCAAGAAGCAGGGGGAAAAGATCCGCACGGCGGTGCATGATTTCGAGGGCGACCAGACCTATAGCGAGAAGCGCGGCCATGATTTCGTGCTGAATCAGGGTTTCGATGTGGTGCTGCCGTCGGACTACGACGCTTTGGTGATCCCCGGCGGGAGGGCGCCGGAATATCTGCGGCTGAACGCGCGCGTGCTGGACATTACCCGGCATTTCTTCGATTCGAACAAGCCGGTGGCGGCGGTTTGCCATGGAATTCAACTGCTGGCGGCGGCGGGCGTGCTGAAAGGGCGGAAGCTGACGGCCTATCCGGCAGTAGGGCCGGAAGTGACCGCCTGCGGTGGAACCTACGTTGACGTGCCCTTGACGGAGGCGGTGGAAGACGGCAACCTGGTGACCGCGCCCGCATGGCCCGCGCATCCGGCGTGGCTGGGAAAATTCATCCGGCTGCTGGGAGCGGGCTCTTGAGACAGTCTGCCGAGGCGCAAGCGTCTTTCCATGACTGCCAGACAACAATGGGCCGTGTGCTGGCTCCTGTGTGCGGCCTTGCTGGGCGCGGAAGCCCAGTCTCCCGCGCTGGGCGTGCGCGGGACGGATTTCACGCTGGATGGGAAGCCGTTTGAATTCACGGGCGTCAGTTTTTTCAATGCGATTTACAACGCGGAGTTCAACCGTTCGGAAGAATTACGGCGGCAATGGCTGAAGAAATTCCGGCGGTATGGCGTGAATGTTTTACGCGTCTGGGCGCAATGGGACAACCGGCGGGGATTTGTGGACACGTGCACGGAGTGTTCGCTGTTCGCGGCTGACGGCTCGCTGAGGAGCGGGCCGCTGGCGGTGCTCAAAGAGATGCTAGCGTCAGCCGCGGCGGAGGGAGTGGTGATCGAGCTGACGCTTTTCACGCGCGAGAGCTGGCTCGACAACATCCGGCTGCCGGATGCGGCGATGGAGCGCGGGGCGGCGGAGCTGGCACGGGAGTTGAAGCCGTGGCGGAACGCGGCTTTTCAGGTGTGGAACGAGTTCTCGCATCACACGGTTCCAATTGTGAAGGCGATCAAGGCTGTGGATCCGGAGCGCCTGGTGACGAGTTCCCCGGGAGTGGCGGGAGTGCTGACAGGGAGCGCGGAAGAGACGGCGCTGATGGATTTTCTGACGCCGCACACGTCAAGACAGAATGCGGGGAAACCGTGGGCAATTGCGCCGGCGGAGATCCGGTATCTGATCGCGCGTTACGGAAAGCCGGTGGTGGACGATGAGCCGGCGCGGAACGGGACGGCGCAGTTCGGCGGACCGCGCGGGGAGACGTTTCCGGAGGATCACATCATCCAGATCCAGCGGGTGCGGGAGACGGGCGGGTATGTGATCTACCATCACGACATGTTCCAGACGGGGCGGGGTTCGGCGGCGGTGCCGCCGGCGGGAATTCCGGATCCGGAGTTCAGCGCGTATCACAGGAGGGTGTTCGAGTTTTTGGCGAGAGGCGGGCGGTATCATGCGCGGTAGGGCGTGGTTGGGTGCGGCGTTTTTCGCGATTCCCTGGTGGGTCGGGCCCGGTATGGAAGAAGTGCCGTTTGAAGTGCTGAAGGGGCGCCCGCGGCGGCAGTCCGAGGTGGCGCGGTATGAGGTGGAGAAGCAGGACGGGGCGGTGGTGGTGACGATCCACGCCGGGCGCAAGCCGACGGGCGGCTACCGGGTGGAGGTGCGGCGCGTGGAGCGGGAAGGCGACCGCTGCGTGGCGCACTACGCGGTGCTTGAGCCGCCGCCGGACGCGCTGGTGCCGCAGGTGATCACCTATCCGTCGGCGACGATCCGGATCCGCGCTTCCTGCGGGACAGTGGAGGTGAAGCCGCCGCTGCCGCGCGGGGCGGCGGGCGGAGAGGATCGATAAAAGCATACGGCTCTTCCCTTCCCTGCCCGAACTGCGTATCATAGGAGTCAGGAGCGCCCGTAGCTCAGCTGGATAGAGCGTTTGCCTCCGGAGCAAAAGGTCGCACGTTCGAATCGTGCCGGGCGTACCAGTCATCATCCCTCCAGGGCCCGCCGAAAGGCGGGCCTTTCATTTCGGCGCAGGCAGATTCCGCGCGCGGCGTTGTACCGTTAGAGTGATGTTCACGGGGATCGTGGAAGAAGTCGGACGGGTGGCGGGCGCGGAGCCGCGGGCGTCGGGGAGCCGGCTGCGGATCGAGGCGGCGCGCGTTGTGGAAGGGCTCTGTGAAGGTGACAGCGTGTGCGTGCAGGGGGTGTGCCTGACGGCGGTGGCGATCACCGCCGGGGGCTTCTCGGCGGATGTCTCGCGCGAGACGCTGGAGCGCTCCACGCTGGGCGAAGCGCGGCCGGGCGCCTTGGTGAATCTGGAGCGCGCGCTGGCGGCTTCGGGCAGGCTGGGCGGACACATCGTGCAGGGGCACGTGGATGGGACGGGCGTGATCCGGGCGCTGGAGGAACGCGGCGGCGGAGACTGGTGGCTGGAGGTGGAAGCGCCGCCGGAGCTGGCGCGGTATCTGGTGTACAAGGGTTCGATCGCAGTGGACGGCATCAGCCTGACGGTGGCGCGCGTGGACGGGCCGGTGTTTGCCGTGGCGGTGATCCCGCACACGTGGGCCAACACGGCGCTGCGGGCGGCGCGCCCGGGGCAGCGGGTGAATCTCGAGGCCGACATCCTGGCCAAGTATGTGGAGCGGCTGCTGGAACAGATGGACTGGAAGCGGGAGAAGCTTACGGTGGAGCGGCTGCGGGAACTGGGGTACTGACGTTTCAGCCGGGCGGTACAGGGGCGCGGGGCACGAAGGCAGGACCGCGCAGCTTTGAATGAGCCTCAGCAGCGGACGGGTTCACTCGCCGCGCGGGAGGAACTTGCGGATGGTCAAATCGTAGAATCCCGCGCCCAGCAGTCCGCCCAGCAGGGGAGCGGCCACCGGCACCCACCAGACGTGCGAGCCGTCGGTGAGGCCGTTGACGCGGTAGCCGGCGATGACGGTCCAGAGCCGCGGGCCGAGGTCGCGCGCCGGATTGATGGCGTAGCCGTGCAGTTTGCCGAAGCTGACGCCGATGGCGAGCACGACCAGCGCCACCATCGCGGGAGTGAGGTAGGAGGGGATGGCGAGGTTTTCTTCGTCTGTGAACACGAAGACCAGGAACAGAAGCAGCGCCGTGCCGAGAACCTGATCGAAAAAGCCGGCGGCAGGCACGTCGGGAAAAGCGGGAAATGTGGTAAAAATGCCTGCGGATTTTTCGAGCATCGGATCGAAGCGGAGGATCGCCTCGCGATAGTTGAACCACACCAGCGCGGCGCCCGCCATGCCTCCCAGCGTCTGACTCAGCATATACGGGGCCGCCTTGCTCCAGGGGAAGCCGCGGAAGACTGCCAGCGCGAGCGTCACCGCAGGGTTCAGGTGCGCGCCGCTGATCCGCGCCGCAGCCGCCACGCCGAACAGGACGCCGAGAGCCCAGCCGAAGGTGATGTTGGTGTAGCCGCCATGGACGACTTCGCCGGGCGCTCCGGTCCCAAACAGCAGCACCATGGCGACGACTCCCGCGCCGAACAGCAGGATCAGCATGGTTCCGATGAATTCCGCGGCGAGTTCGCCGGCCAGAGAAGGACGCATGGATCAAAGACTACTACGGCAGGGCGGCGGCAAGCCAGCGCAGCAGCTCGAGCTGTTTGTCCAGCTTTCCATGCGCCACTTCGACGTTCACATAGCGGACGCCGCGGGCGGCGCACCAGCGGGAGAGCGACCCGTCGTCCTCGCCGCCGGGACGGTTTTGCAAGACGGCGTTGTAGGGGCCGCGCGCGGCCTTGTCGAAGTCGCCCTCATCGGTAAAGAGAAGAAAATCGCGCGGCGTTTCCGGCTGCGGGCGGTGCACGCGCTGCGAGATCGGCGCCTCGGTGTCGATGGAATAGCCGGGACCGTTGTTGTGGGCGGCGACCCAGAGGCCGCCGGGCGGGGGCGCGAGCGCCTTCATCAGGGCGTCCCTGTCACGGTCAAGCTGGTCCAGCAGAGCGCGGAGCACCCCGTCGCCGGCATCCGGATTCAGCATGCGCAGGTTTTTCTCCGCGCCCTCGCGCGAAAACATCCGGTTCGGGTCCAGCCGCAGCCCGCCGAGCAGGACGTGCCTCGTCTGCGATTCGACGATCCAGGCTTCGCCGGCGGTCTCTTCGATGAAGAGCTCCACCGCCTCCCGCGCCGTCTCTTCATTGCCGTGGATGCGAAGCAGGCGCAGCGGCGCGCCGCCGTTGCGGATGTGGATCCACGGGATGCCGGCCAGATCCAGCCTGCGCCTTTCCGCAAAGGCGCGCGTCTGGCGCAGCCAGAGCAACGCGGGCGCAGCGAGGAATGACCTCCGCGATATTTCACGATTGCTGGAGCTTGCCGGGGCCATTTACTCCGAGGATAATGGGGGCGGAGGTGTTCCTGCATGATGCTCGAAGCCACAAAGCCCGGCCAAGATCCGGCCCTGGAGCGTGAATTCAATCCATGGCTGGCCGCCGAGGCCCGCTTCAACGAGGCCGCCACGTTGCTCGGCCTGGATGAAGGACTCCAGAAAGTCCTTCGCACTCCCACGATGGAGGTGACTGTCTATATTCCCGTCCAGATGGATGACGGGCGGATTGAAGTGTTCACCGGTTACCGCGTGCAGCACTCGCTGGCGCGCGGTCCGGCCAAGGGCGGCATCCGGTTTGCGCCGGACGTGACGCTGGACGAAGTGCGCGCGCTGGCGTCGTGGATGACGTGGAAGTGCGCGGTGGTGAACATCCCGTTCGGGGGCGGCAAAGGGGGCGTGATCTGCGACCCGTCGGTGCTGAGCCAGAGCGAACTGGAGCGGATCACGCGCCGCTACACGGCCGACATCATCGAGATTCTCGGCCCGGAGCGCGACGTGCCGGCGCCGGACATGAACACGAACGAACAGACGATGGCGTGGATCATGGACACCTATTCCATGCACAAGCGCACCACCGTTACGGCCGTCGTCACCGGCAAGCCGCTGGACCTGGGCGGATCGCGCGGCCGCCCGGCGGCGACAGGGCGGGGCTGCCTGTTCGTCACGTTGCAGGCGCTGCGGAAATTCCACATGGAGCCGTCGCAGACCAGCGTGGTGGTGCAGGGCTTCGGCAACGTGGGCGGCAACGCCGCTCGGCTGATGCACAAGGCCGGGATGAAGATCATTTCGGTGATCGAGTACGACGGCGCGGTTTACAATCCCAACGGCATCGATCCTGTAGCGCTGGACGCCCACCGCAAAGCCACGGGATCCATCACGGGCTTCGCCGAAGCGGAAGACATCGACCGCGAGGAGGCGATGTTCCTACCCTGCGACGTGCTGGTGCCGGCGGCGAAGGAGAACGTGATCCATTCGCGCAACGCGCACAAAATCAGCGCGCGCATCATTTGCGAAGGCGCCAATGGCCCGACCACGGCTGAAGCCGACAAGATTCTTCAGCAGAAGGGCGTGTTCGTCATCCCGGATATCCTGGCCAACGCAGGCGGCGTGACGGTGAGCTACTTCGAGTGGGTGCAGGACCGGCAGGGCTTCTTCTGGAACGAACAACTGGTGAACGGGCGGCTGGAAGAGATCATGGTGAACGCCTTCCGCGACGTCGTCAGTTACGCCGAGCGGCACAACGTGCACAACCGCTGCGCGGCATACATGCTGGCGCTCGACCGCGTCGCTTTTGCCATCAAGCTCCGCGGCATCTACGCTTAAGGAGAGTGGCTCAGGAACCGACGACGCCGCTGATGCGGCAGTACCACGCGGCGAAACAGCAGGCGCCCGGATGCCTGCTGTTTTTCCGCCTCGGCGACTTTTACGAGCTCTTCTACGAAGACGCCGTCACCGCGGCGCGCGAGCTGGAGATTACGCTCACCTCGCGCAACAAGGAGCGCGGCGAGCCGGTGCCGATGTGCGGCGTGCCGTATCACGCGGCGGAAGGCTACGTCGCGCGGCTGATCCAGAAGGGCTACCGCGTGGCCATCTGCGAGCAGATGGAAGATCCGCGCCTGGCGAAGAAGCTGGTCCGGCGCGAGATCACGCGCATCGTCACGCCGGGCACGGTGACCGAATCCGCGCTGCTGGATGCGGCGCAGAACAACTATCTGGCCGCGCTGTGCGTGCGCCGCAACGAGGCGGGGCTGGCGTGGGTGGACATCTCCACGGGCGAGTTCCGCGCCATGGAGCTGCCCGCGGCGGAGGCGGCTGCGGCTCTGGAACAACTGAACGCGCGCGAGCTGCTGACGCCGGACACCGATGGCGCGCCGCGCGGGCGCTGGGCGGTGACGCAGGCCGAGCCCTGGACATTTGATCCGGCGCATGCGGAGCAGTTGTTGCGCGATCACTTCCGGCTGCTCGCGCTGGACGGCTGCGGGCTGGCAGGCAGAAGCCTGGCCACGGGCGCGGCAGGCGCGATTCTTTCTTACCTGCGCGAAACGCAGCGCTCCGCGCTCGACCACCTGGACCGGCCTGTGTACCACGACCGCGCAGGCGCGATGATGCTGGACGCGGTGACGGTGCGGAATCTGGAGCTGGTGGAACCGCTGTTCACGGCCGACGCCGGAGGCGGGCGCGACGCCACGCTGCTGGCCGTCATCGACCGCACGCGCACGGGCATGGGCGCGCGGCTGCTGCGGAAGCGGCTGCTCCAGCCGTCGCTGGACCGCGCGGAGATCGAGGCGCGGCTGGATGCCGTGGAGTGGCTTGCGCGGGCGACGATCCAGCGGAGCAGGCTCCGCGAGGTGCTGGGGCGCATGCTGGACGTGGAGCGGCTGCTGGCGCGGATCACGGTGGGCACGGCGAGTCCGCGCGATCTGCTGGGCCTGGGGCGGACGCTGGCCTGCGTGCCGGAGCTGCGGCCGCACCTGATGGAGACGGCGGCGCAGAGACTGCGGGAGGCGGCGGAGGCGCTGGACGACGTGGCGGAGCTGCGCGACCGGCTGCTGGCGGCGATCGACGACAACGCCCCGGCCAACGCGGCCGATGGAGGCGTGATCCGTGCGGGCTTCCATGCGGAACTGGACGAGCTGCGGCATCTGGCCACGCACTCGCGCCAGATCATCGCGGCGATCGAGGCGCGCGAGCGGCAGCGCACCGGCATCGGCTCGCTGAAGGTGCGATTCAACAACGTGTTCGGCTTCTACATCGAGGTGTCGAAGCCGAACCTGCCGCTGGTGCCCGCCGATTACGAGCGCAAGCAGACGCTGGTGAACGCGGAGCGGTTCACGACGCCGGAGCTGAAGGAGCTGGAGGCGAAGGTGCTCGACGCCGAGGAGCGCGCGCTGGAGCTGGAGCGCGCGATTCTGGCTCAGTTGCGCAGCGAGGCGGCGTCGCAGGCGGCACGGCTGCGGGCGACGGCGGCGGCGGCGGCGGAGATCGACTTCTATTGTTCGCTGGCGGAGACGGCGGTGGAGCGGCGCTACACGCGGCCGCGCTTCTCGGACACGGGCGAGATGAAGATCGTGGCGGGGCGCCATCCCGTGATCGAGAAGCTGGCCGAGGCCGAAGCGGGGCATTTCATTCCCAACGATGTCTATCTCGACGAGGGCGCGCACCGCATTGCCGTGATCACGGGGCCGAACATGGGCGGCAAGTCGACTTATCTGCGGCAGGCGGCGCTGATCGCCGTGCTGGCGCAAATGGGCTCGTTCGTGCCTGCTACTGAGGCCGTGCTGCCGGTGATCGACCGCGTGTTCACGCGCATCGGGGCCAGCGACAATCTGGCGCGCGGGCGGTCGACGTTCATGGTGGAGATGACCGAGACGGCGGTGATCCTGAACACCGCAACAAAAGACAGCCTGATTGTTCTGGACGAGATCGGCCGCGGCACGGCCACCTACGACGGGCTGGCGCTGGCGTGGGCGGTGCTCGAGTACATTCACGACCGCATCGGCGCGCGCACGCTGTTCGCCACGCATTATCACGAGCTGACGGAACTGGCCGGGCGGCTGGAAGGCGTGGTGAATTTGCATGTGTCGGTGAAGGAGTCCGGCGATCAGCTCATCTTTTTGCGCAAGGTGGAGCCGGGGAGCGCGGACCGGAGCTACGGCATCGAGGTGGCGCGGCTGGCGGCGCTGCCACTGGAGGTGATCGAACGCGCGCGGGAGATCCTGGAGCTGCACGAGAAGAAAGAAGAGACCGTCAGTGATCAGCTCGAGGCGCCCAAGCGCAGACACGCTGCCGGACCGGCGTTGCAGATCCGGCTGTTCGAGCCTGTGGGCTGGCAGATCGCGGAGCGGATCCGTCAGCTCGATGTGGACAACCTGCGCCCGGTGGAGGCGCTGAAGCTGCTGGCGGAGCTGAAAGAAGAACTGGGCCGGGGCTGAGCCGTTGCGGCGTCCGCGCGAGTTTCACCGCGCGCGGATGGTTGCCTCCTCCTGCGCCGCTTGCATAAGCTGGCTGTGGGGTCCAATCCATGAAGAGATCTGAAACGGCGCTACTGTTTGCTTTTTTGCTGCCTGCTTTTTCAGCCGCCCAGAGCCAGTCGCCCGCGTCGCTGCCGCAACTTGTGCGCACGCGGGTTGTCGTGACCGACGCCAAGGGCGCGCCGGTGCTCGATGTGAAGGCGCAGGAATTCAGGATCACCGATCAGAACAAGACGCTGCCGCTGTCGTTCCTCCACCCTCCTTTCGCCTCGCATCCGGCGCCGGCGGCAGCGCCGGGCTGGGTGCTGAGCCGCGCTTCGAAGGAGTCGCCGCACACGGTGGCTGTGCTGTTCGACCTGTTCAATCTGATGCAGAACAACCGGCTCGATTCGTTCCAGCGGGTGGAAGCGGCGCTGCCGCGGCTGGCTTCGAGCAACCATGTGTACCTCTATCTGCTGAACCTGGACGGCACGCTGGAGCCGCTGGTGGCCGCGCAGGACGAGAAGGGCAACATCCTCGCGGCGCCTGGCGACTGGCACAAGAACGCTTCGCAACTGTTGCAGAAGTACGCGAAGAATCTCGGACGGACGCGGCCGGCGGGCATTTTGCAGGAAGATGTGGTGAAGAAGACCTATGTGGCGCTGGAGGCGGTGGCCCGCCACCTGGGGGCGTTTCCGGGGGTGCGCGACCTGGTGTGGATCACCGACGGCGTGCCCAACGTTTTCGACACGCGCCAGCAGTGCTCGGGCGACTGGATGGAGTGCGCGCTGTATGTGCCGCATCTGGCCGTTACGCTGGACAACGCCGGGGTGGCGGTGCATCCGCTCTCCTATGGCATCCTGCGCCCGGACGTGACGCTGGCGATGGAGGACGTGGCCGGACTGACGGCGGGCAAGACGTTTTACCGCGAGGATCTGGATTCGGTCATCGCGCAGTTGGGGCAGGCGGCGGCGGGATCGTATCTCCTGCTGGCGGCAGCGCCGGCGGACAACTGGGACAGCAAGTTCCACCGGCTGCGCGTGCAGTGCGAGCGGCGCGGCGTGAAGGTGCTGGCCCGGCAGCGCTATTACGCGTATCCGAGCCAGGGCCAGGTCCCCGCGCTCGAATTCGCCGCGATGAGCGCGCTGCTGAAGATTCCGGCGGATGCGCCGGAAGTGGATCTGCGCGGCAGCATCGCGCCGGGATCGAAACCGGGGACCGCCATGGTGCGGATCCGCATCGATCCGATGGACCTGTTCACCATCGAGGACGCGGGGCACGCCGCCGGGCAGGTCTCGGTGATGTACGCGCAATATGACGGACAGAACCTGCTCGGTTCGACGCAGCCGATGACCTTCAACATGCGGATGCCGCGGCAGCAGTTTTCCGACGCGGCCAAAGACGGGCTGCCATTCGATCAGGAGATCGCCGTGGATCCGCGCGCGAAATCGGTGCGGTTCCTGCTGTATGACCGTGGATCAAGGTTTCTGGGTTCAGTGACGCTGCCTGTGCCTGCGGCCAAATAAGCGGGCCGCGCCGTGCGGGCTGATACGATGGCAGTATGTGCCGGGTCTCGCTGATCGCGGCGGCTGCCGTGTTCCTGACAGCGGCGGCGGTGGTATCCGATATCCGCATCGAAAACGTCACCGCGCGCTCCGGGCTGTCTTTTTACTGCGACAGTTCGCCCACTCCCAACCGGAATCAGCCGGAGACGATGGTCTCGGGCGTGGCGCTGATCGACTATGACAGAGACGGCTGGCTGGACGTCTACTTCGTCAACGGAGCCGCGCTGCCTTCGCTGAAGAAGGAGACGGCGCGCTACTGGAACCGCCTGTTCCGGAACAACCGGGACGGGACGTTCACCGACGTAACGGAGAAGGCGGGCGTGCAGGGTGAAGGGTACGGCATGGGCGCGGCGGTGGGCGATTACGACAACGACGGCTGGGCGGACCTGTTTCTCGCCAACGTCACCGACAACCAGCTGTACCGGAACAATGGCGACGGCACGTTTTCCGATGTGACAAAGAAAGCCGGGCTCGCGGGCGCAAAGCTGAACGGGAAAAAACTGTGGGGCGTGGCGGCGGGCTGGTTCGACATGGACAACGACGGCGACCTCGACCTGTTTGTTTCCAACTACTGTGTTTGGGAGGTGAACAAAGACCCTTTTTGCGGCCCCAATCCGGAGACGCGCGCCTATTGCCATCCCGACAGCTACGAGCCGCTGCCGAACACGCTGTACCGCAACAACGGCGACGGCACGTTCACCGACGTCTCGCGCGCCATGGGCATCCTGCCGCATCTGGGGAAAGGCATGGGCGTGGCTTTCGCGGATTTCGACCACGACGGCTACATGGATGTTTTCGTGGCCAACGACAATGCGCCGAATTTTCTTTTCCATAACATAAAAGGGAAAATATTTGCCGAAACAGCCATGCAAATGGGCGTGGCTTTCCCGGAATCCGGCGCCTTTATTTCAGGAATGGGGGCGGATTTCCGCGACCTGGACAACGATGGCTGGGAAGACATCTGGCACACGGCGATCGAAGGCGAGACGTTTCCGCTGTACCGGAATCTTGGAGAAGGGCGCGGCTTTGAAGAACTGACGCACCGCGCGGGGCTGGGCCACACGACGCGGAACATGTCGGCGTGGTCCTGCGGCGCGTTCGACCTCGACAACGATGGCTGGCGCGATCTGGTGACGGCGCGCGGCAACGTGCAGCACAGCCTGGCGATGCTCTCCATGCGGCAATCGGAAGAGCCGCTGGCCATCTTCCGCAACCTGGGCGGCAACCGGTTTGCCGACGTGACGGAAGCCGCGGGACCCGATGCGATGAAGCCGCTGTTGCGGCGCGGGCTGGCGTACGGGGACCTGGACAACGACGGGCGCATCGACTTCGTGACCACGACGCTGAACGGGCATTCGGAGCACTTCCGCAACACGACGCCGAATCAGAACCACTGGATTCTGTTTGTGCTGGAGGGCACCCGCAGCAACCGAATGGGGCTCGGCGCGCGCATCCGCATCACCACGGATGACGGGCGCGTGCAGGTCAATCACGCCACGACCAGCACGGGCTACAGCGCGTCGAGCGATCATCGCGTGCATTTCGGGCTGGGCAAAGCGGCGTCGATCCGCACGGTGGAGATCACGTGGCCGGGCGGGGTGAAGCAGGTGCTCGAGAATGTGAAGGCGGATCAGATTCTCACGGTGCGCGAACCCACGCCGCCGCCGCGCGCGCCCGCGGCGCGTCCGGCGAAGCGCTGAGCCTCGACGCCGGACCGGTGGCGGTGCGCCTGCGGCGCTTGCGGTGGCGGTGGTTGTTGCGGCAATGATGGGCCGCTTCCTCGCGGGCCTGCGGGCCGCTCAGTCGCGGTTCTGCTGGGCAGGCTTCTTTGCGGCTGCGGGTTTTGGAGGGGACGGACCGGCGCCGGCAGGCCCCGAAGCAGGCTGCGCCTGGCCGGCGAGTCGGGCGCGGCGGGCTGCTTCGCGGGCGCGGTCGCCGTCGGCGGTGCGCTTCAGACGGTAATAAACGGTGGCCAGCGCGGCGTGGGCTTCAGCAAAATTCGGATAGGCTTTGACGAGGGACTCGAGCTCCTGCCGCGCCAGTTCGAGGCGGCCCTGGGTGGAGTAGATCGAGGCGCGCTGCAAGAGCACGCCTGGATCGGTAGGCCGCACCTGGAGGGCGCGGGCGAGGTGCTTCAGCGCTTCCTCCAGTTGGCCCTCCTGTTTGCGCAGCATGGCAAGCTCGATATTGGCCACGGGTTCGAAGGGATTGTTTTCCAGTTCGAGCCGGAACTGTTCGGCGGCTTCCTCGAGCCGTGCGTTGCTGCGCAGCACCTGGCCGTACAGAGAATGAACACCGGGCAACTTCGGGTTCAATTCGACGGCGCGCGCCAGGTGTCCGGCGGCCTTCAGCAGATTCTGCCGGCGGTATTCGAGCTGGCCGAAGAGGAATTCAGACTCGGCGGAGGCGCCGTCGCGGAGGATGCGGTCGAGCATGAATTGCGCGCGGTCGGCGTCATTGGCGCGCAGGTAGGCGATGCCAAGCGCGTAGGCGATGGCGCGGTCGTCCGGATATTCCTCAGCCAGAGGCGCGAGAAGCTGCGCAGCCGCATCCGGGCGTCCGTCGAGGATGAGGCAATCCGCCATGAGAAGCGCCGGTTTGGGGTCGAGCGGCTGCTGTTCGATGAGGGGAGCGATTTCTTTGGCGGCCTCTTCCGGACGGCCGGTTTTGTAATAGGCGAGCGCGAGATTCATGCGCACGCGGGGATTGTTGGGAAGATGCTTCAGCGCGAGGCGGTACTGCTGAATGCCCTCTTCGATCTGTCCGTTGGCGACGAGCGCGGCGCCGAGGTTGGAGCGGATTTCGGCGGCTTCGCTGAACTCCGCCAGAAACGCCCGGTAGTGCTGGATGGCCGTGGGCATGTCGCCCGATTCGAACGCCGCGGCGGCGGCGCGCAGCAGTTGAGCGGGATCGCCGGGGTCTGTCTGGGCAAACGCACTCAAGGCGAGGAGCGCGGCAGCCGGGAGGAAGTTCTTCATCGGATGCGGGTTCCCAGGGATCGGAAGGGGAAATTCATCACTGTGTCTGGGCCTTCATTTGCGGCACAACATACCGCACGCTGCCGGTGGCTTTCGCTTCACCCTGCGTGGCCGTAATGCGCAATTCACACAATCCGGGGCGCATGGCGGCGGAGACCATCATCGGCACGGCGCCGGAGGGATCGGCCGGAGGCAATTCCGCCGACTGCGCTGCCAAGCGCTGGCCGTTGACAAAAAATTCCACCAGCAATTGCGGCTTTTCCGGCCTGCCTTTATCGGGATATACGACGAAATAGACGTGCGGTTGGGACACGTTATCGAGCGCCGGCGTGACCAGCGGAACCACGCGGCGGCCCTGATAGGACAGAGGATCGCCGTTGCCGGCGGCCGTCTCTTCCACCCTCTGCACCAGCATGGGCGTGCTGACGGCCAGGCCCGCGGGCGGAGGCGGAACCTCGATTTCCAGAGCCTTGGCGCTGGCGCGCCCCCCGGCGCGGTCGAGCAGCGCCGTCTCCACCGTGTAATGGCCCGGCGGCAAGCTGAGCGATTGCGCATGGGTGATTCTGCTGGCCTGCATGGCCGGGAGATTATTCAGGGCGAACTCATACGGGGAATCGATGCTGAACCGCTCCACCACTTCGCCAGCGCCGTCTTTCACCAGTCCCACCAGCGCGACATGAGCCTTGGCTGAGCCGCGAGCCGCGTCCTGCGCGGTTGTGAGTTCTTTGCCCGGCAACTCGAACGCCAGCGCCACCTGGCGGCGGCCATGCTCCGTGCCGAAGGTGAACAGGCTGGACTGGAAGTCGAAATCGGCCGGTCGTGGATCTTTTCCGAGCAGCGCGAGCCCGACCACTTCGTGCGGCGCCAGCGCATCTCCGCCCGGCTTGGCGGGCAGCGCAAAGTAGCCGGTCCGGCTCTCGACGACGAGATCCTTGCGCGATGTCTTCACTTCGATGGTGCGCAGCCTGCCGTCGAGCTTCAAGTCGGCGGGCCGGTAGGCGACTTCGTATCGCGCCTCCATTTCCTCCAAAATGCGCCGGAACGGCTTGTTGAATTCGGAGGTGTTGGCCACGAGGAAGCCTCCGGTGCCTTCGGCCAGCTCCCGCAATGCAGCGCGCAGGTCCGAGGAGCGGACAGCGACCTCGAGCGCATCGTTCTGGCGGCTCTGCTGGCGGCGCTCCTGAAGCGAAGCGTTGAGGTTAGTTTGCGAACGGCTGACTTCGGCCACCTGCGCGAGAGCGATCTTGGCCGCCTGCGTGTCGGTGGTCTCGTCGAGCTCGGTGGGATCGAAGCTGTACACGGTCATGTTGGCGGCGTTCGCCCTGGCCATGAGCTTCCCGAACGCGTCCGGATCGCCCGTGGTGAGCAGTCCGCCGGAGATGAGCATGACGCTCTTGCGGCCCGGCAGTTGCGCGAGCTGGGAGACCATCGTATCGATCTGATCGAAGGCCCGGCTGCCCGTCACATGGGCCATGTCCACGCGATCCCGCGCGCGGAAGCCGCGCGTGGTGTTGGCGGATGCGCTCATGGAAACCTCGGCGCGGGGCACGACCAATTTGCTCACCTCGCCGCCGATGACGCGATCCGTGACAACGGCCGACTGCGCCGCCATGTTGACCAGCACGTCGACGGCGAACATGGTGGGATTGGCCGTCAGCACCGCAACGGAGGCCTGTTCGAAATCGAGAGCCCTGCCCGAGAAGGCCTGCTGGACGGCTGCGAGCAGATCCTGCTTCTGATCGGTGAAAGGCGAGACGGGGGTGAGGTAATCGTCCAGCGTGAAGACAGCAGCGAGCGTGTTCGGCGGAAGATCTTCCTTCAGGACCGATTCGGCCATGCGCAGCGCGCGGGTCCGGTTGACCGGATCCAGGTTATGGAAAACGAGGCACAGCAGGTTGACGGCGCGCAGCGGCATGGGCCGTGCCTTCTGGGCGGGCGAGGGGCCCGCTGCCGGCGCCGGCGCTTCCATGCGATCCGTTCTTCGCCGGTCCGTTCCTGCAAGGCGGAAAGCGCGGATGTCCTGTTTCACGCCGTTTTCGTAAATCTCGAGATCTTCCGGCTTCAGGTTGCGCACGATCCGGCCCCGCCGGTCGCGCACGACAACCTCCAGCAGCACCTCGGCCACCCCCGTGCGGATGACGGCCTGCGAGTCTTGCGACAGCGGCTGCGAGGCAACCGGCAGCGGAACGAAGGCAAGCGCGCACATACTGAAAGCAGCGGCATAGCTGCGCGTCGGCTTCTTCATGCTTTCATTGTAGGCCCGGGCGCGCGCGCGGAGCCGGTTGGAAACACAAGCGTGCCGTGACCCCCCAGCGAGGCTGTGCTAGGATGGCCAGTTCGCCGGAGAAAGCTCTCAATGGGCACGGGACAATGTCGAAAAGGCCGAATTTTGAAAATTCGAGAGAATCCGCGGTGGAAACACGGATCACAATTCTTATGCCCGTCTATGACGACTGGGATTGCGTACGCGTCCTGCTGGACCGTCTGAACCGGATTCTTGGCGGGACAAGCCTGAAAGCGGACATCCTCCTGGTCGACGACAGCAGCCCGCACGAGGCAGGCCCCGGCATCGTGGGGAAGAGGGCGCTGGAGGGCTTCCAGTCGATCCGATCGCTTGAGGTTCTGCGGTTGAGGTGCAACCTGGGCCATCAAAGGGCGATTGCCCTGGGCCTCTGCCATCTTTTAAAGCGCAAGGCGTCTTCGCCTGTGGTCGTGATGGATGCCGACGGGGAAGACCGCCCTGAGGATGTGCCTGTTTTGTGGGAGGCGTTTATGAAATCGGGCGGGAGGGACGTGCTGTTTGCGGCAAGGATGAAGCGAATGGAAGGCGCTTTGTTCCGCCTGGGCTATCAAATCTACCGGTTGTTCCACTGGCTGCTGACCGGCGTGGCGGTCAGAGTGGGCAATTTCAGCGTCTGCCCGTGGCACGTCGTGCAGCAACTCACCGTGAAACCGGAGCTGTGGAATCATTACGCCGCCTGCATCTACCACTCCAATATCCGCTATTCCACGCTGCCTCTTGACCGGGGTTCGCGAATCGCCGGACAGTCGCGAATGCGTTTCGTGGCTCTGGCCATTCACGGTCTTGCGGCCATCAGCGTGTTCTCAGACAGGGTGGCGGTCAGGATGCTCTGCGGGGTCACACTGGCGGCGGCCGGGTTGTGCGTGTGGATCGCCGTCCGGGCGGTGTTCTACCCATCGGATGAGCCGCTGGCGCTTATGGGAGGACTGTTGCTGATCACGGGGCAGACTTTTCTGTTAATTCTCGCCATCGCCCTTCACACATTGGCGCGCAGGAGTTCTCCGCAAATTATTCCGGAGCAGCTTTACCCGTTCTATGTTCTTGATCCTGTACCGGACGGGCTGAATGCATGAGCGATTTCAGGTATATCGGCACGGAACTGGAGCTGTTTTCCCGAGCGGTCAGGTGGAAGCATTATTGGGCTCAACATCTGAGGCCTTTCTGGCGAGGGAGGGTGCTGGAGGCGGGCGCCGGCATTGGCAGCAACTTCGCAGCCCTTGGAAGCGAACGGGTGCAAAGCTGGGTTTGCCTGGAGCCGGACCCTGCGCTAGCCCGTCGAATCCGCGCTCCCCAGGGTTTGCCTGTGGAGGTGGTGGTGGGACAACTCAAGGACCTGCTGCGAGACGAGTCCTTTGACGCCATCCTGTACGCCGACGTTCTTGAGCACATCAAGGATGACCGCGGGGAGTTGGCCGAAGCCTCTGCCCGGCTGCGGCCTGGCGGCGCGCTGATGGTTCTGGCGCCGGCCCACCAATTCCTCTTCAGCAACTTCGACAGGGCCATCGGTCATCTCCGCCGGTACGACAGGCATTCGCTGCAGAGTCTCCGCCCGCCGGGCATGGAACTGAGGCTTCTCCGCTATCTGGACTCAGCGGGAATGATCCTTTCACTCGGCAACCGCCTCCTGCTGCGGCAGAGCCAGCCCACCCAATCCCAGATCGCTTTCTGGGACCGGTTTGTGATCCCCATTTCGCGCCGCCTGGATCCTTTGCTGGGCTACCGGGTCGGCAAGTCTGTTATCTCCGTATGGCAAAAAAGCGAAGGAGTGTGAGGTCCCGGCGGGGCGGCGCAGCGACGGCCGCGGGCCCCGCCAGGGACGCGGCACGCCGGCTCCGCCGGATCTCCCTGGCCCTCGAGGCGGCCGCGGCGGGTTCTGCCGCAGCGCTTATCCACGTGATTTCCCGTGGATTGTGGTTGAGAATGCGGCTCGTATATGCCGGATACGATGACGAGGGATTTCTGCTGATTTCCTTGCGGAAATTCTTTGATGGTCTGCCACTGTATTCTCACACTTTCGCCCAATACGGTCCGGGGTTTTACTGGTGGCAGTGGGCCAGTTTTCACCTGGCCGGCCTGCCGGTCACGCACGACAGCCAGAGAATTCTCTCCATCGCCTGGGTCGCGCTCACGATCGCAGCTCAGAGTGCAACGGTGTTTCTGGCTTCCGGCTCCTGGACGGCGGCAGCAGCGGGATCCTTTCTGCTGGGGCGCTGGATCTATCCGCAGATCACGGAGCCCGGCCACCCCAATACCCTGATCTTTACGCTGCTGAGCCTGCATGCGCTTGTGTACTCCATCCTGCGGCGCATGAGCGGACATTCTCGCGCCGGCTGGTTCGCATTCGGGGCTCTGGCGGCGGTGCTGTCCACGATCAAGCCGCATCTCGCCGTCATTGCCGCGGCGCCGGCGCTGTTGGCGGAAGGAAGCCATCCAGCGAACCGCCTGAGCCGACTGGCAAGGCTTTGCTGTCTGAGCGCCGCTGTACTGTTCCCTCTGCTCCTGATGGGCCCGGTTCTCCGCGGGGTTGGCATGTATTGTTTGATCTGCGCGGCCGTGCTGAGCGCGCTCGGACTGGCGGAAACGGTTTCGCCGCGGCCTGTGGAGCTGCCCGGCGGCCGCACCGGGCTCCGCCATGCAGCGCTTGCCGCGGCCCTGACGGGCGCGGGCGTTCTGGCCGCCACGTGGCTGCACGGAACTTCGCTGCAGGCGATGTTGGAGGGCATGGTGACACGGCCCGCCGAGTTCGCCCGCACCTGGTATTTCCCGCTCCATTTCGCTCGTCCTGTGTTCATTTCTTTGGCGTGCTCGGTCCTGTTGCTGGGGCTGTTTCTGGCGTTGAGACGGCGGTACGGCGCGGCCGTCTGGCTGGAGGACGCACTGCTGGTGGCGCGGCTGGCCTGGACGGCTCTTCTTCTGCAGACGCTGCTGGATTCGCGCTTTGCGGGGCGGGCGGAGTGGATCGGGCTGCCCCACGCCTGGTGCTGGCTTCATCTCCCTTTCCGGCAGGAGGCCATGGAGCAGAAGACGGCCCGGACCCGCCGTCTGCTGGCCTGGCTGGCAGGGTTGATGACGCCGTATGCGTTCCCGGTGCCTGGCACGCAACTGGTTCTGGTCTACGGATTCCTGCTCCCGCTCGCGGCCATTGTCTGGGGGGATGTTTTGACGCGCTTGCTGCCGGACAACCCCGGGATGGAAAGCCGGCGCCCGAGCGGGAGGCGGTTGCTGCGCGTTGCGGTCAATTGTGCAGGCGCCCTGGCAGTCCTTTTTCTCAGCCTGCATCGGAGCCCTTCATCGGCCGACCGCGAGTCGTTTGAGTCTCGGCCGGCGCTGCGCGATCCGGGGTCGCGGAGCCTGCGGATGAGCTTGGATCAGGCTGCTGACTACACCTTTATCGCGGAAAACCTCAGGGGCCACTGCGACCGGTTTTTCAGCGTTCCGGGGATCAACAGCCTGCATTTCTGGTCAGCGGTCCTGCCCCGGCATGGCTGGAATCCCACCGCCTGGATGAATCTTCTTCGGAGTGATGAACAGGCAGCCGTGGCGCGACACCTGGATGCGCCTCATGCCTGCATTGTCTGGAGCGAAAGGTGGCTGAAATTCTGGACGCGGGGCGCCGATCTTCGCGACGGGCCGATCGCAGATGCGGTCCGGAGCGGTTTCGAGCCCTGGGAAACGGCCGGAGACTTCGTTCTCCTGATGCCCCGCGGACGGTCGCCTGAAGCGGTGTATCTGCTGGCCGGAACGGCTGCCTTTGATGGGCAGACCTGCCTAGCCGTGCCTGGGGCGAAGGTCTGGCGCCCCCAGGAAGGGCGGTTGTCTCTGGAGTTCCGCACCACGGCTGGCGGAACGATACTGTCCTGCCAGGACTCGGACGTTGTTGCGACGCAGCCGTCCGGATCGAGCACTTTCGCCCTGTTATATGTTGGAGCGGACGGGAGGTTGCGCAGCAGCCTGGGCGGGTTGACGGAGCCATTGTCGTCGCCGTATCGTGTGGACGACGGTGTCTGGCACCGGGCGGTCCTGCGATGGAACCGCGAGGGAACAGAGCTGGCCGTGGATGGGGCAGAGATGAGGATCAGCCGGGTAGACAACAGTCCCGGGGGTTTCCGTTATTGCCTGATCGGCGCCGGCACGGCGGCGGGCTGGCCGCAAGAAGGATCCCGGAATTCCTTCTTCCGCGGAGAGTTGAGAAGCCTCGTGGCAGCCAGACCGCCCATTTCAGCCGCCCGGACAGCCCCATCCGCAGCAGGTTCCGCCGGCGAGGAAGACCGTGCGAACCGCCGCGTTGCGGCCCTTGGCTCCCCTATTCGTCCGACCACAGCGGACTCCGGCGGCCTTCCGTTACACTAAAAGACTGAGTCTGACGACTGCCCCATGAAATGGCTCCCTTGGATTGCGGCTTTTGCCGCCGCTGCCGTTGCGGTGCAATCTTCTTTGCCGCCCGTTGCGTTCCGCGACATTACGGAGCAGTCCGGCGTGCGTTTTGTGTGCGACAACGGGGCGACGCCACGCAAGCATCAGCCGGAGGGGCTGATCGCCGGAGTGGCGCTGTTCGACTACGACCGCGACGGCGACCTGGACATTTACTTCGTCAACGGCGCCCATATGCCTTCGCTGGTCAAGCAGGGTGAGAAGCACAAGAACCGGCTGTTCCGGAACAACGGCAACCTGACGTTCACGGACGTCACCGACAAGGCAGGCGTGGCGGGCGAGGGTTACGGCATGGGCGTCGCCGCGGCGGATTACGACAATGACGGTTGGCCGGATCTGTACGTCCTCAACGTCAACGACAACCAGCTTTTCCACAACAACGGGGACGGAACGTTCACGGAAGTGACGAAGAAGGCGGGCGTGCCCGGCGGCAGGTACAAGGGCAAGAAGATGTGGTCGGTGGCCGCCGCCTGGTTCGATTACGACAACGACGGCGATCTCGACCTGTTCGTGTCGAACTACTGCGAGTGGGACCCGAACAACGAGCCGGACTGCCTGATCAACAACGTGCGCATCTATTGCGGGCCGCGCCATTACGGCGCTTTGCCGCACACGCTGTACCGCAACAACGGCGACGGCACGTTCACCGACGTTTCCGCGGAAGCGGGCCTTTCCAATGCCCTGGGGCGGGGGATGGCGATTGTCGTGGCCGATTACGACGACGACGGCTGGATAGACGTTTTCATCGGCAACGACGACGCTCCCATGCAGTTTTTCCACAATCAGGGCGGCAAGAGATTCAAAGAAATCGGGCATGAGCTGGGCATCGCTTTTTCCGAAAACGGCAACGTGATTTCCGGAATGGGCGCTGATTTTCGGGATATTTTCAACACCGGCCGGCCGGACATCTGGGTCACGGCGCTTGAGAAAGAGACATTCCCGCTGTTCGCCAACGCGGGCGGCGGCGTGTTCGAGGACCGCACGGCCGCCAGCGGCCTGGCGCTGGAGACGCTGGAAATGTCCGGCTGGTCCAACGCCATTTACGACCTGGACAACGACGGCTGGAAAGACCTGATCGTCTGCCGTTCGAACGTGCAGGACATGATCCACACGTACGCGCCGCGGCGACCGGAAGAGCCGGTGACCGTGCTGCGGAACCTCGCCAACGGGCGCTTTCAGAACCTGACCCGGATGGCGGGCAGCGACACGCAGATCGCCGCCAACTACAAGGGCATGGCGATGGGCGACCTCGACAACGACGGCAAGGTGGACGCGGTTCTTTCAGTGCTGAACGGACCGGCGCGCGTGTTGCGCAACGTTTCGCCGAATGAGCACGGCTGGCTGCTGATCGAACTCACGGGCACGAAAAGCAACCGCATGGGCATTGGGGCGAAAATCAGGGTCACCGATGACACGGGCAATGTCCAGCACAACCACGCCACCGTCAGCACGGGCTATGCCGCCACCAGCGACCACCGCGTGCATTTCGGACTCGGGCAGGCCAAGCGGATCCGCGAGATCGAGATCCGCTGGCCGAGCGGGACCCGGCAGGTGCTGAACGACTTGCCCGTCAACCAGATCCTGAAAGTGCGCGAGCCGGCAGAGTAACACACAACAGCCGCAACGCACCTGTTGTATCTTGGGCGGCGGCCTCTATTCCGCCAAAGGAGGTTTGAGGAAAAATGCGAGCCCTGCCCCTGCTCCTCGTCCTCGCGTCTGCCGCCGCTCCCTGGGGACTGGCTCAAACGGCGCTGGAGCATCTGACCGTCGAGAACCGGACGGCTCCTCTGGGCATCGATGTCCCGGCGCCGCGGTTCGGTTGGCGCATGAGCGCCGCCGGCGCAGAGAGGGGCGTCATGCAGACGGCTTACAGGGTTGTGGTCCGCGAGCCGGGCAGGACGGCGGTGTGGGACTCAGGCGTGGTGCGCAGCCAGGAGTCGCAGAACATTGCCTACAAGGGCCGGCCGCTCACCCTCGGCAACATCTATTTCAACGGCAATCTTTCGGATCTGAAGCCTGTGATCAAGAGCTCCACCATCGGCGTTCTCGGCTCGTCCAACATCAACGACAACGTCTTCCTGACCAACATCCAGAACACGGGGTTCTATTTCCAGGACGATGCCGTCCGTACCAACGGTCAGCTTGACTACAGCAAGCAGCGGAACGACCCGCGGATCAACCTGTCGCAGAATATCCGCACGTTGCCCTCGCGCGTGTCCAACTTCCGCAATCAGGGAATCACGCTGCTGGATCTGTCCATGATCAAGAACTTCGATTTCGGCGAGCGGGTCAAGCTCCAGTTCCGCGCCGAGGCGATCAATGCTCTGAACAAAGCGCACTTCAGCGGTCCCGTGCTGAGCCCCCGCGATTCGAATTTCGGGCGGGTGACCAGCACAAGTTCCCCGACACTGCCGCGCGAATTTCAACTTGGACTGCGGCTGGTGTATTGACTGGCTGGACGGAGCTGAACCACACATGTCCGAACACATTACCCATACAGCCGTGATGGATGACGGCGCCCGGCTTGCCATCCACTCGGCTGACATTTGCCCGGACTTCAAGACAGTTTTGCGGGACAAGATCGATATCTGCCGCTACACGGCGATGACCCGCTCGGGCGATCTGTTCACCGTGCGCCTGTTGCGGGATCTGCGAAGCCGCTGGCCGCAGCGGCGCGCCGGGGACTTGTCCGAGGAGAAGCTGGCCTTTGTGCTGGGCTGGCGATGCCACCTCGCCGCCGACCGCACTTTCAAGCCTGTTTACCGGAAGCTCGACCCGGAATATTACCGGAAAGGCGATGACGAGCGCGGCGACGCCAGCGACGTATCCGTCTACCACGATGTGGTCGTCTTCCGCGAGGTCTATGACCACGGCCGCTCGGCCCCGTTCACTCCGTCCGCGCTCGATTTCCGTCTCGAGTCGCACCCCGCGTTTCGCTCCTTGCCAGTGCGTGCGCTGGAGCGGATCGTGCTGCCTCTCTGGCAGCAGCAACTGCTCCAGATTCAGTCCCGGCAGGATCCCGCGCGCTTCCAGACGGGACGGATTGACGTTCTGCGCTACGCCGCTGCATACCATGCACCGGACCCCGACAAGGTGCGCCGGTATATCTTCGAGCCGAACTTTTATAATCCGCGCGACCCATTGATCGCGCTGGCGCGTTCCATCCAGCGCGGGACTCCGGTCAGGGACGTCAGCCTGAAGGACGCACTGGCGGCGGCGCCGCACCAGAGCCAGTATGCGCAGGCGCTCGAGCGGGCTTACCGTTACCTGCACGCCGCCAGCGAGTATTTTCTGGGGCGGATCGACGAGCGCGAACTGCAACTCCGCTGCGACGTAGGCAAGCCCCACGTGCCTCCTGAACTTGACCCAAGGAGAAAATCATGATCGCGAGAAGGGAGTTTCTTCAGTCCGCCGCGGCCCTGCCTGTGCTGATCCCCGGCGGCAGCGGCGATGCCGCGAGCGGACTGGAAGGGAGCCTGGCGCGGCTGATCTTTCTGGACGATGCAGCCTCGTTGGCGGCTTGCTCGCTGGCGGTTCCGAACTCCGTGGCTCATGCCATCTCCACGGAACGAGAGTCGTTTCTCGCAGCCGCTGTGCTGCAATCTCCACAGAACAAACCGGCCGCGGCAATGGCGGTCCGGGCCGGACAGGCCGCAGCCGGGGCCTATGCGGCAATCGAGCCCGGGACGGCCGCGGAACGGCTTCAGTGGGACGCGCGGTTGCTGCGCGAACTGGCCGCGCGCGGGGGGCCGGCCCGGCGCGAGCCCTCAAAACAGGAAATTGCCGATTTGTTTGATGTTCTGAGCCGCCGGGTGTTGATTGCCATTCACACCTACATCCCGGACGAGGCGGACGTGGAGGGCTGGATGGTCCGCCTGATCCGGCTTCACAAGGCGGTAGAGAGCTACTGGAACGCTCTGGCGGCAGCCTATCTGCGTGAAGCAGCGCGCGCCGATGAGCGCTATGACCGCTCCGATGCCGTGATCCGGGCATCCTTCGCCCTGCGCCGGGGCCCGCTCGATCCGGGCGCGGTTGCCTCGGCACTGGAGACAAAGCCGCGCTGTGCATACAGCCGGGCGCTGAAAGAAGCGCTCGAGCGCATGCAGCGGCTTTGACGGCGACATCGACGCGCGGCCACAGACATACGCCAGCCGCGGCTTCCATTCGAGGAGCAAGCCTGGTCCGTCACGATCCGGCTGCTCAGCGGATCTCGACCACCGTCGTGCGTTCCGTCTGCATCTCGCCTTGTTTCGCCAGCACCCGCAGTTGGTACCGTCCCGGCGCCGTTGCCTGCTGCGGAAGGCGAAGGATGACCCAGCCGGGCCGGTTCTGGTCCCATTCCAGATCCGGCGGGGCTGCGGCTGCCACAAGGCGGTCCTCCCGCCACCAGGAGACGTTCAGACGCAACGGCTCCGCGGAGAGAGGAGCGAGTTGATAGCGGATCAGAATCCGGGATTCATCTTTCGCCACTTGCCCCAGCTCCGGCACCGCGGCCTGCCTGCCGAAGCAGAGCGGATCGGCCTCATCGCGGCAAGGTGCGGTTCGGGTGAACAACACGGGGGCGCCCAGCACAAGACCGCCCGCCGCGGAGGCCGTTTCCAGCTCTACCCGGCGCACCGCCATGCGCCGGCTGGCGGCGTCCATCGCTCCCAGCAGAACGTGGTACCGTCCCGTCGGCAAGACCACAAAGTCGTGGTACAGAATTCGCCCGGGGGGCAGGCGCCGGATCTGCTCCTCGGCCCCCTGGACTGGAATGCTTCGGTACAGGCGGCGGACGGTTCGGCCCTCCGAATCCCGGATTTGCGTGAGGAAAATCGCGGCAGCATATTGCTGCCCCGCAGGTCTCGCCGGGACGAATTGAAGCCGCTGTATCGGCACCTCGTACGACACCAACACGGAAGAGCCGCCAGGTGAAGGGAGGTCGAAGGCATTGGCGCTGCACTCCAACTCTGCCGATGAGGACGTTTCCACCGAGGCGCGCAGGAACCGCATCTCCTCCGGCAGGAGCACGTCGTCTTCGCCCGCCGGCACGGCCCAGTAGCCGGCGCGGCTGTGCACGCGCAAGCCCCTGCGTCTGACTCGCAGTTCCAGCCGCCGCCATTCGCCGTCCCACAGCCGGTTGGCTGGCCGGTATGTGGCAGTCCAGTAACCGTCGAAGTCTTCGAGAAGACCGGCGAGCCGCGTCTCCAGGCGGTTCGTACCGGAGATGAGGAAGCCGCCTGTTTCTTCAGCCAGCAGGCGAAGCCCCTCCTCCGCATTCGCCGTGGCAACCTTCTCCGGGTCTGGCGGCTCTCCGCCATCGGGGGCTGAGGTCACAATGCCCGCGTGACCGTCACGGCCACGCAACGCGGCCAGCGTCTCGGCACTCGGCGGCACAATGCGCAACCCGCTGGCGTCCAGCGCGTAAATCGTCACAGAGGCGCGGTTCGCCATACCCGTGACCGCCCGGAACAGGTGATCCAGTTCGAATCTGCGCAGTCCATCGGAAAAGAAAACGACCGACTTGCGGCCCGGGACATTTCGGAGAGCGCCCGTCAGGGCCAGCAGCGACCCCAATTGCCGCGTCCCCTGAAGCTGCCGGTCGAATTCCTCGGCCCTTCGATTCAGCGTAGCGAGCCGTGCGTCGGCGGCTTTCCATGCGGTTTCCTCCCGGCCGTGCGCACCGAAGAAGGCAAGTTGCTTGCCTGGCTGATCCGCCTCCACGCCATATGCCAAGCCGGCGGCCCCTGCAGCTCTCCGGATGGCGGCAATCACGGCTTGCGGCGCGGAGGTGAAATCCAGCCACCAATTCAGCCGGGGCTGGAGTCCCGCGACTGCGAAAAACATCGAGCCCTCCGGAACCTGACGCACCAGTTCGGCGGCGGCGTCCGCGGCGCGCTTCCGGGCCTCCGCCCCCATAGAATCGAAAGCCAGCACGACCAGGCGCGGGTTCGCCGCATGCACATCGCCGGTCTTCCGGACAATATCGCTTCTCTCTGCCGTGAAGCCCCCGGGCGGAATCAGCGCCTGGATCTCCTGCCGAACGCCGTCCTCCAGGAGGACTACATCCTCCTTCTTCAAATCGCGAACCAGCCGACCGCCCCTCGTCCGCACCACGAAATCCACGGATACTTCTTCTGCTGTCACGCGCAGGGGCGGAGGCGCCTCCTGAGCAGCGCAGGTCAGAATGCAGGAATCCGGGCAGACTGCAAACAATGAAAAGATCAAACATGCCGCGCCGGGAAACGCCTTGCGCCCGCTCTGACGAGTTCGGCTGGAATCAGAAGGCTCGAATACGCCCGGCAATCGCCTCACACTTTTCTTTGGCTTGATGGCCAATCCATGCATTTCGGATCACCCCGTTGGGACCCAGGATGAGAACAGTTGGCACGCGATCGAGGCCGGCCTCGTGGAAGTCGATCTTTCTCGTCGCCTGAACCTGCAAATTGTAACCCTCCACGAACTCCTCCGCCTTCCCGTCGTGCGCGGGAAAAACGGCTATCGCTGGATACCGTTTCTTATGCCACACTGCAAGAATCTGGCTGTAAAGGGGGACATTGGCTTTGCAGAATGGGCAATCGGAACGCAGCGCCAGGATGAGGAACGGACCATCGTCTCCGTGGAATTCATTCTGTAAAATGGATCGCCAAAACCCGGCTGTGGCTTGTTTCCCTGAAGCTGCACAACGAGAGTGCGATCCAAGGTAACGCTGGAACAGAGACGCCGAAAGCACGAGACACAAAACGATCAATGCAATATTCGCAGCCAGCTCGGCCACTTTCCGGATTCCGGTAAAGCCCAGATTCATTCGCCGGTCAACCTACCAACATTCTCCAGATAGAAAGTCTTCCGGCGGCAATGTGAACTTGCACGATTCACCCTCCGGACGGCACGTGCCGGTGGCGAAAACGGTCTGGCAAGTCCAACCGCCAGACCCGGAAGAACAACCCGGAGGAAGAGTGTCGCGGCAGTATCCCGGGTACGGGTTGGCCGGCGGACCTCCACCACAATAAATGTCGCCGAAATAGATCGCTCCCACACCCGTGCAATTCGCCGGGCATGAGCGGGCCGCAGATTGTTCTGGAAGAAGTACGAAATAAAACGCAACCGAAAGCACAAAAACAAAAGTCACAGTTCGCAAGTTCATGGTGGTAGCGTACCCCCCCCCGAGAATCCTGTCAATGAGTCCTGACCAAGTCAGCGTCAGGGGGGTGAGGCGACGGGTCTGACACGCGGTGGCTGGATTCGAGCGAGAATTCACATTGACCATCAGGAGCCTGCGGCCGTGACTCCAGCATGCTGGACTGTCGCGCGAATTCTTGCAATCCCGCCCCCGAGCTGAGATCACCGCCGCCGCGCACGAGCACAAGGCCGAGCACCATAAGCCCGGCTTTCCGCGCTGGAAACAGCCGGTGGTGGCGCAGTTGGCCCATCTGAGCCGGGCACAGCCCTATGGGCAATTGAGTGTGGACAGGCCGCCAGCGAAGGCAGCACGCAGCGCCCCGGGCTGCAAGCGGCGCCGAAGCGCCCCGCTGCCTGCCGGCCCTGATGGCACTCACTGCCGCCGGGCGCCGGGCTGGTAGGCGGGCAGGGCGAGCGGGTCTTCGATTTCCTTGAGGCGCTGGAACTCGGCCAGTTCGCGCGCGGCGTCCTCTTTGCGTCCGGCGCGGCGGTAAGCCTGCGACAGGTAGTAATGGATCTGCGCATTGCCCTGCACGAGCCGCGCGGCCTTTTCCAGCCGCGGGATCGCCTGATCCAGACGGCCGGCGGTCAGATGCGCCTGCCCGATGCTGGCATGGCAGATCCAGCGGTAGCTGACCGGCACGAGCTGAAGCGCGCGCTCCAGATTCTTCAACGCCTCATCAGGCGCGCCCTGCCGGATCTGGAGATTGGCCAGCATCAGCAGCGCGGGCCAGTGATCGGGAGTGTTGCGGACTTCCTCGAGAAAGCCCTCCAGCGCCGCTTTCGGATCGCTCTCCATCAGATACAGCGCGCGCGCGTTGTGTACGCCGGGGGCTTTCGGAAAGCGGCGCACGAGTTCGTCATAGCCTTTCAGCGCTTCCTCAGGACGGCCGGTGCCACCAGCCCAGGCGGCCTTGCCGGCGAGCAGCACGATCTCGCGCCGCTCGGGCGAAAGCGAGCCGGGATCGCGGTCCACGGCGAGGGCGGCCAGCCCCATGATCTCTTCGATCGCCGGATGGCTGACGTTGCGCTTCGACAACGGATACATCTTGCCCATCGCCTCGTCGAAGCGTCCTTCCGTAATCAGGAGGCGGGCTGCGCGCACGCGGACGGCCACTTCGAAGGCGAGATTCGCGCCGAGGCCGAGCTGCTCGCCCCTGGCGATGTCGGCCAGCGCCTGCTCGGGGTTGTCGAGCTCGGCTTCGCACATGCCGAGCAGCGCCCACGCGGTGCCAAAGCGCGGCGCGAGCTCCAGCCCTTTGCGCAGCGCGTGCGTGGCCTCGGCGTAGCGCTCCAACCGGTGCAGCGCGGCTCCCATATAGAGCCAGCCTTCCACCCAGGCGGGGCGGATCTTCAGGGCCTCGCGGTAGAGTTCGACGGCTTCCGCAGGGTTGGCGTCGAGTACGGCTTCGGCGCGGCGGGCGAGCTGTTCGAACCGCTCGAACTGCGACGCCTGCGCCGCCGCCACGGGCGCGAGCGCCGCCGCCAAAATCAGAACCACCCCGATTTGTTTCATCATTCTCCGTCCCCCGCCCTGCCCGCCTGCCACCCACTTTCTTCATAGCACAGCGGGCGGCCGCTATCATGAAATCGATGCGGGTGCTTCTCCTGCTGGCGGCGCTGGCGGCCTACGCGATGCAGTTGCCATCGCCTGAACAGCTCTTCCGCGAGGCCGTGGAGGCGCAGCAGAAAGGCAACGACCGGCTGGCCATCGAGAAGTATCTGGCGCTGCTGAAGCTGGCGCCCAACGTGCCCGAGGTCCACGCCAACCTGGGCGCCGCCTACGCGCGCACCGGGCAGATCGACAGCGCCATCCGCCATTACCGTGCAGCGCTCGCGCTGGAGCCTTCGAATCAGGCGTTGCAGTTCAATCTGGCGCTGGCTTATTACAAGCAGCAGGACTTCCGGGAGGCGCTGAGGCTGCTGGAGCCGCTGTCAGCCGCCGCGCCCGGCGACCTGCGCCTGGCGCTGCTCGTGGCGGATTGCTTCAACCGCACGGGGCAGGAGGCGAAGACAGTGGCCCTGCTTTCACGCCTCGAGCCGGCGCATCCGGACGATTTGGCGCTGAAGTGGCTGCTGGGGGCGGCGCTGGTGCGCACCGGCAAGAAGCAGGACGGCATTGTGCGGCTGGACCGCCCGGCGCGGCAGGGGCGCAGCGCGGAAGCCTGCCTGCTCGCCGGGCAGACGGCAATGGAAATCCACGAGTACGAACTCGGGCGTGAGTACGCCGAACTGGCTGTGAAAATCAACCCGGAGGTGCCCGGCGTATGGACGCTGGCGGGCATGGCTCGGCACTATCTGGCCGACAACGGCGGCGCCGTGGAGGCGTTCCGGAAGGCGTTGGCCGCCAACCCGGACGACTTCGAAGCGCATCTCGGCATGGGCACGGTGCTGATCGTGAACCGCGATCTGGACGCCGCCCGCGCGCATCTGGAGAAGGCTTTGAAGCTGAAGCCCGGCGACAAGCTGGCGCATTATCAGATGGGGCGGCTGGAGCGCACTGCCGGCAACGCGGAGGCGGCGGTGAAGCACCTGGAGCATGTCGTGAAGGCCGATCCGGACTGGCCGCAGCCGCACATTGAACTGTCGGCGTTGTATTTCAAGCTGAACCGCCACGAAGATGGCGAGCGCGAGCGGGCCATCTTCGACAAACTCAATGCGAAAGGGCAGTAGCGTTCAGGCCCGGAAAGACCGGATCGCGTCCACGGTGCGGGCGACAGCGCCTTCATCGTGAGCCGCTGAAAGGAACGCGGCCTCGAATTGAGAGGGCGGGAAATACACGCCATTTTCCAACAAATGATGGAAAAATGCAGCGTATTTCTGCGTGTCGCACGTAGCGGCGTCCTCCCAGCATTTCACCGCGCGGGAGGTGAAGAAAAACGTGAACATGGACCCGACGCGCTGCACGGTAACACCTTCCGGCGCGGCGGCGCAGATCTCGGCAGCGGCGGCGTCCAGCTTCGCATACACTTCGGGATGCTCCGACAGGTGCCTGAGCATGGCGATACCCGCCGCCACGGCGCACGGATTGCCGGAGAGCGTCCCCGCCTGGTAGACGTTTCCGGAGGGCGCCACATGGCGCATCACGTCCGCCCGCCCGCCATAGGCGGCGATGGGCAGCCCGCCGCCGATGATCTTGCCGAGCGTCGTGAGATCTGGGCGGATGCCGTAGAGCTGCTGCGCCCCGCCGAGCGCGAGGCGGAAGCCCGTCATGACTTCATCGAAAATCAGCAGCGCGCCGTGGCGCGTGCAGAGATCGCGCATGGCTTCCAGAAAGCCGGGCTCGGGCGGCACACAACCCATGTTGCCGACGACGGGCTCGACGATCACCGCCGCGATCTGACCGCCGTGCTGCTGGAACGCCGCTTCCAGCGCCTCCACGGAATTGAACGGCAGCGCGATGGTGGTGCGGGCAAATTCCTCCGGCACGCCCGCCGTGCCCGAGATCCCGAGCGTCGCTACGCCGCTGCCCGCCTTCACGAGCAGCGAATCGACATGGCCGTGATAGCAGCCCTCGAACTTCACGGTGAGCGTTCTTCCGGTGAAGCCGCGGGCCAGCCGCAGCGCGCTCATCGTCGCTTCGGTGCCGGAGTTGACCAGCCGCACCATTTCGATGGACGGCACGGCGGCGATGATCCGTTCAGCCAGTTCGATCTCGCGTTCGGTGGGGGCGCCGAAGCTGGAGCCGTTTTCCAGCGCCTCCTTCACCGCTTCCACCACCGGCGGGAAGCAGTGGCCGAGGATGAGCGGCCCCCACGAACAGATGCAGTCGACGTACTGGTTGCCGTCGGCGTCAGTGAGCAGGCAACCGCTGCCGCGCCGGATGAAACGGGGCGTGCCGCCGACGCTGCGGAAGGCCCGCACCGGCGAGTTGACGCCTCCGGGGGTCACCTGTTGCGCCCGGGCGTAGAGCTGCTCGCTGCGCTCCGTCTTCATGCCTGCGTGCCCTCCCCTGCCACACGATGCCCGAGCAGCGCCCCGTAAACGGCCTCCTGCATCGTGCCGTTCAGGTTGGCCAGCAGCCGCTCCTTCAGGTCCAGGTACCGCTGGGTGCCCGCAAACAGATCCTGAACGATGTCGCGCATCCGCGGCGAAAGCCGCATGAGTTCGATCATCCGCGCGGGGACGCTGGAAAACATGATCTGCTGGATGAAAAACCGCTTCGCCAGCCCTGCGCCGAACGCAAGATCCTCGAGGAACTCGCGGCGCAGGAGCGAGTGATACACATTGTGGCGGGAGGACGGATCCACGCGGTCATGCAGGATAGCCTGCGCGGCCAGGTCGCCGGAACGGATGGCGTAGTAGAGACCCTCGCCCGTCACCGGATCGACCAGCCCCGCGGCATCGCCCGCCGCCACCCAGCGCGGGCCGCTGATGCGGTTCGAGCGCCAGGAGGGACGCTCAAGAGCGGGAATGACGTGCGCGTAGAACGTTGCTCCGGCGCGCGGGATGCAGTGCTCGTCCATGTAGCGGTGGAGCTGCTCCCTCGCCTCGTGCGAGGCCACGCCCTTGCCGCAGATGCCCACCGAGAGATGATCGCATCGCGGAAACACCCAGACATATCCTTCGAAATTCGGGAAAAACTGGATGTCTACTTCGGCCCGTGTTTCCGGGACGTAGTAACCGAGGGCGCACATGGTGTCGCCCGGCTTCCATTCGGTGCCGACACTCCGGAACGTGTTGCGGGCGCCGGTGGCGGCGACGATGAAATCGGCTTCGAGCGTGCCGCGCCGCGTGCGGACGCGCCAGCCATCCTCGCGCGGCTCCAGCCCCAGCACGCGCTCCTTTTCCAGTTGCGCGCCTGCCGCTGCGGCGCGGTTCAGCAGCATCTGGTTCAGGTCTTTCCGGGAATAAATCAGCAACGGATGCCGGAGCCGCATGGAGACGCTGCCGCCGCGCGGTTCGGAGAGCCGCGTCTCGAAAACCTGTTTTTTGGGAACCGCGTTTTCCAGCAGGAACGGATACTGCCGGTATGCCTTGTAAGTGATGCCGCCGCCGCACGGCTTCTCCCAGGCGAGTTTTTCGTCGAACAGCACGGTGGACAAACCCGCCTGCGCCAGCCCCGCCGCCGCCATGGCGCCGGCGGGTCCGCCGCCGAGCACCACTACCCGCTTCACTGCTTGCGCTCCGTGCCTGCGCCGCCCGTAGGCGGGTGTCCGGGCGGAAGGGCGCCCTCTCCGGCAGGCGGCTCCCCTGATGGCGGCATCATTCCGTGGCCCATCCCGGAGTCAGCCTTCTTCTTCACGATCCATTCATTCCCCTGCCGCTCCAGCGTGTAGCGCATGGACATGCCGGATGCGCCAGCGCCTTTCGGCTTGAAGCCGACCACGGCATCGGCTTCGTTGTCACGGAAGGTCACGCTGGTCACCTCGATGTCCATCTGCGCGAGGTTGAGCCCCGAGTTCTGCGACAGGTGTTTGATCACGCCGGCGCGGACGGCTTCATTGGTCTGAATGTTCTTCGAGCAGCCGGCCAGCAGGGCCAGCGCGAGGGGGACGATCCATCTGGCTGGGGTCACATTGTGATTATAGCGGCCGCGGCCCGGCGCTCTCCCGCGCAGCCTGGCCGTCTCGCTGCACAACAGGCGGCTGCGGTAGACTCTGCTCATGCGAGCGTGCATTCGGGCGCTGTTGGTCTCTGTGGCGGCGATCAGCCTCTCCTCCGCACAGCCGAACCCTTTCCTCGGACGTTGGAATTTCAACATTCAGACGCCCGGCGGACAGCGGGCAAGCTGGCTCGGCATCTATGAGCGCGCAGGAGCGCTGGAGGTCTGGTATCAGCCCACTGGCGGCAACGTTTTTCAGGTGAAAGATGCGCGGATCGACGGAGGCAAGCTGATCCTGAACATCGCCGCCTCCGGCCCCAACCGTCCCGCCGTCGTCTGGGAACTGGAAGCCCGTGGCGGCAGGCTTACCGGCGTGGCGCGCCGTGGAGACAATACAACGCCGCTGGAAGGCAAGCGCGCGCCGGAACTGAAACGCCCAGAGCCGCGCGCCTGGACCGAGCCGCGCCCGCTGTTCAACGGCCGCGACCTCACGGGATGGGAGCCGGCAGGCAATCCCGCCAACAGCCACTGGAAAGCCATCAACGGCGAACTGGTGAATGAAAAGCTCGGTTCAAACCTGAAATCGGTGGAGAAATTCGAGGACTTCAAGCTGCATTTCGAAGTCATGCTCCCCGAACACACCAACAGCGGCTTCTATCTGCGCGGGCGGTACGAGATCCAGCTCGAGAACGAGCCCGAGGGCAAGAGCCCGCCCGAGCGCCGCATGGGGTCGATTTACGGCCGAATCGCGCCGAAGCCGGCGCCCGCCAACCGCCCCGGGCAGTGGGATGTGTTCGATGTCACGCTGGTGGGCAGGACGCTCACGGTGGTGCAGAACGGCGTGGTCACCATCGACCGGCAGGAGATCGAAGGCATCACCGGCGGCGCGCTGGACGCCGACGAGGAATTGCCTGGCCCATTTCTGATCCAGGGAGATCACGCCGGCGGCGTGCGGTTCCGCAACATCACGGTTTCCGTGCCGGAGCGGTGATCCGGCGGCGGTGCGCTATTCTGAGGGCATGAACCGCAGGGACGCCGTAGCGCTTTCGCTGTTTGGCATTGCCGCGCGCGGAGCCAGCGCGGATGTCCGCCCGCTTCCTGACCCTTCGCTGCGCGAGAAAGACGCGGAGAAATACTGGCTACAGGTGCGCCGCGAGCAGTTCCTGCTGCCGGGCTGGCGCGCCTTTCTCAACAACGGCAGCCTCGGCGTCGCTCCGCGCCCGGTGGTCCATGCCGTCACTGAGTATCTGGAGACCGCGGCGGCGCTGGTACGCGACGAATACCCGCGCTGGGGTTACGAAGACCTTGACGCCGAGCGAGCCGAGATGGCGGCGTTCGTTGGCTGCAAGAAGGAGGAGCTGGCGTTCACTCATTGCGCCACGGAAGCGATGAGCGTGATCGCCAACGGCATAGAGCTGAAAGCCGGCGACGAGGTCGTGCTCACCGATCACGAGCATCCCAGCGGCATCGCACCGTGGGCGCTGCGGGCAAAGCGGCACGGTATCGTGATGCGCGAAGTGAAGCTGCCGCATCCGCCGCAGAGCGCGGGGCAGCTCGCCGACATCGTCGTCTCCGCCATCGGTCCGCGCACGCGCGTGCTCAGCTTCAGCGGCATCATCAGCCCGACGGGAGTGCTGATGCCTGTGCGCGAGATCTGCCGCGCGGCGCGCGCCAAAGGCGTGCTCGCCGTGGTCGACGGAGCGCACATGAACGGGCAGGTGCCGCTGCGGCTGGCGGATCTCGAGTGCGACTACTTCGCCGGCAGCCCCCATAAGTGGCTCTTCGCGCCTGCCGGGTGCGGACTGATGTACATCCGCGAGGAGCACCTGGACCGCCATTGGCCCGTGATCGTGACGGGCGACTGGGACAGGATGGAATTGAAAGCCGCGCGGTTCATGAAGATTGGCACCAACAACCGCGCCACGATCGCCGGCATGATGGCGGGCAAGCGCTTCATCGAATCGCTGGGCCCGGAGCATGTGTACGCGAGAATTCACGAGCTGGCGAAGCGGGTGTATCAAAAGGCGGCGCAGCGTCCGTATCTGAAGCTGCTCAGCTCCGCCGACGACCGCCTGTACGGGGCGCTGGTCACGGTAACATTTCCCGAGAATTTTGATTTCGCGCAGCTCTGGCGCAAAGCGAAGGAGCGCCGGATCTGGCTGTACGGCGGCCAGAAGCTGCGCATTTCGACGCCCATTCATTTGCGGATGGCGGACATCGAAGCGGCGTTCGCGCTGTTCGATGAAGTAGCGGGGTACAAGGCGGCATGAGAAGTCCGCTCGAAGAGGCGGCGCTGCTGCTGGACTCCATGCGAACCATGGTGCTGGCTGTGGAGCTCGCGGACGGAGGCGCGCATTCCGCTCCGCTGTATTTCGTGCGCGGCGAGGGCTTCGCGCTGTACTGGCTTTCGTCGCCCGCCAGCCTGCACAGCCTGGAGATCTCGCGCACGGGCAAGGTTGCAGCGGCGGTGTTCCGGCCATCGAGGAAATGGGCGGATCTGCGCGGGGTGCAGATCCGCGGCGAGGCAACGGCAGTGCGCAAGAACCGCGCCGTCATCGAGAAATACAAGGCGAAATTCCGCCTGGGCGGCGAGCTCGATCCGGTGATTGCCCGCAGCCGCCTGTACCGGCTCGCGCCGCGCTGGATGCGGCTGATCGACAACAGAAGGGGCTTCGGCTGGAACATGGAATGGGAGTTCCCAGCCTTACAACAAAAATGAAACGTTTTGTTCTTTTCGTCCTGGCGGCGGCCGCCGCCCCCGCCGCACTCGCGCCGGAGGAATCCCGGCTCGCCTCCGTGATCTCGGCGGACCTGCTGAGAGCCCATGTGTCCTTTCTCGCTTCGGATGCGCTGGAAGGCCGCGACACGCCTTCGCGCGGCCTGGACGCCGCGGCTGAGTACCTGGCCAGCCAGTTCCGCCGGCTTGGCCTGAAGCCGGGCGCGGGCCAGAGTTATTTTCAGACCGCCAGCATGGACTCCGTCCAGCAGCCGATGGAGGGCTTCACGCTGGAGCTGAAGTGGAACGGCGGCAGCTATTCGGCCGATCCGTCGCGCGCGGCGGTGATGGGCGGCGAGGCGCTGGAACTGAATGGCGCGCCTGCGGTGCGCGTGGTCTGGCAGAGCCCTGATGATCCGCTGCCGCCGCGCGAAAGCGTCGCCGGAAAAGCAGTTTTGCTGAGCGCGCCCGCGCGCAGCGCCGCCTACACGGAGAAGCGGCGGCAGCTTCTGGCCCTGGAACCGGCGGTTCTGATCACGGCCGGCCCAACCTTCCGCGCCCGGGCGATGCTCGAAGAGCGCCGGACTTTCCAGCCGCGCCGTGTTCCGGTTGTGATGGTCTCAGACAGCGGCTTCGCCCAGGCGCTCGAATCCCTGAACGGAGCCGCTACCGTCAACCTGCGCATTCCGCCGCCGCAGCGGCAACCCGTGGATCTGAAGAATGTCGTTGCCGTGCTCGAGGGCAGCGACCCGAAGCTGAAGGATCAGGTGATCCTTTTGACAGCCCACTACGATCATGTGGGCGTGCGAGAGGGTGGCGAGGGCGACCGCATCCTGAACGGGGCCAACGACAACGCCAGCGGCACGGCCACGGTGTTGGCGCTGGCCGAAGCCTTTGCGCGGCACCCGGCGCGGCCGCGCCGCACGCTGGTTTTCATGCTGTATTTCGGCGAGGAAAAAGGCCTGATCGGCTCCCGTTATTATGCGCGTAATCCGCTTTTTCCGCTGCACAAAACGGCGGCCAATCTGAATTTCGAACAGATGGGCCGCACGGACGACAATTCCGGCTCGCGCGCGGGCAAGCTAACGGCCTCAGGGTTCGATTACACCACGCTGGGAGAACTGCTCACTCTGGCCGGAAAGGACACGGGAGTGGAAGCCTTCAAGGACGGCTCCAACAGCGATTCGTTCTTCTCCCGCAGCGACAATCAGGCCCTGGCTGACCTGGGAATTCCGGCGATCACCGTCTCCGTGGCGTGGACGTTTCCCGACTACCACCGCCCGGGCGACGAATGGGAGAAGCTGGATTACGAAAACATGGAACGAGCCGTGCGCACCTGCGCCATTGCCGTATGGCGCGCGGCAAACGCCGATACGGCGCCGCAGTGGATTTCCAGCAACCCGCGCACGGCGCGCTATGTCCAGGCCCACAGTCAACTGCACGGAGCGCGGTGACGGCCGACGGGTGAATCCGGGCCAGCCCTGCTGAAACAATTTTTTCACGAATTGTAAAACCGCCCCGCATTGTCTGAACAGCCGGCGAACACCCTGGCTGGCCTGCGGCGCTTCAGCCGCGGTTCCTCTGCGGTTTGCGGTAACGCTGCGAAGGGGCGGCGACATGAGGCGGCGTCATGTCCGGGCTGTCCATGTGCGCCTCGAACCGCCGCTGAAAAGCGGAGCTTGCCCTTCTGCCTTGTTGCCGTATGGAATCGGTTACAGAATCCACCACAAAAAGTGATAAGATCACACGCGGTTGCAATTATGCAGCCGCGTTCATACGGCTCTCGGATGGCTACTGACCGCCCTCGGGTCGGACAGCCGTCAGCCCGGGGCGCAAGATCAGGCAGCCAGTTGCGGCACGGCTCCGGGTTGGCGCCGCGCGGCTGGCTGGGAAGTAGTTTGGTCGATTCAGATGAGGGAGAGTTTATGGAATTGAGGAAGTTCTTGTTGGTTTGCGTGCTGCTGGCGGGCAGCGCCGCGTGGAGCCAGCCGGCAGGAGATTGCACACCAGGCGAGTACAACATCCCCGGAGCGGCATATCCGTGCGTCCATCCAGATGGCAGCGTCACCTTCCGGGTGTGGGCGCCGGAGGCCCAGAAAGTGACGGTGAGGATCGGCAAAGGTGTCGAGATGTCGAAGGCTGCGGACGGCTGGTGGTATGCCACCTCGCCTCCGCAGGCGGAGGGATTCCACTACTACACGCTGGCGATCGATGGGTCCATTGCGGCCGATCCGGCGACCCGGACATTCTTCGGCTCCGGCTTCGACAACAGCGCGATCGAGATTCCGGCCCCGGATCAGGATTTCTACCAGCAGAAAAACGTGCCCCGCGGGGGCGTTCGCCAGCACTGGTATTTCTCCACGGTGACACAAAAATGGCGGCGTGCCTACATCTACACGCCGCCGGATTATGACAAAAATCCGAAGGCCCGCTACCCGGTGCTCTACCTGTTGCACGGCTGGGGCGAAAACGAGGAAGGATGGCACAAACAGGGCTGCGTCGACATAATCCTGGACAACCTGATCGCGGAGAAAAAGGCCCGGCCGATGATCATCGTCATGGACAATTTGAACGCAGTCAAACCAGGGGAGGACGGTTCGATTTTCAACGCCCGCTGGCTGTGGCCACAGCCGGCGCCCGCGCGTCCGCCGGAAGGCGCGAAGCCCGCGACCGGGGCTGCGCCGCGCGGCGGGCTGGCCTCATTCACGGGGGCAACCTTCACCGAGATGCTGATCCAAGATCTCATTCCTGCGGTAGAGAGAACGTACCGCGTGGCGCCGGGAAGAGAGAACCGCGCCATGGCCGGCCTGTCCATGGGAGGCATGCAGACGTTTCTGACTGCGCTTGCCCACCTCGACAAGTTCGCCTATATCGGCGGGTTCAGCGGCAGCTCGGGATGGCGGCCGGGCTTCGACGTGAAGACGGCGCATGGCGGCGTTTTCGCTGACGCGGCGAAGTTCAACAGGCAGGTGAAGGTGCTGTTTCTCGGGATCGGCTCGGAGGAAGGCCCGCGGACAAAGGAGTTCAGCGACCTGCTGACGAAGGCGGGCATCCGCAACGTGTACTACGTGTCGCCGCGCACGGCTCATGAATGGCTGACCTGGCGGCGGTGTTTCAGAGAATTCGCGCCGCTGCTGTTCCGGTAACGGCGCTCCGGCGATGGATGCGGGCCGGGCGCAGGACTCAGCCAGGGTCCGGAAACAGTGATGCGGCCCGCTTCCGGCGCGAGGGAGGAGGTATCCGTGTGATAGGCTCGAAGCCGCCGGGCGGCGGCGCGCCGCCCGGTGACAGGAGCATGAGCGATGAACATCGACCGGCGCAAATGGATTTGCGGACTTGCGGCAGGCAGCCCTGGAGCGCAAGCGGCGCAGGGCAACCGGGCAGCCCGGCTGCCCAAGCCAGTGCAGGAGCGCTTCGCGCGGCTGGACGAAATCCTGAGACAGCCGGTGCTGAAGAAACAGTTGTTCTCTTCTCCGGTGATCCTCGAATCGATAGAACTGTTGCGGCTGGACGACCGCTTTCTGTGCCGTGTGCGCTCCCGCGACGGGGCGGAAGGCATTTCGGTGGCCCATGGCGAAATGCGCAACCTTTATCCGATATTCCTGAGAAGAATTCAGCCTTTCTTCTTGGGCAAAGACGCGCGCGAGCTGGATCTTATTCTTGATCGCGTGTATGTCTACGATTTTAATTTCCGGTTCAGCGGCATTTCGTTGGGCATACCGCTGGCGACTCTGGAGTTCGCGGTCCTCGACATGCTGGGCCGGATCGCCGGAAAGCCCGCGGGAGAGATGATCGGCGAAATCCATCATCCGGAAGTCAGCGTATATGTAGCCACGGAATGGCGGGAAAAACCGGTGGAGGAATCGCTCGATCTGATCCGGAAAGAAGTGGCGAAATACGACGCAAAGGCGCTGAAGATCAAAGTCGGCAGGCTGATGTTCATGACGACCGATCTCTACGCCGCTGGCCCGCCGGGCAGGACGGAGAAGATCGTCCCGTTGGTGCGGAAGACCTTCGGCGACGACATGGCGCTGTACGCGGACGCCAACGGTTTCTACACGGTGCCGGAAGCCATCCGCGTGGGGCGGCTGCTGGAGCAGTACAGGTACCGCTATTTCGAGGAGCCGGTGATGTTCGACCATCTGGAGGAGATCCGGCAGGTGGCGGACGCGCTGGCGATCCCGGTCTCGAACGGAGAGCAGGACTACAGCTTCTACGGATTCCGCTGGCTGCTGGCGCATGAGGGGCTCGATATTGTGCAGCCGGACAACTATTATTTCGGCGGCATGATTCGGTCGATGAAGGTGGCGAGGATGGCGGCGGCGTTCGGCAAACAGTTCATCCCGCATATGTCCGGCGGCGGGCTGGGTTTTCTGTACAACATCCATCTGGTGTCAGCCGTGCCGAATGCGGGCGAACACCACGAGTTCAAGGGCTTCCAGACGCACGTGAAGTTCGAGTGCAAGACGTCACCGCTGAAGGTCGTGAAAGGGAAGATCCGGGTGCCAACGGGGCCTGGTTTCGGAGTGGAGTTCGATCCCGACTGGGTGAAGAGGCATCAGGTGGTGAAGTCTGCCTGATCTGGACCACGGGGGAGACGCTGCAGCGTGCGTCCAGCAAAAGTGGTGCCAGGCGGGCCTGTCCCCACTTTTTCAAAGGGCCGGAAGAGTGCAAATCGCCGGGAAGGAGCGGACTCTGGCAAGGCCTCCGGCGCTGACCATGCGGTGGGCCGCCGGCCGAAGGCATATCGGAGGATTAAATTGGTGCCAGGCGGGCCTGTCCCCACTTTTTTTCCGGGAGATGTTCCGGGTATCATGAGTGGGCAAAATGACCCGGAGGAGTTTTCTGGCAGGTTACAGCGGGGCTGTGCGGGCGGCGCAGGCGAGGGCGGCGCCGGGCGCGAGGGAGGCGTTCCGGCTGTGGTTCTGCTGGCTGGCTGAATCGCTGTACCTCCTCAGGCAGCCGCCGGCGGAGGTGAAGGATTGCTCTTCCCTGCTCCGGTTCGCCTACCGGGAGGCGTTGCGGCCGCACACAGCGGAGTGGGCGCGGCAATGGGGCTATGACATGCTCCCTCCTTATCCAGAGCCGCGCACCGGAGCAGCGCCGCTGTTCCGGGTCGGTGACGAAGCGCGGCATTTTGCCGATGCGCGCCATCTGATGCGGTTCAACACGCGGCGGATCGGGCGAAAACTGGAAGAGGCGATGCCCGCCGACGTGCTGTTTTTCCGCGCTCCGGATGGACAGTCCTGGCACGCGATGGCCTATCTGGGCCGGAGCCATTTCGAAGATTCGCCGGAGAAATATCTCGTGTATCATACGGGACCGGAGGGAAAATGGCGCGGAGAAGTGCGGCGCCCCGCGGTGCGAGAATTGCTGGAGCATCCCGAGCCGCGGTGGCGGCCGGTGGAGGGCAATCCTCATTTTCTCGGCGTGTACCGCTGGAATCTGCTGATGGAGGTGTGAAGCCGCCATGCGTTCGAGGCTTCTGATTGCGTTCCTGTTAATCTCCGCTTTTGCCATGCCGGCGCAGGTGGGGGAGGCGAGAAGGTATTTCTCGCTCACGTCGAGCGAGACAGTGCTGCCGGGCAAGGAAGCGGCGGTGCAGGTGCGGGCGCAGGGGGTGGATCGGCTCGAGTTCCGGCTCTACCGCGTCAGGGACCCGCGGGCGCTGTTCGTGAAACTGGGCGGCACCTCGATGCCGCGGCGGACACAGGTCAGGCTGTTCTCGCCGCGGACGCCGATCGAGAAGGTCGCGGCATGGAAACAGCGGCAGCTTGCGAAACTCCGGGACGTTGTGCGGATGCAGTTCACGCCCGAGAACCGGATGCAGATCCGCGCCTGGCTCCAGCGGAGGGAACAGAAGCAGCCGACGCCTGCCGAACAGGCGCCGTCGTTCGCCGGAGCGCCGCTGCTGAACCCGGAGCAGCTTGTCAAACGGTGGACGCAGCCGGTGCGGGCGCGGACCAGGTGGGACTCGATCACCGTGCGAGTGCCGCTGGCGGAGGCGGGCGTCTACGTCCTCGAAGCGACCGATCAGCAGAGGCAGGCGTATACGGTGCTGGTGGCGACGCCGCTGGGTGTGATCGTCAAGGGTTTTCCCCGTCAGGCGGCGGTGCGCGTGGCAGACCGTGTGACGGGCGAGCCGCGCAGCGGCTGCGGGCTGGAACTGCTGGACGTGGTTCGCGACCGCAGTTTCGGCAAGCGCACAACAGGCAAGGACGGCGAAGCGGCGTTTGAAGTCGAAGGAACATGGGAGGACCAGTTGTTGCTGCTGGCGGACTGCGGAGGCACGCCCGCGCTGGTGAAGACCCCCGCCCATGCGATCACGCCGCGGTGGGGCGGCGTGGAGGGCGCGATCCATACGGACCGCCCCGTCTACCGGCCGGGACAAAAGGTGCGGTTCCGGGCAATTGTCAGAGAAGTCAGCGACGGCGACTATCGCAAGCCCGGGGCGCGGAAAGTGCGGATCAAAGTGGACGATGCACAGGGAAATCCGGTGCTCCAAAAAACCGTTTCTCTGACGAAATACGGAACCGCGAGCGGAGAATTGGATATCCCGGCCGAGGCGCCTCTGGGATATTTCGGAATTCAGGCGACTCCGGAAGGAAAGGAAGAAGGCATCTATGGCGGGTTCCATGTGGAGGAATACCGCAAGCCGGATTACGAGGTCCGCGTGACGCCTGCCGCGCGGAGGGTGTTGCAGGGGACGCGGATGGAGGCGCGGATCGAGGCGCGCTACTATTACGGCGAGCCGGTGGCGGGCGCGGCGGTGGAATGGAGCGTGCACCGCTACCGCTGGTTCCCGCCGTGGTGGGAGTGGGAGGAGATGGAATCCGATGACGAAGAGGAGATGTTCGGCGGCGAGCAGATCCTGGATGGGGAAGGGAGGCTGGACTCGGAAGGGCGGCTGGCGGTCTCCTTCCCGCTGGAGCGGGGCGAACACGATTATCAGTACCGGGTGGAAGCGCGGGTGACCGACGAAGGCGGACGGGCCATTGACGGAGCAGGATCGTTTCTGGGGACGCGTGCGCCGTTTCTGGTGATCGCGGGACCGGACAAGTGGGTCTACAGGAAGGGCGAGACCGTGCGGTGGCGGGTGCGCACGGTGGACTTCGAACAGCAACCGGTGGCAGGCGTGGCGTTCCGCGTGTCGGCACACCGGGACTGGAACGGAAAGGTGGAGGAGGCGCCGGCTGAGACACGGGCAGCCACGACGGGCGCCGACGGCGAGGCGGTGGTGGAGTTCCGGCTGCCATTCAGCGGCGCATGGCGAATGAGAACGGTGGCGCGCGGGCCCTCCGGCGACCTGCGCGAGGAATCGTGGATGTGGATTACGGGAGAGCACAGCCGATGGCAGCCTCCGGAGCGCGTGAAGCTGGCCCTGGACAAGAAGTCGTACGCGGCTGGAGAGACGGCGCGGGTGACGGTGTTCACGGGCACGCCGCGGGCCGATGTGTGGATGAGCGTGGAGGGGCCGTCGCTGTACTGGTCGAAATTCGTGCGGATCGAGGGCGGCGCGGGGACGGTGGACATTCCCGTGAAACGGGAATTCGCTCCCAACGTCTTTGTCAATACCGTATTTCTCCTGAATGACCAGCTTTATGAGGGCAGTATTCTTCTGCAAGTGCCGCCCATAGAAAAGCAGATTTCCGTGGCTCTGGAGCCTTCCCGGCGCGAATATCAGCCGGGAGAGCCGGCGGCGCTGCGGCTGACAGCCAAAGACCACACGGGCCGGCCCGTGCGGGCGGAGTTCGCCCTGGGAGTGGTGGACGAGGCGATCTATGCCATCCGGCGGGAAGCGCAGCCGGACCTTGTGAAGGTGTTTTACGGGCGCCGGTGGAACCGCGTGCAGACGGCGACGAGCAAGACATTCCACTTCTGGAGCGAGATTGGCGCGCGCATGGAACTGGCCATGTCCATGTCGGCCGCGGAGCGGCGCACGCTGGCGCAGTTGAAACGCGAAGCCGTGACAATGCCCAAAATCCGCAAGAATTTTCCGGATACCGCTTTCTGGGTGGCGGACCTGGAAACCGACGCACAAGGGCGGGCAGAGGTCAGCTTTGAATTCCCGGATTCGCTCACCACATGGCGAGCCACGGCGCGGGGGGTGACGGAAGACACGCGCGTCGGCGGGGCGGTGGAGCGCGTGCTCGTTAGAAAAGACGTGGTGGTGTCGCTGGCGGCGCCGCGGTTCTTCACGGAAGGCGACGAGGTGGTGGTGCCGGTGCTGGCGCGGAACTACACGGGCGCGCCGCTGCGGGCGCGCGTGAGCCTGCAGGCGCAGGGGCTGAGAGTGCTGGAAGGGCGGGAGACCGAACTGGAGCTGGCGCCGCAAAGCGAGGGCAAGGCCGATTTCCGTCTGAAAGCGGAGCAGCCCGGGAAAGCCATCCTGACGGCGATGGCGGCGGCGGGCGCAGGCAAAGGCGACGCCCTGGAGATCACGCTGCCGGTGCATCCCTACGGCGTGCCGATGGAGACGGCGGCGCAGGCGCGGCTGGAGGGCGGATCGGCAAAGACACTGATCCATGAGTTCCCGCCCGCGGAGGAGGCATCGGGCGGCACGGTGGAGGTGCGGCTGGCGCCATCGCTGGGCGGCGCGTTGTTGGGAGCGCTGGAATATCTGCTCGAGTACCCCTATGGGTGCTCGGAGCAACTGATGTCCGGGCTGCTGCCGAATCTGGTGGTGGCGGAGGCGATGCGGAAGCTGAATCTCGAGACCGCCGCGGATCGAAAGCAACTGGACCGGAACGTAAAAGACGGGCTCGAAAAGCTGCTGGCGCAACAGAACGGAGACGGCGGCTGGGGCTGGTGGCGGCAGGATGACAGCGCGCTGTTCCTGACGTCGTACATCCTGCTGGGGCTGAGTCATGCGCGCGAGAACGGTTACACCGTGTCACAGCATTCGCGGGACCGGGCGGCGGACTTCATTGCCGCGCGCGTGACCAGTCCGCAGAAGACCGATGCCGACCTGCTGGCTTACGCGCTGCTGGCGCTGGCGATGGACAGGAAGCCCGAGGCGCAGTGGGTGGAGCCGGTGTGGCGGCGGCGGGCGGAGATGTCGGGTTTCGGATGGGCGTCGCTGGGACTGGCGTTCCAGCGGATGAACGATGCGCGGCGCCGCGAAGCGGCGGACCGGCTGGCGGCGATGGCGAAACAGGAAGGGGAGGAAACGTTCTGGCCGGGCGGGCGGGACGTGATGTTCCTGCACGAAGCGGAGCACACGTTTGAAGCGACGGCGATGGCGGCGCGGTTCCTGGCGGCGGAGCGTCCGGAGAGCGGGCTGGCGGAACGGGCGGCGCAGTGGCTGGTGAATCACCGGGACCGCGGCTACTACTGGCATTCGACGAAGCGGACGGCGTTCGTGATCTACGGGCTGATTCCGCTGCTGGAGCGTTCCGGCGAGCTGAGGCCGGACTACACGGCGCGTGTAACGGTTGACGGGCGCGAGGTGTTGCGGAAGCGGTTCACGGCGGCGGACGCGCTGGCGGCGAAGCCGGTGAAAGTAGTTGTGCCCGCGGCAGCGAGGCGCAGCGAGATTCGTTTGGAGACGGAAGGGCGCGGCCAGTTGTATGCCTCGGCGACGTGGCGCTGGCGCCAGACGCAGGCGGGCGAGCCGCGGCGGCTGCCGGGCGCGGGACACATCGAGGTGGAACGGCGCTATTACCGGCTGCGGCGCGTGGAGTCGGCGGGCGGCATCGAGTATGCGCTGGAGCCGTGGAGCGGGACGGCACGGCGGGGCGACTTGGTGGCGGTGCGGGTGAGCGTTCGCGGAGCCGGCGACGGACGGGCGTTTGTGGTGGAAGACCCGCTGCCCGCCGGCGCGGAGACGGTGACGCGGGATGACGGATACCGGTTGCGCGGACGGCCCGACTGGTGGCGCTGGTGGTTCGAGCGGCGCGAGTTGCGGGACGAGCGCGCGGCGTGGTTCCCGTGGTGGCTGCCGAATGATGGATACGACACGGTGTATCTGTTCCGGTTTACAAACGCGGGCCGGTTCCGTACGGCGCCAACGCGGGTGGAGGCGATGTACGAGCCGGAGGTGAAAGCGTGGAGCGAGGCGGCGGAATGGGAGGTGCTGCCGTGAAGTGTTGGGCGGATGCAGCGCGGCTCGTGCTGCAGCAGTGGAAAGACTGGGTCCTGGTGGCGGCGCTGCTGACCGGCGCTGGCGGGGTGGCGGTGCTCTGGCTGGCAGCGCCGCTGGCGACGGGCATGCAGGTGGCGATGAACGCGGTGTATGCGGTCTGGGCGGCAGGTTTTGTGCTGTACGCGCTGTGGCTGGCGAGACGGCGGTTCGCTCCGGAAGGCATCCGGATGGGGAGAGTGTTTCAGCGGGCTCAACTGTGGGGCGCGGTGGCGCTGTTTACGGTTGTGGGGCTGTTGTTGCCGTGGGGGCTGATGCGGTGGGTTCCGGGCTTTGCGTCTCTCGGTGCGCAGGCGGCGAGCGCGATGGTCCGATTCCTGCTGGCATGGGCGCTGTTGACGGGCGGACTCTGCTGGCTGGTGGCGTGCCTCGGGTTGCTCTCGAAAGAGGAGGCGTGATGGAAAGGCGCTACCAGCTGGCCAACGGCCGCATGATCCGGCTGGTGGAGGGCGACATCACGCGGATTCCAGCGGACGCGATCGCCAACGCCGCCAATTCAGCGCTGGCGGGCGGCGGAGGCGTGGACGGCGCGATCCACCGCGCGGGCGGGCCTGAAATCATGCGGGAGCTGGATGAGATCCGCCCGCGCGTGGGGCGCGTGCCGGCGGGGCAAGCGGTAGCGACGGGCGCGGGGCGGCTGCCGGCGAAGTATGTGTTTCATGCGGTGGGACCCGTGTATCGCGACGGCAGGCATGGCGAGCCGGAGGCGCTGGCCTCTTGTTACCGCGTTTGCCTGGAAATGGCCGAAGAACGCGGCTGCCGTTCGATCAGTTTTCCCGCCATCAGCACGGGCGTTTACGGATATCCGGCGGAAGAGGCGGCACGCATCGCTCTCGATGAGGTGATGCGGTTTCTCGCATCCCGCGCCGCCCATGTGCAGGAGGTGGTTTTCGTGCAGTTCGGCGAGGCGGCGTACCAGGTGTACGAGCGGCTACTGGGGCAGTCCGGTCTGGAGGAAGCGCAGGACTGAATCGCGCCCGTAGCGGCGGATGAGCGCCTCCACCCGGTCGCGCTCGGCGGCGCGCACCGTGCCGCCGGCGAAGAATTCGGCGAGCCCTTCCTGAAACCACTCCGGCAGCGCTGCGCGGCGGTTGGCTTCGATCAGCACGTGCAGCATCTCGTGGAGCAGGACCTGGGCCAGATTGCCCTGGGCACGGAGGCGGGCGGGCTGGTTCAGGTGAACCGTGCAGCCGCGGGTGATGGCGGCGAGGTCTCCTCGGGCGCCGGTGGAATCGCGGAAGAGATCGACGCCCGGGTATTCGCGGACGCGCGGGCGGCAGGCGGCGTCAAGGGATGAACGGCGGCGGGCCTCGCGCCAGGCGCGATCGGCGGCGGGCAGTGAGAGCGGCGGCGCATCGCCGGCGGTCCAGACATCGACGGCCTCGCCGCCGTGGCGCCGCCAGGCAAGGCCGCGCGGGGTGAGGCCGGGCACGGCCCCAGGGAAATAAAAATCGAGGATTTCACGGAAATCACGACCCTCTTTTGCCATTTCAATAGCTCCGGTCTGGCATAATCCCGCGCCATGTCCGGCGCCTCGGCCGCGAAATTCGGCAGCCGCCGGAGTGGATTCGACGCCGTACAGGCGGCTGCGGAGGCGGTTCCAGCCGAGCGCGCGGCCGACGGCGAGGTGAAGGGCCTCGGCGTCGAGCGGGCCGCGGTTGGAGCGCAGCGAGAGGACGCGGCCGGAGGCGCTGCGGCGCTCGACGGCGAGCAAGCGCAGGCCGGAGAGGCCCAGCGCCGTCTCGAGCAGCGGCCATTCGATGCGGGCGGTCCAGGCGGGCGCGGCGGCGCGGCGGCACCACGGGTCTTCCTGCGAGGGGAGGTACGGCCGGGCGAGGCCGGGCCAGATTTCGCCGGCCGAGGCGGTGCGGCCGCCGCAATCGGCGGAATGAAACACGAGGGCGGGCGAGCCTTTCCACCAGAGAATAATACCCTCTGTTTCCGAGACAGCCTGCTCGATTGTTTCAGATTTCTGCGAGAAGTCCAGCCGCTGGCAATGCGTGGTGGAACAGAAATCGAAGCCTTCTTTCCGGTGGCGGCCCATGTTGACGCGGATGAAAGTGCGGGCGGTGACGGCCATGGCCTTGAGGGCTTCCGGCGGAGCGGCGGCGCCCATTTCGCCGGCGACGGCGGCAGGGACAACGGTTTCCACGGGCAGGGGGACGACGCCTTTGTCCGGCGTGCGCACCGCTACCGTCTGCGCGGCGGCGGGCAGCCACAGGGCCAGCAGGATCAGAGATGGCCGGCGCGTTTTGCCCATTGGAAAAGATCCGCAGCGATGGGCGCCGCGCCGCTTGGACCGCGGGCGGCGGGTTGGAAGACGACAACGACCACGGCCGGTTTTGCGGCAGGCGCGAAGCCGGCGAACCATGCGCCGCCGCGGCTGGTACCGGTCTTGCCAGCCACTTCGACCTCCGGGACGGCGGCGGCTTGGGCCGTGCCTTCGAGCACCGCGCGGCGGAGCCCTGAGCGGACGGCGGGACCCGCTTCGAGGGCAAGACGGCGGTAGGCGCGCGCAAGCAGTTCCGGCGTGATGGAGACGTGTTCGAGACCGAGAGCCTGAAGCTGGAGGGCTTCCGGCGTTTGGGCTTCCTCGGCCTGCGCGCCGCACTGGAGCAGGCGGCGGAACACGGGGCGGGGACCGGCGGCAAGGGCGGAGGCGGCGAACCACTGGTTGCAACTGAGGGCGAGGGCGGTTTCGGCGTCGAGCGGAGCCGCCAGAGAAGGGTGGATGCAATCGAGGTTGCGGCCCGCGATGCGGAGGCGGCCGGTACAGGGCCGGGAGATCCAGGGCCGCAGGGCTTCCAGGAGCCACGGTTTGATGGCGGAGCCGGGGGCGGCGGCGGCCGTGCGGGCCGTCGTGGGATTTTCGGCGCGGAGCACGGCGCCGTCGGAGACGCGGAGCGCGAGGGCTGCGCCACCGGGGGAAAAGGCGGGCGCAATCGCGGCGAAAATAGCGCGCCTGGAGATCATAAAAGGCCGAAAATCGGGCGGTATTGTTCGGGGATTTTCACCGGTTTCCCATCCCGGACAAAGAGGTGCCGCGTCAGCCCGGTGGCGAGCAGGACGCCATCGGCGGGGCGGCGGATTTCGTAGGCGAAGGCGACCATGCGGGGGTGGGCGCTTTCCAGCCACGCGGAGGCCAGGATCTCGTCGTCGTAGCGGGCGGGCTGGAGATAGCGGCAGCGGGCTTCGGCGACGACAAGGTGGAGGCCGCTCTGCCGCTCCATGTCGCGGTAGCTGATGCCGCGGAGGCGGCAGAGTTCGGTGCGCGCCATTTCCATCCAGACGAGGTAATTGGCGTGGTAGACGACGCCCATCTGATCGGTTTCCGCGTAGCGGACGCGGAAGCGGACCTCGGAGCGCTCCGCGGGGATTGGATTCATCTCTTCCATGGTACGCAGAGGGCCGGATGCTACGATGGCCATAGGGTGACGGTTCGACTACTGTTTTTCGGGATGCTGAAGGACGCCGCAGGCGTGGCCGAGGCGCAACTGGAGCTGCCGGAAGGAGCGGCGGTGGATGCGGCGATGGAGGCGGCGGAAGCGAAGTGGCCGGAACTCGCACGGCACAGGCGTTCCACGGTGGTGGCGGTGAATCAGCGATACGCGCAGAAGACGGATGTGCTGCGGGATGGCGATGAAGTGGCGCTGCTGCCGCCGGTGAGCGGGGGCGAGGGACCGTGGTTGCAGGCGGTGGAGGACGAGGCGGGGCATTTCTTTGGATTGACGCGCGAGCCGATCGACACGGAGTGGCTGCGGGCGCGGACGGCGCAGCCGCAGGACGGCGCGGTGGTGGTGTTTGAGGGGATCGTGCGAAACCACAGCGGCGGGCGGAGAACGCTGTATCTGGAGTACGAGTGCTACGAGGCGATGGCGGTGCGGGTGATGGCGGAGATGGGGCGCGGGATCGCGGCGAAGCATGGGGTATCGCGGGTGGGGATCGCGCACCGGCTGGGGCGGTTGGAGATCGGCGAGTCGAGCGTGGTGATTGTGGTGGCGTCGCCGCACCGGCAAGCGGCGTTCGACGCGGCGCTGGAGGCGATCAACCGGCTGAAAAAAGAAGTGCCCGTCTGGAAGAAGGAACACTTCGAGGACGGCGCAGCATGGGTGGAGGGCGAGTGGGACTCATCGATCGCCGGCAGGTGATGGCGGCGCTGGCAGGGGCGGCGCAGGAGCCGGTGTTCCGCGTCGATGTGCGGCTGGTGCGGATCCTGGCGACGGTGCGGGACGCGCAGGGAGCGCTGGCGGGCGGTCTGGAACGGGACGATTTCCGGGTGACGGACAACGGCGTGGAGCAGGAGATTGCGGTGTTCGAGCGGCAGTCGGCGCAGCCGTTGTCGGTGGCGGTGCTGATCGACCGCAGCCGTTCGACGCAGCGGGAGCGGGCGTACGAGCTGTCGGCGCTGCAACGGTTTTTCCGGGCGCTGGTGCGGGAGGGAAACGCGGAAGACACAGCGGCGCTGTATTCGTTCAATTTCGAGGTGGCGCTGCAGGCGGACTACACGCGGCGGCTGGACCGTCTGGAGGCGGCGCTGCGGCGGCTGAAGAGCGAAGGGGCGACGGCGATGTACGACGCGATCTATCTGGCGTCGCGCGATCTGGAACGGCGGGGCGGGCGGCGGGTGGCGGTGGTGGTGAGCGACGGGGCGGACACGATCAGCAAGACGACGTTTCACGAGGCGCTGGAGGCGCTGCACCGCGCTGACGCGGTGCTCTATGCGCTGCTGCTGGTGCCGGTGAAAGGGGAGGCGGGGAGGAACCTGCGGGGGGAAAACGCATTGATCCAGTTTTGTTCCGGCACCGGAGGGAAGATGTTTTATCCGGCGGCGCCGCGCGCGCTGGACGAGGCGTTTGCGGAGATCCTGCGCGACCTGCGGACGCAGTACCTGATCGGCTACTACCCGAAGAACGTGCCGCCCTCGAAAGAGCGTTTTCACCGGGTGAGCGTGACGGTGAAACGGGACGGCTACACGGTCTCGGCAAGGACGGGATATTTCGCCGATGAGATACGATAGTGGGGTTGGGGAGGCACGCGGAGTGGCAAAATCCAAGGCGCCGGCGCAGACGTTTGAAGAGGCGCGCTACCTGCGCAGGCTGGCGAGCACGAAGGCGCGGGTGCGGGTGAAGCTGATGAATGGCGAAGAGGTGGAAGGCTTCATCGAGTACTGGGATCAGGCGTTTGTGCGGGTGACGCGCGAGCCCGAGGCGCCGAATCTTTTCATTTTCAAGCACGACATCGCCTACATCGCCGAGTTGGGCGAGTAAGGCGGAGCGGCAGCGTGGCAGGTTCCATGACGAGTTACCTGGAGACGGCGGCAGAGATCGCGCGGGAAGCGGGCGCGCTGCTGGCGCACCACTTCGAGCGCGGCATTTCGTACGACCTGAAGGGCGAGTTCGACCTGGTGACAGAGGCGGACAGAGCGAGTGAAGCGCTGGTGGTGGAGCGGCTGCACTCGTATTTTCCGGGGCACTCAGTGCTCGGAGAAGAGGGCGGGATGCGGGACAAGCCCGGGGAGTTCTGCTGGTATGTGGATCCGCTGGACGGAACGACGAACTTCGCGCACGGCTATCCGGCGTTCAACGTGACGCTCGGGCTGGAGCGGCGGGGCGAGATAATCGCAGGCGTGATTTATGATCCGTTGCACCAGGAGATGTTCACGGCGGAGCTGGGCAGCGGGGCGTTTCTGAACGGGCGGCGGATCCGGGTCAGTTCCGCAGAGAAGCTCGAGGTGGCGCTGCTGGCGACGGGCTTTCCGTCGAGGAAGCGGCATGAGAACGTGAACGTCCATTTCTTCCATCAGGTGGCGATGTCGTCGCACGGGGTGAGGCGGAGCGGTTCGGCGGCGCTGGACCTGGCGTATGTGGCATGCGGGCGTCTGGACGGATTCTGGGAATTCGGGCTGAACCCATGGGACATGGCGGCGGGGCTGCTGCTGGTGCGCGAGGCGGGCGGGCGGACGACGACGATGACGGGCGAGGCGGCGGACATCCGCGGCGCGCACGTCACGGCCACCAACGGGCGCATTCACGACGCGCTGCTGGAGCTGTTCGGGGAGGTGTTCGCCGGACGGTACCGGCATCCGATGCCCGGCATCCAGTGATCGAAGGAACGGCGATTTGTGTTCGGCAACTGCGGGATGTTACCCTAAGCAGTTGAAAATGCGAACCGTCGACCTGATTGAGCGCAAGCGAAACGGCGAAGAGCTTTCGCCTGAAGAGATCCGCTGGCTGGTGGAAGCCTACACGCGCGGAGAAATTCCCGACTATCAGATGGCGGCCTTTCTGATGGCCGTGTATTTCCAGAACATGACGGACCACGAAGTGGGCGCCATGGTGGAAGCGATGATCGAGTCGGGTGAGCGGGTCGATCTCTCGTCCATACCGGGGCCGAAGATTGACAAGCACTCGACGGGCGGCGTCGGCGACAAGACGAGCCTGATCGCCGGACCGCTGGCGGCGGCGGCGGGCGTGACGGTGCCGATGGTGAGCGGACGCGCGCTGGGCCACACCGGCGGGACGCTGGACAAGCTGGAGTCGATCCCGGGGTTGCGGACCAATCTGACGGTGGACGAGTTCCGCGATGTGCTGAGCCGGGTGGGCTTTGCGGTGATGGGGCAAAGCGAATCAGTGACGCCGGCCGACGGGAAGCTGTATGCATTGCGCGATGCGACGGCGACGGTGGAATCGCCGGCGCTGATCGCGGCTTCGATCATGAGCAAGAAGCTGGCGATGGGCCTGGACGGGCTGGTGCTGGATGTGAAGGTGGGCTCGGGCGCGTTCATGAAGCGGCAGGTGGATGCGCGGCGGCTGGCGCAGATGATGGTGACGATCGCGCGGCGGAACGATCTGCGGGCGCAGGCGCTGATAACGGACATGAACCAGCCGCTGGGACGCGCCATCGGCAATGCGCTGGAGATCATGGAAGTCTCGCAGACGCTGCTGAATTCGGGGCCCGAGGATCTGACGCGGATTTCGCTGGAGCTGGCGGCGCGGATGATCTTCCTGGGCCGGATCACGGAGACGCTGGACGACGCGCGGCTGATGGCTCAAAACCTGCTGCTGGAACAGGCAGGTTACCGCAAGCTGAAAGAGATGATTGCGGCGCAGGGCGGAGATCCGCAAGTGCTGGACCGGTTCGAGCTGCTGCCGAATGCGCCCATGGCGTACGAGATTCTCTCGCCGCGGTCGGGGTATGTGGCGGCGATCGATGCCGAGGAGATCGGGCGCGCTTCAGCGATGCTGGGCGCGGGAAGGGACACCAAGGAAGACACCGTGGACCCGGCCGTGGGAGTGTTCCTCGAAGTCAAGGCCGGCAGCCGCGTGGACGAGGGCGAAGTGCTGTGCCGGATCCACTACTCCGACGCGGACCGGTTGCAGGAGGCGGTGGACCGGATCGAAGACGCGTTCCGGATTTCCACCTCGGAGCCGGAGGCGCGGGAGCTGATTCTGGAAGTGGTGGGCTGACGGCGCGAGGCGACGCATGGAGCGCTTCACGGGCCTGCTGGGGCTGCTGTGCATCCTGGGCCTGTGCTACGCGCTCTCGAGCAACCGGAAGGCGATCCGGCCGCGGATCGTGCTCTGGGGCGTGTTGCTGCAATTCGCGTTCGCTTTTCTGGTTCTGAAGACGGACTTCGGGCTGCTGTTCCAGGCGGCAAGCGTGGCGGTGAATGCGCTGCTGGAATTCGCCGAAAAGGGCAGCGAATTCCTGTTCGGTCCGCTGGGAGTGAAGACCGGGGCTTTCGGGGTGGTTTTCGCTTTCCAGGTGCTGCCGATCGTGATTTTCATCGCCAGCCTGTTTTCGGTGCTTTACTATTTCGGCGTCATGCAGGTGGTGATCCGCGCGATGGCGTGGGCGATGCACCGGGTGATGCGGTGCTCCGGGGCGGAATCGACCGACGTGGCGGCCAGCATTTTCATGGGTCAGACGGAAGCGCCTTTGACGATCCGCCCGTTTCTGCCGCGGCTGACGCAGAGCGAGCTGTTCACGATCATGACGGCGGGGATGTCGCATGTGTCGGGAGCGGTGATGGCGGCGTACGTGAAAATTGCGGGCGTCGACATCAAGCACCTGCTGACGGCAGTGATCATGACGGCGCCGGCGACGCTTGTGCTGGCCAAGATGCTGGCGCCGGAGACGGAACAGCCGGAGACGGCGGGGGAAGTGCGGGTGGAGATCGAGAAGCCCGGCGTGAACGTGATCGACGCGGCGGCGCGGGGTGCGGGCGAGGGGCTGCACCTGGCGCTGAACATCGCCGGGATGCTGATCGCGTTCATTTCGCTGATCGCGCTGCTGAACGGCGTGATGGGCTGGGTGCACGGGCATTTCGCATGGTTTCCGGAGTCGCTGCAAAAGCTGTTCGGGCTGGTGTTCGCGCCGGTGGCGTGGCTGCTGGGCGTGAGCTGGAAGGACGCGCAGGCGGTGGGCGACATGCTGGGAACGCGGATGGTGCTGAATGAATTCATCGCGTTTCTGCGGCTGGGCGAGCTGAAAGGGTCGCTGGATCCGCGGTCGTTCGTGATTTCGACGTTCGCGTTGTGCGGTTTCGCCAATTTCAGCTCGATCGCGATTCAGATCGGCGGCATCGGCGCGCTGGCGCCCAACCGGAAGTCGGATCTGGCGCGGCTGGGGTTGAAGGCGATGATGGCAGGCACGATGGCGAATTTCATGTCAGCCTGTATTGCAGGGATGCTGTTATGATCCGCGCCGCCGCAGCCGAGCTGAGCCGCAGGCTTCGCGAATGGCCGCGCGTGGCGCTGGTGCTGGGCAGCGCGCAGGCATCGTTCAGCGAAGCGATGGAGGAGCGGATCGTCATCCCGTACGGAGAGATTCCGGGGTGGCCAACGCCGCGGGTGGCGGGGCATGCGGGCGAGCTGATCGTGGGGCGCGCGGGCTCGAAGCCGGTGGCGGTGCTGAGCGGACGCGTGCATCTGTACGAAGGCTGGACGCCGCAGCAGGTGGTGTTCGGCGTGCGGGTGATGGGGCTGCTGGGCGTGAAGGTGCTGGTGCAGACGAACGCGGCCGGGGGCATCCGCGAATCCTACCGCCCGGGCATGCAGGTTTTCATCACCGACCACATCAACCTGCAAGGGGTGAACCCGCTGGTTGGCCCGAACGACGACAGCCTGGGGCCGCGCTTTCCAGACATGTCGGAGGCGTACGACCGCGGGCTGCTGGAGCTGGCGCGGCGGACGGCGCGCGAATTGGGGATGGAGGCGGGCGAAGGCGTGTACGCGGCGATGCTCGGGCCCAGCTTCGAGACGCCGGCCGAGATCCGCTTCCTGCGGACGATCGGCGCAGACCTGGCGGGCATGTCCACCGTGCCGGAAGTGATCGCGGCGCGGCATATGGGGATGCGCGTGCTGGCCATCTCGACCGTGACGAACCTGGCGGCGGGAATGCAGGCCAAGCTGAGCCACGAAGAGGTGCTCGAGACGGGCAAGGCAAGCGCGGCCGAGCTGCGGCGGTTTCTCGAGGCGTTTCTCGAAAAGCTGGAGGTCTGATTATGGACCGGCTGGAGGCAGCGGCGCTGGAGGCGAGGCAGCGGGCGCGGGCGCCGTTTTCCGGCTTCCGGGTGGGCGCGGCGCTCGAGGAAGAAGACGGGCGGATTTTTGCGGGCTGCAACGTGGAGAGCGCGTCCTACGGACTGACGATGTGCGCCGAGCGGGTGGCGGCGTTCCGGGCGGTGGCGGAAGGAGGGCGGCGGTTTGTGAGGATCGTGATCGCCGCCGACAGCAGAACGCTGACGCCGCCCTGCGGCGCGTGCCGGCAGGTGCTGTGGGAGCTCTGTGGGAACGTGGAAATCATCCTGATGAATTTGCAGGGCGCCCGGGAAAGCATGCGCCTTTCGACTCTATTGCCACGGCCATTCGATGCGAAATTCCTGGATTAGCCTGTTTTTGTTTCTGAGCCTCGGGGCGGCCGAGCCGGCCGATCTGGTGATCAGCGCGGCGAAAGTGGTGACGATGGACGCGGCCGGGCGGGTGATTGAAGGCGGCGCGGTGGCGGTGCGGGGCGGCAGGATCGCAGGCGTGGGGCCGAAGGCGGAGATCGACAAAAGGTTCCGGGCGCGGCGGAGGATCGATCGTCCCGACGCGCTGCTGGCGCCCGGCCTGATTAATGCGCACACGCACGCGCCGATGTCGCTGCTGCGGGGCATCGCCGACGACGTGCCGTTGCAGACGTGGCTCGAGAAATACATTTTCCCGGCGGAAGCACGGAACGTCGACGAGTCGTTTGTGCGCGCCGGGACGCGGCTGGCGGTGCTCGAGATGATGTTGGGGGGCATCACGACCTACGCGGACATGTACTACTTCGAGCACGCCATCGCCGAGGAGACGAAGCGCGCCGGGATGCGGGCGGTGCTCGGGCAGACGGTGATCGGCTTCCCTGCCCCGGACTACAAGACGCCGCGGGAGGCGCTGGCGGGCGCGGAAAAGTTCATTTTGGCGTGGCGCGGGGACGAGCTGATCACTCCGGCGGTGGCGCCCCATGCGATTTACACGACGGACGCGGTGACGCTGAAGGCGTGCCGGGCGCTGGCAGACCGCTACGGGGTGCCGGTGCACACACACGTTTCGGAGACGCGGAAAGAGAACGAGGACGCGAAACGGGCGCACGGGATGACGCCGGCGCGGTATCTGGACTCGCTGGGGTTCTTCAGCGGGCGGACGATCCTGGCGCATATGGTGTGGGCGGACGCTGACGACCTGACCGCGCTGGAGGGGCGGGCGGCGGGGATCGCGCACTGCCCTTCGAGCAATACGAAGCTGGCGAGCGGAATCCCGGATTACCGGGCGTGGCTGGCGGCGCGGGTCCCGATCGGGCTGGGGACGGACGGGCCGGCGGGGTCGAACAACGATTTCAACCTGTTCGAAGAGATGGATCTGGCGTCGAAACTGGCCAAGGTTTCGACGCTGGATCCGACGGTATTGCCGGCGGAAAAAGCGTTCCGGATGGCCACGATTGAAGGGGCGAAAGTGCTGGGAATGGAGAAGGAAATCGGATCGCTTGAAACCGGCAAGAAGGCGGATCTGATCACGGTTTCCCTGTCGGCGCCGCATGCCATTCCGGAGCATGACGTCTACTCGATGCTGGTCTACAGCCTGAAGTCGAGCGACGTTCGGGACGTGGTGATCGGGGGCCGGGTGACGGTGCTCGACCGGAGGCCACAAACGCTGGATGCCGCCCGCATCCTGAGAGAATCGGCGCTGTTCCGGGCGCGGGTGGCGGCGTCGCTGCGCTGAACGGGAAAAACTCGACGCCGGGCGCCGGGGGCGCCTCCAGAAGTATTCTCCGCAAAGCGTTTTCTGGTCACTCAGCCGCAGGGTGCCGCACGAACACGAGGTTGCGAGTTACGCCAGCGAGGAAGCTGCCGGGAAAATTCTCCAGGAATTGACACTTATAGCGACGGAACGGGGGTGTACCAATCGCCCGGGAGTCGAAAGCGGGAATCCCTGTTCTTTGGCGGTGCTCACTCAGGGCAGGCTGTCCTGCCGCCCGGGGAGGACTGCGATCCCATCTTGCAAAGCCGGCCGGGCGGATTCACCCTTGTGCTCCGCGCGCGCATTTGATAGCGTCCAGTCACGGTGTAGGAGACCGCAGATAATGCTTCGTTCCCTTCGAGCCATGTGGCTCTCTCTCGTCTTCGCCGCAACGATGTGCGGCCAAGGCTTAACAGGTACGATCTCCGGAAGCGTCACCGACCCGTCGGGGGCAGCGATTCCCGGAGCCGACGTCAGCCTGGTGAATGTGGAAACCAGCCAAACCAGACAAACCAAAACGGACAACTCTGGCGACTTTGTCTTCACGCAGATCCTGCCGGGCAACTTCCGGCTGATCGTGACGGCCAAGGGTTTCAAGCGGCTGGAGAAGACGGGCCTGGTGCTCAGCGCGACCGAGCGTTTGGTAGTGGGCACGATGGCTTTGGAGGTAGGCGAACTGACGCAAACCGTCGAGGTGACCGCTGAAGTGGCACGCCTGCAAACACAATCAGCCGAGCGCAGCGGCCTGATTTCGACCGAGCAGACACAGAACATCCCGCTCAAGGGCCGCGACTACCTCGGCCTGCTGAAGATTCTGCCGGGCGTGGTTGATACCCAGAACCGCAATGCGCCGGGCTGGAACAACCTGAGCAGCGTCAGCATCAACGGCGGGCGGACGGGCACGTTGAACCTGACGCTGGACGGCGTTTCCTCGCTGGACACGGGCTCGATGACCGGCCCCTATCTGGCGCCATCGATCGACGCGGTGGCGGAGATCAAGGTGCTGCTCACCAACTACCAGGCCGAGTACGGGCGCAGCTCCGGCGGCACCATCAATACGGTGATCAAGAGCGGCACGCGCGAACTCAGGGGCGGCGCGTATTATTTCCACCGGAACGAGGCCTTCAACGCCAATGAATTCTTCCGCAACCGCGACGGGTTGCCGCGGCCGGTATACCGGTTCCACTATCCCGGCTACTTCCTCGGCGGCCCGATCCCATTTGGTTCCTACAACAAGAACCGGGACAAGCTGTTCTTCTTCTGGTCGCAGGAGTTCCTGCCGCGCAATTACCCAACCGCGCTGGTGCGCCGCACATTCCCGACAGCGCTCGAACGGCAGGGCAATTTCTCCGAGACCCTGGACCAGAACGGCAAGCTCATCCCGATCTGGGATCCGGCAAACAACCGCACTCCGTTCCCGGGCAACATCATCCCCGCGAACCGGATCAACAAGAACGGGCAGGCGTTGCTCAATATCATGCCGCTGCCGAACGCGGTGGACCCGGCGCGTTCGTACAACGCATTGATTCAATCCACGGTCGACCAGCCGCGGCGGGATTCCATTCTCCGCATCGATTGGAACATCGGTCCGAGCACGCAGTTCTACTGGCGCGGCATTCAGGACTACGAAGCGTTCAAGGGCGAATTCAACTTCGTGCTGGCGAGTTCGAGCTGGCCGCAGTTGCCGATCATCTACGACATCCGTTCAGCCGGCTCGGTGGCCACGCTGATCCACACCTTCAGTCCCACGAAAGTGAATGAGTTCACCTTCGGCGTCAACAGGGCCAAGCAGAATGTGGAGCCGCTCAATCAGGAAGGCTTCAACCGCAACGTGCGCTCGAAGATCGGCCTGAACCTCAAGCAGTTCTACCCCAGCGCCAACCCGGACGACCTGATTCCAAACGCCAACTTCGGCGGCGTGCCCAACGCCGGGGTGCTGAGCATCGAAAGCCGCTATCCGTTCTTCGGCACGAACAACATCTGGAACTGGAACGACAACTTCTCCTGGCTGAGCGGGCCGCACAACATGAAGTTCGGCATCTACATCGAACGCACCACCCGCAATGCGCAGCGCGGCTCGGCGTTCAATGGAACATTCAACTTCAACCGCGACGTCAACAATCCCTACGAAACCAACTACGCCTATTCCAACGCGATCCTGGGCAGCGTGCAGAGCTACACGGAATCGACGAACCATCCACACGGCCACGCGCGCTATGTGAACGTGGAATGGTACGCGCAGGACACCTGGAAGGTGACGCGCCGGTTCACCATCGACGCCGGCATGAGGTTCTACTTCATCCAGCCCACGTGGAGCGCGGGGGACAAACTCGCAGCCTGGGACCCGGCGCTTTACGACCGGACCAAGCAGCCGCCGCTGATCCAGCCGATCCGGAACGCCGCCAATCAGCGTGTCGGCTTCGATCCGGTGACCGGACAGTACCTGCCAGCCGCGGTCATCGGCCAGTTTGCCAGCAGCCCGCTGGCGCCCTTCCAGGGCATGAACGTGTTCGATGAGAAAATCATGAACACACCGGGCATCCAACTGGCGCCCCGGTTCGGCTTCGCCTGGGACGTCTTCGGCAACAGCAAGACCGCCATCCGCGGCGGCGCCGGCATCTTCTATGACCGGTTCAACGACGACCAGATCATCCAACTTCGCGAACAGCCGCCGAACACCATCACGAACACGGCCACCTACGTGACAATGGACGATTTGCTTGCCAGCCCGTTCCGCACGTCGCCTCCTGGCACATTCGCCATCGAACGCAGCTACCAGCCGCCGCGCGTTTACAACTGGAGCTTCGGCTTCCAGCAGGCCATCGGCTGGGGCACGGTGCTCGATTCCGCTTACGTCGGCAGTGTCGGGCGCAACCTGCTTCAGCGCCGCAGCCTGAACGCGCTGAATTATGGCACGCGCTTCCTGCCTGCCAGCATCGACCCCACGACCGGCAACACCGCGCTGCCGGACAACTTCCTGCGGCCCAACCCCGGTTACGCCGACATCCAATACATCGAAATGGCGTCGAACTCAAACTACCATTCGCTCCAGACACAGGTGAACAAGCGCATGTCGAACGGCCTGATGTTTGGCGTGGCATGGACCTGGTCGAAGTCGATGAATTACGTCAATGGCAACAACGACGCCGTGAATCCATTCCTCAATTTCCGCATGCGGAATTACGGCAAGGGCAACTTTGACCGCACGCACAATTTCGTGGTGAACTACACTTACAACCTCCCGAAGCTGAGCAAGGTCTGGGCCAATCCGGTGTCGAAGTGGGTCTTCGACAATTGGGATCTCGCCGGCGTCACTTCCTTCATCAGCGGCGCCCCGTCGGGCGTGGGCTACTCGCTCGTGCAGGCGCAGGATCTGACCGGCGGCGGCGGGGCGGGCGTGGACAGCCGCATCAACGTGCTGTCGAACCCGATCCTGCCCAAGAGCGAACGTACTGTGCTCCGGCACTTCAATACATCCGTGTTCGCGCCGCCGACGAAAGCGGAACTCGGCATCGGCAACGCTCCAAAGGACGTCTTCCGCGGCCCCGGAACAAATGTCTTCGACGTGTCCCTGTACAAGAACATCCCGTTCGACAGGGAAAACCGCTACCGGCTCCAGTTGCGGTTTGAGTTTTACAACTTCTTCAACCACGCGAGCTTCCAGGGCGTCGACACAACGGCCCGGTTCGACGCCACGGGCAAACAGGTGAGCGGAACTTTCGGACAGTACACTTCGACGCTGGATGCGCGGCGCATTGTGCTGGGCGCGAAGTTCCATTTCTGACACCGAGGCGGCGAGAAAGCAGAGCGGGCCGGTCCGCCACCGGCCCGGTTCTTTTCGGTTCCGGCGCGGACGGCTTGATCAACGCCGCCGTTGATGCGCAGGAAATGCGCCGGAAACGCGGATCATCCGCACCGGCGGAAGCGGCTGGCAGCCGTGGCGAGAGTTGGCACGTCCGGCTCACCAACACCCTGTCACGCGCGGCGTCCACCACCGCCCGCTCCCCGCTGCCGCGCATTTCCGTGAACTGCAACGCCCCGGTTGAGCGATGCGGGGCTGCGCCGCGGGGCTCACAGCCAACACGAACCCCCCGCAACCTGTTTCCATGCCGTCGCGGCGCCCGCCGCCCATTTCTCCGTCCGGGAACCCGGCACGAGCTGTGCCGGTCCAAGAGCCGGCAGAGCAAAACCGTTCCGCGGCCGCGGGTATGTAGGCACCGCCCGGCAGACGGTGACCGGCTTCCCTGTCCCGGACGTCAGGACGCCGCAAGGGGTGCCGGCAGGAGCGGGTGGCGGCGTCGCTGCGGTGACCGGGGGAGGCTGAAACCGGCCGAGCGGGCGGCGCGTCTCACCGGATGGGCGCAGACAACCGGCCAGTCGACAGGGGGCGCCGGAAAGAGCGGTCTGCGCATCCAAAAACTTCAGGAGTTGAGCCGGCGCGAAATTTCCATTCGCCCGGCGGGAGGTGAGATTCGCTCATGAGAATGCGTGGGATGTTTGTGTCTCTTTGGACTCTGCTGTTCGCAGGCATTTTCACCGTCGTGCTGCCCGCATTCGCCCAGGAAAGTCTGGACGTGTATGTGGGCACGGTGACAAACCAGGTGAAAGCGCGGGAGACGCCGATTGACACCTTTGGCGACGGCGTTCTGCGGTTTGGGCCGCAGATGACGGGCGCGTTCCCGAAGTTCGGCGCGAACCTGAAGCTGAATTCGAAATTCGCCGTGGGCGGCGAGATGAGCTGGCGCGCCTCGAAGGGCGACTACGCGGCTCTGAGTTACAGGCCGTTCTTCTATGACTTCTACGGCATGTATACGCCGCCTGCCTGGTCGAAGTGGTTCGTGCCGGAGCTGCAGGCCGGCATGGGCGCGGCGAACCTGCGCTTCTACTACGACCAGAGGCTCTGCAATAACTTCACCGGGTGCAGCACGTCGAGCGCGCTGGTGGGTTCGAGCAAGAAGTTCACCACGCACTTCGGCGGCGGCTTCAAGACGTTCGTCTACAACAACGTGTATGTGAAGCCGGAGTTCAAGCTGCGCTGGGTGAACGACTTCTTCCAGTTCGGGCGCAACTGGGTGCCTGAGTACGGGGTGTCCGTCGGTTACACCTTCGGCGGAAGGTAATCGTCGATCGACCCGCACGAGCTGCTGCGCGCTGACACGTGCAGCAGCTTTTTTCTTTTCAGGGTGAATGAGAGGCTGGCGCTTCGTAGTCCGTGACTCTCAGCAGGCGGGCGGTCCCGGGCTGAAGCCGGGGGAAAGCCGGTGGAGCGGGGAAAAGGGGAATTGTGTTCCTGTCCCCTTTTCGGATCAGAGGTGGCGCCAGAGGGAGCGTTCGTCCTGCTCTTCGGCGCCGGGGGAGCGGGATCCGGCGAACCAGCGGTAGACCTCGCGGTGGTTGAGAGCCAGCACGAGGCAGGCGGCGCAGACCGCGCCGATCGTGAAGATCAGGAAGGCGGAGAAAAAGACCGTGCGGGCGAAGTTGAGCACGTCGGCGGCGACGACGATGGCAACGAAGACGACGACGACGCGCACGAAGGCGCAGAAGCGGCGCGCCCAGGAGAAGCCTTCATTGCTGGCCCAGAGCAGGGCGCCGCGGCCCAGGTACTGAGCCAGCCAGACGCCGGCGAGAATGATGGCGGCGGCGGCGAAGAGCTTCGGCAACAGGTGGACGACGCCATCGACGATTTCGCGGGTGATTTCCGTTTCGAAGACGCTGATGGCGTTCAGCAAGCCGATCAAGAGGATGGCGTAATAGATGCCGTGGGCCAGCAACGGGCTGGCGCGCAGGCGTCCGGAGTGGTCCAGCATCGTGCCGATGCCGGTCTTGCGCAGGAAGGCATCGAAACGCTCTCCTTTGAAGGCATGCAACAGCAGCCAGCGCAGCAGGATCGCCACCAGCCAGGCGACGCCGAAGACGACGAGGGCCACGAAGAGCGGCGGCAGGAATTGAGTCGCCTGTGCGGAGAGGCGGGCGACAGATTGCTCGAGAACCTGACGGAACGTCTCAATCATGAGGGCACCTCCTGAGTGTGGCCGGAGGCCGGTGCGGGCTGAGGGATGTAGTCGTCGACGCGGGGACCGCCCCAGCGCTCGACGAGAAACGGCTTGAGGCGCTCGAACATGAGGCAGAGCTGTTCGATGCGGTCCTCGACTTCGGATGCGTTCATGTCGCGGGTCTCGTTGACGAACGAAGCGACGCGGCCGAGGTAGAGCGGCGTGAGGGAGCGCACCAGGTGGGCGCGCGCGGCGGGCAATTCCGCATAGGCAGAGGCGAGCTCGAAGATGATGTTGACCCAGAGCTCATCGGAGAGGCGGAACTGTTCGGCGGGCGAGGTGCGGGCGGCGGCGGCGAGGGCGGCGAGCTGGCGCAGCGTGCGGTCGGAGAGAGCGAGCGACCAGATCTCGCGCAGGTCGGATTCGCCGCGGAGGAAGGCCTGAATCATGCGGTCGAGGTTGACGGCGATAGGATCGAGACCGACGTCGTAGCGGAAGCCGAACAGTTCGATGTCGCGGCTGCCCTGGATGCGCATCCAGACGTCCTTGAATTCGATCATGAGGCTGAAGACGCTGCCGACGACCTGCTGGAGCATGGCGCTCAGGTCGGCGCCGGGATCCTTGGCGTCGTGGAGCTTGGCGCCGAGGAAGCTCTGGCAGACTTTGAAGCCGGAGGCGACGGCGATGGTGGTCATCCAGATGTCGATGCCGTAGCGGGCGACATCGGTTTCCCAGTCGGTGCGCTTGAGGTAAGTTTCGACGACGGGCAACGACATGCCAAAGTCGCCGCCGATGGGCTGGCGGATGCGATAGCCGTAAAGGGCGCGGGTGAGCGGGTAGATGATGCTGTTGGTGATGGTGCCGTCGTACTTGTGGCGGTGGTAATAGTGGGCGACGAAATCGTAGCCGCGGTGGAGAACGGGGCGCAGGAGCAGGTCGAACCACTCGGGCGTGATGGAGCGCAGGTCGGAATCGACGACGGCGCAGGCTTTGGCGCCGAGATCGCGCGCCATCTGGAAGATCATGCGGAAAGCGCTGCCTTTGCCGGGGATGCCGTGGTAGGGGAAGGAGAGGCGGTGGACGGGGTTCAGCGGCGTGTTGACGAGCAGGAGCTGGGAGGGGTCGAGCTGGGCTTCGAGCACCTGCTTGCGGGTGTCGTCTTTGGAGCCGCCATCGGAGTTGACGATGACACCGCGGAACTCGGGGAAATGCTTGTTGAGCCCCGCCTGGGCGGCGCGCACGACATGGCCGATGGTGCGGCCGTTGTTGTAGCTGGGGATGCCGATGACGATGTCGGCGCGGCCGAGCTTCTCAATGGCCTGGCGGGCTTCCGCGGGCAAGATGTCCTGGGACATGAAAGGGTACCCTTCCAGTTTGACCGCTGGCGGAGGAGAGGACAATCCCGTGGATGGGGGACGGGAGCGGGGGGCCTGGATCGCGCCTCTCGGAGGGGGGCGGCTTTCATCGGCCAGGCGGCTGAAGCAGGCTTGACGGAACAGCGGCGCAGCCCGCGCCGGAGGCTGCTATCGCTCGAGGGGCGGCGCCACGTGGATTCTGGCCTCCGCCTCCCCGTGTTCGCCAGCTTTCGCTGCAATCGTGAAGGTGCCGGCTTCGTCCCCGGCCGTGACCCGGATCTGCACTTCCCCGTTTCGATCCGTGCTCGGTTCGGACGGCTCGAGTTTGCCCGGGCCGGAGAATGTCACGGCGACGGCCTGACCGGCGAGCGGCTCACCCTTCTCATCCACCACCAGACGGAACACGACGGGCCATTCGGCCTGGGCGCCAGTCTCCACCCATTGATGGTTTCCCGAGACAACCCCGAGGCGGGAGGCGGACTTGTCTTCGAGGCGCGAGACCATGCTCGCACGGCCTGACGTGGCATGGGAAAAAGTCTCGATCCATGCCTCGCGGATTCCCTGAACTCTGGCCAGTTGATCCTCGCGCAGTTCACTTCCGTCGAGGACAAACAGCACGTACACGGTGTTGAATTCTTTCTGCGAATGAGCCGGATCCGGCCATCTGCGGCCAAGATCCTGGATGACTGCATCGATGCTGAACTCTTCCCGGCTGGCGGTAAAACCCCAGCCGAGCCCGTTCCGAAACTCGCGGCGGGCGTCCTTCAGGGCGAAAAGCCGGCTGACCTCTTCAGCCGGCATCAGGCCCATGATGTAGAGATCCAGCGGTCCGTAGCCGGTCTTTTGCAGATAGCCGTTGCGGTGCTTTGACAGGAAAAAGCCGGGTTCGGCTTCTTCCCAGACCGAGCCGCCCATCAGGGATGAGCACGGCGAATCGGATTCGCAGAACCCGGCGGGATGATGCAGCTCGCCGAGCCAGTGCACGTTGTCGCTGATTCTGGGCAGCGCGTTGCGGCCGGGCGGATCGAACTTGATTCCCCAACGGTGACCAAGTTCGTGCCCATTGAGGTGCATCGCGAGACTGTAGGATTCGAACGGCCCGAAGTCGCGGGAGATGCCCGAAGGCTGGCAACTGTAGGCGTCGATCCAGCTCACTTCCTGATAGCCCTGGAGCTTTCCGGCGCTGCCGGTATTCGCCCGCCATTTATTGCCGATTCCGATTCCGCGGATGCCTCCGGCCAGTGCTCCGCTGCTGCGCGCCCCCCCTTCCGTCCAGTCCGGCCTTTCGCTCATGTAAAACACCAACAGGTCTGCTGTATCGGCGAAATTCTCGTAAAAAGCCTTTGTCCAGCCTGAAGGGTTCAGGACAGGATGGCCGTGGAAAACCTCGAAAACCGGGCCTCGGCGGGTTCCTTCCGGCAGCTCGCTGAGGTCCAATGGAATCGCAGCCTCGGCTTCCGCCGAGATTTCCAGTACCCGCGCCGGAAACTGGCTGAAGGCTCCGCTGATGTCGAAATCCACAGCATCGGCGAACCAACGGACTTTCCCCCCTTGCGCGAGCCGGCCCAGCGGCACAATGATTCTCACTTCACGTCCCTGGACTTCACCTTCCGTGTCGTTGTCCCAGACTCGAAAACGCCATTTTCCGTCCTGCCACAGGGCGGTGGCAACGGTTTCCTCCTCGCCAAAGGGCATTCCACCGGTGTCAAATGGTCCAGTAGTATCGAGAAAGTGCCTGTAAAACAACCGGCTCCGCCGCGGCTCGGGCTCGCCCTTCAATTCCATGCCGAGTAGCATTTCAGATGGCGAGATTCGCTCGGCCCAGACGCGCACCATCTGGGTATAATCCGGGATCTGGGGGCGCGGAGCGACCGTGAAGGTTGCCATGGGTTTGGGTTCTGAATAGCGGCTCTGGCCCGGAAAAACGCCCACGATTCCCGCCAGCGTGGCCATTTCCCGGTAAGACAGCAGGATGTCTCCGTTCCGGCGCAAGACGATTTGAAACTCGTCGTAGCCCGCGTCGGCGCGGAAAGCCAGTCCCCGGGCGTAAGACTCCGTCACCCGCCACGTGGCCACGGCCTCGTCTTCCGAGACTTGCCACCAGAGCGCATGATCAGTCCAGTCGTAGGTGATGGTCCAGAAGGCGGCGATCAGCCGCTCCTTCGCCAGTCGGTTCGGACCGTATTCGCTGTACTTGAAGAAGCGCGGCCGCCCAGTCACGTCTTCCCGAAAGCCGAAGCTGATACTTCCTGTATTGTTTAAAGCAATCCTGTTCCAGATCTCGCCACCGAAAGGAAAACCGAATGGCAGATCGACCTCGACGGATCGCCTGGGCCAGCCGGATTCGTATGGGACACGATCCCCATTCACCTCCCTCCACTCCAGTTCTCCGCTGCGGAAATGGTAACCGGAACCATCCTCCAGCCGCTCGAAGTGAAGCGTGACATTCTGCAAATCCCGCCAGTTCGCCGGACCGAACAGCCGTCCGTCGTCGTAGATAACAGCAACATCGCCATGCCGCTCCGCCCGCAAGGGCTCGGCCCGCCGAATGCCGGACGCGGCTGCCCGGATCCCCCTCTCCAGCGGGCGGAATCCGCTCGGATCAGTAAGCTGAGCCGGAAGCCTGGCCTCTTCGATGAGGCATTCCTGATGGGGATACTGCTGCGCCAGCGCCCCTGTGCCCATGGCACAGAGCAAGAAGACGTTAAGCCGCGCGGATCGGATCATGATTGGCAAAGCCCCTCCATGAACCAGATTTTTCCGACATTATAAAGCGATTCCCGCGCTGGATTCATGAAAAGTTGATGACCAGGCCTGAATACTTCTGAATGATCCGGCTGAGCTGACGATGTGCCGATATTTTCAACGAACGCCGATTCTTCTCCGACATCGCCGGTTCGCTCCGGCACGGCCCCTGGTCCCGAGGCCGGTAACATCGATATCCTCAATTGGCGCCAGCCGTAACGGCTGTCCGCTGGGTGTTTTGGATCCGAGATTCGACGGTATGGAAGCAGAAGCGCACTTCTGGGCAAGGGTGCTCTCCGGAACACCGGCGAACGGCGAGCTGGCCCTCGGACGAAACCGCGCGGCCGATGGTGCGGCCGTTGTTGTAGCTGGGGATGCCGATGACAATGCCGGCGCGGCCGAGCTTCTTAACAGCCTGGCGGGCTCCCACGGGCAAAATGTCCCGGGCCATGAAGGGGCAATTCCAGTCTGCCCGGTAACGGCGGGGGGCAATCCCGTGGATGGGGGATGGGAGCGGGGTCAGGCGCCGGCGGGAGGGGCTGGAGGAACGTGATTGAAGACGGCGGTGACTTCGGCGGCGAAGATGGCGGCGAGGCGGGCGCCGATGCCTTGGGTGCAGCGTTCGGTGAACACGGCGGATAGGTTTTCGTAGTACCAGCGCTGCTTGTCGCGCCCGCGGCGGAAGCGGAGCCAGGCGAGCTCGCCGTGCAGGGCGAGGTCCTCGCGGATGGAGCGGATGTTGTCGAGCTTGTCGGCGAGGCAGACGAGCAGTTGGTCATCCCCGGCGGTTTGCAGGAAATCGATGGTGTGCTGCTTGCGGTCTTCCCAGGGGAGCGTCTTGTCGGGTTCGCTGGCGCCAGCGACGAGCTCGGCGATGCGCGGGCCGAAGAGGCGGCGGATCTGATCAAGGGAGACGAAGCAGTCTTCGACGGTGTCGTGGAGCACGGCGGCGACGGCAAGGTCTTCCGCGCAGCCGGATTCAAGCAGAATGGCCGCGACGCGGAGGGGGTGGATGAGGTAGGGGATGCGCGTGCCCTTGCGGTACTGGCCGGCATGGGCGGCGGAGGCGAACTGGATGGCGTGGAAGATGAGCGGCGAGTCCATTGCGGGCTTGTTTCCAGTTCACCACAAGTGATGACGTCTGTTCGGGGAGTTCAGGGACGGTTGCGACCGGTACCGCCGCGGGCCGGGCGGCGTCCGGACCGGTGCGGACAGCGCGGCAGAGAGCCGCGAGTGAAGCGGCCGAGGGCCGCGCGAACGAGCGGCCCCAACAGGGCTATCAGAGCGCCCGCAGGTGCGCGGCACAGAAGCGTGTCGATGCAGTTTTCCCGGGCACCGCGGCCGGAGAAGGTGTCTGTGCCGCGGGCGGAGCGGCCGTAGGCCGCGGGAGCGAGCGGTCTCAATGCGGGTTCGGCGGCCATGTGCGGACCGCTTGCTTCGGCCGCTCAGGCGGCCTGCGTGCGCGGCACAGAAACACGCTCCAGCGGCCGACGTCCACGGCGCAGACCTGCGGCGGGGGCGCCCCTGGATTTTCCTGCTTCCCAGTGAAGCCCCGCTTCATGACCGGCTGCTGTCCGAGGTTTCTTGAAAAGATTAAATTGGTGCCAGGCGGGCCTGTCCCCGGTTTTTCCCGGTGGCACGTCGCCTCGGCGGGAGCAACGGGACGCAGCCGAAAAGCGGGGCCGGGCGGGCCTGACGCCATTTTTATCCCACCGTTCAACCCAACTTTTTACGAACTTTCTCTCTGTTTTTTTCGCGCAATGTCCGGAGAAATGAAGACGGCGGTTCCAGTTCGATTTTTATTTCTTGCGGACGGAGACGAGTTCGTAGCGGGAGACGGAACTGCGGGCGAGGTAGGTTTTCAGCAGCACCTCGAAATAGGGCATGACGCCGGAGGGCGCGCCGAGGCGGCTGCGGAGCTGCCGGACCCAGGATTCGGTGGTGATGAACTCGACGCCGGCATCGGAGGAGTTGACATCGGTGCCGGAGATCAGCAGAGCCGTGCCGCCGCCCTTCAGGCTGGGAAGGTAGGCGACGCGGCAGTAACCGATGCGGCTCCATTCGACGGGATACTCGGGCTGCTCGCCGGGCAGAGGGCTGGTGTTGCGGAACGAAGCCCGCCGGGGTGGTTCGGTAAATACGGTCTGGAAGTTGAGCTGGGCTTCGTAGACGCCGACCCACGGATTGCCGCGGCGGCTGCCGAGCAGGACGACGTTGCTCGAGGAGACCATGTTCATGTTGGCGTCGCGGGCGGAGAGCACATCAAGCGGAAGACCGTTGAGGGCGAACAGGAGCCCGAGGCGGCGGGCGGCGGAGGCATCGGCGACAGTGGTGGGATAGCGGTTGAAGAAGCTGATGACGGAGGAGCGGAGCACGGGGTCGGCGATCTCTTTCTCCGCCAGCGCTCCGAAGCCGCGGTTCTGGTATTGCTCGAGCGAGATGTGATGCTGGAGGGCGTCCTGAAGCGGGAGCAGGCCGAGGTCGGAGAGGAGAAGGTGGGTCTGGTGGCCGTTGGCGAACATCTGGCGCCAGAGGCTGTCGACCGTGGGGTGGGGCCCGAGACCCGCCTGGAGGCGCGAGTCGAGCCGGCGGTTCACGAGCAGCAGCGCCAGACAGGCGACCAGGAGAAGCGCGGCCAGAAACCAACCGAGACGCGGGCGGCGTTCGAGCAACCGGACAGGGGCAGCCGCAACCGGCTCGTCGTGCCACTCATAGAACTGGAGGGAGTAGCTGCCCTTGGGGAGCCGGACGCGGAGGGACTCCTCCCTGCCTTCCTCTTCGAAATACTGATCGATCTTCTTGCGCAAGTGCGACGCCTGGACGCGGACGAGGGTGTCCTGGGAGGTGTCATAGCCGGCGGGACGCCCGAAGACAGCGATGCCGATCTCCTGTTCGCGCGGGGGATGGTCAGGGGACTCGATGGAGCGGCGTCCGAGGTATTCGAGCAGTTCGCGGGCGCGTTGTGATTTCTGGAAGGACGCGCTGGCAGCAATGCGGGCGAGCAAGGCCAGCTTGCGGGCCTCATCGGGTCCTGTAACACGAGGCTGGATGGGCAAGCCGAGGGCCAACGAGAACTACCTGTGCAAAGTATATCACCGGGCCAGTGGCGTGCAAGAGCCTGATTTCACAAGCCTGGCGGGCGTTTTCGCGGCGAATTCACCGTGAATTCACTTGTGCGGCGGCAAAGATCCGATGGAAGCTTGATGCGGAACACGACCAGGCGTGCGCGCGCGGCGACGGACCGCGTCCAGCGTGCGCGATTTCAGGGGAACCGTGGTTCGGCATCAGAGCCGGGAGGCTTTGGGCGCCGGGCAGGCACGAATCAGGAAGGCAGGAAGATCATGGCAGGTCTGATGAGAAGGACGTTTTGGCTTGCGGCGCTGGCAGCCCTGCTGTCGCCGGCAGTGGCGCTGGCGCAGTCTCAGGACGCCAGGGGCAACATTCTGGGACGGGTGACGGACCCGTCGGGCGCGGTGATTCCGGCAGCGGAGGTGAAGGCGAGGAACACCGCCACCGGAGTGACGGTGGGCGCGAGGACCAATGAGAGCGGCGCCTATGTGCTGCCGTTCCTGCCGCCCGGGGTGTATGAAGTCGCAACCGAGGCGCCGGGATTCCGGAAGTTCGTGCGCGGCAACATTCAGGTGCGCGTGAACGAGAACGTGCAGCTCGACATTCAGATGACGGTGGGCGATCTGGCGGAGGTGGTGCAGGTGACCGCCGAGACACCGCTGTTGCAAACAGCGGAGGCGACGCTGGGACAGGTGGTGGACGAGCGGCGGATCCTGGAGCTTCCGCTGTTTGCGGGAAACGCGATGGATCTGGTGCATCTGGCGCCGGGCACGGTGAACGGAACGGACATGCGGCTGCGCAAGGCTCCTTTTAACAACGCGCCGTCGCAGTTCTCCACCGACGGCAGCGGCAACTATGGGAATGCGTTCACGATCGACGGCGTGGCGAATCTGTATTCGGATGGCACAAGTCCGCGGGTGGCGTTTTCGCCACCGCAGGCGTCGCTGGCGGAGTTCAAGGTGCAGACGTCGTCGTTTGACGCCAGCGTCGGGCGCACCGCGGGCGCGCTGGTGAACGTGAGCACCAAGGGCGGCACGAACGAGCTGCACGGAATGATGTGGTACTGGCTGCGGCACTCCAAGCTGGACGCGCCGACCATTTACCAGAACCGCTCGAATCCGCCGGGCTACAAGCTGCCCATTTATCAGGATCACCGCTACGGCATTTCCGGCGGCGCGCCGGTCATTCTGCCGCGCATTTACAACGGAAAGAACCGGACTTTCTGGCACTTCACATACGAGGCAAACAAGTTTGGCGACCCGAACGTGGGCGGATCGATGATTTCGACGGTGCCCAGCGAGGCGTGGCGGAACGGCGATCTTTCCGACCTGCTGAAGCTGGGTGCGAACTATCAGTTATACGACCCGATGACGATAGCCACGGCGCCGGGCGGGCGGTTCAGCCGGCAGCCGCTGCCGGGCAACATGTATCCGAAGAGCCGCATCCATCCGGTGGCGCAAAAACTGCTGGCGCTCTATCCGCTGCCGAACCAGCCGGGCACGGCGGACGGGCGGAACAACTATTTCATGTCGAAGCCGGCGCTGGAAGACTACTGGACGACGATCGGTCGCGTGGATCACGCCTTTAACGAGAAGAACCGGATGTTCGTGCGCTTCCACCGGGACTTCTGGGAGGAGGACAAGAACCGCTCGTTCGGCAACTCGGTGAACGGCATCATTCTGAACCGCATCAACCGCGGCATCGCCCTGGACGACGTGCACATGTTGTCGTCGACGATGGTGGTGAACCTGCGTTACGGGATCAGCGCGCAGGAGTTTCCCGAGCGCCGCGTGAGCCGCGGTTTCGACCTGTCGTCGCTGGGATTTTCGCAGAGCCTGGTGAGTCTCATCGACAAACAATATGCAACGATTCCGCGCACGGCTGTCGGCTCGCTGACGACACTGTCGGGCTGGGAGTCGGGTGACGGGAAGACGGCGTCGATCAGCCACAATGCGGTGGCGAGCCTGACCTGGATCAGGGGCGCGCACAATATGCGGATGGGGCTGGACTGGATGGCGTTCCGCGAGTTCCGCGCACGATTCCCCGGCGATGTCTCGCCGGATCTGAGTTTTTCAAACGCGTGGGCGCGCGGTCCGCTGGACAACAGTCCGGCGCCGCCGGTGGGCGCAGAGTTCATCGCGCTGCTGGCGGGCATTCCGGGCGGGAGCCTCTCGCGCACGGGCACGTATGCGGAACAGGATGTCTATACGGCGCTCTATTTTCAGGACGACTGGCGGGTAACGCCGAAGCTGACGCTGAACCTGGGGCTGAGAGCGGAGCATGAATCGCCGATCACGGAGCGGTACAACCGCAGCGTGACGCAGTTCGACGAGGTGAATCCGAATCCTATCGAGGCGGCGGCGATCGCGAATTATGCCAGGGCGCCGATTCCGGAGCTGGCGCCGCAGAATTTCCGCGTGATTGGCGGAGTGACGTTTGCCGGCGTCGGCGGCAATCCGCGCCAGTACTGGCGCGGGCAGGGCATCCAGTGGTCGCCGAGGTTCGGGCTGGCTTACCAGCTTTCGCCGAAGACGGTGCTGCGGGCCGGCCACGGGATCTTTTACGCGCCCATGGGCATCCTGCGCACGAACTCGATTCTGTCGGGCTTCTCGCGGAGCACTCCAATCGTGGCGACCAATGACAGCGGGCTGACCTGGATCGCCGATCTGGCCAATCCGCTCCCCGGCGGGCTGCTGCCAGTGCTGGGCGCCGGCGACGGGCTGAAGACGACGCTGGGACAGGGCACTACGTCGTTCGCTTTGAACAGGAAGATGCCGCCGACGCACCGGTTCTCGTTCGGCTTCCAGCATCAACTGCCGGGCGGGATCATGGTGGAGTCGTCGTATGTGGGCAGCCGCAGCTACCGGCTGCCGGTGTCGCGTCCGATGAGCTATACGCCGAAGCAGTATTACAGCACGCTGCCATACCGCGACAACGCGACGATCAATTTCCTAACGGCGAATTTCACGAGCCCGTTTTTCGGGTTGTACCCGAATTTCACTTCGCGCAACATTACGCGGGCGCAATTGCTGACGCAATACCCGCATTTTTCGAGTGTGACGTTCGAGGATTCCGTGGGTTATGCCTGGTATCATTCCATGCAAAACCGGCTGGAGAAGCGGTTCAGCCAGGGCTGGACGCTGCAAATGGCCTGGACGTGGTCGAAGGCGATGGCGGCGGATTCGTACCTGAATTCTTTCGATGCGCTGCCGTACGAGTCGATCGCAGCGTTGGACCGCCTGCACCGCGTGACGGGAAGCGGGATTTACGAATTGCCTTTCGGCAAAGGGCGGAAGTTCGGCTCGTCGATGCCGCGGGCGCTGGAGTTCCTGGCCGGCGGCTGGCAGATCAGCGGCGTGTGGCAGTTCCAGAGCGGCGCGCCGCTGGGCTTCGGGCAGGCGCTGTTCGTGGACGATTCGAACAAGATCGCGCTGCCCTCAGACCAGCGGAACACGGACCGGTGGTTCAACACGGACGTGTTCAACCGGAAGTCGACCGACGTGCTGGCGTGGAACGTGCGCACAGCGCCGCTGCGGTATTCCAACATCCGCACGGATACGCAGCGCCGGCTGGACCTGTCGGCGAACAAGACGTTCCGGGTAACGGAAGGCATCCGGGTGGTGTTCCGCGCCGATACGTTCAACGCCCGCAACGAGGTGGTGCTGCGGGCGCCGAACACGGATCCGGTGAACACGGCGTTCGGACGCGTGACGGCGCAGGAACCGCCGCGGTCGTGGCAGTTCTCATTGTCGGTGAAGTACTAGAAGCGGCAGAGGCGCGCCGGGGGCTGTGACTCGGGGCCGCTCGTGCGGCCGGAGAGCCTGATCCGCGCCCCGGGCGCCCCCAGCGGCGCGAGCCTGGGACGATTCCGCCGCAGCGCGGCGCTGCTTCGGGCTGGCGCGACGGCGGCCGGGTTCTCGCACGCCACCTTTCGCGCGGCTCTGAAGCCGCCCTTGCGCACTTGCGTGCCGCCGGCGTTGGCGCAGGCCGCACGTGAGCTTCATTGTGCGCACGGCTCATCATCGCCTGGCGAACGCAAAGTGCGAAGGCGCCAGTGGTATCTGGCACCTTCGCGATTTTACAGAGGGAGCGGGGTCACGCTGCTCCCTTCGTGAGATAGTGGAGAAGAAAATCGGCCGCCGGGCGTAATAGACAGCAGAGCCATGACGGCCACAACCACGATGCCAGCGATGCCGGTGGGAGACGCAGCGGACAGCGGGCCGGAGAGCTTCGCAGAGTTTTTCGAGCGGGGCTGGAAGAAGGCCTACTGCTTTGCGTTGCACCTGGTGGGCGAGCGGGAACAGGCCATGGACATCACGCAGGAGGCCTACCTGCGGCTGCACGAGCGGTGGGCGAGCCGCGACCCGGCGCGTGAGCCGACGGCGTGGCTGTATTCGGTGATCCGGAACCTGGCCATCGATCACCTGCGGCGCCGGGCGCGCAGGCAGGAGGCGGAAATCGATCAGGCGCTGCTCCGGTCGCCGGCGGCAGGGCCGGATAAAGCCGCCGAGCAGAGCGAACTGGCTGAACGGCTGTGGGCCGCGATTCGGTCTTTGCCGGCCGAGCAGCGCGAGATCCTGCTGCTGCGGGACTGGCACGGGCTGGACTACGGGCAGATTGCGGAGGTGCTGGGGTTGAGCCTCGGCACAGTCTCTTCGCGCCTGCATCACGCGCGCGAGAAAGTGCGCGAGCAGATGAGGAGGTATCTGTGACAGCACCGAACCAGCACGAGGAAATCCGCCAGATGTTGTCGGCCTATCTGGATGGCGAGCTGACCCAGGGCTCCGCGCAGAGAGTGCGGGTGCATCTGGAAGACTGCGAGGAATGCCGCCGGGCTTTCGAGGAGATGGCGCGGCTGCAAGAACTGACGAAGGAACTGGCTTTTGCCGAACCGCCGGAGGCGAGGATGAAAGACCTGGAGAAGAGCCTGAGCGTGCAGGCGCCGCGGCGCCTGGGGTGGCTGTTCGTGCTGGCGGGAGTGGCGGCGTGGTTCATTTATGGAACCATCACCTACATCCGCCACTGGCGGCCGCCGACGGTGGAAGAACTGATCGGCAGCGCGGTGGTGATCGGGTTCGTGCTGCTGTTTGTGAGCGTCGCCGTGGAGCGGTTGCGGCAGTTGCCCCATGACAAGTACCGGAGGATCGAGAAATGATCATCACGACAAGCGAGACAATTGCAGGCAAGCGGATCGTGCGCACGCTGGGACTGGCGCGCGGCAACACGGTGCGGGCGCGGCACATCGGGCGTGACATCCTGGCCTGGCTGCGCAACATCGTCGGCGGCGAAGTACAGGAGTACACGAAGCTGCTGGCCGAGAGCCGCGAGCAGGCGCTGGACCGCATGGTGACGGAGGCGGAGATGCTGGGGGCGAGTGCCGTGGTCGGCGTGCGGTTCGTCACCTCGATGGTGGCGGAGGGCGTGGCTGAGCTGCTGGCGTATGGGACGGCGGTGGTCGTCGAAGATGAATAGGCGGGCGCTGACACTGCTGCTGTGGGTCGGGGCCGCGGCGGCACCCGCGCAGGCGCCGGAGACGGCGGCGCGGGCGCGCGAGGCGGCAGGGCTGCTGGTGCGCGGCGAGTACGAAGCGCTGGCGGAGAAGTTCTCCGCCGAAATGCGCAAAGCCGCTCCACCGGAGATGCTGCGGAAGGCCGTGGGCGCGCAACTGGCCGCGCTGGGAGCGGTGAAGAAGATCGGCGAACCGGAGATCTCGAAGGCAGGGCCGATGGAGCTGGCCTTCGTGCCGGTGGAGTTCGAGCAGGGTTCGCTCCGGGTGCAAGTGTCGATCAACGCCGCGGGCGAGGTGGCAGGCCTGTTCCTGCGGCCTCCGGCGGCGGCTCTGTCCCGGGCGCGGCCGTCCTACAGCGCGCCTGAACGGTTCACCGAGCGCGAGGTGTCGGCGGGCGCGGCGGGCTGGCCGCTGCCTGCCACGCTGACGATGCCCCGGGGCGAAGGGCCGTTCCCTGCCCTGGCGCTGGTGCACGGGTCGGGGCCCAACGACCGTGACGAGACGGTGGGCGCGGCCAAGCCGTTCCGCGATCTGGCCGAGGGGCTGGCATCCTGCGGCGTGGCGGTGTTGCGTTACGAGAAGCGCACGCGGCAGCACGCCGCGAAGCTGGCGGCGGCCAAAGCGATCACCTTGCGGGACGAAGTGATCGACGACGCGCTGGCGGCGCTCGATCTGCTGCGGAAGACGCCCGGCGTGGATCCGGAGCGCGTCTTTCTGCTGGGCCACAGCCTGGGCGCGTGGGCCGCGCCTCTGATCGCGGCAGAAGACAAGCGGCTGGCAGGCGTCATCCTGATGGCGGCGCCGGCGCAGCCGCTCGAGGATCTGTACGTCGAACAGGTGCGCTACCTGCTGCCATTGCAGATGGGCGACACGGACGCCGCCCGCGAGAAATTGGCCGAGGCGGAAAGGGAAGCGGCTGCGGTGCGGCGCATCCGCGAGACGGGGGAGGGGCCGGAGACGGCGCTGGGCGCGCCGCGCGCCTACTGGCTCTCCCTGCGCGGGCTGGATCCGCTGGCGGAGGCGGCGCGGCTCAACACCCGCATCCTCCTGCTGCACGGCGGGCGCGATTATCAGGTGACGGACGAAGATTACCGGCTGTGGCAGAAGGCGCTGGCCCGGCACCCGCGGACAGTGCTGAAGCGCTACGAGGCGCTGAACCACCTGTTCCAGGCGGGCGAGGGCAAAAGCCGGCCAGAAGAATATCAGCGGCCGGGCCATGTGGCGGGAGCAGTGATCGAAGAGATCTGCGGCTGGGTGCGGCAGGCGCGGTAGCGGGCGGAGCTCTCAGAAAGCCAGGCGCGACGGGAGAGCCTTGCCCGGGTGCAGGGGCGGGTCGAGCCTGGGCTGCTTGCTTGCAGCCGGAATGCTTGAGGATTGCGGCCCAGAACAGAGGACGGGAGCAACGGGAAGCGCAGCCCTCGCGCGAGCGCGAGGGGAACCGTGGGGCGAAACGCAGCCCTCGCCCAAGGGCGAGGGGAATGCGTGCATGGAAGCGCAGCCCTCGCGCGAGCGCGAGGGGGAATCCGGAGGAAATGGCGCCAGGCGACACGTTCGGCTTGCAGCCGCCGCCCGAGGGCGGCGGGAAACCGCGCAGAGAAAGGCGCGGTGAAGTCCTGTCAGAAAAGGGCGCGGGAAAACCTGGGGCGGAGGGAAAAAGGGGAATTGTGTTCCTGTCCCCTTTTTTCAGCTCTTGGGCGGCGCGCCCTGCTGGATTTTGATGGTCATGCCGGGCGTGAGGCGGGCGAGGTTCGAGACGGCGACGGTCTCGCCCGGCTCGAGCCCTTCCAGGATTTCGACCTCTTCGGGCAGGCGCTCCCCGACCTTCACCTCGCGAGCCTCGACGGTGGAATCGGGCTTGACAACGAAGCTCTTGTTGGAACCGAGGACATAGAGCACGGCGCGCGCGGGGACGACGGTGATCGTTTCGGCTTTTTCGGTCTGGATGCGGGCGCGGGCGTAGGAGCCGGGCTTGAGCTCGGCGCGGGGATTCTGGATGAGCGCTTCGACCACGAAAGTGCGCTTGGTCTGATCCACGGTGGGCGAGATGCGCCAGACCTTGCCGGTGAACTTGCGGTCCGCAAAGGCCTCGAGGGAGACTTCGACATTCTGCCCGGCGCGCACCCACGGGCTCATGCGCTCCGGCACCTCGATGCGCAGGCGGATGGGGTCGATCTTGACGAGCGTGAACAGGGGCGAGTTGGCACGGACATAAGCGCCGACGACAGCCTGGCGCTCCTTGACATAGCCGGCGAAGGGCGCGCGGACCACCGTGTCCCTCAGTTTCTTGCGCTGAAGGCTGAGGGCGGCCTTGAAGCGCTCGACCTCCTGGAGCAGGTTGCGGGTCTGGTTGCGGGTCTGGTCGTAGGCGGCCTGGGCAGCCTGGAAGCGGGCCAGAGCCTGGTCGAGGTCGGACTGGGGACCGATGCCCTGGTCGACGAGCTCGCGGACGCGCTTGTAGCGGGACTCGGCGTCGAACAGATCGGCGCGGGCGCGGCGGACGTCAGGGGCGTCCTCGATGTCCTTCAGGCGGTCGCCTTCGTTCTTCAGGCCGAGCCGCTCGAGGGACTGGCGGAGCTGCGCCTCCTGCTGGGCGACGAGGTAGCGCTGTTCCTCATCCGAGATGCGGGCCAGCACCTGGCCTTCCTTGACCTGGTCGCCGAGATCGGCGGCGACTTCGACGAGCGGCCCGTCGACTTCCGCGCTGATGATGGCTTCGTCAAAAGGGAACAGCGTGCCGACGCTCTCGATGGCGCGCTGGATGGTGCGCTGGGCAACCTGAGCGACGCGCACGGCGCCGACTGCGCCTTCTTTCTTGGCGGCGGGCTGACTGTGATTCCGGCAGCCGGAGACGAACAACAGAAAAATGGCGCAGACAAGCGCGGAGGAAATGGAGCGGGACGATGACATGAATCCACCTGGGGAGCGGGCGGAAGACCGCCGCAAGCCCAAAAACATTCAGGCGCAAGCAGTGGCGGCAGGTTACCGGCAAGGGCCATTCTACCGAAGAGGCGCCGGAGCCCGCTTCAGGGAACGATGCGGATGAAGACACCTGCGTCGCGGCCGAGGCCGTTGGGCTTGGCCGCCGCGCCGGCGATGTTCAGGTTGAGCGAAGTGGAATAGCCGCCGACGAATACGCTGCCGTCGGGACCGATGGCGATGCCGGTTCCGACGTCGGCGTTGGCGCCGCCGAACATGGTGGACCAGACCAACTGGGCTTCTCCCGTCTCCTCCTCCGCGAAGCGCGTCACGAAGATCTCGTACGAGCGGATGCGGGGCTGCTCGTAGCCGGGGAAGTTTTTCACGGGGAAGTCGGGCGAGGTGGTGTAGCCGGTGAGCGTGATGGAGCGGGTGAGCGGGTCGTAGGCCATGGCGTTGGGCACTTCGCTGCGGAGCCCGCCGAAGTAGGTGCAGAAGGGCGTGAAATTCACGCCGTAGCCGCGGAGATTCAGCTTGGCCAGAAAAGCGTCGGCGGCGCCGCGGCGGGAGCTCTGGTGCGCGCCGGGCGTGACGGGCAGATCGTCGGAGAAGCTGTAGCCGGAGATCCAGACCTCGTCCGGGGCGGTGACGGCGATGGCGGTGATCACATCGAGATCATTGCCGCCCCAATAGCCGCCGTAGAGGAACGAGTCAAACCAGAGCTGATCGGGATCGATCTTGAGCAGGAAGCCGTCACCGACCGAGAGCGGGCTGCCGATCTGCACGTTGTCGGTGATGGGCAGATCCTCCGACATTGAGACGCCGGCCACATACACCTTGCCCTCTGAATCGAAGGCGACGGCGTTGGCGATGTCGGTGGAGGCGCCGCCGAAGTAGGTGGCGTAGACGAGCGAGGCGGGAGCTTCCTGGAAGGGATCGGCGACGACGAGAAACGCCTCGGTGCCGCCGCGGTTGGCGGGCTGGAGCGAGAGGCCGGAGACGACGAAGTTCAGGAAGCCGGAATCGGTGTAGCCGGCCACGGCGATGCGGCCATTGGGGCCGGCGGCGATGGCGGTGGGAGTGTCGGAGAGTTCGCCGCCGTAATAGGTGGAGAATGTCAGCGCGTCGGGACCCGAGGAGAGGGGATCATACAGGGCGATGAAGATGTCGTATTGGGCGTTGCGCTTGGGCTGGAAGGCGTTCCAGGTGACGGGGAAGTTCTCCGAGGCGGTCTTGCCGGCGATGGCCACGCGGCGTCCGGCCATGGCGATGGAGAGGATCTCGTCCTCACCGCCGCCGCCGATGTAAGTGAAATAGGCCACGCGCCAGGAGTCACCCTCGGGCACGATCTTGGCCAGGAAGGCGTCGCGGGTGGTGATGTCGGGGACGTAGTAAAAGACACTCGTACCGGCGGGATGAGCGGCGGGAGCCGTGCCGTTGACGCCGCGGCGGACGGTCCAGGTGGTGCCGCCGGCGATCTGGGTGACGGTCATGACCTCTTCGCCGATGGTGATCTCGTAAGTGGGGACAAAGGGGAAGCCGGTGGCGGAATCGACGGTGATGGTGTCGTCGGCGGCGGAGACGGCGGCGGCGAGCACGGTGGCGGCGCGCGAGCCGTTGCGCTCCCACTGGAAGGGATCGGTATTGGGGGCTACCGGGAGGATGGAGTTGGAGCTGCCGGCGATCCAGTAGCCGCCGGCGGGATCAGCCGCGACGCTACGGATGACTTCCATTTCGTCCCCGCCGAAGTAGCCGCCCCAGTCGATGACGGGATCGATGACGAGAGGCAGTCGGGGATCGTAGCTGCCTAGGATAAAGCGTGCCGAGGCGCCGTCCACGGCATAGCGGCTTTCAACAGGAATGCGGCGCGTGCCGGCGATCTGGTAGGCGACGGGGGGGCGCTGGCGGATGCGGCCATTGAGCGAGAGGCTGCCGTCGGCTTCGAGCGCGGGCTGGGCGCCGCGGAAGTCGAGAACGATGGCGGAGGGATCGGCGCCGGGGGCGACGAGAAGATCGAACTCGAGCTCGCGCCCATTGGAGTAATAGACAGCGTCGATGCCCGGGTAGAGCTGGCGGGCGGCGACGCGGCGGTAGTGGGGGACGTCGTTGCGCCACTGGCGGCGGTCGCGTCCGACCAGATACTGGCTCTTGCCGGGCAGGGGTTCGAGCGGTTCGAGACGGGCGGGCTGGGCGCCACGGAACTCGAGGCGCGCGGCAAAGCCGGGCCGGGCGAGGTCTGCGCCGGTCGCGTCAATGGCGAGGGCCAGAGCGGGCGTGCGGCTGACGAACGTGCCCGGAGAGGGGCCGGGTTCAAACCAGGCAGGAAGCTGGGAGAAGGCCGTGCGGGGGTCGGCTGAATCAGCCCCGGCGGCAGCCGCGAGAAGGAATGCGGCGCAAAAGACAGGCAAGATGCGCATGATGGGTGTCAAGGCCCCGAGCGGGGAGGTCCAAACACTTCATTATACGAAGGGGGCGGGCGCCCAGGGTACGGAGCGGGGAGGCGGGATCAGCCGGCCAGGACGAAGAAGCCGGACTCGACGCCGTCCTGAGTGACGCGGGTCCAGGCGACGCGGGCGCGGCCGCGGCGGCCCTCATGTTCGAAGACAACTTCCTGGCCGCAGGTCAGACCGGAGAAGCCGTGGGCAGCGCGGAAGCCGTGGTCGCTGATATCGAGGAGGCTGCCCTGCACGATGCGGGGTTCGAGGGAATCCTGGAGAACCAGTTTGACCGGGCCGCTGGCCGCCCGGCGGGCCTCACGCCGTTTTTCCTGCCAGCTGCGGCTCATGACCGCTCCTTCCATTGGCGTCGGCCGAAGGCGCGCGGGACGTCCGGCTTTCGCGCAGGAGCGCCGGCCCGCCTTCCTCTTCATATTGCCTGAGCTTGCGGCTGAGCGTACGGCGGGAGATGCCGAGCAGCGCGGCCGCCTTCTGGCGGTGGCCGCCGGTCTGTTCAAGCGCCTGACAGATGGCTTCGCGCTCGAGAGATTCCAGCCCATGCAGGACGATGGGCTGGCCGCAGCCGCGCGGGGCGGCCGCCAGGCCGAGGTGGCAGGGTTCGATGGGAGCGCCGGCAGCGGCGAGTGCGGCGCGGGTGAGCACATTGCGGAGCTCGCGGACGTTACCGGGCCAGTGGTGGTTTTCGAGCATGGCAAGCGCCGCGCGGGTGAGTTTAGGTTGCGCCTCGTAGGAGGCGAGGAAGTGCTCGGCCAGCGGGGCGAGGTCTTCCGGGCGCTCGCGGAGCGGGGGCACGCGGAGCACGACCTGGCTCAGGCGGTGGTAAAGGTCGCTGCGGAAGCGGCCTTCGCGAACGGCGCGCTCGAGGTCGGCATTGGTGGCGGCGACGATGCGCACATCCACCTGGACCTTTTTGGTGCCGCCCAGGCGGTAATAGGGAACGCCGTCAAGGACGCGGAGGAGCTTGACCTGCATGCGGGGATCAAGTTCGCCGATTTCATCCAGGAAGAGGGTGCCGGTATGGGCAAGTTCGAACAGGCCGGGCTTGGGGGAGAAGGCGCCGCTGAAGGCGCCGCGCTCGTAGCCGAACAGTTCGCTTTCCAGGAGATGTTCCGGAAGCGCGCCGCAACTGAAGTCCACCCAGGGGCGGGCGCACCGGAGGGAGAAGTGGTGCACGGCGCGGGCGGCGAGCTCTTTTCCCGTGCCGCTTTCGCCGAGGATCAGAACGGCTGCCGGGGAGCGGGCGACGCGCTCGATGAGTTCGAACAGGGCGCGCATGGCGGGGCTGGCGAAAACCGCCGGCAGCCCCAACAGATCCAGCCTGATGGTGGCGCGGTCTGACATCGTCAACGCTGTTACGTTTATCTTGCAGGAGGTTGACGAGAAAAGGGAGAGGGCAGTTCCGCACCCTGAGACGATGGGAAAACCTGAGCAATGCTGAGGAAATCACCTTAGTCCGGGGCCGCGTAATGTTCCACGCCACAACCGCCGATGATTTGGGCATGAACGCCCACGGCGTGGGCCGAGCCTATATCCGGCTGGTCATCCTGGTGGCTGCCGCACTGACAGTGCCGTCGCTGCTGACGTGGCAGGCGACGGAGCAGCTCCAGTTCCTGTCGTATCTGTTGTTGTCAGTTCTGGCGAGCTATTGGCAGGTGGGAGTGAATCAGGGGGGGCAACTCCTGCCGGCGAGCCTGCTGTTTGTGATGATCGGGCTGCGGGCGCTGGGGGGAGAGCAGGCGATCGTGCTGGGGGCGCTGAACGGAGCGGCGATCGAGCTGGGGGCGCGGCGAGGGGAGAGGAAGTCGGCGGAACGGATTCTGTTCTCGGTGGCGCTGTGGAGTCTGGCGATGGCGGCGGGGGATTACGCTTTGCGGGGCGTGGCGCCAGCGTCCGCAAGGCGCGAGCTGGCGGCGGCGGTGAGCGCGGTGCTGGCGGGCGTGGCGGTATTCCTGCCACTGTCGTTTCTGGATGTGGTGAGGCAGGCGCTGGAAGAGGGGAGGCGGCTGGGGCAGATCTGGAAGGAGCGCCACTTCTGGATGATGCCGTACTATGTGGCGGCATCCTTGCTGTCGGCGCTGTTTGATCTGGCGCGGATCCAGTTCGGGTGGCAGATCCCGCTGCTGTTGCTGCTGGCGTTGTACCTGCCATACCGTGCCTATCTTCTGTACCTGGAAAAGGTGGAGGCGGGGCTGCGGCACGCCGAGGAGATGGCATCGCTGCACCTGCGAACGATCGAGGCGCTGGCGCTGGCTATCGACGCCAAGGACGAGACGACGCAGGAGCACTTGCAGCGGGTGCAGGTCTACGCCATGGAGATCGGGAGGGATTTGAGGCTGAGCGCAGAGGAACTGGAGGCGCTGCGGGCGGCGTCGCTGCTGCATGACATCGGGAAGCTGGCGGTGCCGGAGCATATCATCTCGAAGCCGGGCAAGCTGACGCCGGAGGAGTTCGAGCGGATGAAGATCCATCCGGTGGTGGGGGCGCAGATCCTGGAGCGGGTGCGTTTCCCGTATCCGGTGGCGCCGATCGTGCGGTCCCATCATGAGAGGTGGGACGGGAGCGGATATCCGGACAAGCTGAAGGGCGAGGAGATCCCGATCGGAGCGAGAATTCTGAGCGTGGTGGACGCGCTGGACGCGCTGGCGACGGACCGGCAATACCGCAAAGCCCTGCCGCTGGACGAGGCGGTGGGCGTGATCCTGAGCGAGGCGGGCAAGGCGTTCGACCCGAAGGTGGTGGAGGTGCTGGCGAGGCGCTACCGCGAGCTGGAGAAGATGGCGCGCTCGCGGCAGGTGGAGGACCTGAAGCTGGCCAAAAACTTCGACATCCAAGGCGGCGAGGCGCCTGCGGCAGGTTTCCAGAGGGCGGCTGAGCCCGCCGGCGAGCAGCCGGATTTCCTGAATCAGATCGCCTCCGCGCGGCAGGAGGCACACGAGTTGTTCGAGCTGGCGCATGACCTGGGCACATCGCTCAGCCTGGATGAGACGCTGTCGGTGCTGAGCGTCAGGCTGCAACGGATCGTGCCGTTCGACGCGATGGCGGTGTACCTGTTGAAGGAACAGGTGCTCGAACCGGTCTTCGTGGTCGGCGAGAATGCACGGCTGTTTTCCTCCCTGCGCATTCCGCTGGGGCAGGGGCTGTCCGGATGGGTAGCCGAGACCGGGCGGGAGATCCTGAACGGAAATCCGAGCGTGGAGCCGGGATACCTGAACGACGATTCGAAGTTTTCGACCCTGCAATCGGCGCTGGCGGCGCCGTTGGAGGGGCTCAACGGCGTGGTGGGGGTGGTGACGCTATACCGGGCTGAGCGGAATGCTTTCAGCAAAGACCATCTGCGGATCCTGCTGGCAATCAGTTCCAAGCTGGCGCTGGCGGTGGAAAACGCGCTGCGGTACAAGCAGGCGGAGAGTTCGGCCACGACGGACTTTCTGACCGGGCTGCCCAACGCGCGGTCGCTGTTCCTTCATCTCGACGGGGAACTGGCGCGGGCGCGGCGGCAGAGCGAGCCGCTGACGGTGGCGGTCTGCGACGTGGACAATTTCAAACTGATCAACGATCAGTGCGGCCATTTCGAGGGCAACCGCCTGTTGCGGGTCCTGGGCGAGGCCCTGCGGACGCGCTGCCGCGAGTACGACTATGTGGCCCGGATGGGGGGCGATGAGTTTGTGCTTGTCTTCAGCGGACTGAACCGGGACTCGGCGCCGCTGCGCCTCGGACAGTTCAAGCACGCCGTGGAGGAGGACGTGCATCAGCGCACGGGCTACGATCTGATCCTGTCGATGGGGTGGGCTTCCTACCCCGACGACGGCGCCGACGCGGAAGACCTGCTGGCGATGGCTGACCGGGAGATGTACCGCGCCAAGGAGCAGAGCGAGTCGCGGCGGAAGGCGCGCACACGGTGGCTGCAGTGGGTGCAGGCCCCGATGGAAGGCTCCGCGATTCAGCAAACGCGCGGCGTTCAGGAGCGCAGCCTGGGCACGACGCGGTAGCGGTAGACGAGCGCGCCGGAGATCAGGGTGAGCGCCGCGGCGGTGGAGATGACCGGCGCGAAGCGCAAACCCGCCACGACGAGCCACAGCCCCGGCACAACAAACAACAGGGGAACCACCGGCCAGGCGAAGCTGACGGGGGCCAGTTTCTGCCAGTCGGGCCTCCTCCGCAGCCAGAAGAGGCTGGCCACGGCGAGCATCGCGAAGAGATTCAGCAGGTAGCCGATGTAAGTCATCAGATTGCCGAAGTTGACCAGGGTCATCAGCATCGCGCAGGCGCCCTGGAAGAGAATGGCGGGCACGGGCGTGCGCCACTTTGGATGCACCCAGGCGGCCGAGGGAAGGAACGCGCCATTTTTCGCCATCGCGTAATACAGGCGCGGCCCGATGGTCACCATCGCGTTCACCGTGGACATCAGACTGACGGCCAGCAGCCCGCTGAAGACGCCGGCGGCTTCAGGACCGAACAGGGCGCGCGCGGTGACGCTGCCGATGGCCAGCACGCCCTTCATCTGCTCGAGCGGCATGGCGTAGATGAACACCACGTTGAACAGGATGTAGAGGATGCCCACCGTGATCGTGCCGATGGCCAGCGCCATGGGCAGCGTGCGTTCGGGTTTTTTCAATTCCTCGGCGATGTAGGTAGCGGCGTTCCATCCGCTGTAGCCGACGTAGATCCAGAAGAGGCTGAGGGCGAACTGCGCGGCCAGAGGGGTGGAGGAGGTCCGCACGGCTGTCTGGGACAGATGCGACCAGTCGCCCTGGCCGACGGCGAGGCCGAAGGCGATGAAGGCCACCATGACGAGCACCTTGATCGACGTGAGCGTGTTCTGGATGCGCGCGATGAATTCCACGCCGAACAGGTTGAGAACCGTGAAGACGAGGATGAGCGTAGCGGCCGCCAGTTGGGCGCCGCCCGCTTCGATGCCGATTTCGCCCCAGGTGCGCCGGAACCAGACGTTTTCCTGCCGAAGCGCGGGGAAGAAATAGCCGAGGTAATTCGAGAATGCCAGCGCCGCTGTCGCCACGGGCGCGCTGAAGCCGGCGAAGAAGCTCACCCATCCGCTCATGAACCCGAGCGTCGGCCCATAGGCGCGCGTCAGGTAGACATATTCGCCGCCCGAGGCGGGGAAGTTCACGCCCAACTCGGAATAGGAAAGCGCGCCGGCCAGCGCCACGACGCCACCTACCAGCCAGATGACGAGCACGAGCCGGGGGTCGCCCAGATCGCCGGCGAGGAAGCCGGTGGAGGTGAAGATGCCCGTGCCCACCATGTTGGAGATGACGAGCGCGGTGGCGCTGAACAGGCCCAGACGCCTGAGCAGCCCGGGCGTGGAAGCCGATGCCATTGCCATGCATTGTACTGGAGGGTCACCGTCTGCCGCTGTGAAGTGCCGCCGCGCCGGGGCTCAAAAAGGGGGGCGTGCCTCCAGCGCCGCATCCGTTACGGAATCGGCTTCCGGGCAGCCGGATTGCCCGTGGGCGGCGGGGCGGAGTCTTCCTGCGCGGGCGGACCAAGGAGTTCGAGCAGGTGCGGCCGCAGCGCATCCGCCCATGCCTCGTAACCCGGAAGCGCGAGATGGACGCGGTCGGCCTCGAGCAGAAGGCCTGACAGCCCCGTCCGGGCGGTCAGGAAACGGTTGCCAAAGTCCACGAAGCGGACCTGCTCTCCAGCGAGCTTCGCGAGCTCCTGATTGATGAGCGGAATGGTGGCGCGGTGGACGGGGTTGTCGCCCCGCGGCGTGATGCCCATCAGGATGATGTGCGCGCCGGGGGCCTTCTCGTGGACCGTGGCGATAATGGCGCGGATTCCCTCGACGATCCAGCCCACGGAATCGCGGCCAAGATTGTTGGTTCCGGCCATCAGCACGACGACTTTCGGGTTCACGCCGTCGAGCCCGCCGTTCCGGATGCGCCACAGAATATTGCGCGTGGTGTCGCCGCCCCAGCCGAAATTGGCGGCGTTCCAGCCAAAAAATGTCTTCTTCCAATGCTCTAAAAGATGAGGATAATCGAGAGCTCCCCATCGCCGGGTGATGGAATTGCCGAGAAAATAGAGGTCGATTTTGCCCTTTTTTGTTTTTTCCAGAAGCTCGGCGTGGGCCTCCAGCGAGTTGGCGTCGAGGCGCGGCACGGGCTCGTCCGGCGGAAATTGCGGATGCGGAGGCGCTTTCCAGCCGAGCTTGCCGGAAGCCCAGGGGATGAAATACTTCCAGTTGGGTCCGTCGGTGTGGCCGCCGTCATGCTGCCGCCAGGCGAGTTCGCCGTCCAGAAGCCCGGTATTGACGGGCGGCATCTTCGCAACCCGGTAATCCTCTGTTACGCCGAGATCCTTCGCGCCGAGCAGGCGCCAGGCAGGCCCGGCGGCCACGGCAGCCATGAAAGAACCCTGCTGATCGAGCCATTTGGCGTCGCCTTTCTCCGGAATTCCATAGCTGACAAAGACGAGCCGCGGCGCGCAGAGCGCCAGCAACTGGTGGGAATCGACAGGAATATCGCCCGCATTTTTGCTCCCGAAATCAGATTCCGCTGCTCCGTATTTCAGGAAATTGCCGGCCATCCAGTGGTATTCCCCGGCCCCGGTGAGATTCTCGACGGCTTCGCCGAAGTTCCTCCTGTGGGGCTTGACGCCGCCCTCGCCGGAAGAACCGATCAGAGCCACGGCGAAGCGGGCATCGAAGGCCATCGTCACCAGCGCCGCCTTGCCAAAGCGCGAGACGCCTTCAATACCCACGCGCTTCGCATCGACGGAAGGATCGGTTTCGAGAAAGTCGAGCGCCCGCGAGGCGCCCCAGGCCCAGGCGCGCAGCGCGCCCCAGTCATCGGGCTTCCGCGGGCGGCCTCGATTGGCGAGGCCGATGATGCCTTTGGTGAGCCCCGCACCGTTGTCGGCCTGGATGCTGGTTGGGCTCAGCAGAGCGTAGCCCCAGCCGGCGCCGATCAATTGCACCGTGGCGGGAGGATCGGGACCGGCCAGGGCGGCGAATCTGGCGAACGCGGGCGGCACCGGGTCGGACGGAAAGGCGGGACGTCCGAACAGGATCATCAGCGGCACGGGCTGTTTGATCCATGCGGGCGTCACCACGACCATCTGGATTTCCACCTCAATTTCCGGGAATTCGCGGTTGTCGGCGCGGCCGCGCAGTTCGCGGGCCAGACTGGGAAACGGTCCGGCCTTGTCTTCCGCAGTTCTGACGACGCGCCACTCGATTTTCGGCGCATCCGGCGGGACGCGCCCATAGACTTCGCGCTCGAAGTCCTCGGCGATCTCCGGCCGCCGCCTCTTCCACCAAAGTTCAGGCGTAGTGACGGGGCTGCCGTCCTTCAGCCGCAGCAGTTCGGGGTAGCCGGGAAACGGGTTGGCCTTCGATTCGTCGTAGTTGGCCGCGTTGGGGGCCTTCTCATTCCCGCTCGGCCCCGGGCGCAGGGCGCGGATGCCGAGCTGCTGCATCATGTGTTTGTGATCGTCGGCGGTGGTCCAGCGGCGCGTGTCCGGCGCCTGCTGCGCGGCGAGCGAAGGCGGAGCCGCCAGCAGCCAGCCGGCCACCAGCCAGAGAGCGGCGGCGCCGCCGAAGGCTGAGACTTTCATAGACGCTTGATCCTGGGAGCAGGCCGTTGTCCGGCGTGCACCCGGAATCATATCAAGGCAGGCAAGCCCGGCCCGGAGGACGGTTCAGAGCGTCCCGCGTCCCGCTTCGATTGCTGGGCTGCGGCGGCGTCAACCGCGCAACAGGACAGCATGGCGGGAAGCCTTTGCGAGCTTCTCGTCGAAGGTGACCAGCTTGCCGCCGCGGTGGCAGGCCAGGCCGAGCAGGTAAAGATCCGTGACGTGCTGGTGACCCTCCAGGGGCACACCGGACAGGCGGATGGCCTCCGGGAGGGCGATGTCCATCGGCCAGAACTCGTGCCTGGAGTCCTTCGAATTCTCCAGGAGCAACTGGAGGGCCTCCTGCGGCTGCACATGGCCGAGGGTGAGGGCCGGATTCGACAGCAGCCGGACGAAGCCGGCCTCGGTGAGCGCGCACGTCGCCCATGCCTGATTCCGGTGGGAAGCGAACCAGCGCCGGGCCGCGGCGTGGCCCGTGTGCCGTGGCCAGAACAGAGCCAGAAGGACATTGACGTCGAGCAGGTTCGCTCCGCTCACTCTTGCTCCTGTTCGAGGATCTGGCAGACCTCGCGCGGCGTAATCCTGGGGAGGTCTTGCGGGGGATCGAAGATGAGCAGCCCGTCCACCACCTTCGTCGGCATGCGCGCCTGGGCGGCCCTGAGCACCAGCTCGGAAACGGCCTTGCCCAATCCGATGCGGCGGCGCCGTGCGTGGCGGAGGGCAATTCTGTAGGCGGCGTCATCCAGATGCAGAGTCGTCCTCACAATTTGATGATACTCCAGGAGTTCAGTAGATGATAAGTGCCAAGAATGATGCCAAGCATTCTCTTATGGCATCCTCAGGGTGAATCTGGCGAACCGTTCACCGAAGCGGCGGGCGTCTTCCCGCGCAGCAGGCGTGACGCTCCCGAACGCCTGGGGGCCAAGAGAGCCATAGCCGCCTTCGATGACGCCGCCGATGACGACGAAGCGCAGCGACAGCAGCGAGGCGATGACGTCGAGCCGCGCCAGATCCGCTCCGTTGGAGGGCGAGCCCGAGGTGACGAAGACGCCGCCGGTCTTCCCTTCCCCGTATGACGGACCCAGCACGCGCCCCAGGCGGTCCAGGAACGACTTGGCCGCCGCGGAGAGCGTCTGCCAGTGAACGGGCGTGCCGAGGACAATGCCGTCCGCGGCGCGGATCTCCCCGTCCCGGACTTCCTGCATGGGCCTGACCGCGACACTGACGCCCTCGACGCGCATGGCGCCCTCGCCGACGGCTGTGGCGAGCGCCGCGGTGTTGCCGGTTTCGGAGTGAAACGCGACGAGGATGCGCCGCGGCTCGCCGCGCAGGGCGGCGGCGAGAATCAGTAAAATCGGAATTCCGCGCCTCATGCTGGCGATTGTACGGCGCGGGCGGTTCCTATGCACTTTCTTCTCTTCCTCGCATGGACGCTGGTTCGCGTGATCCCGCTCGAAGGCGACACCCATCACGTGCAGGGCATCGTGGTGGACGGGCAACGCCTATGGGTGACCAGCGTGGAGCGGGCGGCGCGCAAGGGGTGGCTGTTCGAATACGAACTGGAGACGGGCAAGCGGCTGCGGGCGGTCGAAGTGCAGCAGGGGGAGATGTACCACCCCGGCGGGTTTGATCATGACGAGGAGTCTCTGTGGATCCCCGTGGCGGAATACCGTCCGGACGGGCGAACCGTAATCCAGAGGCGCTCGAAAGAGACGCTGGAGGTGATCTCCGCCTTCGAGTCGGCGGACCATATCGGTGCGCTGGCGGTGTTGCCGGACGGGCTGCTGGCGGCGAACTGGGACGCGCGGCAGTTTCATCTGTACTCTCGGGAGGGGAAGCTGCTGAGGACGCGCGCGAATCCGCACGGCGTGCGGTATCAGGACATCAAGCGGCGGTACGGTTCGATCGCCGCATCGGGGCTGCTGGGCAAAGGTGCAACGGCGCGAGCCGTGGTCGACTGGCTGGATCCTGACACGCTGGGGCTGCTGGGAAGAGAGACGCTGGGCCGCACGGACCGGGGCGTTCCTTACACGAACGAAGGCATGGATGTCCGCGACGGCCTGCTGTACCTGCTGCCCGAGGACGCGCCCTCGCGGCTGTTCGTGTTCCGGGGCGATTCCTGATCGACCGTCCGGGCAGCGGCTGGCGGCAGCCCGCGGGGCCTCAGGCGCGCACGCCCACTACAATGGAGAGTCAGGCGGCCCATGATTACCGAGACAAGGCTGGTGCAGTTCGACTCGCTGGAGCTGGATTGCGGGGAGACGCTGCACGGCCTTCAGGTCGCCTACGAGACCTACGGGCGGCTGAATGAAGAGAAGAACAATGCGGTGCTGATCCTCCACGCGTTCACGGGGGACGCGCACGCGGCGGGCATCGATCACGAAGGCAAGACCGGGTGGTGGGACAACATGATCGGCCCCGGCAAGGGCTTCGACACGAACCGCTACTTCGTGATCTGCTCGAACGTGCTGGGCGGTTGCCGGGGCACCACAGGCCCTTCGTCGATGGATCCACGCACGGGGCGCCGCTACGGGCTGCGATTTCCTGTGATCACGATCTCCGACATGGTGCGGCTTCAGAAGAAGCTCATCGACCATCTCGGGATTCCGCGCCTGCTGGCGGTGGCGGGCGGATCGATGGGCGGCATGCAGGCGCTGGAGTGGGCCGTTGCATATCCGGAGGCGGTGGAAGCGTGCATCCCGATCGCCGCCACGGCGCGGCACAGCGCGCAGCAGATCGCGTTCAACGAGACCGGGCGGCAGGCGATCATGATGGACCCGGATTTCCAGAACGGCGATTACCCGGACGACAAGCCTCCGGCGCGCGGGCTGGCGGTGGCGCGGATGATCGGCCACATCACCTACATGTCGGACGAGTCGATGCGCGAAAAGTTCGGGCGGCGGCTGCGGAACCGCGAGGCGTTCAGCTTCGGCTTCGACATCGACTTCGAGGTGGAGAGCTACCTGCGCTACCGCGGGCAGCAGTTCGTGGGGCGGTTCGACGCCAACTCGTATCTTTACATCACGAAGGCGATGGATTATTTCGACCTGACGCTCGGCTACCCGTCGCTGGCGGCGTCGCTGGAGCGCGCGACGGCGCGGTTTCTGGTCATCAGCTTCACTTCCGACTGGCTGTATCCTTCGTATCAGTCGCTGGAGATCGTCAACGCGCTGCGCAGCCGGAATCACGATGTCACATATTGCGAACTGACATCGAACTACGGCCATGATGCGTTTCTCGTCGACATTGCCGAGCAGACGGAGGTGATGCGCGGATTCCTGGACCGGTGCCAGCGGGACTTCCGGAGGCCGCAGCCATGAAGGTCCGCGACGTGCTGGGGCGCGGCGACTATGCGTTGATCAGCGAGCTGATTCCAGAGGGGGCGCGGGTGCTCGATCTGGGCTGCGGGGACGGAGCGCTGCTGGCGTGGCTGCGGGAGAACAAGCGGATCGAAGGACGGGGCATCGAGGTGAAGCCTGAGCTGGCGCAGCGGGCGGCGTCGCGGGGCGTGCCTGTGTATCAAGGGGATCTGGAATCGAGCCTGAGCGAGTATCCCGAAGGCGCCTTCGATATCGTGATCCTGAGCCAGACGTTGCAGGAGCTGCGGCGGCCGCTGGAGGTGGTGGAGCAGATGCTGCGGATCGGGAAGCACGCGATCGTGGCGTTTCCGAACTTCGGCCACTGGCGCGTGCGCCTCCACCACCTGCTCAGCGGGCGCGCCCCGCGGACGGCGCTGTTTCCTCACTCGTGGCACAGCTCGCCAAACATTCATTTCCTCACGGTGCTGGACTTCGAGGAGACGGTCCAGGAGAAGGGCTGGCGCGTCGAGAGCCGGCTGTTCCTCTCCGGGCACGCGCAGATCCGTTTTGCGCCGAACTGGCGAGCGGAGATCGCCGTGTATCTGCTGAGGCGATGAGCACAGCCTGCGAGGCGGGCGCCAGACCGTTGTAGCATGGCGCCATGGCCGGCTTTTTGTGCGTGGACCGCGGCGTGGCTCTTCCGCTGGGCGCGACGCCGCTCGGGGAAGGCGTCAACTTCGCGGTGTTCAGCAAGCACGCGACGCACGCGTGGCTGAGCCTGTTCCGCCCCGGCAGGAAGCTGCCTTTCCATGAAATCCCGCTGGACGCAGGCGCCAACCGCACGGGGCACATCTGGCACGTCTGGATCAGCGGACTGCCCCGCGATGTGCTGTACGCGTGGCGGATGGACATGCGCCCGAATCCGAACCCCGCCATTCACCGCTTCGATCCGTCCGTGTATCTCCTCGATCCTTACGCGAAGGTGCTGGCGGGCGGCGAAGAGTGGGGCGTCAGCTCGCGGCGGGTCTGCGGCATGCCGCTCGAGCGCTTCGACTGGCTGGGCGACCAGCCGCTGAACACGCCGCTGGCCGAATCCGTGATTTACGAACTGCACGTGCGGGCGTTCACACGCCATCCCTCGTCGGGAGTGAGCGCGCCGGGCACCTACCTGGGCTTGACGGAGAAGATCCCGTATCTGAAAGAACTCGGCATTACGGCCGTGGAACTGATGCCGGTGTACGAGTTTGAAGAGGCCGATACGGACCGCTTCAACCCGCTCACCGGCGAACGGCTGTTCAACCTGTGGGGCTACCACCCGATCGGCTTCTTCGCGCCGAATTCCTCTTATGGGTCGCGCGCGGAACCCGGCGCGGCGGTGACTGAATTCAAGCAGATGGTGCGGGCGTTCCACGACGCGGGGATCGAAGTGATCCTCGATGTGGTTTTCAACCATACCGCGGAAGGCGACGAGCGCGGGCCGACACTGTCCTTCCGGGGCCTGGACAATTCCGTCTATTACCTGCTCGACGCCAACGGGCGGTATCTGAATTTTTCCGGATGCGGCAACACGCTGAACTGCAATCATCCGGTGGTGCGCTCGCTGATCAACGACTGTCTTCATTACTGGGTGATGGAGATGCACGTGGATGGCTTCCGCTTCGATCTGGCGAGCATTCTCGGCCGCGGCAAGACGGGCGAGCCGCTGCCCGATCCGCCGCTGCTGGAGCGGCTGGCCTACGATCCGGTGCTGGCCAACACGAAGCTGATCGCCGAGGCGTGGGACGCGGCTGGGCTGTATCAGGTGGGCACGTTTCCGGCATGGGGCCGGTGGGCGGAGTGGAACGGGCGCTACCGCGACGACGTCCGGCGCTTTGTGCGCAGCGACGCGGGGCTCGTGCCGGTAGTAGCGGAGCGGCTGAAGGGCAGTCCTGATCTCTACGCGCGCAGCGGGCGGCAGGCGCAGCACAGCATCAACTTCGTCACCTGCCACGACGGCTTCACGCTGGCCGATCTGGTGAGCTACAACCAGAAACACAACGAAGCCAACGGCGAGGACAACCGCGACGGCGCGGATGAGAATTTCAGTTGGAATTGCGGCGCGGAAGGGCCGACAGACGATCCGGAGATTCTGGCCCTGCGGCAGCGGCAGATGCGGAACTTCCTGATCCTGCTGTTCGCGAGCGGCGGCGTGCCGATGCTGTTGGCAGGCGACGAGTTCGGCCGGACGCAGCAGGGCAATAACAACGCTTACTGCCAGGACAACGAAATCGGGTGGGTGGACTGGCGGCTCAAAGAGACCAACCGCGGGCTGCTCGAGTTTGTGCGTTCTCTGATTGCGTTCCGGAGAGACCACGGACTGTTCGCGCACATCGACTGGGAACCCATGCCGGGAGCCGAGCAGACGGAGATCCGTTTTCACGGCGTGCGGCTGCACCAGCCAGACTGGAGCTTCGATTCGCGCTCGCTGGCGATGGAGGCGCGGTGGCGCGGGGAACACATTTTTCTGATCGCCAATGCCTATTGGGAGCCGCTGGAGTTCGAATTGCCAGCCGGCGCGGCGTGGAAGGCGGCGTTCTATTCCGGCGGCACGGTTCCGCCCACCGGCAGCACGGTGAAAGTGGAGGCGCGCTCCACACTGCTGCTGGCGGCGGAATGAAGCCATCTGCCGGATTCAGGCTGGCGCCGCGGCTGCGGGGCGAGGCGGTGTTCAGCCGGTCTTTTTCACGGGCCAGAACTCGCTTTCCGTCCTGGCCTCGCGCATGAGGCGGCTGATTTCGCGCACGATGGCGGGCTGCTGGGACGCGAGATTGCGGGATTCATGCAGATCCTCGTCGAGGTTGTAGAGTTCGATGGGACCGTCCAGCCCCTTGCGAATGCCTTTCCATGAGCCCATGCGGACGGCCTGCGAGAAGCCGCCTTCGTGGAATTCCCAATAGAAATAGTCGTGGGGCTTCTGCGGCTGGCCGAGCAGCGCGGGCACGATGGAGATGCCGTCGAGACCGGAGGGGACAGGGGCGCCGGCGAGTTCGGCGAAGGTGGGCAGGACGTCCCAGAAGGCCCAGGGGAAGTCGACGGTCTGGCCGGCGCGGATGCGGGCGGGCCAGCGGGCGATGGCGGGCACGCGGATGCCGCCTTCGGTGAGATCGCGCTTGATGCCGCGCAGGGGGCCGGAGGATTCGAAGAACGCGGGGCTGTGGCCGCCCTCTTTGTGCGGGCCGTTGTCGGAAGTGAAGACAACCAGCGTGTTGTCGTCGAGGCCCCTGCTTTTCAGGGCGGCGAAGAGGCGGCCGATGTCGGCATCCATGCGGGTGATCATGGCGGCGAAGCCTTTCTCCGGTTGCGGCCAGGGCCTGTTGGCGTAAGGCCCGTAGGAGGGCGCTTCCATGCCGTCGCCGGAGTCGCGGCCCATCTCGTTGTTGGCGTGGGGCACGGTGTAGGCGAGATGGAGGAAAAACGGATTGGATAAATTCTGTTTTTCGATGAATTGCAGGGCGCGCTGCGTGAAGAGGTCCGAGGCGTAGTCTTTGCGCTGGAGGCCCATGTTGCCGCGGCACAGATACGCGGTCTCGCCGTCGAGCAGGTGCTCGGGGTAGTAGTTGTGCGCGTGCAGTTGCGAGAAAAAGCCGAACCACTCGTCGAAGCCTTTGCGCGTGGGGTAGCCGGTGGAGCCAAGCTCGCCGAGGCTCCACTTGCCGAACAGGGCGGTGCGGTAGCCGGCGTTTTTCAGGATCTCGGTGAAGGTGAGGTCTTCCGGCCGCAGGGGCAGGTCTGGCGAACGGTTGCCGCGGGTGCGGGCGTGGCCGGTGTGCAGTCCGGTCATGAGAGAGCAGCGGGAGGGGGCGCAGACGGTGGAGCCGGCGTAGGCGGAGGTGAAGCGGATGCCTTCGGCGGCCATGCGGTCGAGGTTCGGGGTGTGGATGCGGGTCTGGCCGTAGCAGCCGAGATCGCCGTAGCCAAGGTCGTCGGCGAGGATCAGGATGATGTTGGGCCGGCGGGCGGCGGCGGGCTGCCCGAACGGCGCGGCAACGGCAGCCGCGGAGGCGAGAAACTGTCTTCGATTTACCATCGGCGCGCCCATTCCTTCATGCTTTCGTTCAATGCCATCACGGTTTGCACGTGCAAGTCTACCGTATCGCTGGTGGAACGGGCATAGCCTCCGGCGAGCGTGACGGCAACGGGAACGTGCTTGCGGAGGGCGAGGCTGAACACGAGGCGGTCGCGCTCGTAGAGGCCTTCTTTGCTGAGGGAGAGTCCGCCGAGCTGGTCGTCCTGGTAGGGATCGACTCCGGCGACGTAGAAGAGAATGTCGGGACGAAATCCCAGAACGGCTGCCTCGCAGGCGGGGCGGAGGCGGGCGAGGTAGTCGGCGTCGCCCGCGCCGTCCTCGAGATGGATGTCGATGGTGGAGGGCGGCTTCACCGCCGGGTAGTTGTTGAAGTGGTGGATGGAGAGCGTGAAGACATCCGGATCGGCGCCGAAGATCCCGGCGGTGCCGTTGCCGTGGTGCACGTCGACGTCGACGATCAGGGCCTTCTTTACCAGGCCTTCCTTCTGGAGAACGCGGACGGCGACTGCCACGTCGTGCACGGCGCAGAAGCCCTCGCCGTGATCGGGAAAGGCATGGTGGAAGCCGCCGCCGATGTTGAAGCCGGCGCCGTCGGCCAGGGCGCGGCGCGCGGCGAGAATGGTGCCGCCGGCGGCGAGGAAGACGCCTTCCACCATGCGCCGCGAGTAAGGGATCTCGAGCTTGAGCACCTCCTGATAGCTGAGCCTGCCGCGCTCGAGCTTCCGGATCCAGTCTTCGGTGTGGACGAGCAGCAACTGGTCGCGCGAGGCGGGCTGCGGTTCCAGAAAATCCTCTTCGCCGGCGATTCCGCGCTCGAGCAATTGCTGGCGCACCAGGCGGTACTTTTGCGCGGGGAAGACATGGGCGCCGAGATGCAGATCGTACCGTTCGTGGTAGACCAGTTTGAACGGCAGCACCGGCGTACCCTAATCGCCCGCCTGGAGAGCGGTGAGGATGGCGAGGCGGTAGATGTCTTCGGCCGAGCAGCCGCGGGAGAGATCGTTGGCGGGCCTGGCGAAGCCCTGAAACAGCGGCCCGGTGCAGACAGCGCCGCCGAGGCGCTCGACGAGTTTAACGCCGATGTTGGCGCTGCCGACGTCGGGGAAGATGAGGGTGTTCGCCTTGCCGGCGACAGTGGATCCGGGGGCCTTGGAGCGGCCGACGCTTTCCACCAGCGCGGCGTCGGCCTGGAGTTCGCCATCGACGTGCAGCTCCGGGCGGCGGGCTTCGACGATGCGGCGGGCTTCAATGACTTTGGACGCGAGCGGGTGTTTGGCCGAACCTTTGGTGGAGAACGACAGCAGAGCGACCGCGGGTTCGACGCCCATGACGCTGCGGACGGTGTCGGCGGTGGCGATGGCGATGTCGGCCAGTTGCGACGGCGTAGGGTCGATGACGAGGGCGGGGTCGGCCATGGCCAGGACGCCGCCGGCGCCGCATGGCTCGGCGTGAGTGCAGACGATCATGACGCCTGAGGCGGTCTTGATGTCCGGGCGCATGCCGATGGTGCGGTGGGCGGCGCGGAAGGTGTCGGCGGTGGTGGTGGCGGCGCCGCCGACGAAGCCGTCGGCATCGCCGGAGGCGACCATGAGTCCGGCGAAGACGAGAGGATCGAGGGCCATGCGGCGGGCCTCCATCTCGGTGACGCCGCGGGCGCGGCGCTTCTCGTGGAGGAGGCGGGCATAGTCGTTGAGCTTCGGGTTGTTTTCCGGCTGTTCGACGACGACACAGGAGGCGACCTGGCCGGAAGGACGCCCCATGAGAATGGGGATGGCGAGCTCCTCGGTGCAGAGGCGGTTGGCGGCGGCGATGACGCGCGGGTCTTCGCCTTCGGGGAAGGCGATCCTCTTTTTCCTGATCTGCCGCCTCAGGCGCTCCTTCTGCTCGTCGAAGAAGCGGCGGGCGGATTCGGGCTGCTGCATGAACCTCCCATTCTAGCGCCGCAGCGTGAGACGGCGATTCACGGCCGCGGCGGCCGGGTCTACAATCGAAGAGGATTGTCCGCCAGGCGGCGGGCTTGCCGCAATCTCGTTCAAGTTCTCAAAAGGAAGGGTCCTGATATGCGGAAAAAAGTCACGGTAGTGGGCGGCGGTAACGTGGGCGCGAATTGCGCGCTGCGGATCGCCGGCAAAGAGCTGGCCGATGTGGTTCTGGTCGATATTGTCGAGGGCATGCCGCAGGGCAAGGCGCTGGACATCCTCCAATCCGGGCCGGTGGAAGGTTACGACGTCATGGTCACCGGCTCGAATGATTACGGGCCAACGGAGAATTCAGACATCGTCATCATCACCGCGGGCTTCCCGCGCAAGCCCGGCATGAGCCGCGACGACCTGTTGATGGCCAATTACGAGATCGTGAAGAAGGCCACGGAAGAGGCCGTCCGGTATTCGCCCAACGCATTTCTGATTCTTGTCACGAATCCGCTGGACGCCATGTGCTGGGTGGCGTACCAGGTATCGAAATTCAGCCGCAACCGGGTGATGGGGATGGCGGGGGTGCTGGACACGGCGCGCTACCGGACGTTCCTGGCGATGGAGCTGGGCGTTTCCGTGGAGAGCATCTCGGCGCTGGTGATGGGCGGGCACGGCGACACGATGGTGCCGCTGCCGCGGCTGACGACGGTGGGCGGAATTCCGCTGCCGGAGCTGCTGCCGAAGGAAAGGATCGACGCGATCGTGCAGCGGACACGGGACGGCGGCGCCGAGATCGTGAAGCTGCTGAAGACCGGAAGCGCCTATTACGCGCCTTCGGCGGCGGCGGTGGAGATGGCGGAGTCGATCCTGAAAGACAAGAAGAAAGTGCTGCCGTGCGCGGCGTATCTGGAAGGCGAGTACGGGCTGAACGGCCTTTTCGTGGGCGTGCCGGTGAAGATCGGCGCCAACGGCATCGAGAAGGTGTACGAGCTGACGCTGAACGAAGAAGAACGGGCGCAGCTCCAGAAGAGCGCCGACGCGGTGAAAGAGCTGATCGGCGTGTTGAAGGAAAAGGCGGGACTCTGACGGGCGTTGAGGCGGGAGGCGCGGGCGCTTTCACGTGCGTCCGCGCCCCGGCAGCGGGCTGGGGGCGATGCGGACCGGGCCTTCGCGTTACAATACAGACTCGCGCAGAGGTGGCGCCGTGGACGAGCAGACCATCCGGATCGCCAGCGGAGTACTGGCGGCGGTGTGTTTCCTGCTGCTCCTGCGGCGGCGCGCCCGGCGCAAGTCGAAACATCATCCGGAGCCCTGAACCGCCCCGCTTCGGGAGCGGCCGGAGACGGCCGCCCGGAGCGCCAGGCGCAGCCCTATGCCTGAGACGCACAAAACGACGGAAAAAGCCCCAGCCATTTCAGAAAAACACTGTTGTTTCCGCCTTTCGGTGCACCCTTCGCCAATTCACCGTTGGGGCGTATTCGCCGAAGAATTTATTCCAAAAGGCCGGAAAATCATCGAGTACACGGGGGAGAAAATCAGCCGGCGCGAGACGGCGCGGCGCGCGCGGCGCCGCTACAATTACCTGTTCACGCTGGACAGCTACTGGACGATCGACGGCAGCGCGGGGGGCAGCGGCGCGGAGTTCATCAACCACTGCTGCGAGCCCAACTGCGTGGCGCGGATCGTCAAGGGGCACATTCTCTATTTCGCCGCCCGCGACATCCAGCCGGGAGAGGAGCTGACGGTGGATTACCGCTTCGACCCCGACGTCGAGGAAGTGAAATGCCGGTGCGGCGCGGCCAACTGCCGGGGCACGATCAATCTGAAAAGGGAAAGCAGGAAAGGGGCTAAGCGCCGGAGGGGAAAGGCAGCGGGCGCGGGCGCGCCGCACGGGGCGGAAACGGCAGCCTGAGCCCGGGGCTGAGCGGGCAGGACTCGCTGAGGGAGAGCGTCCAGACTTCCGGGCCACTATACCGGCAGAGGCATGGCCCGCCGATCCTGTGTCGGGGGTGAGGGCGCCGCCCATGGGTCCACTCCCCCGTGGCGAATCCAGACTGCCCGATCCTGCCTTGGAAGCGGATCGGCAGGCCAGCAGCCGGCGGACTCACACTGCCGGAAGGAGGGCGCGGCGCTCCTCACCCGCCGCGCCCCCCGAACGGAAGGGCGTCGGGACGTGCGGCGTGTTCACCGCGCAGCTCGGCCGTCCGGAGGGGGCGGAGGAAGGGCTACCTTCGGAAGAGGGACAGGATGCCGGAAAGTCCGCCGCTGCCGGGCTTGGCCTGCGGCTCGCTGTCTTCCATGGACTTGCCTGCCAGTTTCTCGGCCACCTGGAGGAATCCCCTGCCCGCAGGGGAATTCACAGGGACGGGTTTGCCTTCCACCACGGCGTGCTGGACGTCTTCATAGGCGCTGGGCACGACATGGAACACCTCCAGGTGGAGGGCCGTCTCGACGAGTTCTTTCTGCAGTCCGATCTCCTTGCGGAAGCGGTTGATGACGAGGCGGATTTTGGCCGGATCCACGCGGTGCTTTTCAAAATTGGCGAGAGCGCGCTGCGTGGCGTGCAGCGATGGCAGTTCGTTGGTGGTGACCAGAACGAGTTCGTCGCACAGGTTGGCGAGGCTCAGGTTCCAGGGGCCGTAAGGGCCTCCCGTATCCACGAGAACGACGCCGTAGATGGAGCGCATGAACTGAATCAGCCCGGCAGGATTGGTGTCGCCGTTGATGCCATGGACCGGCTGCTCGGGGGCGGCGAGCACGTCGACGCCCGACTTGGCAGAGACGAGTCCTTTCCAGACGTCCTCGTCGAGTTCGCCGGCGCGGGACAGCGCGTCGAGAAAAGAATAGCTCTGCTTGACCTTGGCCTGAAAAGCCACGGTTCCGGCAAGAAGATCAAGGTCGGCCAGGGCGACCTTGCCTTGGGTCAGCTTGCGCCAGTGCCAGGCCACATTGCAGGCCAAAGTGGAAGCGCCGCAGGCGCCCTTGACGGGCATGAAGCAGACGACCTTGGCCTCCGAGCCGCCCCTGGCCCGGTGGACGGAGGCGATCCGCTCCATGACCGTGCAGAACTGGTCTTCCGTGAGCGGAGCGCAGAGGAATTCAGTGGCTCCCTGGCGGAGGGTTTTCAGGATCAGCTCAGGCTGGTTGGCGGCGTGAACGGCGACGACGGGGAGCTTGGGGTTCAGCAGAGCAAGGTCGCTCAAGAGGGCCAGAGCCCACTCTTCGCGTGAAGTGGCATCCACGAAGCACAGGCTGACGCCGTGGCCGGTGAGGATCTCTTCCAGGACAGCCCGGGTCGGATACTCCTCCAGAGCCATGACCGGAGAAAACGGCAGCAACTCCGCCAGCAATGATTCCATGCCGGCCTTCAGGCCGGGATCGGGGCAAATGAGAAGGACTTTCCATTGACCGAAATTGCGGCGTGTTCCCGACATGTCCAGAACCGGGGCGGGTTGAACCCTTCCAGCCCGTCTAGTAGCGCTATCGACTTTCTGCACGAAAAACTTGAGAGTCTTGTCCCGCTCCACCGACTTTTTCTTGGGACCGGTCAGCCCCGCCCCCGGGGGGCTGCCACCCAGATCAACGGGACAGAGAACATGGACTCACACAGCACACCAGCACAGGCTCCGATCCAGGTCGGGATCTGCGAAACGCAACCGGCCACGGCGGAGGGACTCCGATCCCTTCTGGAACGCAGCGCAGGACTCCATTGCGCCTGGATCGTGCCGCACCTGCCAGTGGTACTTCAGTTGGCCCGGCAATCGCCGCCCGGCGTCATTCTGCTGGACAAACACTTCGGGCAGCAGCTCGTGATGAGGACCGTGGAGGAGCTGCTGCGCCACGCCTCGGTCCCAGGGGTCGTGGTGTGGGGCACGGCGATCGGCGAAGCGGAGGCGCTGCGCTACCTTCAGGCGGGGGTGCGCGGGCTGATGAAGAAGAGCGCCAGTCTCGCCACGATCGAGCGCTGCCTGGCGACGGTTGGGCAAGGAGGCATGTGGGTGGAGGACGCCGTGGCGGCGCCGGCGGCGGGAGAGACACGGGCCACGATGCCGCAATTGACGCCGCGCGAGTCCCAGGTGCTCGAGCTGGTGCGCCAGGGCATGCGGAACCGGGAGATCGCCACGGCGCTCGGCATCCGGCCAGGAACGGTGAAGATCCATCTGCGGCACATTTTTGAGAAGACGGGGATCCACGGGCGGTTCTCGCTGGCGCTGAACCTGATGGCGGCGCGGCCGGCGGCGCAGTCCAAACACGCCGAGGTAGCCTGAGTCCGGAAAGTGCGGGCGAGGTTGCACCGCCGGCAGGCCGGCGCCGCCGCGCCCGTGGCTGCGGCTGCACCAGTTCAGCAGCGGTGGCAACCGGGTGGGGGATCGCGTCTTCCGGCGGGAAGTGCGGTCCCCCGCCGCGGCGCTGAACAGGGCCGCAACCCGTCGCCTGGGGCGTTGAGCGCGCCTGGGGGGCGATGCCGAACTGCCGGCGACGGGGCGGCGTGCCAATAGAGCGCAGCGGGCCTCTGGTATTCTGACAAGGTGCGAAAGGGCTCTATCAGCCGAATCGGCGCGGCGCTGCTGCTGCTGGCCGCGGCAATCCCGCCGGGCAGCCGGGCGTCCAACGGCCAGGCGGGCGCCGCGCCCGCGCTGGCAGACATCCTGGCCGCGGAGTTGGACCGCAATTTCCGCATTTTGAAGGAGAAAGCGGAACCGAAGCCGTACTACATCTGCTATCGCGTAGCGGAATCAGAGGGCGGCGCCATGGCGGCCACGCTGGGCAGCCTGGCCCAGCGCGGCGTCAACCACCGGCGCAACCTTGACGTTACCGTGCGGGTAGGCTCGCCAAAGCTGGACAATTTCCACCTCCTCAAGGGGGAGAGGCCCCGCCTCACGGCCTCCGCCCCGCTGCCGGTGGAAGACGGGGCGGCGGCGATCCGGCGGATCGCCTGGCGGGAGACGGACCGGGCGTGGCGGGCGGCGGCGCAGCGCCTGATGCAGGTGGAATCAGCCGTCAAGATGCGCACCGAAACGGCCGAGATGGCCGATCTGCCGGACTTTTCCGAGCAGCCCCCGGCAGTGGAATTCCAGGACGTGCCGCGGCAGAAATTCCCGGCCGAAGAATGGGCCGCGAAATTGAGAAAATGGTCGTCGATTTTCAGTGAATATCCCATGCTGGTAACCTCGAATATCAGCCTGCAATGGCAGCGGGAGACACGGACTTTCATCAGCAGCGAGGGGAGCCGGACGCACCACGGCCGGTATTTTTACCGGCTTTCGATCAACGCCACGGCAAAGGGATATGACGGGAACGACTTGAACCTGTTCGAGAGCTTCGACGCCGACGACGCCGCGCGGCTGCCCCGGGACGGCGCGGTGGAGCAGGCGGTGCGGAGAGTGGGCGCGCAACTGACGGCGCTGATGCGCGCGCGGCCGGCCGAGCCGTATGTGGGGCCGGCGATCCTGTCCGGCACGGCGGCGGGCGTGTTCTTTCACGAGATTTTCGGCCACCGGATTGAAGGCCACCGGCTGCGGGACGAGACCGAAGGGCATACCTTCGCCGGCTCCGTCGGCAAGCCGGTGCTGCCGGAATTTCTGAGCGTGATTTCCGACCCGACGCTGCGGCGCGCGGCCGGGCAGGACCTGAACGGGTGGTACGCCTACGATGACGAGGGCGTGCCGGCGCAGCGGGTAGTGGTGGTGGAGAAGGGCGTCCTGCGGAATTTCCTGATGTCGCGCCTGCCGGTGCCGGGCTTTGCCCGGACCAACGGGCACGGGCGCGCGCAGCCGGGGATCGAGCCGCTGTCGAGGCAATCGAACCTGCTGGTGGAGTCGTCGAAGCGGGCGTCCAGAGAGGAATTGCGGCGGCTGCTCCAGGCCGAGATCCGGCGGCAGAACAAGCCCTACGGGCTGTATTTCGAAAAGGTGACCGGAGGGTTCACGCGGACGCGGCGCGGCGGGCTCCAGGCATTCACCGTGATTCCGCTGCTGGTGTACCGCGTCTATGCCGACGGTCGTCCCGACGAACTGATCCGGGGCGCCGACATTGTGGGCACGCCGCTGGCGAGTTTCTCCAAGATTCTGGCCACGGGAGACCAGCCGGAAGTGTTCAACGGATATTGCGGGGCCGAATCGGGCAACGTGCCAGTGGCAGTGGTGGCGCCGGCGCTGCTGGTGGAAGAGATCGAAATCCAGAGGCAGCCGGAGTCGAAAGACATTCCGCCGATCCTGCCGCGCCCGGCGATGGAGGTGCAGCAGTGAAGCGCGCGTTGCTGGTTTGGATGCTGGCTGCGGCAGCGGCGGCGCAGCCGCAGACGCCGGATGCGGCCGTGGCCGCAAAGATCAACGCGGCGCTGAACAGCGACCCGGTGCTTCGGGCGATGGCGCAAGAGCTGGGCCGGGCGAAAAACCTGCGGGCGCTGGGGGAGGCTGTCTATTTCGGCGAGGTCTCCGCCGACGACGCGGAGAGCTTTTCGGTCTCGGCCACGCTCGGCTCGATCTTCGCGCCGCAGCAGGCCCAACTGCGGCCGGTGCGGCCGCTGCTGCGGGTGGGGCAGGCGAACTTCGACAATACGGGCTCGATTTATTCGGACTACTTCGAAGGCACGCGGTTCGACGCAGGCATGCTGCCGCTGGACAACCAGGTTCCGGCCCTGCGCCACGCGCTGTGGCTGGCCTTCGACCGCGCCTACAAGACGGCCTACGGGGCGCTGGGGCGGAAAGCGGCGGCGTTGCGGGGCGTGACGCAGAGCGAGGTGCTGCCGGATTTCTGGCCGTCGACGCCGGTGGTGGTGATCGAAACGCCGTCGCGGGTGAAAATCGACGAAGCCGCCTGGACGCAGCGCGTCAGGCAGCTTTCGGCGCTCTTTTCGGCCTATCCGGCGGTGACCTCGTCGGGCGTGGATTTCCAGGTGTCGCAAGGCACATCGTATTACCTGAACACCGAGGGGACGCTGGCGCGGGTGAATGACCGGATCGGGTACCTTCGCGTGCGCGCCGCAGCGCAGGCGCCCGACGGGATGATCCTGTACGACGGCGATTCGGTGGAGGCGCTGGAGCCGCAGCGGATGCCCGGGGAGGCGGAACTGCGGCAGACGGTGGAGGCGGTGGCGAAGAATGTCGCCGCGCTGGTGGCGGCGCCGCCGGGCGGGAGTTACTCGGGGCCGGTGCTGCTGGAGGGGATCGCCGCGGCGCAGGCGTTCGGAGAAGTGTTCGGTTCCAACCTGGGAGTGACGCGCCGTCCGGTGGCGGAGCCCGGGCGGCAAGTGCCGGTGCTGGGCAGCGAACTCGAAGGGCGTCTGGGATTGCGGGTGTTGCCGGAGTGGATGGACCTGATCGACGACCCCGGGCAACAGGAATTCGCCGGACGTCCGCTGCTGGGCTTCTACCTGGTGGATCTGGACGGCGTGCGGCCGCAGCGGCTGGCCGTGGTGGAGAAGGGCGTGTTGAAGACGCTGCTGGCCACGCGCCAACCGGTGAAGGGGATGAACGGGCCGAGCGGGCGCTCGCGGCTGCCGGGCGCGTTCGGGCTGAAGACGCCGAGGATCTCCAACCTGTTTGTGCAGGCCAGTGTCACGGAGAGCGAGGGGGCGCTGAGGAAGCGGCTGCTGGATCTGGCGGCGCAGGCAGGGCGCGAGTACGCGATCGTGATCCGCAAGCTGGACTTCCCCTCGTTCGGCTCGGTGGATGACCTGCGGCAACTGGCGGCGCAAGCGGGGCGCAGCGGCGGCGGGAGCCGCCCGGCTCCGCTTCCGGTGCTGGTGTACCGGGTGTACCGGGACGGGAGGGAGGAGCTGGTGCGGGGGATGCGGCTGCGCTCGCTTGGGACGCGGCAATTCCGCGACATTCTGGCGGCAGGCGACCGGCCGTACCAGTTTGATTATCTGGACAACGGCGCGCCGCTGGCGATCACGGGGGCTGGCAATTACATCGTGGGGTGCTCGGTGGTATCGCCCTCGCTGCTGTTTGAGGAGCTGGATCTGGAGCCGGTGAGCGCCGACCTGCCCAAGCCTCCCATCGTGCCGCCGCCTCAGTGAAGCGGCGGGCCCGCACGCGAGGTTGCTAAGCTCGAAATCGGAAGCTCCGTGGGACTGCTGACGCGCGCCATATTCGCCGAGATCGCCGCCAGCGCGCTGCTTGGGACGGCGCTTTTCGTCTTCGTGCTGTTCCTGCAACGGGCGGCGCAACTGTTTTCGATTCTGGTGACCACCTCGGCGGCGGCAGGCACGGTGGGCTATCTGTTCCTCCTGCTGCTGCCATCGACGATGCCGCTGACGGTTCCGCTGGGCGTGCTGGCCGGCATCCTGGTCACGCTGAGCCGGATGTCGGGCGACGGCGAGGTGACGGCGCTGCGGGCGGCGGGGGTGCCCGCATGGCGGCTGCTGGCGCCGGTGGCGGGTTTTTCCCTGCTGGCGGCTTCCGCAGCCGGCTTCTGCTCGCTGCATTTGACGCCGCTGAGCAACCGCGAGCTGGTGCGGGTGATCAACAAGCTGGGCGCGGCGCAACTGTCGTCGGAGATCCAGCCCCGGGTGTTTGAAGAGAGCTTCCCCAACAAAGTGCTCTACGTCGGGGATCTGATCCCCGGCACGCCCGTAGTGTGGCGCAGGATCTTCATCGCGGACCTGACACCGGCGTCCGAGCGGCAGAGCGCGGCGCCGCGCAAGGGAGATTGGCCGGTGGTCACGCTGGCGGCGGAAGCGGTGGTGCTGCCGGACCCGGCGCGGAACCGGCTCCAGCTTTCGCTGAAGCAGGGGGCGACCTACGAGGCGGCGCCGGACCCGGCCGAGTACCACCGCATTCAGTTCCCCCGCGGCGAACAGGCGCTCGAGGCGCGTCCGCGCACGGAGGTGCGCGCCAAGAATTACACGGCGACGCCGACGCTCGATCTGCTGCCGGAATTGCAGCGCAGCGTGGAGGCGCGGATCGAATTCCACCAGCGGATGGCGCTGCCGATGGCGTGCCTGCTGCTGGGGCTGGCGGCATTTCCGCTGGGCGTGGCGGCGCGCCGGGGCGGCAAGAGCGGGGCGTTTGTGATCACGGTGGGCTTCGCGCTGTTCTACTACACGGCGCTGGTAAGCCTGATCGGGCTGGCGCGGGAGGGGCGGATTGCCGCCGAACTGGCTGCATGGCTGCCGGACGCGGCGTTTGCGCTGCTGGCCGTGGCGCTGCTCCTGCGGCTGGAGAAGCCCGGCGACAGGGACTGGCTCGCGGGCGCGCGGGAGCGCGCTTCCGGACTGCTGGAGCGGATCCGCTCGCTGCTGCGGTTTCCGGCGCCGGCGCCGGGCGTGATGAGCCTGAGGACGGGCGGAACAAGAGTCTTTTTCCTGCCGCAGGTGATCGATTTCTACGTCATTTCCAGCTTCTTTTTCTATTTTCTGGTTCTTTTATTCACGTTTGTCATTCTTACCGAGGTATTCAATTTCTTCGAGCTGCTGGGAGATGTCTTCCGCAATCAGATCCCAATCGCTGACCTGTTCCGGTACCTGTTCTTCCTGGCGCCCAAGCTGATCTACGACGCCGCGCCGCTGAGCGTGCTGGTGGCCACGCTGGTGTCGTTCGGGATTCTTTCCAAGCACAACGAGATCACCGCCATGAAGGCGTGCGGCGTGAGCCTGCACCGCTTGAGCCTGCCGGTGCTGGCGGCGGGCGCGGCTCTCAGCGTGGGGCTGTTCGCTTTCGATCACTACGTCGCCACCGGCGCCAACGTAATCCAGGAACGGTTGCGCAACCAGATCAAGGGGCGCCCGGCGCAGACGTACATGCGCCCGCAAAGTCCATGGATTTTCGGGCGGGGGCCGCGGATTTATTACTACCGGTATCTGAACGAAGCGGAGGGCGTGCTGGGCGGCGTGAGCGTGTACGAATTCTCGGAAACAGGATTCGATCTGGCGCGCCATATCTACGCCGAACGGGCTCGCTGGGAACCGGGTTTGCGCACGTGGGTTTTTCAGAACGGCTGGATCCGCGACCTGGGGTCTAAAGAGGAACGGTTCCGCAAATTCGAGGGGGAGGCGGCGACGTTTCCGGAGATTGACGAGCCGCCCTCGTGGTTCGTCAAGGAGGTGAAGACATACAAGCAGATGACGTTCCAGCAGCTGGGAGACTATATCGCCGAGATGCGCCAATCGGGGTTCAACACGATTCCGCTCCAGGTGCAGTATCACAAGAAATTCTCGGCGCCGCTGTTCGCGCTGGTGATGGCGCTGTTGAGCGTGCCGTTTGCGTTTCTGACCGGCACGCGGGGCGCGCTCACCGGAGTGGGCGTGAGCCTGGGCATCGCGGTGGCGTACTTCGCGCTGAATTATCTGTTCGAGCAGCTCGGCAACGCGGGGCAGCTTCCTCCGCACCTGGCGGCGTGGTCGCCGAACGCGCTGTTCGCCCTGACCGGGCTGTACCTGATGTCGAGAATGCGGACGTGATGCGGGCGATGAACCGGAGAGAATTGCTGGCGGGTTTCCTGCCTGCGGTCTGCGCCGGTGCGGATCGGGATGACTGGACGCGCTGGAGCGACAGGAAGGTGCTCGAGATCCTGACCGATTCGCCTTGGGCGCGCCGGCGGCGGGTGCGGCTGGAATGGTTCCGCCGCGACCCGGAGCCGCCGCGCGCCGAAGAGATGCCGGGGGCGACGGGACCGAACATGAGGCGGCCGGGAGGGAGCAATCCGATCGGGGGGATCGGCGTGCCGCGGACTTCTCTGCCGCTGGAGGCGGATCTGATCATCCGCTGGTCTTCGGCGCTGCCGGTGCGGCAGGCGCGCGCCCTGTATGTTCAGCGCTCGCAGGGGGGAGCCGGGCGGACGCTGGGCGAGCTGCTCGAGGATGAACCCGAACATGCCACGCTGGAGATTCACGGTCTGCCGGCGCAGATCGCGCACAAGGGAGCGGGGTCGGTGGAGCTGGCGGCGATGCAGGGCATCAGGCTGCGGCTGCCGCGCGGAAAAGTGGTGGCGCCGGTGAAGACGCGCGCCGATATCACCGGACTGACGCTGGATCTCTACGCGTACTTCGAGCGCTCCGCGCTGGGGCCTGCGGGCGGCGAAATCGAAGTGGTGGCGGACCTGCAAATCGCGCGTTTCCGCGAGCGCTTCCGCACGTCGCAGATGTTGTACGGCGGGCGGTTCGAGATCTGACCGCACGCGGGGCGCGGCACGCGGCCGATGCGATAGTCTCTTGGGGAAGCGGTCCCGCGGTGGACCGGCATACTCGAGGAGGCATCACAGATGAGATGGGCATCTCTGTTGGCGGCAAGCTTCCTGCTGGCGGCGCCCGCCGCGGCGCAGGCGCAGAAGCAGTTCCGCACGGTGATCTTCGGCCGCTATTCGGACTCGATTCAGAGTTTCGAAGCATTCGCGCAGCGCGCCAGACAATCCGGCGCCACGCACATCGTGATCACGGCTGAGGACCTGCCGTGGGCGTTGTGGATGCTCGATACGCCGGGCGATCCGTATCCCGCGTGGGCGATGTCAAACATCGGCATTTTCAAGGCAGCCACGCCGGATGCGCTGAAGCCCTATCTGCCGCAGGACTATGCGGACCGCGTGATGGGCATCCTCAAACAGCGCTGCGAGGTGCTGCGGAAGCTGGGGCTGAAGGCGGCGTACACGACGTTCGAGCCGCAGATTCTGCCGGAAGCGGTATACCGCGACCATCCACTGTGGCGCGGTCCGCAGGTGGATCATCCTCTGCGCTCCCGCGTACCGCGGTTTGCGCCCAATATCGACAACCCGGAGGTGCTGGCGCTGTACCGGGAGTCCATGCGGAAGTTCTGCACCCTGTGTCCGGAAGTGGAGGTGGTCTCGCTGCACACGAACGATTCCGGCTCCGGCATGAGCTGGAGTCCCGGGCTGTATCAGGGGCCCAACGGCAGCGCGCTCACACGCGGCCGGAAGATGTATGAACGCTACCGGGAGTTCTTCGGCGCGCTGCGGCAGGGAGCGCAGGACGCGCGGCAGGGACCGCTGGAGATCGACGCGGAGTGGGTGCGGGAGTCCGTGCCGGAGCTGTTCGCCCAACGGCTCGAGGCGGGCATGGCGATTGCAAACATCGAGGGACCGAAGGCGGCGCCGTACAAGGCGGTGGTGGGATTTTTACTCGATTATTTCTATCCCTTTTATCCGGCGCTGGGAATTCCGCTGCCGGTGCGGTATCTGGAGGAACTCGAAAAAGCCTCCCGGAGCAGCGCGCCGCGGCTGTTTTATCTGATCGGCGACCGGTACAACACGGACATCTATTTCGACATCTATGACCGCTTTTGGAAAAGCCCCACGTCGGATGACGTTTCCCGAATGCAACTGCTGCGTTCGATCGCCGCGGCCCGTGTCGGGGAAGCTGGCGCCGGCGCTCTGGTAAGCGCGTGGAACGCCATTCACCGCGCCGGGCGTGATGTCGATATTCTCAATTTTGGCGGCACGCTGTTCTACATTGGGGGCGTTCATCAGCGCTGGATCACGCGGCCGTTCGTGCCGTTTCCCGAGGAGCTTCAGGAAGCAGAGCGCAGCTATTACCGCCGGTTCCTGTTTCAGGCGCGCGGCGAGGACCGGGCGCGCGATCTGGGCGACATCCAGGGAACGCGGCAGTACCAGGGCCTCGGGGGCATGGCCGTCTCCGGGCAACTGCTGGTGCGGATGAAGGCCGACATCGCAGAGGCGCGGGAGATCATCGGCAGGATCGCCTCTTTGCCCGCAGCAGCCTCGCGCAAGGCGGAACTCGATCTGCTCGACAGGCGCCTCCAAGTGTTCGACATCCTCATCGACAACTGCCGCGACGGGCTGGAGTATCAGTACCTGCTGGACTTCATGAAGGGCGGACGGCTGCGCCGCCCGGTGGAATTCCAGGAGCACCTGACCGACATCACGGAATGGCGCCAGATCAAGGACATCGCCCGGCGCGAGATGGACAACAGCATCGTGCTGGCTGAGATGCTCGAGTCGACGAAGGACGTGCTGCTGGATCTGGCGCGGACGAAGGAAGAAGAGAACATCCGCGTGCTGGGGCCGGACCTGGCTGCCCAGCTCAGGCTGCGCGCGCAAATCATGGCCAAGTATTGGGAGGATTACGAGCGGCTTTTCGACGAGGAGAAGCCTCTGCCCGCGGCGGTGGAGAGGCGCTGATTCAGCGCTCGAGCCGCTTCGCCTTTTCAGCGAGCCGCTGAGAGAGCGCGCCGTCGCCGCGCCGGCGCGCGGCATCGGCGGCGCGGCGGGCGGCGGCGAGGGCGTCGGCGGCGCGCCCCGCCTCCAGGTACAGATCCGACAGCCGCTCGAGGATCACAGGTTCCCCGCCGCCGCTCAACTGCGCCGCCTTCTCGACATGGGCGAGACCTTCCTTCAGGCTGCCGGAGGCAGCCAGCGCGCGGCCGAAATTGAAGTGCAATACGGAGGAATTCGGCTCGAATTCGAGCGCTTTTTGGAAATACGGGAGGGAATCCTGGTAGCGGCCGGCTCGCGCCAGCGCCCCGGCGTAATTGTTGAGCGCGTCCGGACTGTCCGGCGTCAACTCCAGAGCGACACGCAGGTGAACGAGGGCCTTTTCCGTTTCCCCTGTCTCCACGAGCATTCCCCCGTAAGCGCTGCGCGCCTGGGCGTCGCCCGGGCGCAGTTCAAGGGCGCGTTCCAAGTGGCGCGCGGCCTCGTCATATTTCTTTGATCGCGCCAGGGCGATGCCGATGTTGGTGTGGGCGCGGACGTTGTCGGGATCGAGTTCGAGCGCGCGCGCAAACTCCCTTGCGGCGTCGTCCAGGCGTCCGGCGCCGTGGAGGGCGGCGCCGAGGTTGCTGATGGCGGCGGCGTCCTGCGGGTCGAGTTCCAGCGCTTTCTTCCACTCGCTGATGGCGTCTTCGAATCTGCCCTGCCGGTACAGCGCCAGAGCTCGGTCGGAAATGCGGTAGAACTCGGTGGCGGGGGCATCGATTTTCAGCCACTCATCCACGCCGATATTGACGAATTCGGGGATGTTCACGGCGCGGTTGGCGGCGGTCGCGTTCTCGATCAGGACCGCCGGGCTGTCGTTGCCGTTCTCGTCGATATGAGTGAGGAACATCTGCGTATAGGGGGAGCGGCTCTTGGAGGAGAAAACGAGCCACCGCCCGTTGGGGGAGAAGCTGTGCCAGGAATTCATCAGCGGCGTATTGCAGCTCATGCGCCGCGGCGTGCCGCCTTCAAAAGGGACGATATAGAGCTGGCTGTCGGGGCGCATCAGCAACCCGTTGCGCGCCTGCACGAAGACGATCCATTTGCCATCGGGGGAGACCTTGGGGAAGCTGTTGCTCATGCCGTTGGCAGAGGCGCCGGCGACCGGCTCCGCCTTTCCGCCGCGCCCGCCGTTGAACGGGATGCGGTAGAGGTCGTAATGGATCTGCGTTTCGTTGGGGTCATTGGCGCGTTCCGCCAGTTGCGCGCCGGGCGGGTAGGCATCGCGGGCGCGCGCCCGCGCGAAGACGATCCACTTCCCGTCGGGGCTCCAGGCGGCGTTGGTGTGAACGTAGTCCTGATCGTCAGCGCCGGGCAGCGGCTTCAACTGGCGGCTCTCGCGGTCGTACCAGGCAAGGATGCCGCGGGTGGGATAAAAGACCTGGAGAAAGCGGTAGTCGCGGAAATTGGCGACGTAGAAATTGCCCTGTACATCCGGAGGCAATTCCGGAGCGATTCCAGCGCCTTTCACGGGTTGGGAACGGTCAAATTCCGAGCCGTTGACCATGGTGACAACGGTCTGCCCGTCCGGCGAAACCTGGGACATGAATCCCACGCGGATCTTCCCGCCCAGCTTGCCGCGGAAATTGCTCCAGGCGATCACGTCGCGGTTGTGGATCACGGTCTCCTTGCGGATGGGGACGAGGGCGTAGAGGCCCTTGTCGTTCTGCGGCCCGTCGACGTCGAGCCCGAGAGTCCTGCCGTCGCGCGAAAAGGAGTGGCAGTTCATGCACACGGGCAGGTCGTCGATGAGGAGGCGGCTCTGATCTTCGTGCACGTAGCGCAGGCGCCACGCGACCAGAGGCAGGGCGGAGGGCGGCAGCGGCTTGATGACGCCTCGTTCCAGTTGCGCAGGCATGAGCGGAACATCGCGGAAAAAGATGGGCGCGCCGACGGGGTCTTTCGAGGTGCGGAAGGTGACGCTGCCGGTGGAGACGATCCTGTCCGGCTCGAGCGGGCTGTAGCCTTCGATGACAACAGTGGCCGGCTTCTCGGCGCTTCTCCGCTGGATCTTCTCCCACTCTTCACGGGATGGCCGCCAGGTGCGGGAGGCGGCTTTGTCGGCGGGGACCTTGGGCAATTCGTTGGTGTCGGCCACGGCGCGGTAGTCGATCTCGCCGGATTCGAGCCAGCGCGCCTGCACTTGCAGGCGCAGGGGTGCGCCGCCATCGGTGAACCGGACTTCGGCGCGCCAGGCGGTGTTCGACGCTGCCGAATCGCGGAACAGGAACGTGGGTGGGGCGAAGTCCGGCGGGAAGAGCGATTCTGGCAGCGGGTAGTCGATGGCGATGCCGCCCTCTGGCTGGGCGGCGGCAAGGATCGGGATGAGCAAAAGCGAGAGCAGGATTCTCATCGAGGCCCCGTGTTCACGATGATACCCGACGACGGGCGCAACGAAACACGGCGTTGCTGATATCCTTGATAATTTCATTTCTCCGCGCGCTGCGCCTCTGGCATGGCGGCCGCGGGCAGCAAGGTGAGAGAAGCAAAGCCATGAGCCAACCGAAGGAACGGATGTTCGTCACCGAAGACGGGCGCAATGTCGCCCTCATCTTCGCGCTTGTCAGTTCGCTCTTCCTGTTGTGGGGGTTCCTCAACGGGATGATCGACGTGATGGACAAGCACTTTCAGGATGAGCTGGGGCTGACGAAGGCGCAGTCCGCCTGGGTGCAGTTCGCGCACTATCTCGGCTACTTCCTGATGGCCGTGCCCGCGGGCTGGCTGGCGTCGAAGCACGGATACAAGGCGGGCATTGTCGCGGGTCTGCTCATTGTGGCTATCGGCGGGTTCTGGTTTCTGCCCGCCACGGAGGTGCACTTCCTGGTGAAGGAGGGGAAGGTTGGGCCGAACGTAGCTTTCCTCGCGTTCCTGGTGGGCGTGTGCACGATCGCCGGCGGGCTCACGTTTCTGGAAACGGTGGCGAACCCGTACACGACGGTGCTCGGGCACCCGCGGTTCGCCGCCACGCGGATCAACCTGGCGCAGTCGATGAACGGCTTCGGCTGGATCTTCGGCCCGATGGTGGGCAGCGTGTACTTCTACTCGAAAGACGCGGCGGGACGGAGCACGGGGAGCGAGACGCTCTATATTCCATACGTGACCAGCGCGATCGGCGTGCTGGTGCTGGCGCTGATCTTCTATCTGACGAAGATGCCGGACATCAAGACGGCGGACGAATACCACATGGACAACGGCACTCCGGGCGCGCCGCATTCCATCTGGTCGCACCCGCACTTCACGCTTGCCGTGTTGGCGCAGTTTTTGTATGTGGCGGCGCAGGCGGGCATCTTCAGCTTCTTCATCAACTACATGGTGGAGGAGCCGCCGTCGATGCCCGCGTCGTGGCATCCGGCGATGGAGAGCTTCGCCGCGCGCGCGGGCATCCTGAGCGACTGGCTGGGCGGGTGGCTCGAGCCGGTGGACGGAGGCGCGGCGTGCCGGATCACGGAGAAGGGCGCGGCGAATCTGGCGAGCGTGGCGTTCCTGTTCTTCCTCACGGGGCGGTTTTCTGGCGCCGCCATTCTGCGCCGGTTCGCCGCGCACCGCGTGCTCGGAACATACGGGCTGATGAATGTTCTGGCCACCCTGCTTGTCTTTTTGAAGCTCGGCTGGTTCTCGGTGGCGTGCCTGTTCCTGAGCTACTTTTTCATGTCGATCATGTTCCCCACGATTTTCGCGCTGGGCATTCACGGGCTGGGCGCACGGGCGAAGAAAGCGTCCTCGTTCATCGTGATGGCGATCATGGGCGGCGCGCTGCTGCCGAAGCTGATGGGCTTTATCGCCGACGAGTCCAACATGTCGCGCGGCTTCATCGTGCCGATGTTGTGCTTCCTTTTTGTGGCGTACTACGGCTTCCGGTGGCCGCAGTTCAGCAAAGCCGAGTCGCTCACCGCCGCGCCTTCGGTGCGGGGACACTGAGCCTCACTCGGCGGCGCGTGCGGCAGCCTATGATATGAGGCATGCGAACCCACCATTGGCCTGCCGCACTGCTTCTCGTGACACTGTTTCCTGGCGCCGTTGAAGCGCAGCCGGCATCGCGTTTGCGGGTATCAGAAAACCGGCGGTTCCTCGAGGACTCCTCCGGCAGGCCCTTTTTCTATCTCGGCGACACGGCGTGGCAACTGTTCCACCGTTTGAACCGCGAGGAAGCGGACCTCTACCTGCGCAACCGCGCCGCCAAAGGCTTCACCGTGATTCAGGCCGTCCTGCTGGCAGAACTCGGCGGGCTGGAGGAACCCAACGCCAACGGCGACCTGGCGCTGCACGGCAAAGACCCGGACCGGCCGAACGAAGCCTACTTCCGCCACGCCGACTGGATCGTAAAGCGGGCCAATGAGCTGGGCCTGACCGTGGGCCTGCTGCCCACGTGGGGCAGTTACTGGAAGGAGGGCGCGGCGCGCATCTTCGATGCGGAGAAGGCGTACCGGTACGGGCTGTACGTGGGCAAGCGATACCGCGACGCATCGCTCATCTGGATTCTTGGCGGGGATCAAAATGTGGAAACAGCCGGGGAGCGGGCCATCATCGACGCGATGGCGCGCGGGCTGCGAGAAGGCGATGGCGGCTCGCACCTGATCACGTTCCATCCGCGCGGACCGGGGCAGTCCTCGCTGGCGCTGCAAGACGCGCCATGGCTCGACTTTCACATGAACCAGACGTCGCACGGCGCGCGGGATCACGACACGGGACTGTTCATCGAGCGCGACCTGCGGTTGCAGCCCCTGCGGCCTACGCTGGACGGCGAGCCGCGCTATGAAACGCTCCCCGTGGGCTTTTACATGGCCAACTACAGCCGGCTGGACCGCTTCGACGATTTCGACGTGCGGCAGGCGGCGTATTGGGCCGTGCTGGCGGGCGCGTGCGGGCACACTTACGGGCACAGCAGCGTGTGGCAGATGTGGCAGCCCGGGCGCAAGTCCATCCTGTGGGCCGCCACTGACTGGCGGGAGGCCCTCGATCATCCGGGCGCTTTTCAGATGGGCCATTTGCGGCGGCTGTTCGAGGCGCGCTCTTTTGCGAAACTCGTCCCGGATCAGACGCTGGTGCTGAACGCGCCGCAGACAGGCGGAGCGAAGGTGCGGGCGGCGCGCGCTTCCGATGGATCGTTCCTGATCGTGTACAGCCCCTTCGGCGAGCCGTTCACGATCGAGAAGAGCCGGCTGCCGGCGCGGCGGCTGAAAGAGATCTGGTACGACCCGCGCTATGGGGTGGCGCATCTGGTGCACCGCTCGGACAACCAGGGCTTCCAGACGTACACGCCTCCCACGCGCGGCCGCGGGCAGGACTGGGTGCTGATCGTGGAAGATGAGGCGGCGAAACTGCCGCCGCTGCCCGGGATGGAGTGATTCCGGCCACAGGTCGCGCGGGCGGGACGGGGGCCCGAGTCAGAACCGGTCCGCCTGACGGGCACGTCCTGAGGCGTGCTCCAGGAGGCGGTTTGCACGGGACCGGGCGGGGCGCGCGGCAATCCCTTGCACCTTTTCGCCGACGTGCACTATACTTTCCCCATATTCGCTGCCATGGGGCAGTTGGCTTGTCGTTTGGGTAAGGCCATGACGCTGGGCTACGGCCCAATTGTGGTGAGAACATTCCAGGGGAGATTTCCATGAAGGCACTACGGGGAATATTGACATTCCTGGTTGCAGCGGGAGCGCTTGCTTCCGCGCAATCCACGGACGCATCCATTTCGGGAACGGTGCTGGACCCCACCGGGGCCAACGTTCCGGGCGTTTCCATTGTCATCACCAACAACCGCACGGGAGTGGCATTTCGGACTGTATCCAACGATGTCGGCAGCTACAGCTTTCCGACCTTGCCTGCGGGCGAATACCGCCTGGATGCCGAAAAACAGGGATTCCGGAAGCTGACCCTGGGCGGGATCCGTCTCGAGGTGGGGGCGCGGGTCAACATCGATCTGCGGCTGGAGCTGGGCGCGACGACCGAGATCGTGGAGGTGTCCGCGGACGCCGACAACCCGGTCTCCTATGTGACCTCGAGCATCTCCGGCGTCATCACCGAGCGCAAGGTGCTGGACCTGCCGGTGAGTTCGCGCAACGTCCTGAACCTGACCACGACGATGGCGGGAACGCTGGGAGCGAACTTCAACGGAACCAGGCGCGGCAACCTGAACATCCAGATGGACGGCATCAACGTGCAGGACGCGCGGATCAACGTGGGCGTCAGCTCGACGATCTTTGCCAGCGTGGACCGCGTGGCGGAGTTCCGCGTGGTGACACAGCCAATCGATGCGGAGCTGGGACGTGGCTCGGCCAACGTCCAGATGATTACGCGCTCCGGCACGAACGAGTATCACGGCTCGCTGTTCAACTTCCACCGCAACACGGCGCTGAACGCCAACACATGGTTCAACAACGCCAACGGGGTCGATCCGCGGACCGGACAGCCAGTGAGCCCCCGCGAGATTCTCATCCGCAACCAGTTTGGCGCGCGGGTGGGCGGTCCCGTGATCAGGAACAAGACGTTTTTCCATTTTCTGTACGAAGGCCAGAAGATTCGCCAAAAGGACACCGTGACAAGCACGGTCTGGACGGCGCCGATGCGGCAGGGGCTGTTCCGTTTTTTCCCCGGGGTGCAGAACGGCAATTTGAACGCCGCCCGTCCTACGGTGGACGAGCAGGGCAACCCGGTGAGCCCGACCGGCGCAGCGCTGACGACATTCAATATCTTCCAGGTGGACCCGCAGCGGCCGGGGATGGATTCGACGGGACTGGTGAAAAAGTACATCGACGCGATGCCGCTGCCGAACAACTACCGCACGGGCGACGGTCTGAACACGGCGGGATACACCTGGCAGCGGCCGTACCGCTTCGACGAGAACAACCTGAACGTCAAGCTCGACCACCTGCTGTCGGATAAGCACCGGCTGAGCTTCTCTTTCTCCAGCGAGCGCAGCGATGACGTCAATGGATTCATGGCGCAGCCGTTCCCGGCGGTGACAGGGGGCACCGTGCGGCAGCGGGACTATCTGTACCAGTTGACGCTGACTTCGACGTTATCTTCCTCTACGGTGAACGAGTTCCGCGCCGGCGCGTTGCGTCCGTTATACCGGTTTTTCGCGCCGTGGGAGGTGGACAAATCGATATTGCCCGTAGCGGGATCCACCCCGTTCGCGGTGGACTTTGGAACCATCACAGACCCGGTGAACATTTCCAACGACCCGCAGGGACGCATTTCCCCGAATTACCAGCTTTTCAACAAAGTCTCCATGATCCGGGGGCGCCACAATTACAAATTCGGCGGCCAGTTCTGGTCGGTTTCCACGAACGGCTTCAACTCGTTCACCGTTCTGCCGCGAGCCGTTATCGGCGCGGGCGGCGTGCCGGTGGCCAACATGGGCTCGGTGGCGGGCATCGGGGCCAACCAGACCTTCGCGCAGAACGTGCTGAACGATCTCAACGGCAGCCTGGCGCGGCTGTCGCAGGCCATGAATTCGCCTGGCGGCAAGAACCCGGTGTTCCTGCCGGGAGAGGTGAAGCAGCGCACGTGGCGCGAACGCGAATTCGCGGTCTTTTTCCAGGACGACTGGCGAGTCAACCAATCGCTCACCCTGAATCTCGGCCTGCGCTATGAATTTTACGGCGTGCCGTATGATCTGAACGGCAAAACAGCGGCGCTGGCCGGGGGCTCGCAGTCGATTTTCGGCATCTCCGGCACGACGTTCGGAGACATTTTCCAGCCGGGCGCGAACCGGGGCCAGATGACCGACATTGTTCTTGTCGGGCCGAATTCTCCGAATGCCGACCAGCGGATCTACAACAACGACTGGAACAATATCAGCCCCGCGGTCGGATTGGCCTGGAACATTCCGTGGTTTGGCAAGAGCCGCACGGTGTTCCGCGCGGGCTATTCCGCCGCGTATGAACGGCTGTCGCTGCGGCTGCTGGACGTGGTGAGCGGCGACCAGCCGGGGCTGCGCCAGGTGGTGAACTACCAGATCGCCAACAAGCTGGATCTGTCGAACGCGCCGCTGCCTTTGCAGCCCGTGGGTTCGCCGCTCGAACGGGTGCCGTTCACGGACAGAACCCAGACCGTCAGGACCTACGACACTGGGCTGCGCATTCCGACAGTGCATAACTACAACGCCGGCATCTACCGCTCCGTGGGGCGCAACGGATCGGTCAGCATCGCCTATGTGGCCAGCAAGGGAACGCGGCTGCTGCGCGGCGCAGATGTCAATGAGCACAATATTTTCGAGAACGGCATTCTCGAAGCGTTCCAGATCACGCGCAATGGCGGCAACGCGCCGCTGTTCGATCAGATGTTACGCGGCCTGAACGTGCCTGGCCGAGGCGTCGTCAACGGCACGACGCTGACCGGCTCGCAGGTGCTGCGCGACATCAACACCACCACCCAAGGCTATTTCGCCAGCGGCAGCGCCGGCACGCTGGCATCGTACCTGAGCAGCACAAACTACCTCACCGGCGTCAATGGCGGACTGCTGCGCAACGGCGGGCTGCCGGAGAATTTCGTGCTCGCCAACCCGCAGTTTGCCAGCGCGCGGCTGTTCGGGAATCTGTCGAACTCGACCTATCACTCGATGCAGATCGAGTACCTGCACCGGGCGCGCGACTTGAGCGTGCAGTGGAATTACACCTTCGCCAAGGGCATCGGCGACGAGGACGGCGACGGGCAGGAGCAGATCGACAGCTTCCGCACGCAGCGCAACCGGCGTCTGGACAAGCGCCTGCTGAACCTTTCCGTGCATCACGTGATGCGCTCCAACTTGATCTACGACCTGCCGTTCGGTCCCGGACGCCGCTGGGCCAGCGGCAACCGCTGGTGGAAGCACCTGATCGGCGGCTGGCAGGTGGGCAGCATCTTCAACCTCTTCTCCGGCGATCCGCTGGGAGTGTTCGCCGGCGGCGCCCTCACCTTCAACAACTACGACGACAACACGGCGGTCAGCCATGGCGACGTGCAGCGCCATCTGGGCAAGCCCACGCGCACAGGACAGGGCGTGATTTACTTCCCGAACCTGGTGCAGACGTTCGACCCGATCAACGACACGATCCCGGTGGCCGGCGTGCGCAACCGCGCCACGCTGCGGGCCATCCGGCTGGGCGACGCCAACGGCCCGCTGCTGTTCAGCAATCCGGCGCCGGGCACGCTGGGAACCATGAACCAGCGCTTCCTGTATGGCCCGATGTCGTTCCGCTTCGACGCCAACGTCATCAAGACCGTGCGCCTGACCGAGCGCATGAACGTGCAGTTGAACGCCATCTTCGAGAACGCCACCAACTCCCCGCAGTGGGGCAACCCGAACCTCGACATCAACAGCCTGAACTTCGGCCGCATCACCTCCGCCGGCGGCACCCGCATCATCGTTGTCGGCGGGCGGTTCAATTTCTAGGCCCAGACCGGAATCCGGTTCGCATCTGCAATCCCCGCCGGGAGGCGCGCCAGGGGGCGCTTCCCGGCGGGAATCGCCGTTTCCGGGCTGGCGCCGTATGGTGTAATTATTTACACTATAGGTATGGCGCCCCGGGCTGTGGCTCACTGGGATGGGGACCGCTTCTTCGCTTCGATCGAACAGGCGGCCGACCGGCGTCTGCGCGGGCGCGCCGTGGTGGTGGGCGGAGAGCGGCGGGGCGTGGTGCTGTCGGCGAGCACGGAGGCGAGGCGGCTCGGCATCCGCCCAGGATGGCCGGTGGGACGCGCGCGCCGCGCCGTGCCGGATCTGGTGGTGGTTCCGGCGCACTTCGAGTTGTACGAGCGGTTCTTTGACGAAATCCTGTGGCTGTGCCAGGAGACGACGCCGCTGGTGGAGCCGGCGTCGGTGGGAGCGGCGTGGCTCGACCTGACGGGCACCGAGCGGGTGAATGCGCGGGATGCGCGCGCCGTGATGGAGCGGATCCAGACAACTGTGCGGCAATGGCTGCACGTATCCATCTCGACAGGGATCGCCGCCAACAAGCTCGTGTCGAGGCTCGCGGCACGTGCGGGCAAGCCGGGCGGGCGGCTGGTGGTGCCGCCGGGGCGGGAGCGCGCGTTTCTGGCGCCGCTGCCGGTGGCGGCGCTACCGGGCCTGAGCCGTGAGGCGCTGGAAGCGCTGGACGTGGCGGGGATTCATCGCATCGGGCAGGTAGCGGCGCTGCCGGCGGATGCGCTGGGGGCGGTGCTCGGACGCCGCGCCCTGCCCCTGATCCGGCAGGCGCAGGGCATCGCCGACGAACCGGTGGGCGCGCGCCGGAAAGGTTCGGAAGAAGGATGGGCGGAGCGAATCGAATTTCCGGAAGATGCGTGGGAGGAAAGGCTGCTGCTGGCGGCGCTGCGGGGGATGCTCGAGCGGCTGATGGCGGCGGTGCGCGCGGCGGGCGTGGAGGTGCGGCGGTTGACGCTGGAGCTGCGGTACACGGACCGCGCGGAGTCGCGGCATTCGCTGGATTTGGCCGAGCCCTCCTGCACGGAGGACGACGCGTTGCCGCTGCTGCCTGCGCTGCTGGAGGGGGCGTGGACGCGCCGTGTGAGGCTGCGGGCGATGACGCTGCGCGCGGGGCGGGTGTACCGCCCGGGGACTCAGTTGGCGCTGTTCGAGATGAACGCCGAACAGCGCGAGCGGCGGCGGCGGGCGGCGGCGGTGCTGGACGCGGTGCGGAAGCGGTTCGGCGCCGGCGCGCTGGTGCGGGGCGCGGATCTGCTGGACAAAGGGCTGGTGATCGCCCAGGATTGAAATATGCCTTTGCGTTGGATGATGGCTTTGCCGCTGATCGCGGCGGTGTGCGCGGCAGAGACGCGCCGCGTGGGGCCGGGGCAGCGCTACCGGACGCCGTGCGAGGCGATCCGCGCAGCCGCCGCCGGGGACGTGATCGAAATCGACGCGGCGGGCAGCTACACGGGCGACGTGTGCGCCTTTTATCCGAAGCAGTTGACGCTGCGCGGCGTCAACGGTCGCCCGCGCATCGACGCCGGCGGGCGCACGGCGCAGGGCAAGGCCATCTGGGTCATCGGCGGCGGCGAGGTAACGGTGGAGAATATCGAATTCACCGGCGCCCAATGCGCGGACAAGAACGGCGCGGGCATCCGGTTCGAAGGGCGGCGGCTCACGGTGCGGGATTGCGTATTTCGCAACAATGAGAATGGTATTATCACTTGGAATGAGCCGTCTTCTGCTCTGCTTCTGGAATATTCCGAGTTCGATTCGAATGGCTATGGGGATGGATATTCGCACAACATTTATGCGGGCCGGATTGCGGAATTCACCATGCGCTTTTGCTGGTCGCACGGCGCGAAGGAGGGGCACCTCGTGAAGAGCCGGGCGGCCGTGACGAACCTGCTGTACAACTATCTGGATACGGGCCGGGGCACGGCCAGTTACGAAGTGGACCTGCCGGAGAGCGGCCATGCGCTGCTCATCGGCAACGTCATCGTGCAGCGGCCGTCGACGCACAACCCGATTGTGGTTTCCGTGGGCCAGGAAGCGGCGAGTCCGCGGCCGGACGCCGAGCTGCGGCTGATCCACAACACGGTCATCAATCTGGGGCCGCCGCAGGCGACGCTGGTGTTCGGGGGCCGCGCGGCGCCGGGGGCGGCGGTGTTCCGGAACAACGTGTTTTTCGGCGACGCGCGAATCGCGAACGCCGCCTTCCGGCCCGGCGCCGGGAACTTTCATCTGCCGCTGTCCGCCGTGACCGATCTTAGCGGGCTGGATTTCCGCCCGCGCGGACAGACGCCGACAGCCGAGCGGCTGCCGGAAAACGAGACCCCCGCAGCACAGTACCTGCATCCGGCGTGCGGGGCTCGCCGCACGGTGGCAACAACGCCGGGCGCGCTGGAAGCGGCAGCGATGACAGAGCCCGCGCCCGAAGCCCCGGCCCGATGCCGCACCGCGGTCCGCTGAAGAGTCCGCCTGAAACAACCGGATGCTTCGAGGGTGCTTGCCGCGCCGTTTATCATAAGAGAAGAGACAGGTCTGCGGGACCGTAGCTCAGCCGGATAGAGCATCTGCCTTCTAAGCAGAGGGTCGCAGGTTCGAGTCCTGCCGGTCCTGCCAATCAAATCAACAACTTGCGGAGCCAGCCAAACAGTGAGGGATACTGCGAGGGATACCGAAAACGGCGCTCTGGAGGCAGTAGGTCAGTCTTCGCAGGTCAGTATCCCTCGCCGCCGGAATATCCCTCGCCGGGATCATCCTGTGAGCCACCGCCCGGTCGGCTGAGCAGCAGCAGGATCACTCCGCGAGCCACCGCCTGCGCTACAATCCAGCGCCCGGGCGGCGGCGATGCGGAGCGCTCGCCCGAACAAATCCCCTGAAGCTTGTTTCCGCCGGCAGCCGCCGCGCAAGCACCGCTGGGGCAGCAGCGACGCCGAATGCCTCTGAGCACAGCACCGCCCAGCCAGCCGAAGCCAGCCGGGCGCTGTATTCTGCTGCGGCGCTACGATGCGCCGAGGAAC
>CAKZUE010000055.1 GCA_937920635.1 uncultured Bryobacteraceae bacterium
CCTGCCAGCGTTTGCCCGCCGCCATGTCGCGCCCGCTGAATTCGATGCCGGCGATCTCCGAATAGCGGAATGTCAGCTTCTGCGTGCTACCCGGCGGCATCAGCCGCACTTGGCTCTCTTCCAGGCTCGCCCGAGAGCGGCGGTCGAACAGATACCCTTCGATCCTTGCTCCGCTCTTCAGCAGCAGTGTGATGTCGCCGCGGTAATCGAAAGCCGCCTCGATGCCTTCGCGCAAGTCGCTCTCATTCTCCGCTTTCCAGACCAGTCCCTGCAGCGCAGTCTTTGCCATCACTGTGCTCACGGCGTCTTCTCCCGGCTGTTGCCTCCAATCTGAACCAGCTCCCACGGGTGCGGCGCCGGCTGGAGTCTTTCGATCTCGCGCGCCGCATCAGGATCTTCATACAGCGAGAACGTCGCCCGGATCGTATCCGCAAAACCGCGCCAGCCCGAAAATGTGTGATGGACGGCGGTGGCTTCGTAACCGCTGTGCATCATGCAGTTGGCGCACTTCGGATTGCCGCTCTCCGGACCGTACTGCGTCCAGTCGGTTTCCTCGATCAGTTCCCGGAAGGTCTCTGCATAGCCGTCCTGCTGCACATAGCAGGGACGCTGCCAGCCGAACAGGTTGTAAGTGGGCATGCCCCACGGCGTGCAGGTGAACTCCCGCAGCCCCATCAGGAACTCCATGAAGAGAGCGGACTGGTTGAACACCCAGCGGCGCTTGCGGTTCGACAGGATCAGCCGGAACAGCCGCCTCGTGCGCTCGCGCTGGAGCCACAGCTCCTGGTTCGGCGCCTTTTCGTAGGCGTAGCCGGGCGACAGCATCATGCCTTCCACGCCCAGATCCATCATTTCGTCGAAGAACGCCCGCACGCTCCGCGGATCGGCGCCGTCGAACAGGGTCGTGTTCGTGGTCACCCGGAAGCCCCGCCGCACCGCTTCCCGCACCGCTTCCACCGCGATCTCAAAACCGCCTTCCCGGCAGACGGAGAAATCATGATGCTCTTTTTGGCCGTCCAGATGAACAGAAAACGAGAGGTATTTGCTGGGGCGGAACAAAGGGAGTTTTTCTTTCAGCAGCAGCGCGTTCGTACAGAGGTAAATGTATTTCTTCCGCGCGATCAGCCCTTCCACAATCTCGTGGATCTGCGGGTGCAGCAGCGGCTCGCCGCCCGGGATGCTGACGATGGGCGCGCCGCATTCTTCCACCGCGCGAAAGCACTCTTCCGGCGTCAACTGCTGCTTCAGAATGTGGTGCGGATACTGGATCTTGCCGCACCCCGCGCATGCCAGGTTGCAACGGAACAGCGGCTCCAGCATCAGCACCAGCGGGTAGCGCTTGCGCCCCTGAAGCCGCTGCTTCAGGACGTATGCCGCCACCGTCCACATCTGCGAAATGGGAATGGCCATGGAAATCGAGGGAGGCCAAAAAAGCGAAGCCCCTTTCGCTTTTTAGCACTCCGCTCCACTGCCTGTCAATCTGAGCGCCCGCTCCGGCTGCCGGTGGAAGAAAAAGGGGACAGGAACACAATTCCCCTTTTCCGGCGTGGTTGGCGGGTGCGGGTGCTGTGCACAGTCGCGGGCCTGAGGCCGCTCTTTTCGCGCCTGCGGCGCTTCAGTTGCGGCACGAACAACGGTCAGTTGCGGCTTCAGCCCAGCAGATCGAGCGCGGCCTGAAGCTCGCTGGCGGCGTGGGAGTCGCCGGCGCGGCGGGCGGCTTCGATGCCGCGGCGGTACAACTCCCGCGCGCCGTCGAAATCCCCGGCCTGCTCGCAGGCCCGCGCCGCCTGGTAGTAGGCGGGCACATAGCCAGGATCGCGCTCCAGCAGAGACCGCAGCGCAGCCGCGGCTTCGGCGGGTTTTCCCTGGCTCAGATATTCCATCCCGAGCATGTACTGGAGGCGGTTGTTGGCCGGATCCTGTTCGAGCAGCCGCTGCAAGTCTTCCAGGCGTCCCATCGTTCTCATGGTACCTTCTTGTCATGGAAGGCCGCCCCGTGCGCGAGTCGGCAAGCGAGCTGAGCGAGTTCGCTTTGCCGATCTACGCCAACACCCTGGGAAACCTGCTTGGCGGGCGCATCATGCATCTGGTGGATCTGGCCGCCGCCACAGCCGCCATGCGCCATGCCCGGTGTCCGGTAGTGACCGCTTCCGTGGACCGGATGACGTTCCTGCACCCGATCCACATCGGGCAGCTCGTGATTCTCAAGGCGAGCGTGAACCGCGTTTTCCGTACGTCGATGGAGGTGGGCGTCAAGGTGTTCGTGGAAGACCTGGAGACAGGCGTGGTGCGTCACACCAACTCTTCTTACCTGACCTTCGTGGCGCTCTCGCCCGCCGGCACGCCGCGCGAGATCCCTCCGGTGATCCCGGAGACGGAAACGGAGAAGCGGAGATGGAGCGAGGCGGGCGAACGGCGCGCGCAACGGCTGGAGGTGCGCAGGCGCGCCATCGAGAAAGAGCGCCTGGAACAGGAAGAGAACGGTCAGGCTTTGTAGATGTACTTGATGGCCGATTTGTAGACGAGCAGGTTCGGGCCTTCTTCGCGCGTCAGCTTGATGCAGCCCTTGTCGTACCATTCGAGCGTGCCGTGGAGCTCTTCGCCGTCATGAAGCACCACCACCAGCGGCGTTTTTGACTGCATCTGCTTCACGTAGTAAAAGTTCTCGGCGTTGGTGACGTCCGGCGGCGCCTGCTTCCTGGCCTGCGTGTTGTTGGTGCGGCTGGCGGCCCGTTCTTTCATCTCGGCAAGCGCGGGCCGGATCAGGCGGCGGTTGGAGGATTCCACGGCAATGCTCCTGTTTGAAATAAAAATACCCGAATCGCCCGAACGGGCAGGGGGAACGATCTGCCTCCATTGATACCACAACGCGCCTGGGGCGGCAACGGTGCGGGCCTTGCCGCGAGGCGCAGCACAGCCTACGCTGGGATCGGAGGCGAAACGATGTGGCTGAGAACTGCTTCGTGGAAGACCGTCGCCGTGCTTGCTGCCATCGCCGCGTCCGGCGCCGCGCCGCCCAGGGAGCCGCCACTGAAGTCCGCCGGGCGGGAGGCGCGCGCCATGTCCGGCCGTGAGCTTTACGTGGCCTACTGCGCCAGTTGCCATGGGCTGGAGGGGCGCGGCGACGGTCCTGCGGCGGAGGCGATGCGCATGCGGCCCACAGACCTCACGGCGCTGGCGGAGAGGCACGGAGGGCAGTTCCCCGCCGTGCGCGTGCAGAGGCTGCTTGGCGGAGTCGAGGGGCTTCCTGCCCACGGCGGCAAGCGGATGCCCGTGTGGGGGCCCGTGTTTCTGCCGCTTTCCCCGGCTGAAGGACAGGCTGCCGTGCTGATCGACAAGCTTGTGCAGTACCTCCAATCGATCCAGAGGCCTGCCAGTCCGCGCTGAGCCGGGCCTCACGGCCCGTTCGCCAGGCGGACCGGCAGAGCCGCCTCCGTCCTGCCTGCGGCCGACTCGGCAACCAGCTTTTCCGGCGCCTGAACGGGGAACCACGTGGCGCAGTGCTTCGCTGAGACCGGCAGATCCATTCCGCCCGGCTCGACGCGGACCCGAGCCGCGTCGCGCACGCCATAACAAAGAGTGAAGCGCTCTCCCCGGCGGATCTCCCGGCCGCTGACTTCGACAAACAGGATCTCCGGCGCCGGCGCGCGCACCGGCAGATCGATCTGAACACGAACGGCGCGGCCGTCCTGGCCGTAGGCCGTGAGGGTGGCGCGGGTGGGCTTGTCCAGGGTTGCTTCCACGCAGCGGCTGATCGATGGGAACAGCTCTGCCAGGGGCGGATCCAATTCCACCCTGGCCGCATTCACGACGCCGTAGCAGAGCGTGAACGGCCTGCCTCGTTCCGGAATCCGCGCAGCATAGAAGTTCAGGATCCTGACCTCGTCCGTGTTGAGCTCGGCCGGAACCGCGGCCGGCTTCTGCGCAGGACGGGCGGGCGGCTTCATGCGTTCCACAAGACGGACGGCGAGGCTCGCCGTTGCCACCAGTGCGGCGAACGCCAGCAAGCCCCGTGCCGCTTTCCACATCCCTCTCCATTAGACTCCGCCGGCCCGGGCGCGGCGCGGCCCCGCGCGGCCTTCGCCCGCCCCTTGACTTGCGCGGCGAAGATGCCAAACTGCCTGTGGGAAGGATGAAAGCATGCCCTTTCTGGCTCTGGACGGCACGACGAGGGATCTCCAGTTGCTGGAGGAGGAGTTCGTCCGTTGCATCCGGCGGCGCGATCCTGAGCGTCTGGTGGAGACCTTTTACGCCGCCGATGCGGAATTGCAGGCGCCGGGCGGCCCCGCCGTCAACGGCCGCGACGCCATCCTCGCCTGGCTGCGCCGCGAGTTCGACAACGGCCTGATGGAGCTGAAACGGGAGACCAACCATTTTGAAGCCGAGCACAGCCTGGCCTGCGCTTCGGGCCGCTTCAGCCTCACGCGCGAGACGCAGCCCGGCATCCTCTGCACAACGGAGGGCTCCTTCACGTCGGTCTTCCGCCGCCAGCCGGACGGACACTGGCGCGTGATTATCGACTGCCTCACCCCCGCGCGCTGAGCGCCGGATCGGGCGCGGGCGAGCAGGGCCGCGCTACAATACTCGTTTACCATCCCGACCAGACGCAGTTTTCCAGCATGGCTCAACAGATTCCGCTTGATTTCCTGGGCTCTCTGCGCCGGACGCATTCCTGCGGCGCTCTGCGCGCTTCCGATGAAGGCAAGCGCGTCGTCCTCATGGGCTGGGTGCACCGCCGCCGCGACCTCGGTGGCGTGATCTTCATACACCTGCGCGACCGCGAGGGCGTGACGCAGATCGTGTTCCGCGCCGAATGCGACGCCGAACTTCACTCCAGAGCCGAGATGCTCCGCTCGGAATATGTGCTGGCCGTGCAGGGGCTCGTGGAGAGGCGTTCGCCCGACACCGTAAACACCTCCATTGACACGGGCGAAGTGGAAGTGGTCGCCGAGAAAATCTGGATCCTGAATACCAGCGAAACGCCGCCCTTCCCGATGGAAGAGCATATCGACGTCGGCGAGGACATGCGGCTGCGCTACCGGTACGTCGACCTGCGCCGGCCGCACATGCAGCGCAACATCATCCTCCGCAGCCGGGTCTCTCTGGCGGTCCGCGAGGAGCTGTACCGTCAGGGATTTCTGGAAATTGAAACTCCTTTTTTGACAAAATCCACGCCGGAAGGGGCGCGGGATTTTCTCGTTCCGTCCCGGATTCAGCATGGCTATTTCTACGCTTTGCCGCAGTCGCCGCAGATTTTCAAGCAGTTGTTGATGGTGAGCGGCTACGACCGCTATTTCCAGATCGTGCGCTGCTTCCGCGACGAGGACCTGCGCGCCGACCGCCAGTACGAATTCACGCAGATCGACCTCGAAATGTCTTTCCCGCAGGAAGAGCAGATCTTCGAGACCATCGAGCCGCTGATCGAGCGTGTCTGCGAAACCGCAGGCTTCCCCGTGAAGGGGCCGTTTCCGCGCATGACGTATGAAGAAGCGATGAACGGATACGGTATCGACAAGCCCGACCTGCGCCTGCCGCGCTTCTGGCGCGTCGAGGATCTCTTCCCCGCCGAAGCCGGACTGACGCGCGCGGGGCTCCCGCTCGTCGCCATCCGCATCCCGCAGACCGGGGCGTTGAGCCGCAAGGAGCGCGACGAATTGAAGCTCCATGGCGGCGAGCGCGGCCTCGCCGTCTATGACGACGCCAAACGCCTGGACCGCGATTTCCCCGGACCGATGCAGCAGGTGCGCGAGCGCATCGGCGCGCAGGAAGACGATCTGCTGCTGCTGGCTGGCTGGCGCGGCGAACCCAAAGGCCCGCGCCCCGTGGAAACGGTCTTGCAAGCCTGCGGACAACTTCGCCTGTATGCGGGGCAGAAGTACAACGACCGCCACGGACTGCTCGACCCGCGCGACTTCCGCTTCCTCTGGGTGCTCGACTTCCCCATGTTCGAGTGGGACGAGGAGGATCAGCGCTGGATGGCGGCGCACCACCCGTTCACCTCGCCGCGCGAGGAAGACCTCGGCCTGATGGAATCCGATCCGGCGCGCTGCCGTGCCCGCAGCTACGATTTCGTGCTGAACGGCGTCGAACTGGGCTCCGGCTCGATCCGAATCCACCGGCAGGACATCCAGCGGCGCGTGTTCACGGCGCTCGGGCTTTCCGATGAAGAAGCGCGCTCGAAATTCGGCTTCCTGCTCGATGCGCTCACCTACGGCGCGCCCCCCCACGGCGGCATCGCATTGGGGCTTGACCGGCTGGTGATGATCCTGGCCGGCGAGAGCTCGATCCGCGACGTGATCGCCTTCCCGAAGACCGCCAAGGGCACGGACCTGATGTGCGACGCGCCGTCGCAGGTCAGCGACCGGCAGTTGCGCGAACTCGGCCTGATGCTGCGCCGCCCGCCCGAGAGCCGGGAATGAGGGCCGCCGCAGGTCCGGCCTCCTGAACCGCTGCGCAGGCCAGCGGCCTGTTCTGCCTATCTCTCCGATTGCCAGAAGAACGCATCGGCGAGAGGGTGGCAGTCATCAAACCGATGCACGGCTTCGCCAGAACCGCCGGCTTGACAGAAAGAGATCGATTCTTGTTTAATAATAATTATCCAAATGGCGCACACCGTGGAGGACAGGCTGAAGAAGTTCCGGCAGCAGTGCCGGGCCGCCGGCCTGGCGCTGACCCATCAGCGCGAAACCATCTTCCGCGCTGTGGTGGAATCGGGAGGGCATCCGTCGCCCGAGAGGATTTACGGGCTGGTGAAGCGGCGGATTCCCGCCATTTCGCTTGCCACGGTGTACAAGAACATTCGCGTGTTTCTCGATGCCGGCCTGCTCCGGGAGGTCACCGTCCACCACGGAACCATGCTGCTGGAGACGAACCCTGAGGACCATCACCATCTGGTGTGTGTGGGATGCGGGGCGATACTCGATCTCGAACAGGAGGCCGTGGAACCCGTTCAGCTCAGGCGCAGGCCGCCGGCAGGATACCGGATTTTCCGCCCCCGGGTGGAATTTCTCGGACTCTGCCCCGGCTGCGCCAGGAAGAAACCAGAGAAGTCATCTCACCTATAAAACGAAAAGGAGTCGAGAAAAATATGCTTGGAGTTGGACAGAAGTTTCCGGATTTCAATCTGAAAGCCACGGTGGACACGGATCTGAAAAAGGCGTTCACCGACATCAATCAGGACACCTACAAGGGCAAGTGGAAGGTGTATTTCTTCTGGCCGAAGGATTTCACCTTCGTCTGCCCGACGGAAATCGTTGGCTTCGGCAAGCTCAATAAGGACTTTCAGGACCGCGACGCCCAGGTCCTCGGCTGCAGCACCGACAGCGAGTTTGTTCACCTCGCCTGGAGGCAGCATCACGAGGACCTGAAGGACCTGCCGTTTCCGATGCTGGCCGACATCAAGCGGGAGCTCACTTCCGCCCTGGGCATTCTCGATCCCGTTGCCGGTGTGGCGCAGCGCGCCACTTACATCGTCGATCCGGACAACATCATTCGTTTCGTGATGGTGACCGACCTCAACGTCGGCCGCAATGTGAACGAGGTGTTGCGCGTGCTCGACGCGCTCCAGACCGACGAGCTGTGCCCCTGCAACTGGCAGAAGGGCCAGGAAACCATCCACGTCTAGTCCCCCGTGCGCCGCGGGACGCGCCGCACGGCGCGTTCCCGCGCGCCCTTCCCCATTTCCCCAGGAGCGTCCGAGATGAATCTGACAGAACTAGCAGAGTCTTTGCCCGCCTACGCGCGGGACCTGAAGCTGAACTTGCAGAGCGTGCTGGCGCAGCAGGAGCTCACTGAACGGCAGATCTGGACTACGGCCGCGGCCTGTGCGCTGGCCTGCCGGAACGAAACGTTGAGCCGGACGATCCTCGAGGAAGCGGCCGCGAGGCTGTCGCCGGAGCAACTGGAGTCAGCCAAAGCGGCTTTCGCCATCATGGAGATGAACAACATCTACTACCGCTTCCGTCATATGCTCGCCAATGACGAGTACGCCAACGTTCCGGCGCGGCTGCGCATGCAGATCATCCGCACGCACGGCGGCGACCCGGTGGACTTCGAACTCGCCTGCCTGGCCGTGTCTGCGATCAACGGCTGCGAAGCCTGCATCAAGTCCCACGAAGCCGTGGTTCGTGAAAAAGGGCTCACTCCAGAAGCAGTGGTAGCCAGTGTGCGCATCGCCGCCACCCTGCACGCCGTCGCGGCAGTGCTCGACGCGCCCTGCGGCTGAGGTCGAGATCCGCCAGGAGTGGCGCTGTTTGACCGCCGCGTTACACTAGAAGCAGAGGCCCTCCGCCAGGAGGGCCCGTTTCACGCGGGAAAGGGGGCGTAACGGATTCGACGGGATGGGATCGACGAAGTGAGGCGTGCCGGGTTCCGAGCTCCCGTAAAACGATCGGAAAACCAAAACTGCCAATCAGCAGTTTGCCTACGCTGCCTAATTTCTAGGCAGCCGCTGAACGGTGGCAGGCCTGCGGGCCGCCGGGAAGCGTCATCTTCGCAGGCTGGGATCCAGGTTGCCGCCTGAGGCCGAGATTCGAGATCTTCCAGGCTGGACGTTGCGAGGCCGCGCCGGTCCGGGCCGCAGCGTCGAGATCCAAAGGCCGGATACGCACGTAGGCTTGCTTCGAAGAACCATTTCGGACGCGGGTTCGACTCCCGCCGCCTCCACCAGTCCGCCATTGAGAATCGGCCCATCTTTGGTGCCTTTCCCGGCCGCACTCCCAGGATCTCTCCGCCCGTGAACCCCCTGACGGCCCCCTTGCCAGCCTCGGGGCATATTCCAGAAAAATGCCGGAACCGGCAGCAATGCCGGTCCCGGCTGGTTGCCGCGCCAGAGTCAGGAGGTTGTTTCGTCAGGCGCGCGGCAAAAGTCTACAGCCCCATCTGGAGAACGAGCCGCTCCAGCATCTGAGCGCGCGTCTCGACGGCGCGCGCGAACTGCCGGGCGCTGTTGCGGGAGCTCTTCGAGTCGCTGCCCTCCAGCATATTCTTCTTGTTGTTGAGCATGATGTGGAGCGTTTCCGCGGCGGTCTTCGCCGTGGCCAGCGTCTCCTGCTGCCGTGCATTCAGCACCGCCGTGCCTTCGAGCTCGTTCAGAAGCCCGCGAATCGCCTCGGCGTGACGCTCCAGCGCAGCCGTCCGCTCTTCGAGTCCGCTCAGATCGTTGCCGCGGCGCAACTGCATCACTGCCGCAGACGCCTGCTCCCTGGCCGACCGCGATTCGCTCAACAGCCGCTGCCCAATCTCGCGGCCCGCGTTCGCATCCGCCCCCATCAGGGTTCCGCCCGCCATCAGGGCGCCCAGGATTGCCATGCTCAGCCACTTCGTCATCCTCATACCCTCTGGTTGGATTTTCGGGCCGCCGTCTCTGCTCCCGTGAGCCTCAGCGACGTTCGTCATTCCGTTGGACGACGACGACCGCTAGTTGGATACATGTATTCAAACATATAGAATATTTAACGAATGAGTGTGCCCGCTGGCCTCCGTATGCACCACCCCTCTCCGGCTACTCTCCGGTTCTCCGGGGTGATCGGCGAGGGGCGGCACAAAGCCGTGCCGCCCGGCTCACGCAGGTACCTGATGACGGCAGTTGGCGCGCCGGCGTTCGGAGCATGGGGCCGGAGCGGGGCGCAAAAAAAACAGCCCCCGGCGGGGGCTGTCCGGTTCCGCCGCTGGGCCGCGCGCCCGGCGGCCGACTGGGAAAATGCCTGGATTACAGGCCGAGCTTGGCGATGGTCTTCTCGATCATCTCCGCCCGCTGCGCCACGCCGATCGCCTGATAGCGGACGTTGTCGCGGTCGCGCGGCGAAGTCACCGAGGCGAGCATCTGCTTCTTGTTCTCGATGAACACGTTGAGGATCTCGGCCACCTTGCGCGCCGTTTCAAGCTGCTGGCGCTGCCTGGCCGTCAACGTTGCGCCTTTGGATTCCAGATCACCGATGAGTTGCCGGATCGACGCCGCGTGCTCTTCGAGCACCGGGATCTGGTCGCGAACAGCGCCTGTGTCCGCCGTCTTGCGGAGCTGTTCGGCGATCTGCATGGCCATATCGCGCGTGGTCCTGGACTCCGCGATCAGCTTTTGAGCCATGTCCTTGAGGCTGGCCTGCGAATCCGCATCCGCCGCCAGAAGAGTAGCGGCGCAAAGCATCGCAGGCGCGAGCTTCCACAAGCTTCGCATCGCATTTCCTCCTTCAAGCTGAATGTGGGATTCGGGATCGCGCGCCGGGAGGGCCGCTCGGGCGGGAGCGGCCGCAGCCGCCACGCAACTTGATTGACGATGCGTCCCTGGACCAGGTTTCAGCCGGTCGGAGCCTCACTGCCTCCGCCGGAACGGTTCGAGAACCTCTTCCAGTTGCCCAGCCCGCCTTTGCGCGCATTCGGCGCCGGTGCGCACCTCGCCCCAAACATCCGGCGAACTTCCTGCCAGCGAGTCCGCGGCTGATTCCATGCAGCCGTTCAGGATTGTCGCCACCGACCAGGACCGCCGCAGCGCGCTCTGTTGCGCCTCCGGCATCTTGTCGTAGAATGCATCGAGCTCTTCGATGAGTTTCCGGATCTGCCTGGCCTGCGCCACCGCCTGCGCCGCCAGCGCCTGCACTGCCTGCCGGTCCGGCTGCTTCTTCTCCACCTCTTTGATCAGACTGGATGAGTGATTCCTGACGGTCTGGATCGCAGCCAGCATCTCGTGCGCCACCGCCGTCAAATCGCGTGCGGCGGGCTGCGTCTGCGCGGACGCAACCACCGAACTGACAACCAGCAGGCGAAGAATCGCCTTCATGAATCTGACACCTCCTGCCATGCCTGCGGAAGAGAAATCCCCGTCGCGCCGTGCAGGCGCTGCCGGGTCCATGAAGCGGGACTCATCGTCCCCGTGTCTATCGACGTCCTGCCCTGGTTTTCTGTTACGCCTCACTCCGATGCCGCTTTGCCCCCGGAATTTTTCACATGACGGTCGAACCATGTGAGCATCTCCCAGATGGCGTGCTCGACGCTCTCGCGCCCCAGGTAGCCGTGGCTCTCGTGCGGCAGCATCACCAGGCGCACGGTGCCGCCGTTGCCGCGCACCGCCTGGTAGAGCCGTTCCGAATTGATCGGGAACGTGCCGGGGTTGTTGTCCGCCTCGCCGTGGATCAGCAGGATGGGATCCTTGATCTGATCGGCGTAAGTGAACGGCGACATCTTGATGTAAATGTCGCGCGCCTGCCAGAACGTGCGCCGCTCGCTCTGGAACCCGAACGGCGTCAGCGTCCGGTTGTACGCGCCTGAGCGCGCCACGCCTGCCTTGAACAGCCGCGTATGGGCCAGCAGGTTTGCCGTCATGAACGCGCCGTAGCTGTGCCCGCTCACCCCCAACCGGTTGCGGTCCGTGACGCCCATTTCAACGGCCTTGTCGATGGCGGCTTCCGCGCCCATGACGAGCTGCTCGATATAGGTGTTGTTCACGGTCTCCGGATCGCCGACGATCGGGATGGTGGCGTTGTTGAGGATCGCGTAGCCCGCCAGCAGCAGGAACATGTGGGAGGCTCCGCGCATCTGCACATAGCGCTGCGTAGAGCCGCCGATCTGTCCGGCGGTGTCGGCATCGGTGTACTCCAGCGGGTAGGCCCACAGAATTGTGGGCAGCCGCTGGCCTTCCTGATAGCCTGGCGGGAGCATCAGCGTGAAGGAGAGCTGCACGCCGTCCTTGCGCTTGTAGGTCACCAGTTGCTGCCGGATGCCGCGCAACTGCGGCGTAGTGTCTTTGAAGTCCGTGAGCGCGCGCCGCTGGTCGCTGCCGCGGGTGCGGATGTACAGGTTGGGCGGCGAATCGGGCGTCTCATAGCGAGTGAGGAACCGCGAGCCGTCTTCGCTCAGCAGCGCCGCGAAGCTCTCGTAGCCCTTCTCGCCCGCGCGGAACAGCCGCTCGGTCTCGCCCGTCTCGATCCTGAAGCGGTCCAGAAACGGGCGGTCGCCCTGCGGTGTCGCGCCTTCGCCCGCAAGGAAGATCCAGTCGCCGCTCTGGTGCATCACGCTGCGCCCGTTGGCGAGCGTCTTCATCACCGGCATGCCGGGATTGCGGTAGCGGTCCTGCATGTTGCGCGACCAGATCACCTTGGGCGCGGCGCCAGGGTCGTCGAGGAAGATGCGCACGGTCTCCACCCAGCGGCGGTCGCGGTCGTAGTCGGTGACCAGCGCCAGCCCGCCGCGCTCGCCGTAGATCACGCCGCGGGCGCGTTGCTTCGTTTTGTAAATCTCTCGCGCGGGTTCGTTGAACGGCGCTTTCAGCAGCATCAACCGGTCGCGGTGCGGGACTTTCTTGCGCGGATCGCCGTCGTCGAGCGCTTCCCACCACACCAGCGTTGCGCCCTCGGTGGGACGCCAGCTCACGTTGCGCGGTCCGACGGGCACGCCCTCGATGGGCACGCGGTCGGCGAGCGGCGCCGAATGGACTTTGTGGGCGAGCTTGCCCGTGCGGTCCCAGACTTCGGTTTCACGCGGGAACGCCGTGTAGGGGTGCAAATAGGAAAACGGCCTATGGATCCACTCCACCAGCAGGTAGCGCCCGTCGGGCGAAGGCTCGGCATCGGCGAAGATCTTCGGCTCGCCCACCGGCTGCACGCGCAGCGTATTGGCGTTGACGATGGCGAGCTGCGAGGTGCAGTAGTACTCGAACAGCCTTTCGTCGTAAGCGCTCGAGAGCATGTCCTGATAAGTGCGCACCGGACCGGATTGCCCCGCTGACTCCTGCACGTTCGGTCCAACCGGCGCGGCGGGCTTCGCCGGAGGCGCGCCGCGCTTGGCGGGCACGGTGCGGACCAGCAGCTCCTCGCTGCCGCTCCACCAGCCGGTGATGCCGTCCATGGTGTCGTCGATGCGCAACCCCGGCACGCGCCTCAGCGCGGAGGAATCCACTGCGCCGAAGTAGAGCTCCACAGCGGTGGGCGTGTAGCCGAGCAGGGCGAAGCGCTTCCCGTCCGGACTCCAGGTGGGGGATGTCAGCCGCACGCCCGCCGGCAGCGCAATCTTCATCTCAGCGCCAGTCTCGATGGACTTGACGCTGAGCCCCGTCACTGTCAGCGGCGGCAGGTGCCTGCCGTTGTTGGCCGGATTGATGCGCAGCCCTGCCAGCCGGTGCATCGGCTTGGCCAGCTCGGCAACCGGCGGCATGAGTTCGCGGTCCACGATCAGCACGTGCGTGCGCGAGGGATTGATCAGTGTCAGCGGCGGCGCCGGGGCGTGCAGGACGTCGAGAATCTCTTTCGGCGGCTTTTGGTAAGGAAACTCGTCGGCGGGCGCGAGCCCGGCGCACACAACCAGAGTCAGGAACAGTCTGCGCCTGATCTTCATAGTCCGGTCCTTTGGTGAGAGTGGAACGATGCGAGTATATCAATCCGGGCCGGCGGTCACGAATGAGCCGCTGCGCCGGGTGGGGCGCCGCCGCGCGCCGCTTCCCTTGTCAGGCGCGGCATCCAGATCAGCAGGGCGCCGAACAGGAGCAGCGAAACGACGATGGCGAACGGTTGGGCTTGCGGCAAGTCCTGCATGAAGACCTTGTATGTCGCCACAAGCGTCAGCAGCCAGGCCATCCATTTCAGTTCTTCGCGGCGCCAATGCTGGAATCCGAATCCTGCCGCCGCCGCCACAACCGCCAGCACCGCCGTCAGCAGTGTCGGGCAGAAATGCCGGGTTCCGGGCGCCGCACTGCACCAGTGGCCCACGGCCACAGCGCCCGCCGCAGCCAGAGACCACAGCGCTCCCGCTCCCAGCAGCAGACTCGCCAGCCGGTAGACGGCCGTGCAGTGCGCCGGTCTTTCGCTTCTCAGCAGGAATCCGTAACCGGCCAAAGCCCCGGCCGCTGCGATCCACATGGCCGGCTCGGCAACGCTGGCTTCGTGCGGCCCGCGGCCCAGGAAACTCACGTTGGCCCGCGCGGCAAGCCCGGAGACGATGACCGCAAGCGAAGCGTAGATGCCCGCATGCAGCTTCAGCAGCATGCGGCCTGACTCTCGCCCGGCGAGCACAAAGGCCGCCGCCAGCACAACCCACAACAGAACGCGGAGGGCGGCCCCGAACAACAGCCCGCTCGAGGCCAGCACCAGCGCCAGCCCGAAGGTCGCATAGCTGTAGAAATTCCGGTCGTTCCTCGACTGGCGTTCCAGGAACGCGAACGAGACCACATAGCAAAGGATTCCGAAGAACCCGCAAAACAGGCCCGCGGCCAGAACCGCCCGCGGGTGCCCCTGCGCCACCGTGAGCGCGCCCCACACGCCGATGCCGAGCGCCACAGCCGCCTGGGCCAGTTCGAACACGGAAATCCGAAATCCCCGCAGGAGTGTCCTCACCATCGTGCTGGCCAGGTAGATCCCAACAAGAGCCACATGGGCTCCGATCGCCTCCGTCCGGCCTATGGGCGCATAGCCCTCCAGGCTGCCCGGCGGCCTGGTGGCGACGAATGTCAACAGCAGCACGGCCAGGTTCGCCAGCCCAGCCACGATCCATCGCTCTCCCAGATAATGTTCCAGACACGCCGAGACCTCGACGGCTGCCGCCAGCGCCAGCAGCCCCGCCGTGTAGGGAACCACGTCATGCGTGCGGATCAGAAACGCAGCGCTCAGCAGCATTCCGGCCAGCGAGCCGATCAGCGCCACCGCCGTCTGGTTCTTGCGCCAGGAGATCGCCAGCGCCATCCCCGCGAACAGCACCAGAACTCCGGCCGTCTGCCAGGACGTGGTCGCCTGAAACCGCAGGTGCGCCTCCCACAGCAGAGGGCCCAGAATGAGTGCTGAGGTGAACGCCCGCACCCTCATGGTCAGCGCTTCTTCCGCCGGAGTGCGAGCCGCCCAAACCAGCCACGCCAAGGCGTACACCAGACCGAGCGCCACGCCCACGGCGGGCGCCAGCGTTCCGCTTTCGGTCAAAGCCCGCAGCAGGTAGGCGGCTGCCAGTCCCAGAAGCGACTTGCCCGCGAGCGCGGGAAGACCGCCCGCCTCCGGCAGGCGCAGCTCCGGCAACTCCGCTGAGGCTTCGGCGGCGGGGGCTGCCGCCCATGCGGCGCCATCCGCCATTCCCAGCCGGTGCTCGATTTCCGTTAGCCGGGCTTCGATCCGGTCCAACCTTTCCTCAAAGCCGCCTTGCGCCTCTTTATGGGGCGGCGGGACAGACGCCATCTCGGTCTCCCTCCTCCGGCTTCCACGGAGGCAGCAGTTTCACGAGCGCCCACAGAATGGCGAACGGGAGCAGCATCAGCACGATGGCCGGCAGCAGTCCTTCCCGGGTGGCGAAATCGAGCTTGTAGGACGTGTATCCCAGATAGCTCTTCGAAAAGAGCTGGCCCCCGATGACGACATTCCACCGCATCGCAAAGATCCCGACCAGCGTCAGGAGCCCCGCCGCCACGTACATGCGCTTCCGCGCGGTCTCGCTGAATCTCCACACGAGCACCGCCGCCAGCAGGGCCAGCGGCACGCAGGTGCCCAGCACGATCTGGATCACCACCTGCGAGGTCCACAGCCGCGAGTGCACCATGAAATCCAGGCTCCGGAACGATTCATCGGCCTCGTAAATCCGGTGAACCAAATCCAGCATTTCCAGGGAAAAATCGATGAGAAAAACAAAAAACAGGTATTTGGCGATGGTGTCCAGGCACAGCATATCCACCTTTTTCCCCTGCATGTACATGGCGGCCATATAGAGCAGCATGACCGCGGCGATGCCGGAGACCATCGCCGAAAACAGAAAGACGATCGGCATCAGCGGCGTCGACCACCAGGCATTCGCCTTGACCGACCCGAAGATGAAGCCCACATACCCGTGCAGCAGGAAGGCGGAGGGAATGCCGATGATGGTGATCCAGTACCCCACCCGGTCGTCCACCGCCCTCGCCTCTTCGCTGATGTTCATCGATCCCAGCGTGAGCGCCCGGTACAGCCAGCGCCTCCAGCCTGTCTCCACCGCCGCCATCCGCACGATGTCAGCCCGGTAATCCAGCCAGATCTCCGCCAGCAGCACGACCAGCAGGTACCAGAGATAGACGAACCCGAACATCGCCATGGCGGAAGAGCGGTGCGGCGTCAGGTACATTTCGAAGCTCCGCTCGGGATGCCCCAGATGGAGTTGCAGGGGCAGCGGCGCCACCAGCAGGAACGCCAGCGCCGTCAGCAATGCCAGCCGGTAAGTGGGCTTCACCGCTTTCACCCGGAACACCCGTTCGAGCGAGGCGAGGATGAAGGCGCCCGCCACGAGCCCCGTGATGTAGGGATACAGAACGATGAGCAGGCTCCATTGCAGCTCCACCTCATTCGGATACATGAAGCCTTCCACGCCCGGCACCGGCGTCATCATCCCGCTTCGCCTCCTTTCACCGCACCGCGCCGTCCAGCGCCCGGTAATACACCTTGGAGCGCGTAGCCATGTGCGGCTTGAGAACCTGAACCTTGTTTTCCCTCAGGAATACATGCACCGGGTCGGCGGGGTTCTTCAGATCCGCCAGCACCCGCGCCTGCGTCGGACAAGCCTCGCAGCAGGCTGTCGTCAGCCCCTTCGTGATCCGGTGGTAGCACAGCGTGCACTTGTCCACCGTCATCTTCTTCGGATGGATGTAGCGGCACCCGTACGGGCAAGCCTGCACGCAATAGCGGCACCCCAGGCAGTAAGACTCATCCACCAGCACCACCCCGTCGGGCGAGTCGAACGTCGCCCCCACCGGGCACACCTGCACACAGGGCGATTCCTGGCAATGGTTGCACAGCTTGGGTACAAAGAATTGCTTGGTCGTCGTCTCCGAAGAAGGCGGAAATCCGTGTTTGCCGCCGTCGGGGGAACTGACCTTCGGGTGCTCCAGGTCGCCGCCCTCGATTTCGTAGCGCTCGATCCAGGTCCGGAAGTACTCTTCCGGCACGTCGTTTTCCTGCGCGCAGGCGCGCACGCAGTTGCCGCACCCGATGCATTTCTCGATGTCGATGGTCATCCCCCACAGGTGCTCGTGCGGGTTGTAAGCTCCTTCCGCGGCGGCGCCCGCTGCTTCCGGGGCGGCATCGGGATTGGCCCGCGCTCCGAGAATCAACAGCAGCCCAGCTCCTTTCAGGATTTGTCGGCGCGTTGCATCCATGACATTGCCCTTTTTTAGTGCAGTGCCGGACTATGGGCAGCGTGACACTCCGTGCACTTCATCCCCGGCATGTGTTCCTTCGTATTCACCTGGCGGAACCACTTCGGCTTGGCCGTGTCCATCTCGTGACAGCCCGCGCACAGGGCCGTCCCTTCAGGCTTCATAGGTCTCATCGATCCGGGATCATCCGCATGCCGCGCCGCAGGCCCGTGGCAGGCTTCGCAGGCTACTGTCGCGTGTTTGCCCTTGCCTTTGACTTCTGTTTCTTCCACATGGCAGCCTGCGCAGGTTTCCTGGCCGGCGTACTTCACCGGTCTCGCCCGGACTTCGTCGAGCACGGCCCCGCGGTAGTGCCCGTACTGACCGAAGGTCGGCGGGACGATATAGGCCCGCACCACCAGAAACAGCAGCAGCCCTGCCAGGAAGACCGCCGCGGGCCGGATCAGGTGAATCGAATCTTTCCAACGGCCTTGCATCCCGGACTCCTATCCGTCCGCGCGCATGCCACTACCGCCCGGCCTTCGACCGCACGACCATGCCGCGCTGGTTTCGTCCCGGCCCCCGCGGCCCCTCTCCGGCGGCGGCTCAGGAAGTTTGACTGAAAACTCTGGATTCAGATATTAAGGTTTTCTGGGCGCTTTGTCAAGCATTTATTCCGGGGGCGCCTGGGTCCGCCTCCCGCGCCCCCTGCGCCCGCACAGGGCGCTGCCCGGAGTTCCGCCTCTGCTGGCGCTGTGGGAGGAATGCGCTGCCGCCTGCCTCCGCCGCTCCAGCGCTGCTGCGCAGGGAGAGTTTGCCAGGCAGCACTGCCTGATCCCGCGGCCAATCAATCCAGCCCGCGCATTCTCTCGGCTGCGTCGGGAATCGGCGGCAGGCCGTTTTCGGGCCGGTTGAGATAGAAATAAGCGACGCTCGACCAGTCGTCCTGGCGCTCGAACAGCCCCTCTTCGAGCGGCCCGCGTTCAACCAGGCCCGGTCCGGCGCGGTAGAGTTTCGTGCCGAGCTGATGCACCAGGCCCATCCAGCGCGGATTCAGATACCCGATCTGCTGGATGGCGGCCCGGATGTCCTCGTAAAAGTACACCGGGTCGGGTATATGGAACCGGTAAAAAGAAAATTGCATTTTCTCGCTGTCCGCCACGTGGCAGCCATGGTAAAGATGGTCGTAACGGCCCTGTCCCCACGCTGTGCTGATGTAATCTTCAGTTCCCGTTCCCGCCAGAGTGGGGAATTCCCGGTCGCCGTCCAGATATATTTTCACTTCCCCCTCGCCCCACCAGGTGAAGCTGTATTTGTTCTGGTCGGCGATGACCCCGAAAAAGACTCCCAGAAAACGGCCGCGGCCGCGGACCAGCGGGAGAAACTCATAGTCTTTTTGCAGCACGGTAGGATTTTCGCGGCGGAAATAGGCGTGGAAATAGAGCATGTCCTCCGGATGCGTGTCGCCAATGGTGTAGTCGACGTCGTAGTAGAGGTTGGGCAGCTCGCGTCCGCTTTCGTTCCGGACGACGATGCGCATCGAGCGGCGGAACGGCATAGGCGCCGTGCAGACAAAGCTGCGGCCCTCGGGGCTCGAAAAGAGCGCCGATTGAAACGGCGCCATGCGCCCCTGCATGTGGCCGAAGAAATCGCCGATGGGCGCGTCCACGGCGGGCCGCGCCGCGCCGTCCCAGTACATCTGGATGCGCAGACCGCGCAACAGGCGCGGGCTGCGTTCTCCAAAGGACAGCCAGATGCGGCGCACCGTGCCGCTCGAGCCGCGCGCCTCGGCCAGCACCGCCTCCCCGCCCGCGGGAATCGAAATGAAGGGCCGCCCCTTGCGGCCCGCGTTTTCTTTGGCGCCCGCGCCCTTCTCGCCAGACGGGTTCTCCGGACTGGCCCACCGCGTCTCCACGCGTCCGGCGGGCATGCGGTAGACCTCCTGCGCGGCCAGAGGCAGCGGCGCAAGACACAATGCGGTTGTCAGGACGGCTCGGATCATGGGCTGATTCTACGAGACGCGGCGCGGGGGTTCAAGGCCGCGCCGTCAGCGGCGGCTCGCCGCGGCATAGGGGCGCGCGGGGAACAGCGAGTGCCACACCGCCCGGTTCAGCAGTTGCTCGTCGGCGGCGTCGGGTTCTTCAAAGTCCATGCGCGCTGACGCCTCGGCCAGCCGCCGCGCCAAGCCAGCCAGTTTTTTCACCGGCGGGTTCATTTCGTCGAGCGGGATCCGGTTCGGCAGCGCCTTGTATGGCGTGAAATCCGGTTCCGTGGTGAAGACCGTGAACATCGGCTCGGCGGCCAGGTCGAACTGGTTCGATGGCGGCAATCCCAGGATCTGCTCGATGGTGCGGTACATATGGATCATCGTGTAGAAGGTGCTGTCCACCGCTTTGCGGCGGGCCCACGGGGAGATGACGAAGCCCACGGTGCGGTGTCCCGCCACATGGTCCAGCCCGTTCTGGGCGTCGTCCTCGGTGACGAAGATGGCCGACTCGCGCCAGTAGCGGCTGTGCGAGATGGCCTCGACGATGCGGCCCAGCGCCAGGTCGTTGTCGGCCACGGTGGCGCGCGGCGTGGGGAAGCCCTCCGCCGTGCCGTTGGTGTGGTTCTGCGGCAGCAGCAGGATGACGAGCCGGGGCAGATTGCCGTCCTGTTCGAATTTCCGGAATTCTTCGAGGAAAATATCGGCCCTCAATTGATCGGTTATGCGCATATTGAAGCCCGGATAAACCGGGTGATAGATGTCTTTGAGGCCGAGAACGAGGGGCACTGCCTGGAGGCGGATTTTGCCGGCCCTGTTCTTCCAATCCTGATAGATATCGGTCCATGTGGCGTTCGGCGGATCGATCACCGTGCGGCCGCGCTCCCCGTAGGCGCGCACGCTGACCCCGTGTTTCCGCGCGTTATCCCAGAGAAAATCGCTGGGCGCGAACAGCATCGGGTTGGCGTCGTTGCGGGCGTTGCCGTACTTGTGGATCCAGTCGCCGGCGTAGCCCTGCGTGCACCAGCGGTGCCCGAGGGCGGACTGATCGCCCGGCGCGTAGTAGTTGTCCAGCAGCACGAACTGCTCGGCCAGGGCATGGTGGTTCGGCGTCACCTCGCGGCCGAAATGAACAAGCGTAGGATCGCCGTTGCCCTGCGGCAGATCGCCTAAGACCTGGTCGTACGTGCGGTTCTCCTTGATGATGTAGAACACATGGCGGATGGGCGATGCTTGTCCGCGGTGCATCGGCACGGGATGGCCGGACTTTGGCGGCGCGGGTTGCGCGCTCTGGTCGCGGTTGTTGTCGAGCACCTGCCGGGTCATCCGTGCCAGCTCCCGCGATCCTGGCACGTCCATTACGGAGACCACGCCCGCGCGGTCGCGGTAGCTGCGCCCGGCGCGCCCCGCCGGAGGCGGCGCCACCGAGCCGAAGCCGTAGCCGCTGGCCACCCACAGCCGCTTGCCCGTGCCGTCCAGAGCCACAGCGGTGGGATACCAGCCCGTGGGGATGAAGCCTTCCACGCGCGCCTTGCGCCCGCCGGTGCGGATCACGGCCACGGCGTTGTTGGCGGCGTTGGCCACATACAGCGTCCCGCCATCAGGCGACACGGCCAGCGCGTTGGGCGAACTGCCGAGCGGCGCGCCGTCGAACGGCCCCACGCGGATCGTTTCGATCACGCGGTCCGTGCGCGTGTCGATCACCGAGACCGTATCGCTGTTGGCGTTGGCCACGTAAAGCCGGGCGCGTTTCTCATCCGACGCCATCGCGCTCGGATGCAGCCCGACGTCGATGTCTGACAGACGCTTGCCGGACGCGGAGTCGAACGCCGTCACCGTGCCGCTCGACGGAATGCCGCGCTCGTCGAGCACAACGGGAAACGCGCCATCGGTGCGGTCGCCCGGCAGCGGCTTCCGTCCGCCCCAGTTGCTGACATAGACCTTGCCGCCCGCGGCCAGAGCCGTGTACGGGAAGCTGCCGGATTCGAGTTCGCGCACCTCGCGCGTGGCCAGGTCGATCATGGCGGCGGCGTGCTTCAGGTTCAGCGCCACGAACAGGCGCCTGCCGTCCGGCGTCAACGCCAGGCCACTGGGCGCGGCGCCGGCAATCCCGATGCGGGCTTCCGGCGCGAAAGAACCGTCCTCGCGGCGGCGGAAGATCTTGACGTCGTGCTCGCGCCCGCCGCCCACATACAGTTCCTTGCCCGACGCGCTGAAGGCGATGCCGACAAAGGTGTCCCCCACGGGCAGAGTCTGTTGGACGCGCTGCTGCGCGGTGTCGATCAGGTGCAGCGCCCGCGGCGCGAAGTTGCTGCCCGTGGCCACGGCGAGCCACTTCCCATCGGGGCTGAAGCTCATGCCCAGAGGACGGTCCGCCACTTCGATGTGCGCGCCCGCGGGCGTCAACCGTTGCCCGGTGGGAATCAGAAACGAGCCGTCCGCGAGCTTGCCCGCCTGCCGCGCCTGGAACCACGCCACGCCACCCAACGGCGCCAGCAGGGCTGCGACGAGGAAGATCTTCCGCATGGCCATACGGTATCATCCGGCCGTCATTCATTTCCCGCCCGGGTCCCGAGCCTGATCATCCCGGCCATGCAGCCTTCCCATCTTCCGCGCCGCCTCTTCCACCGCCGCGACGATGCGCGCGTGCATGCCGCAGTGGCAGGCGTGGCCGGCCAGCGCCTGCCGGATGCGGCGCTTCGTCACCGGGCGGGATTCGTCCTCCAGCAGCGCCACGGCCTCGAGGATTGCGCCCGGCGTGCAGAAGCCGCAGCGCAGGCTGGCGTGGCGGAGAAACTCGAGTTGTACGGGATGCAGGGCGCCGTTGTGCGCCAGCCCTTCCAGCGTGGTGATGCGCCTGCCCTGGCAGGCTGAGGCCGTGATCATGCAGGCGCGGGTGGCGCGGCCGTCCACGAGCACCGTGCAGGCGCCGCATGTGCCCTCTTCGCAGCCGGCGCGCACGCCGCTGAGGCGCAGGCCGTCGTGAAGAAATTCGAGCAGCGTCGCGCCCGCGGGCACTTGCGCCGCGCGATTCTGCCCGTTGACCTCGAGCGTGACGCGCGGCATGGCTATTGCGATTCTCGCACCTGGCGCGCCTGTCAATCATCCGGCACGGCGAACCGGTCGCCCGTGTCGGCGATCCACTGGCGGAGCCGGGCGGTCAACTTGCGCCGTTCGGCGCGGAAGCGGTTGTTGTGCGCCAGGTTCACCTGCTCATATGGATCCTCGTTCAGGTTGAACAGCAGCCAGCTCACATTCTCGAAGCAGACATATTTCCAGCCCTCCCGCGTGACCACGCCGCGGTAGGCTTTGTTGGTCGAGTCGCCGTGGCCGGTGGGGATGACGCATTGCAGATAAGCCGAATCGGGCAGGCTGGGCTCGGGCGCTCCGGGCGGCCGCAGGCGCACGGCGGAGAGATCCCTGCCCTCCATCCATGCCGGCGGGCGGAGGCCGCAGAGGCCGAGCGTGGTGGGCGCGATGTCGGGCGCGTTCAACAGCGCGGGCCAGCGCCCGGTGATGCGGCCCTCATAGGACGGCTGGCCGCCGCTGATGAAGAACGGGATGCGGATGGATTCTTCGTAGGGATTCGTCTTGCGGAATTGGCCGTGCGAGCCGAGCATGTCGCCGTGATCGGAAAAGAACAGGAGATGGGTGTCGAAGTACAGGCCCTCTTCGTGCAGCGTGCGGATGACGCGGCCGAGGTTGAAGTCGAGGTTCTCGACCATCGCCGTGTAGCCGGCCAGTTCGCGGGCGGCGCGGCTGCGCACCCAGGCCACGTCAGGGACATTGGGCCGGAAGCGGATGGAGGCGGGCGTGTGGCGCTGGAGGTGCTCCGGCGGCGCGACGTAGGGATCATGCGGGGGCTGCACGGAGCAGACGGCGAAGAACGGCTTGCCTGCGCCCGCGCGCTGCGCGGCAGCCTGCTCTTTGATGTAGCGGATGAGCAGATCGGTGAGGGCGTCGGTTTCATATCCGGGGAGGCGGTAGTGGAAGGCGTCTTTGCCCTCGCCGCCGTGGACCCAGCAGTCGTACTGCGAGTTGTTGTTTTCGTAGCCGGTCCAGGCGTCGAAGCCGCCGCGGCGGCGCGGATCGGTGATGAAGTGGGCCGCGCGGCCGTTGCGTTCCTTCCAGCCGCCGAGATGCCATTTGCCGAAATACGCGGTGTGATATCCGGCTTCGCGGAAGGGCTGGGCGATAGTTGGCTGGTCCTCCGGCAGCGGGTATTCATGGCCGGGCACGCAGTGGTGCGGGTAGCGTCCTGTGAGCAGCGATCCGCGGAAGGGGCAACACAGGGGGAAGCCGGAGACGGCGTGGGTGAACTGCACGCCCATGGAGGCGAGGTTGTCGATGTTGGGCGTGCTGACGTTCGGATCGTCCGAGATGCCGAGCGTCTGGGCGCGGTGTTGATCGCCGAAAAACCAGATGACGTTGGGGCGGCGCGCGGCGGCGGGCTTCGGCGGCTGCTCCTGGGCGCCGGACCACGGCGCGGCAGCCAGGGGCGAGGCGAGGAAATGACGGCGGTTCATGGCGGTTGCCTTCCTGCCAGTGAATCACACCGGGCAGCCGGGAGGCGCGGCCCCGCTGTGACATAATGAGGGCTTCGAGGTCCTATTTGCCATGGCGAACCCGAAGTACGCAGAGGCGACGCGGCCGGTGCCGCAGGCAGTCGAGATCGGCACGCTGAGCGACGGCACGAAGATCCTGAAACGTGCGCCCCGCATCCGTTCCTGCGGGCTCAAAGACGAAAAGGGCAAGCTGTGCGCGGGGCACCTGAAGCGGTGGTATTTCTTCGGAGACGAGATCCGGCAGCGCTTCGGCCCGGACGCGGAGGTTTACCGCTGCGAAAAGTGCAAGGCCATTTATCTGCCGAATGAGGAAGAAGAGCCCCGCACCGGCACGCTGTGCTGGTGAGGGGAAGAAAAAGCCGCATTGGATCGCCTCATGGCGGGGGTCACTCGAAATGAGTCAATCCAATGCGGCCCGCCCTGGTTGGGCGAGGGTCACGGCGACGGTTGCACCAGATCCGATAAAGCCTTTGTTCCCTTTCGCTCCTGATGAAGCTGCCGCTTTCGACTACTCTTCACCACTCAGATCCGGAGAACCGCTTCCCGTTTCCCGGGGAGAGAACTCCGTCAAGCCGTCAGCCAATCCACGTAAGATGAATGCGGAAAAAAATAACCCTCTGCTGGGACCTGCCAGCGATCAGATGCAGTGGAAAAGATCTTTGAACACCGGCTCCCGCAAGCACTGCGTATCCAAGTTCCACTTAATCCTTTCACTGGCCCGTCACAGCAGAGGGCAGGTCGACAGAGACTTCATCAATTCGCCTTTGAGTGTAGCAAACGAGCTGCCATCCGTGCAGTCTTGCAAGTTATTGATTTCTGATGCCGTCTTTTTGGGCGACGAGGCTGCGGCGGGCTGCTTTGCCCCAAGAGGTGTGGCATGGTGACACAGGTGCTGGCGCTCGCCCTCTGGTGGGGCGCGCAGCAGCCGCCTGGCGTCCAGGACCTGGACTATCAAATTTACTCCGAACCGCCCCGGCTGCTGCTGAACCAGCGCCGCCTGCGGCTGCTGAAGCGGGAGAGGGAGCGCGAGTCCATCCGCTGGCAGCAGTTTGACACACTGATGCGCGGGCGCGCCCGCATGAGCGAACCCGGCTTCGCGCTAGCGCTGTGGGGCGCGGTCGCCGGGCAACCCGGCGCCTGCCGCGAGGCCGCCGAATGGGCGTCCAGAGCCAACGCCGCCGATCCCGCCCAGCTTCGCCAGATCGCGCTCGTCTACGACTGGTGCCAGCCCCAGGCAGGCGAAGCGCTCACCCAGATGATGGCGCGGAAGCTTGCCGCGGCGCTCTCCTCCCGCGCCGGCGATGCGCGCCATGTCCGTTCCCTGGCTTTTGCCGCCATCGTCATGGCCGACTCCGAACCAAAGGCTTCCGAGGCGGCCTTGCGCTACGCCGTCGAAGCCTGGTGGCAGCGCCGGATCGCTCCGGATCTTCGGCGCGGGGCTTTCCCTTTTTCCACCCGCGAGCAGCTCTATGCCATGACGGAGTTTCTGCATGTGATCCGGGATAATCTCCGTCTGGATTTGCGGGAAGGCCTGGATCAATGGTTTGAGGAATTGCCGCCCTTGCTGCTTCTTTCTTACTACCCTCAACCTTGGCCAGCCGCCGAAAATGAGTACCGGATTCCCGCTTATTGGGAACCCGGCGAGCCAGATTTGCGCGAGGCCATTTTTTCCCGTGCCGCCGAATTCGCCCTCGTCGCTTACGACGCCAACGCCCGGCCGCACCAGTTCCTCCAGGGCTGGCTGATGATGGACCGTTTCCTGATGCGCGGCGAGTCCGGCATCGCGTACGAGTTCCTCTGGGCCAACCCCTATCAGCCGGGGCTCAGCTTCACCTATATGCCCGACGTGTTCCATGGCCGGGGACGGCTGCTGGTCCGTTCCAGTTGGGAGGAAGACGCTGCGTGGTTCGGGCTGTGGGAGGGGCGGGCGCAACTGTTTCTGGGCGGCAAGCGCATTCTGGTGCGGCCGGAGGCGCAGCCGCGCCCGCTGGAGCTGGGGCCGGTGCGGGTGTTGTTCGCGCCCGGAGGGCTTCCATTTGAAACGGGGTGGCTGCCGCCGCCTGAGGAGGGCGAGAAGGCGGTTGAAGAGGTGGCCTTTATCGTCGGTCTCGAAAGGGAGATGCGCTACGAGGTCGAAGTGGACGGCGAGGAGATGTTCGAAGCGGCCTCCGATTCCGGCGGGATTCTCGAACTGCGCTTTCAGCCGGGGCGCAAGGCTGGAGTGCGGATCCGGAAAGCGCAACGGTAGCGGGCACGCTCCTGTTTGGACGGCTCACTCTTGAAAAACGCGCGTGCCTTGGCATAGCGCCGCGCTGGCGGCCCCCTGGCGCGGAAAGCGGAACCTGGCGCGGTTCAGTGCCGCGAGCGAAACGGCCGCAGGCCGCGGAAGCAAGCGGTTGCGGCGGGGCCAGCCGTGGCGTGCGAAACCGCGCGGGAACCGCTTTCTCCGGGCGCGTTCACCCTTCAGTCGCGGCACAGAGAACAGCCAGCGGACGGTTGGGCTACGGTTCTGATGATGGCTGTTACTTCCTGCGCTCCTGGATGGGAACGAAGAGGCGTTCGCCGTGGCCGGTATAGATCTGGCGCGGGCGGGCGATCTTCTGTTCGGGATCGCGGAGCAGTTCGTCCCACTGGGCCAGCCAGCCGACGACGCGGGGGATGGCGAACAGCACGGTGAACAGGCGGGGCTTGAAGCCCATGGCCTCGTAGATGATGCCGGAGTAGAAATCGACGTTGGGATAGAGCTTGCGCTTGACGAAGTAATCGTCTTCGAGGGCGATCCGCTCCAGTTCGCGGGCGATTTCGATCTTCGGGTTGTAGCCGGTGACGGCGAAGACCTCGTCGGCGGTGCGCTTGATGATGCGGGCGCGGGGGTCGTAGTTCTTGTAAACGCGGTGGCCGAAGCCCATCAGGCGGACCTCGCCGCGCTTGACGCGCTCGATGTAAGCCGGGACCTTGTCCTTCGTGCCGATTTCGTCGAGCATGTGCAGCACTTCTTCATTGGCGCCGCCATGCAGGGGGCCGCTGAGCGCGGCGGCAGCGGCGGCGACGGAGACATAGGGATCGGCCAGCGAGGAGCCGACGGTGCGCATGGTGGAAGTTGAACAGTTCTGCTCGTGGTCGGCGTGGAGAATGAAGAGAATGTCGAGGGCGCGGGCGAGCACTGGGTTGGCGATGTACTTGGGCTCGAGCAGGCGCCAGAGCATGTTCATGAAATTCTCGGTGTAGCCGAGCTCGGGATCCGGATACACATAGGGCAGTCCGAAGTAGTGGCGGTAGCAGTACGCCGTGATGGTCGGCATCTTGGCGATGAGCCGGACGATGTGCTTGCGGCGGATGGCCGGATCATGAACGTTCTTCGCATCCGGGTAGACGGTAGACAGCGCCGCGACCGTGGAGATGAGCATGCCCATCGGGTGCGCGTCGTAACGGAAGCCTTCGAGAAACTTTTTGGTGGTCTCGTGGATGAGGACGTGTTTCTTGACCTCCGCCACCCAGGAGTCGAGCTCCTGCTGCGTGGGCAATTCTCCGTTGAGCAGCAGCCAGGCGACTTCGAGGAAGGAGCAGTGTTCGGCCAGAACATCGATGGGGTAGCCGCGGTAGCGGAGGATGCCCTTGTCGCCATCGATGAACGTGATGGAACTGCGGCAGGACGCGGTGTTCAGATAAGCGGGATCATAGCTCATCAAGCCGAAGTCGTCGTTGGAAACCTTGATCTGCCGCAGGTCCGTGGCGTGGATGGTACCGTCCGTGATGGGCAGCTCATACTGCCGGCCGGTACGCGTATCAGTAACAAGAAGACGGTCTTGTGCCATTTGCACCCCCGAGCGAAAATCGCGGCGAATGAAGACGCCGACACTCCATGCGTATCAAATGACGCGGCCCCGGTCAAATGGTGACATTCGGATCTGGAAATAACGTGCCGGGGCTGAGCCGCCAACGGGGGTCGAGGCGGGACTTGACGGCGCGCATCGAGGCGATCTCGGCCGGGGAGAACATGAGCTCCAGCAGCGCGCGCTTGCGCTTGCCGAGGCCGTGCTCGGCGCTGACGGTGCCGCCGAGGCGCACGGCTTCGCGGGCGGCGTCGAGCATCCAGGCGCGGCCGCGCGCGGCGTCGCCGGCCGTCTCGGGCAGGATGTTGACGTGGACGTGGGCGTCGCCGATGTGGCCGTAGATGGTGTAGCGCCCGGCGAAGCCGCTGGCGAGCTCCCGCCGGTAGAACTCCATCATCTCCGCGTTGCGCTTGAGCGGCACGGCGAAGTCGGAGCTGATTTTTTCAAAGCCGCGGCTGCGCACCCGCGCGTTGACGGCTTCCGGCAGGGCGTGGCGGAAGGCGCGGAAACGCTCGCGCCCGGCGGCCGTGGTTTCGAACCAGGATTCTTCCAGCGCACCCGCCGCGGCGAGCCTTTCGAGCCACATATCAATGGGGTCGCCTTCCAGACCGTCGAGCTGCTGCTCGATCATGAGGCAGGCGCGGGCGGAAGGGGGCACGGGGGCGGCGGCATCCTGCCGCAGCACCTCGAGCGAGGCCTCGTCCATGAATTCGAGCATGCGCAGTTGCGGGACGGGGCGCCACTGATCCACGGCCGCCAGCGCAGCGTCCAGGTCCGGGAAGAAAACGACGCCGGACAGCAGGGCCTCCGGCTGGGGCAGCAGGCTGAGTTCGGCTTCCGCGATGAGGGCGAGCGTGCCTTCGCTGCCGCAGAGCAGATCGATCCATGTGGCGTTTTCGGGCAGGAAGTAGCCGGCGGTGTTCTTGGTTGTTTCGGGCTGGCGCACGGGCTGATAGGGGAAGTCGAGCGGCTCGCCGCGGCGGAACGTGCGGACCGAGCCATCGGCGAAAACGGCGGTGAGAGAGAGCAGGTGGCGGCGGGTGGAACCGTAGAGGAAGCTGCGCGAGCCGCTGGCATTGGTGGCGATGTTGCCGCCGATGGAAGCGGTCCACTCGGTGGGATCGGGGGCGTAAAACTGGCCGGTGCGGGCGGCGGCGGCCTGGAGTTCTTTAAGAAGCACGCCGGCGCCGGCGGTGGCGCGGCCGCGGCTGATTTCGAGGCGGCGGAGGCGCTCGGTGGAGACCAGCCAGCCCCCCTGAGGGCAGCGTCCGCCGGTGATGCCGGTGCCAGCGCCGGAGGGCGTGACGGCAGCGCCCAGAGCAGCCGCGCGCTGCATGGTGGAGGCCAGCTCCTCGACAGAGGCCGGGGCCAGGATGCAATCGGCGCAGCCCTGGTAGCCGGAGGCGTCTTCGACGGCGACCACGGCGGTCAGACCTCGAGGATGACAGGCAGCACGAGCGGGCGGCGCTGGGTCTGCTTGTTGAGGAAGCGCTTGAGGTCGGCGCGGATCTTTTCCTGAATCACGCCCCAATCGGAGCGCTCTTCGCTGGAAGAACTCTCGACGGTGCGGATGACGACGTCGCGCGCGGCGGCCAGCAGATCGGCGCGGTCCTCGGGCGAGACGAAACCGCGGGTGACGATCTCGGGCAGGCCTTCGACGCGGCCGGAGTGCTTGTCGATGGCGATGATCGGGATGAGGAATCCGTCCTCGCTGAGGTGGCGGCGGTCGCGGATGACCATGTCCTCGACGACCTCGTCGATGGAGCCCGAGTCGATGCAGACACGGCCGACGGGGACGGTATCGCCGCGGCGGGCGCCCTGGTCGTCGATCACGAGCGTCTGGCCGGTTTCCAGGACGAACGTGTCTTCGAGGCCGTAGTCGGACAGGTGGGAGGCAAGGGCGGCGTGCTTCGACATCTGCCAATACTCGCCGTGGATGGGCACGAAGTAACGGGGGCGGACGAGGTTCAGCAGGAGCTTGAGTTCCTCCTGAGAGGCGTGGCCGGAGACGTGGACGGGCGGGCTCATCTGGCCGGCCACGACTTCGGCGCCGCGGCGGGCCACATGGTTCATCATGCGGCCAATGGCCTTTTCGTTGCCCGGGATGATGCGGGCGCTGTGGACCACGAGGTCGCCGCGCTCGATGCGGAGGTGCTTATGGTTGTCCACGGCGACGCGGCTCATGGCCGACATCGGCTCGCCCTGGGTGCCGCTGACGATGGCGACGACGCGGTGGGGCGGGGCGCTCATGATGTCCTGCGGGCGCAACAGGAGGTTGTCGGGGATGCGCAGGAGGCCCAGGCTATGGGCGATTTCGGTGTAGCTGAGCATGCTGCGCCCGATAAAGGCCACTTTGCGGCCGCTCATGTGGGCGATGTCGAGGATCTGCTGGATGCGGTGAACGGAGCTGGCGAAGCAGGTGACCACCACGCGCCGCTGGGCCCGGTTGAAGATCTCTTCGAAGCGTGGCAGGACGGCCCGTTCGGAGGGCGTGTAGCCAGGGCGGTCGACGTTGGTGGAGTCCGATAGCAGCAGCAGGACCCCGCGCTTGCCGTATTCGGCCAGCGAGTGCAGGTCGAAGAGTTCATTGTCGGTTGGAGTGGGGTCGATCTTGAAATCGCCGGTGTGGATGATGACTCCAAGGGGCGTGGTGATGGCCAGGGCGACGCACTGGACGATGGAGTGGGTGACGTGGATGAACTCGATCTGGAACGCGCCGAGGGTGATCTTCTCGCCCGGCTTGATGCGGTTCAGGCGGGCTTGGGCGGCCAGTTCGTGCTCTTCCAGGCGGCGCTCGACAAGGGCAAGAGTGAAGTCCGTGCCGTAGACGGGGACGTTGATCTCCGACAGCAGGAAGGGCACAGCGCCGATGTGATCCTCGTGGCCGTGGGTGAGCACCAGGCCGCGCACCATGTCCCGGTGCTGTTCGAGATAGGAGAAGTCCGGAGTGACGAGGTCGACGCCGAGCAGTTCGGCGTCGGGGAACATCATGCCGGCGTCGATGACGATGATGTCGTCGCCGTAGCGCAGGGCGAGGCAGTTCATGCCGAACTCGCCGAGCCCGCCGAGCGGAATCACTTGCAGCGTCTGATCAGCCATGAGTGGGGGGAGTCTCCTGAAAATACAAGGCTAACACGCAAAGGGCCCGTCCCTTGGGACGGGCCCGTTCTGATGTTCAATGGGAGAAACAGATTCGACGGTCTCGCGACCGAAAAACCTGTATGTGATTTGAGCGTAGACGGTGGCAAACGGCTTGTCAAGAAAAATTGGCCGCCGGGCAAAATCGGCAATAACTATTTGATAAATAAAGACTTGCTGGCCTTGGGTGCGGCTCGCTGCGGGTGCGCCACCTGGTCAGGACCCGCCAGTTTGCCGCCAGGTTTTGCCTCTAACTTTGAGATATCGGGTGGCTTATTCCACTTGTTGGGCGCATCGTGGTTCTTTGGGCGCTGATCAGGGCTTCCAAGAATACTGATGTACCCTATTGATATTGTGTAGATTCCCGCGATTGGCGGGGGGCTCTCAATCGATGCGGATCACCGTGTAGGGATCGTCGTTTCCATACAGGCGGATGCGCCGGCGGCGGGCGAGGGCGGCGAAGAAGGCGAAGACGGCGCCGCCACCCAGACAGACGAGCAGGAGGACTCCGGTGAGCTTGAAGATGCCAATCAGGAGCCCGAAGACGTCGGGCATGGGCGGGGGACCAGTGGCCTCGTTCCGGACCACTTCAGCTTTCCACTCCAGGGCGTCGAGAACAGGCCTGGCGAGGGCTTCCGGAGCCCCGGGGGGAAAGACAGCAACGAGGACATAGGAGCGTTTGACGAGCCATCCGGGCTGTCTGCGGAACTCGGCCTCTTTCAGCCGGGCAAGCTGCGGGGTGTGGAAGTAGAAGATGGCGTAATCGGTGATGGTGGAGCCGAGTTCGAGCTTGCTGGCCTGGATCTCGGCGCCCTCCTCAAAACCGGCCAGGGAGGCGGGCATCCAGGGGAGGAACTTTTCCAGCGAGCGGAGACCGAGCAGGTAGCGCTCGCTGTTGCGGACGAGGCCTCTTTCGGGGAGGTAGGCGGGCAGGTAAGACAGGCCGCCCCCGGAGCGCATGGCAGGGGCGAGCCGGGAAAGCTCCTCGAGTTCCCTGGGCAGGGGGCGCCAGCCCTCGAACAGGAAGACGTAGTTGAGGCGCGCGAGCATGAGTCCGCCGGGGGTGACACAACTGGTGAGGGAATCGCGGACGGGCGTGCACTTCGGGGGGCGGCTGGCCTGGTACCAGGCAAGGGCGCCGGTGGCATCCTGAAACCGCCAGGCGGAGGCGGCGAATCGGCCGACGGGGCCGTCATAGAGGGCGCGTTCGGCGGCTTCGCCGCCGTATTCAGCCCAGAGCTGGGCGTCTTCGGGTTCGATGGGAGCGGAGTTCAGCCTTTTCGATCCGTGCCAGGTTTCCGGCCAGATGCCGGCCCAGGCGCAGGACGCGGCCAGCAGGAGGATCAGGCGCCGCAGCATTTCTTGTATTTCTTGCCGCTGCCGCAGGGGCAGGGATCGTTGCGGCCTACTTTGGCGCCCTTGATGACTTGCGATCTGGGGGCGCTGGACGCCTCGCCGCCGGCGAACTGGAGCTTCTCCATTTCGCGTTCTTTCTTCCGCTGGATGTTCCGGGTGAGGTCGACAAAAGACGACTGGGCGGACTGGCGGTCAGCGCCGTCGGCAGGCGCGTGGCCGCCGTCATCGCCGCCAGCCCACTGTTCCTCAACGATCGTCTGGGGCCGCTCGGTGACCGGCTGGAGGAAGAACAGGAAGCGGACGGTCTCGTCCTCGATCCGGTCCATCATCTCCTGGAAGAGGCGGAAGCCTTCTTTCTTGTACTCGATCAGCGGGTCCTTCTGGCCGTAGGCCCGCATGCCGATGCCCTCTTTGAGGTGGTCCATCGAGAGCAGATGGTCTTTCCACTGCTGGTCGATGACGCTGAGCCAGACCATGCGCTCGGTTTCGCGCATCACTTCGGGGCCGACGAGAGATTCTTTCTCTTCATAGCGGCGGCGAAGCTTCTCAAGGATGTATTCCTCCATCTCGAGGCGCGACATCCGCTCGATTTCGGCGGGCAGGATCTTGACGCCGAACTGCGAGTTGATGTCGGTCTGGAGGCCGAGGAGGTCCCACTTGTATGGATCGGCGCCTTCCGGGCAGCGCATGTCGATGAAGGAGGCGAGGATGCCGTCGGCGATTTCGAACAGCCGCTCCTTCATGTCGAAGCCTTCCAGCAACTGGCGGCGCAGGCCGTAGACGGCCTTGCGCTGCTTGTCCATGACGTCGTCGTACTCCTTGACGTGCTTGCGAATGGCGAAATTCTGGGCTTCGACGGCCTTCTGGGCGGCCTCGATGCGTTTGGTGATCAGGCGCGACTCGATGGGGACGTCCTCCTCCATGCCGAGGCGGAGCATGAGGTTCTGGATGCGGTCGCCGCCGAAGATGCGGAGCGTGTCGTCCTGGAGGGAGAGGTAGAAGCGGGATTCGCCGGGGTCGCCCTGGCGGCCGGCGCGGCCGCGAAGCTGATTGTCGATGCGGCGGGACTCGTGGCGTTCCGTGCCGATGATGCACAGGCCTCCGGCGGCGACGACCCGTTCATGCTCCTCGTCGCACCGGGCCTTGAATTTCGCGTAGATATCCTTCCAGTTTTCGATGCGGACGCGATAATGGAGATCGCCGCGGATGAAGTAGTAATACTGGGTGTCGGCGATGGTGCTGGACAGTTCGGCGGGGATGGATTCGGCGGCTCTTGTTTTGAGAGCCTCCTCCTGGGCGAGAAATTCGGGGTTGCCGCCGAGAAGGATGTCGGTGCCGCGGCCGGCCATGTTGGTGGAGACGGTGACCGCGCCGAGGCGCCCCGCCTGGGCGACGATGTAGGCCTCGCGCTCGTGGTTCTTGGCGTTCAGCACCTCGTGGGGAACGCCCATTTTCTTGAGAATGCTGCCGAGTTTTTCGCTTTTTTCGACGGAAATCGTGCCAACCAGCACCGGCTGGCCCGTCTTGTGGCGCTCGGCGATATCCTTGGCGGCATTGCGCCATTTTTCGACTTCCGTGCGGTAGACGATGTCGTTGTGATCCTTGCGGATCATCGGCTTGTTGGTGGGGATGACGACAACGTCGAGATTGTAGATCTTGTTGAATTCGGCGGCTTCGGTGTCGGCGGTGCCGGTCATGCCGGCGAGCTTCTTGTACAGGCGGAAGTAATTCTGGAACGTGACGGTGGCCAGCGTCTGGTTTTCGCGCTCGATCTTGACGCCTTCCTTGGCTTCGATGGCCTGGTGCAGGCCGTCGGACCAGCGGCGGCCGGGCATGAGGCGGCCGGTGAACTCGTCGACGATGATGACTTCGCCGTCCTTGACGATGTAGTCGCGGTCGCGCTGGTAAAGGACATGAGCGCGGAGAGCCTGCTGGACGTGGTGGTTGAGTTCGATGTACTCGGGGTCGTACAGATTGGGCACGCCGAGGAGGCGTTCGACCTTGGCGACGCCTTCTTCGGTGAGCGCCACCGTGCGGTTGCGTTCGTCGACGGTGTAGTCGCCGGTGGTGTATTTCTCGCCGGGCTCGCGGCCCTCGATGACTTCGCCGCGGACGAGGCGGGGAATGATGCTGTTGACGCGGTAGTATTTGTCGGTGGACTCTTCCGAAGGGCCGCTGATGATGAGCGGCGTGCGGGCCTCGTCGATCAGGATCGAGTCGACTTCGTCGACGATGGCGAAGTTGTGCGCGCGCTGGACGCAATCCTCCAGCCGGAACTTCATGTTGTCGCGGAGGTAGTCGAAGCCGAACTCGTTGTTGGTGCCGTAGGTGACGTCGCTGTGGTAGGCGGCGCGGCGCTCTTCGTCATCGAGACCGTGGACGATCAGGCCGACGCTAAGGCCGAGAAAGCGGTAGATGCGGCCCATCCACTCCGAGTCGCGGCGGGCCAGATAATCGTTGACGGTGACCACGTGGACGCCGTCCCCGGTGAGGGCGTTGAGGTAGACGGGGAGGGTGGCGACGAGCGTCTTTCCTTCGCCGGTTTTCATTTCGGCGATCTTGCCCTGGTGGAGCACGATGCCGCCAATCAGCTGCACATCGAAATGGCGCATGTGGAGCACGCGCCGGGAGGCCTCGCGGACGACGGCGAAGGCGTCGAGCAGCAAATCATCGAGGTTCTCGCCGTTGGCGATGCGTTGTTTGAATTCAGACGTTTTGGCGGCCAGCTCGACGTCGGACAGTTTCTGGAGCGAAGGCTCCCGGCTGTTGATGGCGTGGACGATGGGCCAGAGCTTCTTGACCTCGCGCTCGTGTTTCGTGCCGAAGATCTTCGCCAGAAGGGTATCAATCATGGATCAGGGGCTTTCTCTTCATTCTAACGCACGGGTGCGGGAAAGCCGCCCTGCAGGAGGGTGAGTGATCCGGAAAGAGCGGGGGCGGAGAAGGAACGCGCGGCCCGCCAGCGGACGGGCCGCGCGGGCGGGGTCACTCCGCCGGTTCGATCGCTACCATGCAATCCATGACGCAGCCCGAGCCGAGCCAGTTGCCGTGCTGGTAAGCCTCGTCGATGGACTGAGCGGGCACCAGTTCGTTGTCCGTGAAGCCTTTTCCGCCGGCGACGCTGAGCCAGGGGGACTTGTGGCCGAAGCCGTGAGGCACGACGACGACATCCGGCCGGACCGTTTCGGTGATCCGGGCGGGGGCAACGCCCTCGCCGGCGCGGGAGCGGACGCGCACGAGTGCGCCGTTGCGGATGCCGTGTTTCTGCGCCGCGGAGGGATGGATCTGGACGTAGGAATCCCCGCCGATTTCGTTCAAAATCGGGTTGTTTTGGGTCATGTTCCGTTTGTGCTCGCCAGGAAGCACAGTGATGAGATAGTAGGGATATTCTGCGCTTGGCAGATCTCTCTTGGGCCGCCATTGCGGAAGAGGATCGTACTTTTTCGCGGCGAACTCAGGGATGTAGATCTGACATTTTCCCGTGGCTGTTGCGAAAGAAGTTCTGGGCGTAAAGGGCTGCTCTTTGGCGAAAAAACCCTTCTTGCGGAAGTCGGCGAAGCTCTCCCCGACGCCAGAACGCCGGACCTGCTCGTCGAGGAGCTCGCTGCTGCTCAGCCAGGAGCCGTCTTCCTTCCTGAAATACTCCGGCGCCAGCCGCTTGCCCAGTTCGAGAGCGATGTAGCCGGCGCTCTTGGCTTCAAACGGCGCCGGTGTGACCGGTTGGCGGACGACGACGAACGGGGACTTGGCGTTGTAAGTGCGGGAGACGAGGTCGCTGCCCTCGAGGAACATGGTGCTCGGCAGAACGATGTCGGCGTAGTACATGGCGTCCATCGGCAGGATGTCCACCAGCACCATGAAATCCACGGTCTTCAGCGCTTCCGCCAGGCGCCGGTAGTTGGGGAAGCTGTGGAGGTGGTAGTTCGTCCACCAGAGGAATTTCACCCGCCCCGGGTAGACGCGGGTCATGCCGTCAGCCAGGGTGGAGAACATGCCGTAGTTGCCCGCCAGCGGGAGTTTTTCCCTTCCGTCGACGCGTTTTGCAGGAAGCTTGGGATAGGCGGGCGGCTTCCAGATGGAATCGAGGCTCGGGATCGACACGGTCCGGGGGAAATAGTGCCCGCCGGGGCGGTCGATATTGCCGGCGAGGATGTTGAGGATGGCGATGGCGTGGCACATCGGGGCGGCATTCTCGTAATTGGCCGCCAGCGTCTTCTTGTGGAGTGGCGCTACGGCCGGCCTGCTGGTCCCGAATTCCCGGGCCACGCGCCAGATCACGGAGGCGGGGACATCGCTCTCTTTCTCGGCCCATTCCGGTGTGAATTGCGAGAAATGAGAGCGGATATCCGCTTCATATTCCTTGAAATTAGTGTAATTGCCGACAAACTCTTTGTCGTACAGGTCTTCTTTCAGGAGGACATGGATCATGGCCAGGGCGATGGCCAGATCGCCGCCGGGACGGACGGGGTGCCACTCGTCGCTGAACTTGCCGGTGACGGTGAACTGAGGGTTGAAATTAACGACGCGCGCCCCGTTCTCTTTGGCGTGCAGCAACTGGTTGGCAAGCACCAGCTTGGCGCGGGTCATAAAGTCCCAGCCGAACAGGACGATGTACTTCGCGTTTTCCAGGTCCCAGGCGAAGCTGTGGGCGCCAATGGTCCGCTGGGAGACCACGATGTCGACGCCGTAGCACAAGTCGTTGTGGTCGACCCGCTCGATGCCCAGGGCGCTGTACAGCCGGGCGAACCACGCCGGGCTGCCGCGGGAGATGGCCAGCAGCGCCTCGAGGCCGTATTTGTCGCGGATCTCGGTGAACCGGGCGGCGATGGTGTCCAGGGCCTCATTCCAACTGATGCGCACCCAGCCAGGATCCTCCTCGACGCCCTTCTTCGGGTTGGTGCGCTTCATGGGGAACTTCAGGCGGTCGGGATCGTTCTTGATCCAGGCCGATGCCGTTCCCTTGGCGCAGAGGCGGCCTTCGTTATGGGGATCTTCGGGCAGGCCCTGAAGAAACCGGATCGCGCCGTCCTTGACGGTGGCGCGCATGCCGCAGGCGGAATCGCAGATGCCGCAGGAGGTCACAATCGTCTCCGGCGGGTACAGAGCGGGCTGGGCGGGTTCGAAGTAGCCGGCGAACGCCTCCTGCCAGGGCGTCAGTTGCAGTGCCGCCGCCGCGCCGGCGCTTTGAAGAACACTTCTTCTGGTGATCATGGTCTCGCCTCCTCAGGAACGCCACGTCTCTTTCACGAATCGGACATGCGGCTGCATCTGCCGGGGGAAGTGGAAGCCCGGCATGCGGTCAACGCCTTTGCCCTGAATCTCGTCCCATTCACCCCACTGCAACGCGCCTGTGGGGCAGACGGTAGCGCATGCCGGCTGGAGCCCCTGTTCGATACGGTCGAAGCACATGGTGCACTTGGTGGTCTTGCGGGTTGTGGGGTTCAACTGCGGAGCGCCGTACGGGCAGAAGACGTAGCACTGGCCGCAGCCGACGCAGCGCTCGGCATCAATCAGGACTATGCCATCGTCGCGGCGCCAGATGGCGCGCGCGGGGCACACTTTCTGGCAGAACGCGTTCTCGCAGTGGTTGCACGCCATGGAGACGGCAGTTGTCTGAACCACGGGAAACGTGCCGGACTCCTGCCGCAAGACGCGGCGCCAGCGCACGTTGACGCCTGTCTCCACCTGGTTCCATTGTTTGCAGGCTGCTTCGCAGGCGCTGCATTCGATACAACGTTTCGGATCGAACAGCCATCCGTATGATTTCATAGGAGCACTCCCTGTCGCGGCGGCGCAGTGGCCGCCGTTAACAATACAATACGGTCTTATTGTCTCAAACGCAAGCCCTGCATGGCTGTGCAGGGAAAACCTGCAATCCCAGGCCGGCCCTGTTACGCCACCGTTACCGGATCCCGGAATTCACCTTCGGGCTCCTGCCAGTCCTGGGACGGTTCGGGGAGCTTTCCCGCGGCATTGGCCCACGCCCAGAAGAGGGCAGTGGAGGCGCTGAGGGCGCCGGCGACGAAACCGATCTGGCGGGGCGTGTAATGAGCGGCGGCCATGGCGGCGGCGGCCATGGAAATCATCATGACGCCGTTGACGATGCCTTCCGAGGCCGTGAAAACGCGGCCGCGCAGGCGGTCGGGCACGTGCAGCAGAAGCATGGTGCGGTTCATGACGGAGTTCATGGCCACGCAGAGCCGCGAAAGGAAAATGAAGGCGGCCGCCTGCCAGATGCCAGCTGAGACGCTGGCCATCATGTAGAAGAGCCCGTGGAGCAGGAAAGTGACGGTGACGGTGTGCTTGTACAGGCGGAAATTGATGTGGCCTTCCCACCGGCGCGCGGCCAGTCCGCCGGCGACGAGCCCCAGTCCGGCGAATCCCCAGAGGATCCCGGTGCCCGAAGGGCCGCGGCCGAAGACGGTTTCGCCGAACAGTGTGAACAGGATCTGCGCCGCTCCTCCGCCGGTGGCCCAGCCGGCGCCGAGCAGCAGGATGCCGAGAATCAGGGGCTGGCTGCGGATGTAGCGGATGCCGTCGCGGAACTCACTCCAGCCGGAGTGCTGCCTCGCCGCCGGACGGGCGCTGCGCTGCGGCGCGAAGCCTGCTTCGACATGAAGCGTCGAGATCGCCCAGGCGCTCCAGAGGAAGCTGGCGGCATTGATCAGGAACGCGCCCTTGTAGCCGAGCCAGCTTGTGCTGAAGCCGCCCAGCATCGTGCCAGCGGCCACGGTGAGCCAGCCGGTGGTCTGGGTGAGCGCGTTGGCCAGGTGGAGGTCCTCGCGGCTCACGAGCCGGGGCAGGATCGCGGCGCGCCCGCTATTAAAAAAAGGTGCGGAGGCGGTCAGTAGCGCGCTGAGCAGGTACAGGAGCCACGTCTTCGGATAGATCAGCAGCAGGAGGTGCGCGGCGGCGATGGCGGCGCGCAGCAGGTCCGACCAGATCATCACGCGGCGCCGGTCGAGGCGGTCGAGGACGACGCCGGCCAGAGGCGCGGCGAGCAGCGCCGGGGCGACGCGCGCCAGCATGGCCCCGCCCACGGTGGCGCCGCTGCCGGTCAGGTGCAGCGCCATGGAAAGGACGGCGATGGAGTTGAAGTGATCGCCGACTTCACTCACCACCTGCCCGAGCCACAGGTTCCGGTAATTCCGGTTCCCGCCCAGCAGGTGCGCGAAGCTGCTCACTCTTCCAATTAGACAGGCCCAGCGGGGGCGGACTCAAACGGCGGCAGCGGGCGGCGGTTCAGGGCTTGTTGAACTTCGCGTCGTCGATATCGGCGTTGGCCTTGATTTCCGTGAAGCGCATGATGATTTCCCCGACGGGGATGACCTGCTTCATCTGATGGGCCATCTTGACGCCTGTTCCGGGCACTTCGCGGTAATCGCTGAGCTCGGTGGTGACCTCGGCTTCGCCCTGATCGGTGACGCGCACGCCGGAGGTCTTCAGCAGAAGAAACGACTCGGCGTCGAACCAGGCGGTGAGTGGATTGCCCTTTTCCGGCGTCATGACAACGATCCACGCTTCGCGCTCGCCGACCTTGCCCTTGCCCTTGATTTCGATCTTCGGGTAGATCTCCTTCCAGTGCAGCTCGGGATGCATCAGCGAATCCCGTTTGGCGTCCTCCAGCATCTGTCCGGTGAAATCGACCGAGCCCATCGGGCTGACGCTGAAGCCGCTCTCGCCGTTGAAGCCCTGGAAGATCTCTCCAAAGCCGTCGATATTGATCACCGCCAGCCTCTTGTTGGGCGCCTTGGCGTAGACCGTGATGGTGCCGGAAGCGCCCATGGCGGGCAGTTCGAACGAACCGGTCATCACGGTGCTGGCGACCTTTTCCAGAGCCTCTCGCCCGCCGAGGGCGGCGATGTGTTTCTGAATGACCTCATCCACTGAGATGGAGTCCTGGGCGGCCAGGGGCAGTCCGGATAGCGCGAGGACAAAAGCCACGGAGCGAAGCATAGATGAATCTCCTGGGACACTGGCATTATGACATACCGCAACCACCGCCAGACGCAGCGGCCGCAACCGGCGGGTCAGCGCGCTCCGCGCCAGGACTGGCAACCGGAATCCAGAGGCGGTTCGAGGCGCAGGGCGGCTGCCAGCGGATGGTTCAGCAGGCATCGCGATTTCTGATTGACGGCAGGCGGAATGGAGGAGGGTTTCACCCCGCCGAGAATGCGGAGCGCAGCCGCGGCGGCCCACTCGCCCTGTTCACGGGGCACCTTGACCACGCCGAAGGGGACGAATTCCATCATGAACTCATCACAGGTGAAAGCGGGGATGCGCAGATGCGCGAGAACCCACTCCCTGGCCTGCCGGGCATCCCAGCCGCGGATGGCGCCGGAGGTAGGCAGATACAGGACGTCGGCGCGCCGCTGCGCCTGAAGAAACGCGAGTTTCCAACTGGAAAAGTCCGGCACGAGCGCGTACTCGGGCTCAAAGCCGAGACGCCGCCACCGGGCGTCGAGAAGGCGGGTATTGTTGCGCTCCGAGGTGGAGTCTTCCGAGAGCACGGCGAGCCTGCGAACTGCGGGACGGAGGCGGCGAACCAGCGCCACGGCATCATCGACCGGCACGGTCTCGATGATGCCGGTGGAGTTGGCGTTGGGCAGGCCATAGGATTCGCTGGACCAGTTGACGCCGCAATAGACAAATGGGAACGGGCCGTCGCGGAAATGGGCGGCTGCGACGAACTGGACTGCGTCGTCGTCAGAGACCAGCAGGACGGCAGGACGGAAAGCGCGAATCTGTGCGGCCAACTCGCCGGCGCGGCGGCGCAGGCCCTCCTGTCAAGGGCTCCGTTTGGCATCCAGGAAGAACACGCGCAGCTCGTAGGCGGGAGGGGTGAATGATTCGCGGATAGCGGCCATTGCTTCGTCGCTGGGCGGGTAACCTTCGTGGTAGGAGTTGACGTACGCCACGCGCTGCGCCTGAGGCGGCGCAAGCACGGCGTTGAGAGCGAGAACTCCGAACAAACCAACCAGCGCCACGATGGACTCCATGACGGTCCAGACGCGAAAGGTGTCCTTCACGCTGACGTTGTAGTACTCCTTGAACATCCAGAAGCCAATGTCGTTGAAGTGCGAAAACATCAGGCTGCCGCTGGCGGTTGCGAGCACGAGCAACTCCGGCGGGACGCCGGATCCCGACACGGCGGGCAGGACAATCCCGGCCGAAGTGATGGCGGCGACAGTGGCCGAGCCGAGCGCGAGGCGGAGAAGAGCGGAGGTGAGCCAGCAAAGCCAAAGAGGAGGCAGGCCAAGCTGCAACGCGATGGCCTGCATGGCCGAAGCAATGCCGGCATCGGACAGGACCTGCTTGAAGGCCCCGCCGGCGGCGATGATCAGCACGACCATGGTGACGCTGGCAGCGGCATTGCCCGAGATCTGCATCAACGATTCCATTGATCGCCCGCGCAGCAGCCCCTTGCAGTAGTCCTTCAGCGGCTCGTGGCGGTCGGCGTGCCCGGCGGCGTGGGCCAAGCCGTCCAGAGAGGCCGCCAGACGTTTCTCCCGCAGGCTTGGCCCCGAGGGTTGGGGAGGCACGAAACAGTATTACAGGAAAATGTTCCGTTTATGACCCAGTAATATGAACGGGGTGCTGAGGATCCCGCCGCCGTCGCCGAAATGGCTGACGTAGGCATAGATGACCCGTGTTATCAGCGAGCCTGTGCGGAAGTTCGCCCACGTCTGAAGCGAGTCATCATCGCTGACGGAGTCCGTGTCCATGCGGATGGAAAAACGGCTGTAGTCCGAAAATGGCTGCCGGGCGATGATGTTGTTGGCGTCGAGACTCGGCGGCGTGCCATCGGGCAGGTTCCGGAACCGGGCGAAGTTGAAGGGAAATCCGCGGAGGAGATTGCGCCCGCGGTTGGCGACATAGGCCACGGACACGGTGGCGCCGCTGGAAAACTG
>CAKZUE010000056.1 GCA_937920635.1 uncultured Bryobacteraceae bacterium
TCCATCCGCCGCAGGGCTTCGCGCAAAGAGTCGATCGCAGCCAGCATCTGCTGGGCCCGCTGGAGACACGCCGGACAGGCGAGGATGTGCTCCTCGATCGGCGCCAGTTGCGCGTTTGTGGCGCGCCCCAGGCAGTACAGCTCGAGTTCATCATCGGAAATGTGATCCATGACAGCACGCATTGGACGACCTTCATATCGGCGCGGGCGCGCGGCTTCGTTGGCGATTCTGCGCGGGGGCGGCTATACTGGCAGGAACTTGAGTTCGTACGGGGAGGTCCGGAAGGGTGATCCGGCAGGAGGCGGGCGCCGCCGCGCCCGCATGGAAGCACTGGCAGGCGCTGCTGGCGCTGGCCATCGTCGTGTTCGCTGTCTACGGCCCATTTGTCACGCTGCCGCCGATGGTGGACGACTACGGCCACACGCGGCTCGCCGAGCGCTACGGCCCGCCGCAGGGGTGGGGCGAGCTGTTCCGCGACCCGCTCTACCGCTGCCGCGCCACGTCGCTGTGGCTGACCGCGGCGGTGCTCGGCTGGACCGGCTTCTCGGTGTCCGCGTTCCACCTGTCGAGCCTCGTCCTGCACATGCTGAATGCGGGGCTCGTCTATGCGCTCGGCTCGTGCCGCTCAATCGGCTGGACGGCGTCCGCCGCGGCGGCGCTCGTGTTCGCCGCCAATGAACGGCCGCACGAGGCGGTCATCTGGTTCGCTTCGATCCACGAGCCGCTGGTGATGCTCTTCGTGCTGGGCGCGCTGCTGGCGTGGATCCAATGGCTCGAAGGCGGCTCGCGGCGCTGGCTCATGGCCGTGGCGGCGGCGTGGCTGCTGGCGCTGCTTTCGAAGGAATCGGGAGTCGTGCTGACCGTGCTGCTGCCGGCGGCGGCGCTGCTGTATCCGGGGCGCCGGAAAGCGGCTGTTTATGCGCTGGCGGCGGGCGCGGCATCCACCGCCGCCTATTTCTGGCTGGCGTGGGCAGGGCAGGCGGAGCATCAGCATTTCCACGACGGCACGTTCTCCCTGGGATGGCACTTTGTGCCGACCCTGGCGCGCAGCGTCCCGCGCGGACTGGGCGTTTGGGGCGTTTTTGGCGTCATTTTGACCGTTTTTTGGCGCCAAAACGCGCCCTGGAAGGCGGTTTCTTTCGCCGGTGTCTGGTATCTTGCCGCGCTGATGCCGTACGCGTTTCTCACCTACATGCCGCGCATCCCGAGCCGGCACCACTATCTGGCTTCCGCCGGCATGGCGGTGCTGGCGGGACTGGCGGCGGCGCTGCTGCTTGCGAGGGTGAAACGTCCCAAAGCCCTGGTGGCGGCGCTGGCGGCGGCGTTCCTGCTGCACAATGCGCTCTACCTGTGGCTCTACAAACGGCCGCAGTTTGTCGAGCGCGCCGAGGTCACCGAAGGTCTTGTCCGGATGGTGGCGGAGAAGCCCGGCGAGAGAGTGCTGCTGCGCTGTCCTCTGCTGCCGCTGTACGAGGCGCGCATGGCCCTCTATTACCGGCTGGGAGTGGATCCGATGCCGCTGTTGACCGAAGAAGAGAGCGACGGCGCGGCGCGCGTCTACACTTGCGGGCTTCCGCCGGCGAAGTACCAGGGTCCTGGTACCAGATAGAGCCGGCCTAGAACTCACGGTATCTGGCGCGGCGCCTGCGGATACCCTGCAATGGAGTCATGAGAGACCGCGAAGATCGGCGGGAAGAGAGCCGGCTGGCGGTGGATGCCCCAGCCGTGATTTTTTGGGAAGAAGAGGACGGCGGCTATCAGATCAGAGGCAAGGCGGTGAACCTGAGCGGATCGGGGCTTGCCGTGCAGGCGCACGGACCGCTGAAGCCGGACACGATCGTCTGGTGCGCGGTGCCTTCCTACGGCCTGTACTCGCGGGCGCAGGTGATGCACACGCGCGGCCTGTTGCGGAAAACAGCCGGGCTGCGCCTGCTGGCGAATCCCATTCCGGCTGATAGCGAGTAGCGGTCAGACTTTCGGCAGCTCGTAGCCCTTGCGGCGCGGGCGCGCCAGCATGGCGTTGGCCTGCGCATCGTTGCGCACGCGCTCGGCCTTGGGATCCCACTCCAGCTTCTTGCCGCGCTCGCGGCAGATCGAAATGAGATGGCAGATGGTGGTGGCGCGGTGCGCCGCTTCCACGTGCGCGTTGGGCTGTTTGCGCGTGCGGATGCAGTCGAGGAAGTTCTCGATGTGCCAGCGGTTCTCGCCGGGTCCTTCAGGCGTATCCTCGGGCTTGTCTTTGATCAGTTCGGGCGGGTTGGCGACCAGCGTGCCGCGCTTGATTTCCAGCGTCCCCTTCTCGCCGACGAAGATGGCCCCTAGGTCGGAGTGGTCCGGGCGCTTCTGTCCGGTGCATTTGAGCAGCGTGCCGTTGGCGTAGCGCATGATCACCGGCGCCTGCTCGCCCTCGCCCTCGGGCGAGAATTCGACAGGCCCCGTGTCATCGGTGCCCAGCGCGCACTGGACCTGGTCCAGCGCGTGCGTGCCCCAGCCGGAGACGCCCCAGCTCTGGCCGCCGTTGTCGTAGTCCCACCACCACGACCAGCGGCGCTGCAACTGCTCGTGATAGGGGCGCAGTTCGGTCTGATTGCACCACTGGTCCCAATCGAGCCCTTCGGGCATGGGTTGTTCGGGCTGCGGCGTCCAGCGCTTGGGCGGCTCGAAGTTGCAGGCGATGACTTCCTTGACGCGCCCGATGCCGCCTTCGCGCACCAGTTTGCTGGCCCAGACGTTGATGGGAATGGAGCGCTGCTGGGTGCCGCACTGCACGATGCGCTTGTAGCGGGCGGCGGCGCGGCGCATGGCGCGCCCCTCTTCCACGGTCAGCGTCATCGGCTTTTCGGCGTAGACGTCGAAGCCCGCCTGCATGCAGTGGATGGCGATGAGCACGCGCGCATGCGTGGTGGTCTCGACGAACACGGCGTCGAGCTTTTCGCTGTCGAGCATGCGACGGTAGTCCTGATAGTGTTTGGCCTGCGCGTACGAGGGGCGGATCTGCGCCGCCTTCTCGCACTGCGGCAGCCAGCAATCGGCGAACGCGGCGAAGCTTGAGCCGGGGAACTCTTCGTTCTGAAGCAGCCAGCGGGCGCGCCCGCCGAGGCCGATGACGGCGAGCTGGATGCGGTCGTTCGCGCCGATGACGCGAAGGGAGGAAGCGGCGGCGGCCGCGCCGAGGAAGAAGTGGCGTCGAAGCATGGCGTTCTTCACCCTACACGGCTGGAAGCGCACCGTCAAGCGCCGCCGCCGCGCCTGTCCGGGCGCAGTGGGCGTGAGTCTGTCAGAGCGCGCGGACGCGCCTGCGGCGAATGAGAGCCACGGCGCTCAATCCGATGGCAGTGAGCAGATAGGACGCCGGCTCCGGGATCTCGCCGCCGCCTTCGCCGCGGAC
>CAKZUE010000057.1 GCA_937920635.1 uncultured Bryobacteraceae bacterium
CTTGACAGCCGCATATGATTTCGCCTCCTTTTTCGTATCGAACTCGCGCCGAATAACATCCTCGATACGGGTCTTCGACAGTTCGTGCGCGAGCTCTTCCCTAACGTACCTCGCACTCTGCCTTCTCAGTTCTGCAATTAGTAGCCGCGCCGCCTGACGCGTACTGGCTATTCGTTTCTGGATTTCTTCGTTTCTTCTTTCGTACGCGGCCAGATTGGCTTTGGCTTCTTCGATATTCTGCAGAGTTCTTTTGTACGATTTGTACCGCTCCTGATTTCCCGGACAGTTTTTTGAATTATCGTCATGTAGCGGGCTCGAGGGCAGGCAGGGCTTGATGGGCCTGCCGCTAGGACTGGAGGTGGCGCCGTTCGGCCAGCCAGTGCTTGGTGTGGCGCAGGCGGAATTGTTCGGGCCCCTCGGCGAGTTCTTCCAAAGTGTCGAAGTGCCACGCCCAGAGAACCTGCTCCCGGAGGATGCGAAAGAGGCGTTCGATGCAGCCGTTGCCTTCGGGATCAAGCACAAAAGCGGGTGAAGACGCCAAGGGCGAGAAGGCGGATCTCGCGCTGAAAGTCGTCGCTCATGAAGGGCGAGCCATGGTCATGACGCAGCTTCACGCCGAGGACGACGCCCTCGCAGAAGCCGCCGAATGATTCGCGGACGGCCTGGCACACTGTTTCCAGCGCCTCAAACCACGTGCCGTGTTTGGCCACATGGATGCCCCTGCAGAAGGCCAAGCAGTAGTCGATCCTGGCGAAAAAAGGAGAAACCGGATGCGGGCGAGGCCGAGGCGATGCGGGTTCTGGGGAAGTTACGCCGCGGCCGGGGTCCGGGTGTTGGTGGGAAAGGAGACGGGCCTGCCGGCGGTGTCCCGGGGATCGAACGTCTGCTCGAGGCGGAAGGCGGAGGGGTTCGGGAAGGAGTGCCACGCCCGCTGGGAGCGCGAGGAGAGGGGGATGGACTCGCGGTAGAACGCGGGGAAGGTATGAAGTCCGGTGATGTCGGCGGTGAAGGCGAACCCGCCGTTGCCCAAGCTGAGAGGGGCCCATGGATCGGGGGCGCGCAGGACGGCGTTGTGGCGGCTGACGAGGGCGTAGCGGTCGATACGCTGTGCAGGAGCAGCGGAGGCGAGGGCGAACGGAGGGACAGGAGGCGCGAGGCGAACGGAAGACGCATTTCGTGCCCTGGATGGCATACCGGCGAGGAGTCCAGGCCAGCCTGGGTTGAGCGTTTAGAAACACCAATGCCGCCCCGCGGGGGCGGCATTGGCGGATGGGGAGAGCTGAATGCGCCTGGCCGCCCGCTACTGGGCAGGCCCGATGGCGATGACGCTGCCCTGGGCGTAGAAGGGCTGGCCGCCCTGCTGGGCGGAGACGAGGCCGAGGCGCCGGTCGCCAAGCTGGGCACCTTCAGGGATCTTGAAGAACACTTCGTAGATGCCGATGAGGTTTTCAGCGAGTTTGGCCTCGACGACTTCAACGCCGGCGTCATCGATGCCGACAGCGACGGTTGCCGTGACCTTCTGGTCAGGGCGCCCGACCCGGTTGGTTTCCGCAAGCGGAGTGGTCTGCCCGAGGCCGATGGCGTAGAGGCGGACTGTCTCGCCGCGGCGGGCGGGGGTGGCTTTGGTCACCACCAGACCGTCGGAGCGGATGACGATGGCGGCGCGGCGGCCGTCGATCGTGTCTTCGATCATTCCGGGAGAGAGAGGCGTGACGGGCACGCCGGTGGCCAGGGTGGCAATGCCGTCGATGGAGACGTTCACGTCGACGGACGTTCCCGTGATCTCATAAGGCACCTGGATGAGCGCCTCTTCGAGGTTGCCCTCTTTCACGATCCAATAGATGGGGGCGAAGTGGGACTTGCCGCCGGAGCGGAACTCGACGAACAGCCCTTTGAACTCGATGGGCAGGCGGCCGACCAGGAGATTGGCCACGGCGGCGCCATTGACGTTGCGGGCGATGCCGGAGGCGGAGAGGATGACCAGATTGCCCGGGGAGACGCCGATCTGGCCCGTGGAGTAGTTGCGGAAGCTCTGCGCGGTGACGCCCGGGCCGGGGAGGCGCGACTGTAAGGAGAAGCTGACCGCGGCGAGATTGACGGCGGTGGCGGTCACGGTGATCTGGCCGGGCGTTGCGCCTGCGGTCACGGAGACCTGAGCGCGGCCGTTGGAGTTGGTGACTGAGACGGCCTGGCTGATGGTAGCGGATCCGGTGACGTTCCAGTTGACGGTGATGCCCGGGACGGGACGGCCGAGGACGTCGAGCACCTCCACCACGAGGGGCTGCGGGAAGGCGGTATTGATGGGCACAACGGGCTGGCCGTCGCCGGAGACCTTGCGGAGGGTGGAGATGACCGATTCCACGGTGATGTTGAAAACGGCTTCCAGGGTTCCGCTGCGCACGGTGACCGTGTACTGGCCGGGGATCACACCGAGCTGGATGCCGGTGGAGACGAGTCCGTCGGCGCCGGAGGTGGTGATTGCGTTGACGAGCTGAAGAGCGTTCGGGTTGGAGAGGACCCAGGTGACCGTCTGGCCAGAGAGCGGGTTGCCGCCGGCGTCGACGATTTTGGCGACGAGGCGGGCGGGCAGGGCGTCTCCGACCTTGCCGCTCTGGTTGTTGCCGGAGACGATGACCGGGGGCACGGGTTCGCCGGGAGCGACAACGACGCGGATGTCGGCGATGGTGTATTCATTCCCGACCAGTGCATCGATGAAGGTGGAGCCGATCTTGCCTGTCGCGACGAGCGTGCAGGTGGCGATTCCGTCCGCGTTCGAAAGCGGGTACTCCTCGACGCAACCAATGACAGGGCCGGCAGCAGGATCTGTATTCCGGCTGGCCAGATTGAGAGCGACGTTCGGAATGGGGACATTGAGCGGGGCGCCGAGAGTGACACCCGACTGAACCTTGATTCTGAGAAGATTCGCTTCTGGCTTGCCCAGCTTGAGATTGATGGTGCGCTCGGCTGAGGAGGGCGCTTCCAGCAGAACCTGGGGCTTGCCGGAGAGAGTGTTCGGGTATTGCGTGGCGTAGAAAACGGTCTTGCCGAAATCCGCCACCGCCTCGATCTGAACCTGATAGAAAGGCAGCAGGGGATCGGAGAGGCCATAGACGAAGAAACTCAGGCGAGCCTCGCCATTGGCATCGGTGACGCTTTCACCGGTCACCGGGCTGATGAAGGTTACTCCTGCCGACGAGGTCTGCCAGACGATTGCCTTGTTCGGGATCGGATTGCCATTGCCATCCACGGCGCGAACGACGAGATTCTGGTTGATCACGCCGACCATGGACAACTGGCCATCACCGGAGACCTTGACGAGTCTCGGGCCGGTGGGTGTGCCGCCGCCGCCACCGCCGCCGCCGCCACCACCGCCGCCACCCGACTGTCCGATGACCGTGGAGGTGAGTGCGATGGGAGCCACATTGCCGGCCAAGGCTTCGACGGTGAAATCTCCGGCGGAGGCAGGCGCGGTGACGTCGACAAAGGCGAAGCCGTCGCGGTTGGTGAGCGCTGTAAGGGGAGCGATAGCCGGGGCGCCGGCGCCGGCACGGAATGTCACCGTGGCGCCTTTGACCGGCCTGCCAGCGAAATCAAAGACGCGGACGAAATAGCGGAGCACCGTCCCCGGCTGCACGGTCTTGCCCGCGCCGTAGGCGAAGACGTTGCCGGGCGCGCCGCTGGAAGGCGAGGACACGTAGCTCAATTGACCGACGGAGAGATCTCTTTGCAGAATGTTGCCGAGTCCCACGAGAGGAAACAGGAAATGGCGCCCGGTGTTGTCCACATAGTAAAGGCGCAGAGAGTTGGGGATCTCATCGCTGACGGCGATACTGGGCACGTTGGCGAGAATCTGCTGGTTGACGCGAAAGTCGGTGACAATCAGGCCCCCGCCCGGGCCGCGTGTGATGTCAAAGACCTGGGGGATAGTTGGCGCGTAAGCAATGACCCGGTCTTCCCGAACCAGGAAAATGGGGTCTAGCTGCTGCGGAGTGGTTCCGAATGGGCCGCCAACGGTGGATACCGCGGGCGCGGTGGCCAGCATGGAACCAGCAGGACTGTTGGTGCCGCGCAGCGTCAGATCGAACAGCGCGATCGAGTTCCCGCCTTGCAGGCGGCCCGCCGCGTAAGCCTTTGTTCCGGTGGGTGTAAAGATGAGCTTGCCGGGATGAGGGAGGCTTGGCAGCAGGGGCGAAGTGCGGGCGATTTCGGCGAACGGGGGAGCGCCGGAGAGTTCGATTAGCACGTTCGGGCCGGTGAGGTAGATGCTGCCAAAGGGCGCGACGCTGAGTGAGAGACTGCTGCTCGGGTAACTGCCGGCGATGGAGACAGGCGCCAGGGGGAGCCAGTCGGACACGCGGACAGGCTGGAGAATATTGGACGTCATTAGCACGATCAGATGCGCGCCGTCTTTGGTGAACTCCATGTCCACGGCATCCGAGGAGAGCGCCACGAAGTCCGGCAGGACCTGCTCCCCGCTCAATTGCAGAAAGTAGATGCGCGACGGGTTGGACGTAGCCACGAGGAGGCGCGTCCCGTCGGGCGAAAGTACGGCGCGGACCGGAGTCCCCGAGGGCAGCGTGAGGATTCTGGGCTGTCCGATGCCATTCGGTTGCACATCGATCACACTGATCGGGGCCGCCGCGTTCTGGGTGACCACGATGAGGCGTGCGCCGTCGTCGGTGAGCAAAATCTGCTTTGGCGCACCCGGAAGGGTGGCGGAACCCAGCGGGACGAGCTGGTCCGTCAGGACGGTTAGAGCAGGCGCGGCACCCGTCGACACGGAAGTGACATATCCGCCCTGCGCGGCCAGGGCGAGGACGGCCGCGAGCATCGCAGCATGAAACAAGGTCTTCTGGATCCGGTGCATCATATCCTCTTCAGGAGGGGGAGTCCGGCGGCAGCATCCGCCCGGGAGCGAAGGAGGGAACTATCGTCAGTATAGCACTGCCGGCTGCTTCGTGCAGAGCAAAAAAGCCGGGGGAGGTTTCCCTCCCCCGGCTTTCCAGACCGGCAAGCTGCCGGAACAGGTTGTTACTGGTTGAGCGCTTCAGCCGGCGACGGACCGTACCGCTTGGTGTTGATGATCGGTTGGTCACCGAGGATCAGGGCGATGTAGCCCTGAGCGTAACGGTTGACGCCGAGGTCGCTGACGAAGGCGTAGCCGTGAGCGTACTGGAAGTTGCAGACGGCGATGACGTAGCCGGTGAAGCCCGGCACGGCGTTCAACCCCTGGGTGGCGTTGCCGCCGGAGAGGGTCATCAGCATCTGCTGACCCGCAGCGATATTGACCGAAGTGGTCTGGTTGCTGTCAGCGGGCGTGCCGTAGAAGTACAGCGTGCAGGTTCCCGACTGAGTGCCTGTGCCAAACGGGTCCTTGGAGGTGTTGGAGATGGCGAGCCCGGTATCCCAGCCGGTGATGCTGGTGACGAACGGGAACAGGAGCCGCGTCTCGCAAGGCCCGATGGTAAGGGCGGCGGTCTGCGAACCGGTGTCGGTGAAGCGCGGCACCGGGGTGGGGATCGGGGTAATGGTGGAGCTCACAGGCGCATAGCTGCCAGCCACCGTGCCCGTGCCGATCGCCGGCAGAGCGGGCGGAGTCGGGAAGTTCACCGGGACGCTGACATTCAGGGTTTCCGAGGTACCCAGAGCGGCACCGGGCGTTCCGGTGACGGTCAGGGTGACGGTGTTGCCGCTCGTGGTGGCGCTGAAGGTCGTGGTGCTGCCGCTCCAGCTGGCGGTACCCAAGGTCACACCGCTCGGCAGGTTCGCGAAGACGACCTGGAGCTGGGTGGCCTGGGTGGCGCGGCCAGCGTCAGCCGGCCAGTTGGTCGGGGTCTCATCCCAGTACATCGACTCGGTGTTGTAGATGTTGAACAGGTTGTTCTGGGGGAAGCCAGTCGCGTTGCCAGCGGCGCGCCATGCGTTCGGGATCAACTCCTTGAACGTGACGACCACCGGGGTGGTGGGCGGCTGGCACTGGCTCAGGTTGGCGCCGGTGACGGTGACTTCCAGGCTCTTCTGGATGTAGCCAACCACCAGGAAGGGCGACTGCAACGGCAGGGTGAGCGAACCGGTGATCGACACCAGCAGATTGACGGGGGTCGGCGTCACGGTCAGCCCCGCCGCGGAAGCATTCACCCGGATGTTGACCATGCGGAGGGTGCGGGTCGCGCCAGGGGTTCCCGGCGGGTTGAAGGTGATGTTCTTCCATTCCACCGCCTGGGTGTTACCCGGCACCGGATCGGCAAAGAAGGCGTTGGTGCCGACGCTCACCGTGCCCGGAGCGGGGTCATCGATGAGCAGGGTGGCCTCGAGCTTGCCGGCGTAGGCGCCGGTGAGCTGGCGGCTGGTCACGTTGTAGCCGGGCGTGAACACGCGGACGTTGATCAACGCAGGCGCGAACGGATTGCCGCCCGTGCACTGGATGAACGCCTGGCCGACTTCCTCTGCCAAACCTTCCGCACGCAGCAGCGGCGGAGCGCCGCCGTTCAACGTGCAGTTCAACGGCGAAAATGGCTGCGCACTGGCGATGCCGGCCGTGAAAGCCAGCACAACCAGGAGCAGGATACCTTTGCGAAAATCAAACATTTCCTTCTCCTTGTGAACTGTCGAATTCGAATTGATGAAGGGTCTCTTCAACCTGAGCCTCAGCGGAAGGGGAGGTAGGAATCCGTGCCCCCGGCATTTCCGGGAAAATGCGGAGTGGAGGCTTGGCGGCCTTTCTCCTGCTTTTTCCGGTTCCTGCCGGTCTTCCTTGGTGGATTCCCATTTGCAATTGGATAATCTCTGTTCTGTGCCTGCGGGATCCTGACCGACTATCAGTGCCGGGCCCTTCCGGGCACAGTCAGCACTTTCATATCACCCCGCCGATCCCCATGTCAAGCGGAAATTTTCCCCTGAACCTGAGGCTGCGGAGCGACGCCAGAATTCCCTACCCCCCGTATTTAAGCACAGAGCGTCCTGTTTCGTCAAGAAGTTCTTTTACTTATAAGGGTTTTGGGTTCGGGAGAGCTGCGTTGGCAAGGCGGGGCCGGCGGTTCCCGAGGGGTGGGCCGGGCTGGGGCCGCTCCTCGCGCCGGCCTGCGGCGGTCCCGTGTGGCATTGCAGCCCTCGGCCAAGGCCGAGGGGAATACGGGATGGTTGCGGTGGGGCCGCCTGGCCGGAACCGCTTGGTCGCACCTGGCCGGAACCGCTTGGTCGCAGCCCACAGGGCTGCTCCCGCGCGGCTCGGATGCGGCTCGGTTGCAACCGCTTGGTCGCGCCTGGCCGGAACCGCTTGGTCGCAGCCCTGTGGGCTGCTCCCGCGCGGCTCGGATGCGGCTCGGATGCGGCTCGGATGGCGGCGGATTCAGCGGATCAGTTTCTGGAGGCGGCGCATCTGCTGGACGAGTTCGTCGCTGGCATCGGTCATCTGGTTGGTGTCGTAGATGACGCGCGGGGTGATGAAGACGAGCAGCTCCGTGCGCTCCCTGGAGTACGATTTGTTGCCGAACGCCGCACCGAGGATGGGGATGCGGTGCAGGAAGGGCACGCCGCCGCTCGATTGCGAGTTGTTCTCGCTGATGATGCCGCCGATGGCGACGGTGTCGCCATCCTGCACGGTCACCTGGGTGGTGACGTTGCGGTTGGAGAAGCTCGGCGACTGGATGCCGCCGACGGGCGGCGGGCCGGGGGAGCTGACTTCCTGGTTGATCTCGAGCGTGACGACGCCAGAGGGGGTGACCTGAGCCGTGATGGAGAGGTTCACGCCGGTTTTGCGGTTGGTGATGGTGTTGGCGAACAGGGAACTGCCGCCCTGCTGGACGCCGGTAACGGCCTGCGCGGTGAGCATGGGCACTTCGAGGCCGACGTTGATCGAGGCCGGGATGCTGTCGGTGGCGACGACGGAGGGCGTGCTGACGACGCGCGTGCGGGTGGAGAGCTCGCTGGTGGACAGGGCGGCCAGAAGCTCCTTGCTCTGCCGGAGGAGCCAGCCGGAGGAAAGACTCAGAGCGGAGCTGGCGAACTGGGCCGTGAGGGAGTGCGAGCCGGGCGTGCCAGGCGAGGTGCGGTTCTTGAGGAACCAGTCGAGGCCCCAGCTCAGCGCGCCGGTCAATTGCACTTCGAAGATCTTGGCCTCGATCAGCACCTGGCGCGGCGGGATGTCGAGCTCGCGGAGCAGGCGGAGGACGCTGTCGTAGTCCTCGGGCGTGGCCAGAATGAGCAATGAGTTGTCGCTCATATTGGGAACCACGCGGGGGCTCTGCGGCCCGTACATGCCCATGCCGTAAGCGCCCAGATACGCGCCGGTGAGATCCGTGCCCCCGGCCATCTGCGTGCGCGGGGCCTGCGCCGCGCCACCGGCCTGGCCGCCGGAGGGCTGCTGTTGCTGGCCGGCCATGGCGGAAGCGCCCGCGCCCATGCCGTATCCCGGCATGCCCATGCCCGGGGCCATTCCCATGCCGTATCCGCCCCCGCCCAGGCCGGCGAAGCCGGCGCCCGGATACATGCCGCCCATGCCATAGCCGTATCCGCCCATGCCGGGGGCCATGCCCATGCCGTATCCGCCGTAGCCACCGTATCCGCCGTAGCCCGGATACATGGACATGTAGAGCATCGTGATCGACTGAGCCAGCAGGAAGGCTTTGCCGTACTTGACGCGGTAGACGTAGGTGTCGATCTTGCCGGCGGCGCTTTTCACTTTCACATCGAGCCGCTCGATCCAGGTCTGGATCTGCTCGAAGACGCCGGGATTGGGCGCCACGGCGATGAGGGTGTTGATGCGGTCGACGGGGACGAACTTGACGGAGCTGAGCTCCTTGCTCAGCGACATGGACTTGAGCAGCCCCTCCATCTCTTTGGCCAGATCCGAGGGGCGGCTGTTCTTCACATCAAACAGCCTGACGCGCTGCTTGGCGAGGACATCGGAGTCAAACAGCGAGATCATCTCCATGGTGCGCCGCATGCTGCGGCGGCTGTCGAGCACGAGCAGGAGATTGGCGGGCGGGTAGGCGACGGCCCTGCCCTGGGGGCCGAGAAACTCGCCGATCAGCTTGGCCAGCTCCTCGACGTTGGCGTACTTGAGGAAGACGAGGTTGAGCATGGGGCGGTCGTCTTCGGGGATGTCCTTCGCATCGACCTCCGGTGGGAGGGGCATGCGCGCCAGCTCGGCGAGAGGCACGATGCGGTAGATGTTGCCGGTCTGGACCATGGCGGCGCCGTTGATGCGGAGGATGGTGTCGAGCAGCGCGCGGGGATCGATGTCTTTGATCTCGCCGTAGGTGTTGAGCGTCACGGCGCCGCCGACGTTCTTTTCGACGACGTAGTTGATCTTGAGCTGGCGGGCGAGGAAATCGACCACCTCGAGCAGGTTCACATTCTGAAGCGAGAGGCCGGAGATCAGCCCGGCGGGCTGCTGCGCGGGCTTGGTCTGCTCCGGCGGCTTGGGCGCGGGCGTTTGCGGCGCGGGCGTTTGCGGCGCGGGCTGGCTCAGGCCGGGGTGAGCCACAAGCAGCGCCAGCAGCAGGGCCAGTTCAGGGCTGCGATACCGGTAGATCCGCATGCCAGGTCTCCTTGGCGGGAAGCCTCAGGGCTTCGCTTTCTTCCACTCTTCGAGAGCGCGGCGCTCTTCCTCGTCCAGCTCTGCCAGGCGGCGGGTCCAGGTGCGGCGGCCGAAGGGGGTGTTTTTCTCGAAGACCGCTTCGACGGAGTCCGCCTTGACAACGCGGCAGGAAGAGGCTTCGGGCGGCTGGGCGGGCTGGGGCTTCTCCTCGGGCGTGCGGACGATGCCGAACGGGGTCTTCTTGTAGAGCCAGGTTTTGCCCTGCGCGTCGCGGGCGCGCCAGAGGCCGTCTTCGAGCTTTTCCGCTCCGGCGGGGACGGAGACGGCGGCCGGTTCGGCCTTCTTTTTGGCGGCCGCTTTTTGAGGCGCTTTCTGCGCCGGGACGCCCTGCGCGAGGGCGCAGCCAAAAACCAGAATCCAGATAAAATGTTTCATACTTGCGATCCTTTGCGGGTCTGCCGTCACTGCAATTTTTCCCAATAACAGGACGCTCCGAAGGGCGTTTTTGTCAGAACCTTGCGGTATCCGTCGGCCACCGTGCCCGCGGGAGCGGTGTCGCCGGGCTGACAGGGCCGCGTGGGCGCGCCGGCTTCGCCGCCGGGGCCTTTCGAATCGCCCGAGCCGCCGATGGTGGAGACCGTGGACACGTTCTGCGCCTGCGCGGGCGGCGGGGCTGCGGCCGGAGCCTGCGCGGTCTGCTGATTGGCCGGCGGCGGCGCGCCTTTCTCGCGCAATTCGTCAAACGAGGCCCGGATGGCGCGGTCTTCCCATTCAAAGACCAGGCCGCCGGGTTCGACGGAAGCGAGGCGGAACTCGCCGACGCGGTCGCCCACGGTGTACGATTTTTGCGGCTTGCCGGGCTCGGCGAGGACGACGCGCGGCCCGTCGCCGAAATTCATGAGTCCGAAGTAGCGCGGCAGGGGAGGGACTGGCTTTGGGGCGGCCACTTCGATGACGACGTCTGGGTTGCGGTCCTTGCTGAAGAGCAACTGCTGCGCCACGGGCAGGTAGGTGGCGGCGGAGAGCTGGGGCTGGGGCGCGGGCAGGGAGAGCGGCGGGACAGGCGCGGGGGAGACGCGCTCATTGAGAAACTGCTGCTGGCGCTGCAACCGTTCTTCGTGCAGCGTGTTGAGACGCCAGGCGGCGGCCGCGCAGGCGGCCAGCAGCAGGAGGTTGAGCAACAGCAGCCGTCCTCTCAAAACGCCGGCCCTCCCTTCTTCTGCGGCGCGAGCGCGCGCGGAGCCACGGCGGTAAGCGTGAGGCGGGCCGGAATCAGCTTGCGGTTGCCAGCGGCCTGGGAGAACTGGATCTCGCTGACGGAGACGAGTTCCGGCTGATTGCTGACGTCGGCGAGGAAAGTGATCAACTGCTCGATGGGGCTTTCGACGATGACCGTCATGACGACTTCGCTGTAAGCGTCGCCGAAGGCCCGCGGAGCGCCGAACTCGGTGCCGCGCATCTGGAACGTCTCGGGCTGGGTTTTGGCCACGCGGCGGACGATCTCGAGCATCTGGGCCTGCGCCTGCGAGGGTGTTTCGGCGCGGATCATGCCCTGTTCGCGGCGGGCGAGCTCGGCCTGCGCTTTTTTGAGCAGCTCCTCGCGGGCGGGGGCGGAGGCGGCCATGCGGCGCATGCGGCGGATGCGCTGTTCCATCTGCTCGACGCTGGAGGCGGGCCCCACGACTTCGACGCCTGGCTCGGGCCAGTAATAGACCGCAGTGAAGATAGCGGCGCAGAGGGCCAGCAGGGCCAGGGCGCGGCGGTCGCGGGTGGTGAGCTGAGGCAGTTTCATCGCGCGCCGTCCTCCCGTCTGGCGCGGATCCGAAAGACGTCGCCGCCGGCGCCGCGGCTGAGGGGCGCGGTGAATTCGGCCGCCTGGAAGCGGGGCGAATCCTCCAGTTTCTTGAGCAGTTCGTCGGCGCGCGGGCTCTCGCCCCAGAGCGCCACCTGGTCCGCCGTGATCTGGAGCGACATCAGCCAGCCGGGCGGCGGGATCATGCTGTTCAGTTCGAGCACGGTGTCGAGGTGGCCGCGGGTGCGGCGGCGGAAGGATTCGAGCAGCTCGATGCGCTGGACGGCAGCGGCGAGTTCGCGGTCGAGCTTTTCGACGCGCTGGGCCTGGGGGGTGAGCCGCGCCATTTCGGCTTCGAGCGTTTTGCGGTACTGGCGGTCCATCCAGAAACCGTCGGCGGCCATGGCGGCGCCGAGCATCACGAGCACGGCGGCCAGCGCGGCGGCAGGCGCGTACTGCGCGCGCGAGCTGGAGGCGCGCATCGGCGGAGGCAGCAGGTTGAGCGGCGCGCCGAGGTGGGGGCAGGCGGCGGCGAGCGCGGCGGCCCATGCGGGGGGAGAGGGGGCGGGTTCCGATGCGGGGCCCGCGGCAGCGGGTTTCGGAAGGACATCATCCCAGGAGAGCACCGGGGCGCCGGGGTCAAGGCGCAATTCGGCGGCGGCGAGCGCTGTGGCGCGTTCCCGCGGCTCGTCGAAGATGGCGGAAAACAGCGGGCAAGCGGGACTCTCGCCGTAGATCTCGATGGCGGGCGCGGCGCCGGACTCATCGGCGCGCACGGCGAGGAAGCCTTGCGCCGGCGGCGGCGTGTAGAGCCGCGAAGAGACGAATACGGCGCTGCCGGAGAAGGTGATGCCGGCCAGCTTGACGCCTGCTTCGGCAAACAGCGCCGTGTAGAAATCGATGACCCGCTGCTCGGCGACGGCGACACTGAAGGAGGCGGTGCGGCCGATGCGGCGGAAATCATGCAACACCTCTTCGCTCGAGAAGGGGTGGAGCGAATCCAGTTGAAACGCCACCGCCGCGGGGGCGTCTTTGTCGGCGACGCCAGGCAGGCGGACGTGGCGGACGATCACCTCGTGGCGCGGGATGACGAGCCAGGCGGCCAGATGCGAGGCCTGATGGCGGGCCAGGAGGCGGGCATACTCGGCGCCCCATTCGGAGGCCGGGCGCTCGCGGTAGTTTTCGATGCGCAGCGAGGCGATACGCCGCGCGCCGCCCGGGCGCACGCGCGCGAGGCAGATTTCCAGATCCCGATCCCCGGCCACGATGCCGGCGCCCGTGCCGAAACGCAGCAGGGCGCGCAGGGCCTGCGTCTCGATCACCGCGGCCATGCTTCCTCCCAGCTCACCGCCGGGGCGGTGTCCTGCCAAACGAGGATCCGGTAGGCGTCCGGCGAAACGGTGGAGTGCATCTGCACGGTCATGGCCACGGAGCGGCGGACTTCGCCGAGGCGGCCGTCCGGCAGCCGCAGGCGCGCCGTGGCGGTGATCGTGTAGATGTTGTCGCCAGCCAGCCGGAAGCGCGGCGCGGCGGGGCCCAGCAGCGGGGCGACTGTCTCGAGATTGCGGATGGGCGACTGGCGGCGGAGGGCCACGATGGCTTCGGCGGCGGCTGGCGAAACACCGGCGGCGATCATGACGGCGGGGTGCACGGTGTTGATGTCGAAGCCCGCGCCGCGGCTGAACACCGAGAGGCAATCGCGCAGTCCGGGGCGCCGGGCGAGGCCGCCGTTGGGGGTGCGCGCATAGCCTCCGTAGAAGATGCCGGGCGTGACGCCTGCCACTGACATAAGTTCTTCGATCTGTTCCAAGGACGCGCGCGGAGCGCGAAAAGACGGAAACGAGGACAAATACCGCGTATCGAGGTCGCTCAACTCGCTGCCGCGCCAGTGCAGGATGCCGGCGGTGATGAGGGCGGCGCGCTCCGGCTCGACTCCGAGCGCGAACAGCAGGCGCTGGAGCTCGGGGCGGGAGATGGAGTTGACGTTGAAGCGGGAAGACTCGGGGATGATTTCGACGAGGGCAACGCCTTCGGGGAAGGGCAGCACCAGCAGCGGGGAGAAAGGATCCCACCAGCGCGCGCGGCCGTCGGCGTCGCGGGGGCCGGGGCCGTAGCGCATATAGTTGAAGGCCCGCTGGACGGCGCCGCAGGCCAGATAGTAGGCGCGGAGGCCGTCGGCGTCGCCGGAGGCGCGTTCCAGTTCAGCGCGGACGCGCAACGCCACGGAGAAGGCGATCATCGACAGCGCCGCGCCGAGCCACAGCACCATGAGCAGCGCTCCACCCCGCGCGCGGCTACGGCTCATGGGATTCCCCCGGCATGCGGTTCTGGCGGATGAGGCCGATAACGGTGACCATGGGAGGGCCGGCGGCGGGCTCAAGCGGCGCCATCTCGATGCGGATCGCGGCCGGCCAATAATCCATGCGGGTCCAGGCGGGCAACCAGGTTTGCGGCCCGGCGCCGAAGTCTTCGAGATAAGAGAAGCGGCAGGCGGCGAGGCGGTCGGCGAGCACAAAAGAGCGCGGTCCGGGCTGCGGCGGCGGAAACAGAGGCATGAATGCGCCGGTGGCGGGATCCGGCGCGGGAGGCTGGCAGAGGAAGCCCGCGCCGGCGGGACCGGTGTAGGGGATCTCGTTGACGAGCAGGCGCACGCCGCCTTCGGGGCGAGGGGCCACGAAGAGCTCCACCACCTGCGGGCGGCCGCGGGCGCCGCCCTGGATGGAATACGAAGTAACGAAGCGCGCCACGGAGGGAAGGCCCTGGAAGAACATGACCGGGGGCCCGCCGGGCTGGAGCGGCGATCCGCCGCAGCGGGCCATGACGGGGAGGAAGCCGGCGATCTGCTGCTGGAGGATGCGCTGGGCGCCGGCGGCGCGGCGGAGCGAGTCGATGCGGCGCGAGGAGGACTCGAGCGCCACCAGCGCGGCGCGCATGGCGAAGAGCATGCCGGAGGCGAGCAGGGCCACCAGCGTGACTGCGATCAGCACTTCGATCAGCGTGAGGCCGCGTTGTGCGCCGCGTCTCATTGTGCCGGCGCCTCCCCGGCGGCGCTCTGCGCCTCTTCTTCAAAGAAGCGGGCATCCTCAGGCCTCATGTAGTTGGGCCGGTATGTGGACAGGGTGAGCGAACGGCGGGCGCCGCCCTGAAGCCACCAGACTTCGAGTTCGATGCGGTCCAGGATCCAGGTGCCGATGACGGGCGCGCTGCCGGGCTTCAGCGTCATGCCTTCGAAAGGCGTAACGCGGGCGCGCCAGCCTGCTTCGACGCCGCCGGTCTCTTCGCGCGGGAAGAGGCCTTCGATGGGGACGCCTTTGGGGAGCGCGCGCGCAGCCAGCAGGGCATCCATCTGGCGGCGGGCGAGCGCGGCGGTGCGCTGCGAATCCGAGAGCCGGGCGGCGTTGGAGAGCGAGGCGCGGAGCGAGCCGAGCAGTCCGACGGCCGCCACGCCCATGATGAGCGTGGCCACCAGGACTTCCAGCAGCGTGAATCCGCGGCGGCGGGCCTGCATTCGTTTATCGCGATCCCTCTTCAGAGACGCTTTCCGGCGGCGTTTCGACGGCGGCCATGGCGGTCAAGGGATCGATTCTCACGAGGCGCTTCTGTCCGCGCGTGTTGGCGAGCACGATGCCGACGCCGGGGAAGGGCTCGCCGGGGGCGAGCACGAGCGTGCGCGCGGTCTCTTCATCTGTCAAGGGGGGCAGGATGGCGGCGACGCGGACGCCCGTGTCGAGGCGCAGCTCGCGCGCCTGCCGGCCGGAGGGATCGTGGAGGGCGAGCACGCCGGCGGCGCGGTCGATGATGAGTTCGAGAGGCAACTGGGAGCGTTCCACGCGCGCCATGCCCTGCGTGAGGAGCGCGGCGGCGCGGTCGGCTTCCGAGCGGAGCTTGAGCGAGTCGAGCCCGGCGCCGATGCTGGGATAGGCGAGTCCCACCATGAGGCTGACGATCATCATGACGATGAGCATCTCGAGGATGGTGAGACCGCGCTCGGCGCGCATGGCTTACTGCGCCTTCCAGCTCACGATGTCGGCGTTGATGCCTTCGCCGCCGGGCTGTCCGTCGGCGCCGAGGGAGATGATCTCGGGCTCGTCGCCCTGCTCGCCGGGATAGCGATAGATATAGGGCCGCCCCCAGGGGTCGGCGGGGATGTCCTGCGGGAGATAGGGCCCCTGCCACTGGGGCACGTTCTGCGGGCGGTGTCGCAGGGCTTCGAGCCCCATCTCGGTCGTCGGATATGTGCCGGTGTCGAGCTTGTAGGCGCCGAGCGCGGTCATGAACGACTGGATCTGCGCGCGGGCGGCGGTGACGCGCGCGGTGTCGCTCTTGCTGAGCAGGCGCGGGGCCACCAGCGCCGCGAAGAGGGCGATGATCGTCAGCACGACGAGCATCTCAATGAGCGTGATGCCGCGGCGGCGGCGGTTGCGTTGCCGGATGGGGTGATTCATCGCCTGAGTCCGTCCCTTCTCTTTCATTCATTACATCGCCAATTCGTTGATGCCGCTGATGGCCAGCAGCATGGAGAGGATGAGAGCGCCGACGGCGACGCCCATCACGAGAATGACGAGCGGCTCGAACAGCGAAGTGAAGCGCTTGATGGCGGCGCGGGTGTCGCCTTCGTAGATTTCGGCGGCGCGGAGGAACATGGTGTCGAGCCTGCCGGTCTCCTCGCCGATGGTGAGCAGGTGGGCGGTGAGCGGGGGGAAGGCGCCGGTCGAGGCGAGAGGAGCGCTGATGCCCTCGCCGCGCTTGACGCCCTGGGCGACGAGTTCGAGGGCGTCGGCCATGCGGCGGTTGGTCATGATGGCGCGGGCGATCTGGAGGGACTGGATGAGGGGGACGCCGTTGGCCACCAGCGTTCCCATGGCGCGGGCGAACTGGGCCGTCTGGGCCTTGCGCAGAGCCTCTCCGAGCAGGGGCAGTCTGAGGCGGAAACCGTCCCACCAGTAGCGGCCCGCAGCCGTGCCGATGTAGAGGCGGAAGGCGGCGAGCGCGGCGAGCGCGCCGCCGAGCACCCACAGCCCGTAAGCCTGCACCCAGTGGCTGATATCGAGCAGAGCCTGCGTCATGGCTGGCACGCGGATGCCGGAGGTGGCGAACGCCGAGGCGAAGCGGGGCACGACGTAGTACATGAGAACGAAGATGGAGCCCGCGCCCACCGCCACCAGCAGCGCCGGATAGACGAGCGAACTGACGATGTAGCCGCGCAGCTCGTCGCGGGTCTTTTCGTATTCGGCCAGCCGCTCGAAGATCGCCGCCAGCGAGCCGGAGGCTTCTCCGGCGCGCACCATGTTGACGTAGATCTCGGGGAAATACGCGGGGCGCGTGGCGAGGGCGTCGGCGAGGGACTTGCCGCCTTTGAGCGCGCGCAGCACGTCGTGGACGACTTCGCGGAACTCGGCGCGTTCGGCCAGCTCGGCGACGATGGAGAGGGCGCGGTCGACGGGCACGCCGGCATTGAGCAGCGTGGAGAGCTCCTGCGTGAAGAAGAGCACGTCGCGGCGGCGCCCGAGGCGCGCGGCAGGGAGGCGGAGTTCGCCTTTGCCCTGCGGGACGAGGCCGATGTAGAGCGGGATGAGCCCCTGGCGGCGGAGTTCGCGGGCGGCGGTCTTTTCATCGGGAGCGGAGAGCACGCCGGTGCGCTGCTTGCCATCGGCGGTGACGGCGCGGAAGTGGAGTTGCGTCGCCGGCACGTCAGAACTCCTGGGTGACGCGGAGGACCTCTTCGGCGGTGGTGAGGCCCTGGCGAACCTTGAGCCAGCCGTCCTCGCGCAGGGGGCGCATGCCGTGGCGGCGCGCGGCTTCCGTGAGCACGGCGGCGTCGGCGCCGGACATGATGAGCCGGCGGATCTCGTCGTTCATCTCCATCATTTCGAAGATGCCGACGCGGCCGAGGTAGCCGGTGCCGAAGCATTTGTCGCACCCCGCGCCGCGCCAGACCGGGATCATCTCCCCCGCGGGGGTGAGCCGCTCGCCGGCGGGCGCTTTGCAGCGGGGGCAGATGACGCGGACCAGGCGCTGGGCGAGCACGGCGACGAGCGAGGAGCAGATGAGATAGTTTTCGACGCCCATGTCGGTGAGGCGGGTGATGGCGCTGGGGGCGTCGTTGGTGTGGAGCGTCGAATAGACGAAGTGGCCGGTGAGGGCGGCGCGGATGGCGACCTCGGCGGTTTCGTAGTCGCGGATTTCGCCCACCATGATCACGTCGGGGTCCTGGCGCACGATGTGGCGCAGTCCGGCGGCGAAGGTGAGGCCGATCTGCGGATTCACATGGATCTGGTTGATGCCGTCCATCTGATACTCGACCGGGTCTTCGATGGTGATGATTTTCTTGTCGCTCTGGTTGATGCGCTTGAGGGCCGAATACAGAGTGGTGGACTTGCCGCTGCCGGTGGGACCGGTGACGAGGAAGATGCCGTGGGGCAGCGCGGTGAAGTGCTCCATGCGGCGGAGCATATGCTCGTCGAAACCGAGGTTGCGCAGATCGTAAAAGTCGCCGGCGCTGCGGTCGAGCAGGCGCATGACGACGCTTTCGCCGTAAAGGGTAGGCAGGGTGGAGACGCGGAGGTCGACTTCGCGGCCGAGGGTTTTCATCTTGATGCGGCCGTCCTGCGGGAGGCGGCGCTCGGCGATGTTCATCTTGGCCATCAGCTTGAGGCGGCTGATGACGGCAGCCTTCAGTTCGCGCGGCGGGGGCTCCTGCTCCTGGAGGACGCCGTCGATGCGGAAGCGGACCTTGACTTCTTTTTCGAACGGTTCGATGTGAATATCGCTGGCACGCTTTTCGACCGCCTGGGCGATCATGGCGTTGACGAGGCGGATGACGGGCGCTTCGCTGGCCATGTCGCGGAGTTGCTCGAGCTCGGCGGCCGATTCGGCGTCCTCGCCGGACAGGGCGGCGGGCTGGCTCTCTTCCTCGCCGTAGTAGCGCTCGAGCGCATCGGCGATTTCGGTCTCGGAGGCGATTTCGGGCCTGACGCGGAGGCCGGTGGCGGCGCGCACGGCGGCGAGGGTCTCGAAGTCGAGCGGATCGGCCATGGCGAGCACGAGCGCGCCGCCGTCCATGCGGAGGGGGAAGACGCGCGCCTGGCGGAGGAAGCGCGCCGGGAGCTTCTCGGTTTCGGGAGTGACCAGGGGAGGCCCGTCGAGCCTGGCCACGGGGATGTCGAGCTGCTCGGCCAGCGCAAGGACGATGTCGCGCTGCGAGGCGAAGCCGAGATCGACGAGGATGCGGCCGAGCTTGTCGCCGCGCTCGCGCTGGAGTTCGAGCGCGCGCTCGAGGTCTTCGGCGTTCAGCAGGCCCTTGCGGGCAAGGATCTCGCCCAGGCGCATGGGATCATTCTTCCCGGACGCGCACGATCTGCGCGAGCGCGCTGCGGGGCTGGCGGTCGAGCGCCACGGCCAGCAGCGCGTCCTTGCGCCCCTGCATCTGGATGAGCCGGGGCAGGCCGGAGGAGTCCTCCCACGAGTGCGAATACAACATCAGGGCCAGAACCACCTGTTCATTGGCGGGCAGGCGGTCGAGCGACTGCGCGGCGGCAAGCAGCAGATCCTGCATCAGGGCGCGGATCTGGGGCAGGCGCTTGAGCTTCTGTTCGCGCAGCCGCGCGAGATCTTCTTTGGTGAGCGAGGGGCGGAACGGCGAGACGCCCACCGCGGGCAGCAGGTTGACCTCGGCGGTGAAGGCGGCGCCGAAGCCGTCCAGATATAGGCCTCGGGTGAGGCCGAGCACTTCCACGGGGCGTTCCAGGCCGAAGCGCGAGAGGCGCTGGTCGATCACCTTCTCCATGGCGGCGATCTCAGCCCGCGCGGGCCGCGCGGAGGGCGCGGACTGGGCGCAGAGCGAGGCCGCGGCCGCGAGGGCAAGCAAGAGAGTGCGCATCAGTCTCCTCCGTATTGCGCGCTGGCCAGATAGACGTTGTTGATCCGCTTTTGCAGGAGCTCGAAGGCGGAGGTGACATCGCGCAGGTCGGCGCGGCGGTCGTTTTCCACGCGCTGCTCGAACGAAGCCAGGCGCGTCTCCAGTTGCGCCATGGCGGGAGCGATCTGCGTGCGCACGGCGGCTTCCAGCCGCGCGGGTAGCTGGCGCTCCAGCTCGGCCTGCACGGCTTTCTCGACCGCCGCCGGATCGTAGCGGGCCGTTACAGGCGGGGGCGGCGTCATCGTTGCGTGAGCGAAGATGGCTGCGGCGAGGACGCAGGCGGCGGCGAAGCCCCATGCGGGGGCAGGCATCCGCCACAGCCGCTTCCACCAGGGCAGCTCGAAGACCGGGTCCGAGACGAAGGCCAGACGCCGCGGGATGGGCTGCTGCGGCAACTGCCGCACGGCGACGAGGGTCAACCCGAGCGCCTCGACCTCCTGCCGGCAGGCGGCGCAGCTCTTCAGGTGCTCTTCCATGCGCCGCCTCTCGGCGGGCGGGATTTCCTGAAGGACAAAACCCTTCCAGTCGTAGTCAGCGCAGGGCATGGCGTTCCTCCTTGCTGCGGCTCATGATTCCTCCAGCGGCCGGGGCGGCTTTGCCGCCGGGGCCAGCATTTCCTTCAACAGCTCGAGCCCCGTGTAGACGCGGGACTTGATGGTCGAGGCGGGACAGTTCAGGATGACGGCGATCTCTTCGAACTTGAAGCCCTCGTAAATCTTCAGGATCACGGCCTCGCGCTGCTCCGGGCTGAGGCGCGCGAGCGCCGCCTCGACGGCGAGAGACGCCTCGACGGGCGCGAGCGACGGCCCCCTCAGCGAGGCGGCAGTGGCCTCGTCGAGCTCCGACTCGCGGTGCGGACGCCGGAGGTGGCTCATCGCCTCGTTGTGGGCGATGCGGTAGAGCCAGGGGCCGAAGCGGGCAGGGTCTTCCAGCCGGGCGAGGTTCTGATAGGCCTTGATGAACGTGTCCTGGCACAGATCCAAAGCGTCCTCGGCGTGCCCGGTGATGCGCAGCAGGTAATTGTAGATGCGGGCCTCCCACCGGGACACGAGCACATTGAAGGCGTCGAGCTCGCCCTTGCGGGCGCGCCCGGCGAGCTCCCGGTCTTCGGCTTCGCGAAATATCAACTGCTGGGCTCCCTGGCCATTGTTCCTGATCGGGCCGCCTGATTCCAAGACGCGCGCGGCGGAGAAAAAGTCGAACCTCCCTGCTGGAGGCGCCGCTTGGCTACCATGGCTATTTTGAGGGAAAGACGCTGAGCACGCCATACCCGGATTCGGTCCGCTTCCTGTACGCGCTGGGCAACGAGCACCGCACGATCAAGCTCGGACTGGACCGCATCCGCACGGTGCTGGAGCATCTGGACAGCCCGCACCGCGCCTGCCGGTGGGTGCATGTGGCGGGGACGAACGGGAAGGGCTCGACGTGCGCGATGATCGAGCGGGCGCTGCGGGAGGCGGGCGTGCTGACAGGACTGTACACGTCGCCGCATCTGGTGGAGCCGGTGGAGCGGGTGCGGGTGCTGGGGCGCGCGGTTCCGTTTGCGGACTTTTCGCGCGCGTTCGACGTGGTGCATGAGGCGGCGGAGCGGCTGCTGGCGGCGGGGCGGATCGACATGCACCCGACGTACTTCGAGACGATGACGGCGATGGCGATGGTGCTGTTCCGCGAGTACCGCGTGGAGGTGGCGGTGCTCGAAACAGGCATGGGCGGGCGGTTGGACGCGACCAACGTGGTGGATCCGGAGCTGGCGGTGATCACGCCGGTGGATTTCGACCATGAGAAGTTCCTGGGCGACACGCTGGAAAAGATCGCCTATGAGAAGGCAGGAATCATCAAGCCGGGCAGGGCGGTGGTGAGTGCGCGGCAACACGCGGAAGCGATGCAGGTGCTGGAGCGGACGGCGCGGGAGCGGGGCGCGCGGATGGTGCGGGCGGCCGAATGGCGGACGTCGCGGCTGGAGCTGCACGCGTTTGGGAGCCGGTTTCAGGTGCATGCGCCCGACGGGACGGAGTTCCGCGTGGAGCAGCCGCTCATCGGAGCGCATCAGGTGGAGAACGCGCTGACGGCGATTGCGGCGCTGCGGGAGCTGGGGCTCAAGCCGGCGCAGATCCAGAAGGGCATCGCCGCGGCGGACTGGCCGGGACGGCTGGAACTGGTGCGCCGCGCGCCGGATGTTTTTCTGGACGGCGCGCATAATCCGGCAGGGGCGCGGGCGCTGGCGGGGTATCTGCGCCGCTTCCATCACGGGCGGAAGAAGTGGCTGATCTTCGGGGCGATGAGCGACAAGAAGCTGGAGGGGATCGGGGGGACGCTGTTTCCGCTGGCCGATGAGCTGATCTTTACGGCGCCCGGGCAGACGCGGGCGTTCCGCCCGGAGGAGATTCTGGAGCGGACAGGCGAGCGGCGGGCGCGGCTGGCGCCGGACATCCGCGCCGCGCTGGAGATGGCGGCGGGGGCGGCGGCGGAGGATCTGATCGTGGTGACGGGATCGCTGTATCTGGTGGGGGAGGCGCGGGCGGTGCTCGTGGGATAATCGGGGGTTTGCTGCGTCACGATGACGTCGAGTTACTGGTATTGCCTGCTTGTCCGCGCGCCGCTGGTGATTCTGTCGACGGCGGTGATGGGCACGCTGAGCCTGGTCGCTTCGCTGTGGGACAGGGACGGGCGGCAGCAACTGGCGATCGCGCGGGTGTGGGCGCGGACGCTGCTGTGGGCGGCGGGGGCGCGGGTGACGGTGGTGGGGCGGGAGAAGCTTGATCCGCGCGGGACGTACGTAGTGTGTCCGAACCATGTGAGCTACATGGACACGCCGGTGCTGCTGACTTACATTCCCGTGAACTTCCGTTTCTTGGCGAAAGAGGAGCTGCTGGCGATTCCCTTCATTGGCGGGCATCTGAAGCGGGCAGGCAACATCAGCGTGCCGCTCGACGACCCGCGGGCGGCGCTGCGGGTGTTGAGCGCGGCGGGCAAGGCGATGCAGGAGGGGGGCGTCTCAATGCTGGTGTTCCCCGAGGGCGGGCGCTCGGAGACGGGCGAGCTGCGCGAGTTCAAGGACGGGGCGGCGTATCTGGCGATCAAGGCGCAGGCGCCGCTGGTGCCGGTGGCGCTGATCGGGGTGCGCGACATTCTGCCGATGCACTCGCACCATCTGAAGCCGGGGCGGGTGACGCTGCGGATCGGGGATCCGATTCCGACCGCAGGGTGCAAGCCGGCTGACCGGACGGAGCTGACGGCGCGGCTGCACGCGGCGGTGAAGGCGCTGATCGAGCAGGGGCACGGATAGGGGGCGGGGCATGACGCGTCCAAGATCGTGGATCGAAGGCGGATGGCTGTGGGTTAACCTGTGAGTGGATGGCGGCGCCGCTCCAGACCAGGCCCGTAAAGCTTGCAGGATCCTGGACGCAGGGGTATGCTCTGGATGTTCATACGTCTTCGAGCAGATACCTCGGAGACAACGAATTCGGACATCCGGTGTACGAGACGGTCCGAACGCCACTGGGAGAGGCACTTTACCAGCTCAAGTACAGCGGGAACCGATCCGTCCTCCCGGAGATCGCTGAAAGCGTCCGCGAGTTCCTGAGTTCCAGAACATGGCGCCTGGACGCGATTGTCCCGGTTCCTCCATCCAACGCCCGCCGTGCGGTCAAGCCGGTACAGGAAATCGCGGCCTTACTCGGGCAACTGACCGGCCTGCCCGTATGCGGTTCCTGTTTGACCAAAGTGAAGACCACGCCGGAGCTGAAGAATGTTTATGGCCGTGATGAGCGCGAACGGCTGCTGAATGGAGCCTTCCGGATTGACCGCCGCCTGACAACCGGCAAGCGCCTTCTTCTTTTGGATGATCTGTAACGCTCCGGGGCCACGGCGGCGACGCTGGCGCATCTGCTGCTCAAGGATGGCGAAGCCGCGGCTGTGTATTTCATCGCCATTACCAGGACAAGGAAACATGGCTAAAGTCTTTCTTGGCGGTTCTCGTAACATTTGCCGGCTCAACGCGGAGGTTCGCGCGAAGCTGGACGAGATGATGGGGCGGCGGCCGTCGTTTCTGGTGGGGGACGCGAACGGCGCTGACAAAGCGTTTCAGGCTTATCTGGCAAAGGCTGGGTACCGGGATGTGACCGTCTACCATGTCGGCAGGTGCAGGAACAACCTCGGCGATTGGCCCGTGAAAACAGTAGCCAGTCCTTCAAGAGGCCGAGGTTTCGCTTACTATGCGGCCAAAGACGCCGCCATGGCTCATGACGCGGATTGCGGCTTCATGCTGTGGGACGAGAAGAGCAAGGGGACGTTCAACAACATCGAGATGCTCGTGGAACTGGGCAAGAAGACCCTTGTGTACCTTTCCACCCGCAAAGACTTCCATCGCCTGGCTTCCAGGCAGGACCGCGACAGGTTTCTTCAGCTCTGCGAGCCTGGACTGATCGCGGAGCTTAGGCAGGAGATCGAGGAGAAATTGGGCCGTCGTGGACAGCTCAAGTTGATCGCGGCTGGGTGACGCGGGAACTGCTTGGGGTGTCGGCCACCGGTATACTCGGGGGATATGCGCGGGCTGACTGTTTTGCTGGGCGTGTCTCTGCTGGCGGCGCAGCCGCCATCGGGCGGGCTGGATGTGCGCGAATACGAGCCGCGGTCATCGCTGGTGGTGCCGCAGAATGCGCGGACGCGGGCGAAGTACCCGTTCATCGACGTGCACAACCATCCGCGCTTCCCCATGGCGGAGGAGCAGGCGAGGAAGATGCTCGCCGACATGGACGCGCTGAACATGCGCATCATGGGCAGCCTGTTCGTGCGCGGGGGCAACGGGGAGCGGCTGCGGCAGGCGGTGGAGAGCGCGGCGCGGCTGGCGCCGGGGCGGTTCTTTTTCTTTGCGAGCCCGGATTATGCGGGCATCGACGATCCGGACTACGGCAGGCGGGCGGCGGCGCAGTTCGAACAGGACGTGAAGCTCGGCGCGCGCGGGCTGAAGGTGTGGAAAGACCTGGGGCTGATGCTGCGCGACGGGCAGGGGCGGCGCGTGCGCATCGACGATCCGCGGTTCGATCCGCTGTGGGAGGCGTGCGCGCGGCTGAAGACGCCGGTGTTCATCCATACGGCGGATCCGCGGCAGTTCTGGGAGCCGGTGGACCGCTTCAACGAACGGTGGCTTGAACTGATGGAGGTGCCGGGGCGGCGGCGGGATCCGCAGATCGATCCGCCCTGGGAGCAGCTGATCGAGGAGCAGCACAATCTCTTCCGGCGGCATCCGAAGACGGTGTTCATCAACGCGCATCTGGGCTGGCTGGGCGGGGATCTGGGGCGGCTCGGAAAGCTGATGGACGAGTGCCCGAACGTGCATACGGAGATTGGCGCGGTGCTGGCGGAGCTGGGGCGGCAGCCAAGGTTCGCGCGGGCGTGGTTCATCCGGTATCAGGACCGGGTGGTTTTTGGAAAAGACTCGTGGAATCCGGTGGAATATCACACGTATTTCCGGGTTTTGGAGACGGCGGACGAGTATTTTCCTTATTACCGGCGGAGGCACGCATTTTGGGCGATGTACGGGTTGGAGCTGCCGGATGAAGTGCTGAAGAAGCTGTATTACAAAAATGCATTGCGGCTGATTCCGGGGCTGGAAGGGGCGGGATTTCCCAAATAGAATGCGGTTAGCGCAGCCCCCGGCCAAGGCCGGGGGAAAACCGTGGAAGGAGCCGCGCGGGAGCGCCGGGGGCGCGACCAAGCGGCCTGACGACGCAGCAATCACCACCACCGCCGCAGCACCCCCGCGATCCGGGCAGCCGCCGCCCAAGGGCGGCGGGAATCCCGCGGGTGGAAGGCAGCGGGCGGTTCTGTTCTCTGCCCTCGTGTCATATGATGATGCCGAGCCGCGCAAGAATGCGGCGGAAGGAGGCGCGATGGAAGCAACCCGGCGCGGGTTTCTGGCAACAGCGGCATCGGCGGCGCGCGTGTTGGGCGCGAATGAGCGCGTGCGGCTGGGGGTGATCGGCACGGGCGGGCGCGGGCGGCACCTGATCCGGATGGCGAAGCTCGCCGGCGGCTGCGAGATCACGGCGGTGTGCGACGCCTGGGACGTGCGCGCGCAGGAGGGGGCGGCGGAGGTGGCCAAACAGTTCGACGGCGCGAAGGCGGAGACATACAGCGACTACCGGAAGCTGCTGGAGCGCAGGGATCTCGACGCGGTGATCGTGGCGACGCTCGATCACTGGCACTCTCGGATGACGGTGGACGCGCTGCGCGCGGGCAAAGACGTGTTCGTGGAGAAGCCGATGACGTCGCTGCCCGAGCAGGGGCACGACATCGTGCGCGCAGTGCGCGAGACGGGCAAGCTTGTGCAGGTGGGCGTGCAGCAGCGCTCGATCGAGCATTTCATCGAGGCGAAGCAGAAGTATTTCGACAGCGGGCGCATCGGGCGGGTGCACATGGTGCGGACGTATTGGAACGCCAACACCGGCTATCTGACACCCGTGCCGCCGGGAATGGAGACAAAGCCGCCGGGGCTGGATTGGGACGCGGTACTCGGGTGGCTGCCGAAGCGAGGGTGGAATCCGAAGATGTACTTCAACCGGTTTGCGTATTGGGAGTTTTCGACGGGCGGGCAGACGGGCGGACTGTTCGTGCATCTGGTGGACGTGGTGCACTGGTATCTGGGCTTGCAAAAGCCGCTGTCGGCGGTGGCGCTGGGCGGGATCTATCAATACGACGACGGGCGTGACACGCCGGACAACATCAACTTCATTCTGGATTACCCGCAGCGGGTGAACGTGACGTTTGAAGCCACCATCAGCGACCTGAACCCGCGCGAGTCCGTGGACATCGCGTTTCTGGGCACGGAGGGGCGGCTGCACATCTTCCGCTCCGGCTACCGGTTTCTGCCGAAGGAGGGCGAACCGGAAGTGCGCAAAGGCGGGCCCGAGCCTGCGCACATGGCGAACTTCCTCGACTGCATCCGCACGCGCAAGGAGCCGAACGCGAACGCCGTGGACGGGCACTATTCGGCGATGGCGTGCCACATCGGCAACATCGCGTACCGCGAGGGGCGGCGCGTGGAGTGGGACGCGCGGTGGGATGTGTGAGGTTGTTCAGGGAGAACTGCAATGACGCCAGGCATCAACATGGAGTTCATCCGGTGCGAGGACAAGCCGTTCGCGGCGGGCGTGGAGCGCGCCGCGCGGATCGGCTACAAGTTCATCGAGCCGATGGTGCACAACGGGCGCGAGCTGCTGAGCGAGGCGGGCTACTTTCATTCGGTGTCGATGGATGAAGAGCCGCTGTTCGTGCGGGACGTGATCGAGAGCTACGGGCTGAAGTGCAGCGGGCTGTCGGCGCACACGCCGCTGATGCGGCCGGAGATCAGCGTGCCGTATCTGGAAAAGGCCATCCGCTTCGCGCACGCGCTGGGCGCGCCGGTGGTGAACACGGACGAGGGCGTGCGGCCGGCGTGGCTCGACGATGAAGAGATCTGGCACGTGATGCGCTACACGCTCAAGAAAGCGCTGCCGGTGGCGGAGCGCTACGGCGTGTTCATCGGCATCGAGCCGCACCAGTCGATTTCGAAGACGACGCAAGGGCTGCTGCGGATCGCGACACTCGTGGACTCGCCGATGCTGCGGATCAATTACGACACGGGGAACGCGTACCTGGCGGGAGAGGATCCGTATGCGGGGCTGGATGCGGCCGGCGAGCTGGTGGTGCACGTACACGCTAAGGACATTTCGATCCAGCACGCGGAGTCCGAACAGGGGAAGGTGACGGGAACGCCGGTGGGCTGCGCGTGCGGCGACGGCGTGATCGACTGGCGGCGCGTGGTGGCGATTCTGAAGAAGCACGGCTTTGACGGCGTGCTGAGCGTGGAGTGCGGAACGCCGGAACAGGCGGCGCGGTCGCTGGCGCATCTGAACGAGGTGATTGCCAGTGCGTAGATGGCTGCTGCTATTGGGTGTGGCGGCGTTGGGGCAGCCGCCGGCGGAGGTGCCCGACCGGTTCTATTTCGAGGAAGGCAAGATCCGCGTGCTGATCCTGACGGGGCGCAACAACCACGACTGGCGGGCGACGACGCCGGTGTTGCGCGCAGCGCTGGAGAAGACGGGTCGCTTTGACGTGCGCGTGAGCGAGGAGCCGGCGGGGCTCGACGAAAAAACATTGCGGCCCTATGATGTTCTGGTCTCGAATTACTGCGGTCCGCGGTGGGGCGGGAGGGCCGAAGAGGCGGTGGAGCGGTTCGTGCGCGAGGGCAAGGGGCTGGTGGTGGTGCACGCGGCGAGCTATCCGTTCGGGGAGGCGGTGGTTCTGGGAGAGAAGATGACGCGGACGGGGGTGTACGAGGCGCCATGGGCGGCGTGGGGCGAGATGGTGGGAGCTTTGTGGTCGGAGAAAGAGCCGCGCACGGGGCACGGGCGGCGGCATGCGTACCGCGTGGAGTGGACGGGCGAGGCGCACCCGGTGGCGGAGGGTATGGCGCCGTTCCTGATCTCGGACGAGCTGTACCATCACTTCCGGCTGAAGCCGGGCAACGTGGTGCTGGCGGAGGCGTTCGACGATGCGGCGCTGGGCGGGACGGGAAAGCGCGAACCGCTGATGTGGGCGCGGGCATACGGGAAGGGGCGTGTGTTCCACACGGCGCTGGGGCATGATGTGGACGCGATGACGGCGCCGGGGTTTCTGGCGTCGTATGCGCGCGGGGTGGAGTGGGCGGCGGCGGGCAAGGTGACGCTGGCGGCGCGGATCGATATGAGTCCGAAAGACGCGAATGCGGTGCGCGTGCTGCTGGTGACGGGCGGGCACGATCACGAGGCGTCGTTCTACCAAGTGCTGGAAGGGTGGCGGCACATCCGGGTGAACGTGGACCCGCATCCGGTGGCGTTCCGGCACGACCTCCGGAAGATGTACGACGTGCTGGTGCTGTACGACTCGATCCAGGTGGAGCATTTGCCGGAACGGCATCGCGAGAACCTGAGGACGTTTGTGGAGGCGGGGAAGGGCGTGGTGCTGCTGCACCATGCGATTGTGGACTTCGCCGATTGGGAGTGGTGGTGGCGCGAGGTGATGGGCGGGCTGTATGTGCTGAAGGCGCGGGAGGGGATGCCGGCGTCGAGTTACCTGCACGACGTGGAGCTGGTGGTGGAGCCGGCGGGCGGACACCCGGTGACGCGCGGGCTGCCGGCAATGCGGCTGTTTGATGAGACCTACAAGAACGTGTGGCGGCGGGAGGATGTGGTTCCGCTGCTGAGGACGAACCATCCGGCGAGCGATGCGGTGATCGGCTGGGTGAGCCCGTATGAAAAGTCGCGGGTGGTGTTTTTGCAGCCGGGGCACGGGCGGGAGACGCATGAGCTGCCGTGGTACCGGCGGCTGGTGCGCCAGGCAGTGGAGTGGGCGGCGGGGAGGTAGGGGGGAAGAGTCTGTCGGTCGATCAAGCTGTGCCATCAGATTCTAAAATAATGGGGACTTTCTCCTGATCTCCCACGTCACCAGCATTGCGTCTAATTGCGCTCTGTCGATGCCGTAGCGCGAAAAGTTTAGGAAGATATAGTCGAAAGTCTCGTTGATGGCGGCAGCCTGCTGCTGGATTTTCTCCATGAACAGGTCCATATCCTGACCGAACCACTCTTGGATCATGTCGGCTGGCGAGACGACTTCGATCTGGAAGGGCGCAACTGCTTCATTTGGAAAATGCCGGGTGTTCTGCGTGAGAATCCGGCCAGCCCCTCCGCGAATCGCGGCGGCGAGGACGTGGCGGTCATTGGGGTTGATTGTTTCCAGCCATGGCTCGAGCGGCTGATAGCCATCGACCATGGCCTCCGGGAAGGCTTGCTCCATGGCGGAAATCCTGCGATCGGCTTTATCTGATGGCAGGTTCAGCTTGCCGGTGAGCGCTGCCCGCACTTCCCCGAGGATCCT
>CAKZUE010000058.1 GCA_937920635.1 uncultured Bryobacteraceae bacterium
AGCCTCAGCCGGGCAGCTCGTACATCACCAGGCCTGAGCCGAGCTTCGGATAAAAGTACGTCGATTTCTGCGGCAGAACCTGTCCGGCGAAGGCAACGCGCGCCAGCCCGTCCACTGGCAGATCCTCGAGCAGGAAGGCGATCTGCGCCCTGCCCGCGCGCACGGCATCCAGCGCATCCCGCCGCGAGCGCGTGTAGGCCAGATGCCCGCCCTCGGCCACCCTCTCGGGCGTGAGCCCAAGCAGCGGCGTCAGGATCTCGTCTTGCAGCACGGTGACATTCAACGACCCTTCCGGCGCGGGAATATCGGTGTGAAACTCGCCCGCGCGTGTGACCACGCCGATGCGCACGCAGCCCGGGGGCGAGAGGAGCGGGTCGAGGCCCGGCTCGAGGTCCGGCAGGGAAGCCAGGAAAGAAGGCGGATCGAAATCCGGCAGCGAATGCACCAGACGGTGCGTGGCAAAGCAGCGGAGCCCCGGCGATTCCAGCGCCACGAACGTCATCATCGTGCGCGGCTGTCCCATGCGCAGCGCCGTTTCATAGCGGTGGTGGCCGTCGGCGATGAGCAGTTTCCGCGGCGCCATCAGATCCCGCAGGCGCGCAATCCATTCAGGATCGGAGATGCGCCACAGCCGGTGGCGCGTCTGCTGGTGATCGGCGTATTCAAGCGCGGCGGGCTGGGCCGCCGCTGTCTGCAACATTTCCTCCACGGAATGTTCCGGATCGGGAAACAGCATGAAGATCGAGTCGAACTGCACGCGCGTGGCCTCGAGCAGCCGGAACCGGTCCTCTTTCGGGCCGCTGAGCGTGCGCTCGTGGCGGAAGACGGTTTCCCCATACGGTTCGGTGTCGGCGAGAGCGATAACGCCGCGCCGCACGAGAGGCTCTCCTGTGCCAGGCGCGGGGAAAGCCTGTTCGTAGACGAACACCGCCTCTTCGGGGTCCGCTTCGAGGATGCCGGCGCGCTTCCATTCCTGGAGCCTTGCCGCCGCGCCGGCGTAATCGCCGCGGGGCAGAATCAGATGCGCGAAGTTGTACGGGCTGCGCGCCTTGTAATCGCGCTCGAGCTCTTCCGGGATGACGTCGTAAGGGAGCGTGGCCAGCGCGGCGATGTCGCCGGCGCGCGGCGAATAACGGAGTGCGCGGAATGGGTGGATGCGTGCCATGGCTGCAGGGGAAACACCACCATAGCGCAGCCTTGCGGCGCACGTCAGCCCGGCGCGGCAGGGACGGCAGGGCCGCGCGCCGCGATTGCGGGCGCAACGCGCGGCCAACAAACGGACGGACTACAGCAGCCGGCTGAGCTCCGTGTACTCGATGTTCTGCGACTCGGCCACCGCCGGATGCGTGCAGCGGCCCTTGTAGGTGTTGACGCCCAGCGCCAGAGCCGGGCTGGAGGCGATGGCGCCCTCGACGCCGCGCTGCACGAGCTGCAAGAGGTACGGGAAAGTGGCGTTGGTGAGGCCATACGTAGAGGTGTGCGGCACGGCCGCGGGCATGTTGGAGACGCAGTAGTGCAGCACGTTGTCGACGAAGTAGACGGGGTCGGTGTGGGTGGTGGCGCGGGAGGTCTCGAAGCAGCCGCCCTGATCGATGGCCACGTCGACGATGACGGCGTTGCGCTTCATCACCTGGAGCATCTCGCGTTTGACGAGCTTGGGCGCGCTGGCGCCAGGGATCAGCACGGCGCCGATGACGAGATCGGCGTGGCGGAGAGATTCGCGGATGGTCCAGGCGTTGGAGGCCAGCGTGATCACGCCGCCGTTGTAAATGTCGTCAAGCTCGCGCAGGCGGTTCAGGTTTTTGTCGATGATGGTGACGTTGGCGCCGAGGCCGTGCGCCATGCGGGCGGCGTTATGGCCCACCGTGCCTCCGCCAAGCACAACAACGTTGCCAGGCGTCACGCCCGGAATGCCGCCGAGCAGCACGCCGCGGCCGCCGTTGGGCGCTTCCAGGTACTGGGCGCCGATCTGCACGGCCATGCGGCCAGCCACTTCGCTCATGGGCGTAAGGAGCGGAAGCGAGCCGTCTTCCTCCTGGATAGTCTCGTAAGCGATGCCGGTGACGCGGGTCTCCAGCATCTTCTGCGTCAGCTCCGGCAGCGGGGCCAGATGCAGGTAGGTGAAGATGGTCAGCCCCTCGCGGAAGAAGCCGTATTCGGAGGGCTGCGGCTCCTTCACTTTGACGATGATGTCGGCAACGTTCCAGACATCGGCAGCCGTGGGCGCGATGCGCGCGCCCGCCTCCAGATACTCTTCGTCGGTGATCGCGCTGAGGCTGCCGGCGCGGGTCTGCACGACGACCTGATGGCCCGCCTCCACCAGCGCGGTAACGCCGTGGGGCACGAGGCCGACGCGGGATTCGTGATCCTTCACTTCGCGGGGTACGCCAATGATCATGGTTGTTTTCCTTCCGTGGAGTTCTGTGCCGCCCCGCCGCCGGAAAGCGGGGGGCGCGTGTGTGCCGGACCGAGTCCGAGAGCGATCAGGGTGAGCGGGTCGAGCTTGCCCCTGCCGCTGAGGTTGTTGATGTCGTGGTCTTCCTGAAACTTCCTGAGCGCTTCCACCGTGGCCGCGTCCCACACGCCGGTAGGCTCCACCGCATAGCCGCGCTGCGAGAGCGCCTGCTGGATCTCGCGGATGCGCTGCGGTTCGGGTTGCAGCTGCCGTGGCGCCCGCGTCCTGGCCGGGTCTCTCATGCCAGGGCGGCTCTTCTTGCCCGCGGTCTGCTTTTTCGCCGCCTGTTTTGCGCCCTGTTGCGCCGCCGGCTTCTTTGCCGGGGCTTGCGGAGGCGCAGAAGAGAAGGCGGGAGTCAGAACGAGAGTGAGGGCCGACAGGGGCAGCAACAGCAGACGGGGCCGCTTCACGATGCCAGAATAGCACCGCGCGGCCCCGTTTTTCGAGTTTCCGAACCGGAAATCGGACGGTCTGGAGGCGGGGATCAGCCCGCGCCGCCCGCCTTGGATTCTTCGCGGAACAGCGCCACGGCGCGGGTGAAATCCCGGTGCATCATGGCGATGTTTTCGATCTTGACGCCCTTGGGACAGATGGCCTCGCACTCGCCGGTGTTGGTGCAGTAGCCGAAGCCCTCTTCCGTCATCTTCAGCACCATGCGCATGGCGCGGCGGTCGCGTTCGGGCTCGCCCTGCGGCAGCAGCCCGAGGTGCGCGATCTTGGCCGAGACGAACAGCGAGGCGCTCGCGTTCGGGCACGCCGCCACGCAGGCGCCGCAGCCGATGCAGGCGGCGGCGTCCATCGCCCGGTCGGCGCACTGTTTCTTCACGGGGATCGAATTCGCCTCCGGCGCCGATCCGGTGTTGATGCTGATGTAGCCGCCCGCGGCGATGATGCGGTCGAAGGCGCTGCGGTCCACCATCAGGTCTTTGAGCACCGGAAACGCCTTGGCCCGGAACGGCTCCAGCCACAGTTCCTCGCCGTCGTGGAAGTGGCGCATATGAAGCTGGCACACGGTGGTGCCGCGCTCGGGACCGTGCGGGATGCCGTTGATCATGAAGCCGCAGGAGCCGCAGATGCCCTCGCGGCAGTCATGTTCGAACGTCACCGGCTCCTCGCCTTTGCGCGTGAGCTCTTCGTTCAGCACGTCGAGCATCTCGAGAAACGACATGTGCTCGTTGACGTTGCCGAGCTCGTAGCGCACCATCTTGCCAGGGCTGGAAGAGTTCTTCTGACGCCAGATATTCAGGATGATCTTCATCGCCAATGTTCCTCACTTGTAGCTGCGCTGCGCCAGATGGACAAACTCGAACTGCAAGGGCTCGACATGGCGCACGGGGCGCTTGCCGTCGCCGGCGTACTCCCAGACGGCGGCGTGACAGAACCGCTCGTCGTCGCGCTTCGCTTCGCCCTCTTCGGTCTGATGCTCCTCGCGAAAGTGCCCGCCGCAGCTCTCCTCGCGTTCGAGAGCGTCCAGGCACATCAGCTCGCCGAGCTCAAGGAAATCGGCCACGCGGCCGGCTTTTTCCAGGCTCTGGTTGAGATCCTCGGCGCTGCCGGGCACGTTCACGTTCTGCCAGAACTCCTCGCGCAGCTCAGGTATCTTTTCGAGCGCGTGCTTCAGCCCCGGAGCATTGCGGGCCATGCCGCAAAACTCCCAGAGGATTTTGCCGAGTTCGCGATGGAAATCGTCCACCGTTTTCCTGCCCTTGATGGAGAGCAGCCGGCGGGTCCGCTCATCCACCTCCTGCCGGGCTGCGCGGAATTCGGCATGGTCGGTGTTGACGCCGCCCGGCTTCACCTGGGCGAGGAAGTGGCCGACCGTGTAAGAAATGATGAAATAACCGTCGGCCAGCCCCTGCATCAGCGCGCTGGCGCCCAGGCGGTTGGCGCCGTGGTCGCTGAAGTTGGCTTCGCCGAGCACGAACAGGCCGGGGATCGTGCTTTGCAGGTGGTAATCCACCCACAGCCCGCCCATCGTGTAGTGGACCGCCGGGTAGATGCGCATCGGAACGGTGTAAGGATCCTCGCCGGTGATGCGCTCGTACATCTCGAACAGGTTGCCGTAGCGTTCCTCGATGGTCTTGCGGCCCAGCCGCCCGATGGACTCCTTGAAATCGAGATACACGCCGCGGCCGCCGGGCCCCACGCCGTAGCCCTGATCGCACATCAGCTTGGCGGCGCGCGAGGCGATGTCGCGCGGACAGAGGTTGCCGAAGGCCGGGTACATCCGCTCGAGATAGTAATCGCGCTCGTCTTCGGGAATCTCGTTCGGATTGCGCGTGTCGCCTTTCTGCTTCGGCACCCAGATGCGGCCGTCGTTGCGCAGCGACTCGCTCATCAGCGTCAGCTTCGACTGATAGTCGCCGCTCTGCGGGATGCAGGTGGGATGGATCTGCGTGTAGCAGGGGTTGCCGAAGCCCGCGCCGCGCTTGTAAGCGCGCCAGATGGCGGTGGCGTTGCAGTTCTTGGCGTTGGTGGAGAGGTAAAAGGCGTTGCCGTAGCCGCCGGTGGCCAGCACCACGGCGTCGGCCACGTGGCAATCGATCGAGCCGGTGACGAGATTGCGCGTGACGATGCCGCGGGCGCGGCCGTCGATCACCACCAGATCCAGCATCTCGTGCCGGTAGAACATCTGGACACGGCCGGCGTCCACCTGCCGCTCCAGCGCCTGATAGCAGCCCAGCAGAAGCTGCTGGCCTGTCTGGCCGCGCGCATAGAAAGTGCGCGACACCTGCGCGCCGCCGAAGCTGCGGTTGGCGAGCGTGCCCCCGTATTCGCGCGCGAACGGCACGCCCTGCGCCACGCACTGGTCGATGATGTTGACGCTGACTTCGGCCAGACGGTAGACGTTCGACTCGCGCGAGCGGAAGTCGCCGCCCTTGATCGTGTCGTAGAAGAGGCGGTAGACGCTGTCGCCGTCGTTCTGATAATTCTTGGCGGCGTTGATGCCTCCCTGCGCGGCGATGGAGTGCGCGCGCCGCGGGGAGTCATGGAAGGAGAAGCACTTCACGTTGTAGCCCAGCTCGCCGAGGGTCGCCGCGGCGCTGCCGCCGGCCAGGCCCGAGCCGACCACGATCACCGTGTACTTGCGCCGGTTGGCCGGGCTCACCAGTTTCATCTCCTGCTTCGCCTTCGACCAGCGCTGCTCAAGCGGCCCTGAAGGCGTGCGGCTGTCCAGTTGGAATGCCATGAGTCCTGTCCCTCCCGTCCTACTTCACGATGCCTGTCAGCACGGCCAGCGGAAATGAAACGTTGCCGATGCCGATCACCCACGCATAGGCCTTCGACAGCCGCTTCAGCCAGGGCGTGTACCTCGGATGGTTTACGCCCACCGTCTGGAACATGCTCCAGACGCCGTGGTAGAGGTGAATCGCCAGCAGGATGTTGGCGACGATGTAGAAGAGGCTAGCCGCAGGGTTGCTGAAACCCGCGATCACGTTGTGGTAGACATCGCCGCGGCGGAAGTCCGGGTGCGCCTGCCCGGTGGTGAAGTGGAGCAGGTGGTAGATGATGAAGGCCAGCACAATCGGCCCGCTCCAGGTCATCGTCCGCGCCGCGTAGGTCGTGGCGACGGTGGCTTTTTTCACATACGGCGTCGGGCGCGCGTCGAGTTTCAGCCGCCAGAGCTGATAGGCGCTGAGAATGTGCAGCCCCACGCAGGCAAGCAGCACCAGCCGCACCGCCCAGAGCCCCGCGCCGAGACCCTGAAGAAAAGCGGCGTAATTGTTGAGCTTCTCAGCGCCCTGATAGATCTGCATGTTGCCCAGCATGTGGCCGAGCACGAACAGGCACAGCACGCTGCCCGTCACGGCCATCACCACCTTCTTGCCGACAACAGACTGATAAAAAAAAGCGGTCCTTTCCAGACCGCTGTTCAAAGCAATCGTTCCCATGGAAGCGCTCCGCTGTTTCCTGTAACTTTCAGGTAGATCGCAGGCATCCGGGCCCGCCTGCTACAGCAGATGCCCGGAACCTCTCATTGTATAGAAAATCGGAGCGCCGCCCTTCAACCGGAACGCAATCGGGGGCGGAGAGGCCCTGCCCGGGCCGCGCCGCCCCTGTGAAAAACGCCTGTTGCCGGCGCCCGCGCGCCGGCCTGCAGCCTACTGTCCTGCCAGCGATGCCACGATGCGCACTCTCTGCCGCGAAGAAGCCACCGGACCGGATCTCCCGGCCGGCGGCACGCCCGCGCGATGCATGGCTCCGGGCGCCCAGACTTCCGCCAGGCTGTAACGGCCGTTTTCGCGCTCAAACACCAGCCCGGACGCGGGCGGCGCCTCCGCCCTGCCGGCCGGATGCGTCAGCATGGCGATGCGCCCGCCATCCGGCGCCGTGATCACCAGAACCGGTTTGGCCGCCATGTGCTCGAACAGATACGTGCCGGCGGGGAGCGAATGCTTCCCCGCCTGAAAATCGAACGGAATTTCGGCCCTGATTTTCCGGCCTTCGGCGCGCGCCTGCCTGGAAAATGCTCCCAGCGCGAACAGCGCTATCGCGGCCGTCGCGCACACTCGTCTCCACGCCATGGTTGAGGCCCTCCTTCGGCCTGTCTGCGGCGGGCCCGCTCGCCCGCCTCTGCTTACACAGGTGCATACGCACGGAGGGCCGCACAGTTTGTAAACAGGACGCGCGGCCGGCGAGGATTTACAGCCGTCACGCGGGACATGAACGGCGCGTTGGAAACCTCAGGATGAAATCACCTGGAGAAATGCCGACTTGAATTTCTCCATTTCTTCCGGCGTGCCCAGCGTGACGCGCACATGATTGGGCCAGGAGGGCCAGGAGCGGCCGATGATCACCTTCCGCGCCGCCATCGCCGCGGCAGTCTCGCGCCCGGGCTTCGCCGTCCGGATCATGATCTTGTTGCTGACGCTGGGGACGAACTCGACCTGGTTGGCCCGCAGCCAGGACATGAGGTCTTGGCGCACTTTGCGCACATACTCGCGGCGCTGCTCGACGACGCCCCTGGCCTCCAGGCTGGCGGTCGCCCCCACCATGCCCGTCACCGGCAGGAATCCCGTACCGTAGGGACGGATCCGGTCCAGCAGGTCAGGCCGCGCGAAGGCCAGCCCGGCGCGCAGCCCGGCCATGCCATAAATCTTCGAAAATGTTCTGAGCACGAACACGTCCCGGCCCTCGCGCACCATGTCCATGCAGGAAGGCGCCTGGCAGAAATGGATGTAAGCCTCGTCCACAAGCACGACGCTGCCGGCGGGCTTCGAGCGGACCAGATGCTCGACCGCCTCGCGCGGCGTCAGCGTCCCGGTGGGATTGTTCGGATTGCAGACATAGAAGACGCCTGCTTCCTTGCCTGCCGCGCGCAGCATGCCTTCCACATCGTGAGCGTATTCCTTCGTCAGAGGCACGCGGTGCACGGGCGCCTGCACGAAAGCCGCCGCGCGCTCTCCCGCTTCGTAGCCGGGATCGGCGGTCACAAAAGCGCGCCCGGGCCCGCAGAAGGCCAGCACGACGCGGTGCAGCGGATCGCTGGAGCCGGCGTAGGACTGCACGCATCCCTCCGGCACGCCTTCCATCCGCGCCGCCGTGCGCGCCAGCCGCAGCGTTTCACCGAATTGATAGCGCCCGCCTTTGCGCAGCGCGCGGTCCATCGCCTCCAGCGCCTCGGCGCAGGGTCCGAGCGGATTCTCGTTGGCGTTCAGCAGCACGGCGTCCGGAGGCGCCTCGCCCGGGTAGCTCAACTGGGCCAGAGCCCGCTCCGTCAGAACGGGCAGCGGCAGCGCGCCTAACGCTGCGGCGCGGGCGAAGGCGCGGCGGGATAGAGGTTCATGCGTTCCCATCTTTCGATCGTCCCCCTGACCAATTCTGTCATGCAATCAACGACTGCCTGAAAATACTGCTTCGCCTTCTTCTCGTCAAACCGCAGCGAACCCTGCCCCGGCTGATAGAGAATCACCGGCGCCGGGAACGGATACGCCGCCCAGCTCCCGGCGGGCGGACGCGGCAGTTCGAGCGAAGGGCTGAAGCGCTCGCGGCGCACCAGGTGCGGGTGCGTGGCTTGCGTAAACGCGGTCTCATTCCAGCCGGCGTGCCCGCCGTCTTCGCCGAAGACTTTCAGCGTGGCATCGGAACACGCGGCCCACCAGTTGACCACCATCACGCGCACGCGGTGCTCGCGGCTCGTGTGTTCGGCCAGCTCGTTCAAAATCGCCGTTTGCGGACCGCCGTGCCCGTTGACCACGATGATGTTGCGGAAGCCGTTGCGAGCCAGGCCTTTCAGCACGTCAGCGGCAAACGGGCGGTAGGCTGTCTCCGAGATCTGGAACGTGCCCGGGTAGCCGTCGAGCGAGCCGGTGACGCCGTAGGGAATCAGCGGCGCCACCAGCGCTGCAAGCCGCGGCGCCAGCGCGCGGGCGATCTCCACCGGCGCGGTGTTGTCGGCGCCGTTGTGGATGACCCCGTGGGCCTCGATCGTGCCCGTTGGCAGCAGAACGGTCTGGATCCTGGCGGGCACGAGTTCGGCGAACTCCGCCCAGTTCAATTCCTGCAACTCGCGGCTCGACTGGGCCGAGCACGGCACCAGCACGGCGGCCATCAGCAGGACGGTGAATGCGGTTCTCACGCGGCGCCTCCCGTGCCTTCCGTTCTACGCCCAAAGACGGGGGAGGCGCAACGCCGGGCGGCGCGCCAACGGGCGCGCCCGAGCGTCAGACGCGCTACTGGGCAAGGCGGAGGATTTCGGAAGCGATGCGCGCGAAAGCCTGGTTGAGCTGGGTCTTGTCGGGGGCGTAGACGTACAGCCCCGTGGGCTCCGACCGTTCATACGAGGGGCTGGAAGGATCGTTGGCGATCCGCTTCAGCAACACGGAGTCCACATCGCCAAGTCCGATGACGTAAAAGATGGTCGGCATGGCCATGTTCTGCCGGATGCGCTTGGCCGCGTTGTCCGTGGCATTGGTGGAGGCGGCGCCAACAGACGACGGGCGGTCCGGACGGATCCGGCCCGCGTACGGGCCGCTGGAGAACGTCGAAACGGCCCGGTAGCAGCAATCCATGCGGTTGTTGTACAGGTCGAAGTTCGGGACGTAGGCGATGTCGCGCCGGACGTAGCGCATCTGGTTGAAATCGGTGGTGCCCGCGCCGAAAGCGCACCCCGTGCCGCTGTCCAAGGCCCCGAGCGGGCCGTTGATCGTGACGTCGGAGGCAGTCATCGTCGGCGCGTAGGGCTTGATGATGCCGTAAGTCGCGCCCGTGCTGGCGGTGCCCTCGCCGCTGGAGACGAGCACGCCCACCCGGTCCTGCGGGCTCCAGCCGGAGTCGGTGTATTTCTTGTTGGCGGCGTCCCGGCAGCCGCTGCGCTCCATGCTGTAGATTGTGCCCGTGTTGGGGTAGTAGTAGTTGATCCCGTCGATGGTGCGGTTTTCGCCGTTGCCGTAGCGCGAGTCGATCGAAGTCTTGACGGGGAACTGCGCGGTCAGGCCGGTGGGGATTCCGTCGGTGAACAGCATGATGATGTTGAGCGCGCCCGGCTCGGCGATGGCGGCGAGCTTGGTGTAAGCTTCGCTGATGGCCATGGCGGTGGAAGTCCCGCCGGTGCAGGTGATCGTGCTGATGACCGAGTCCAGAGTCGGCGATTGCGTCTTGAAGTTCTTCGTCAGCGGATACGCGTAGTGCCAGGCGGTGCTGTAGGTGATCATGCCAAGGCGGTCGCGGGCTTCGGCGAAGCGCGCGACGAAGCTGCGCGCGGCCGATTTCATCGGCTCGCAGGCGCCGGCCGATTGCATGCTGCCGGAGCGGTCGAGCACCATCATCATGTTCACGTCGCGGCGCGACGCCTTGCCGAGAGCGGAGACGGGGACGGATGGAATGCCGGCCAGCCGCATGAAATAGGTGGGAGCTACGACCGTGGCGGACACCGTCACCGAACGGGTGCGCAGCGCCGTCTCCTCGACTTCGACCTGCGAAGTCCGGTCGCGGGTATTCAGGGCGCCGTCCGGGAAGTTCGAGTTGAAGAACGCCTGCGCCCGCGCCCGGGCCGAATCCTCCTGCTCGGCCATCGAAAGGCCGACGTTCAGCGAGCGGGCCGCGGCCAGCGCCGCCGCGTCGCAGGCCATGGACAGCTTGGCCCGGACCGTGTAGAGATAGGACGCATCCACGGCCAGCCCCACCATGAACAGGATCATCACGAGGCCGATGGCCAGCATCACGATGGCGATGCCGCGCCGCCTTTTGTCAGAAGATCGTACGCGCATAGACTGGCCCCCTGTTGTTCATTACCGGGAAATCCTTGACAGGCGATTCAAACCAGGCTTCGGCCACATAAGCCGTCTCGCCGCTGGCCAGAACCAGGATCGAATCAAAACCGGCCGCCCGCGCCGCTGACTTGGTCAGGTAGTCGGCAGGGAGAATCGAGCCGTCCGGCTTCAGCAACGAGTCCGGCGGCGAGGCCACGTGGCTCGGCTTCAGGCTGGCGTTGCCCACCACGATGCGCTGCGTCACCACGGTCTGGCCCAGGTTGGAACAGGATCCCACCGCTATTCCGCCGTCGAGGCATTCCTGCCCGCCCACCTTGAGCAGCCGCGTCAGGATCACCACCCCCGCGCCGCCGGTACGTGTCATGTTCATTCCCGCCGCCAGGCGGACGAGCACGTCCTGGTTGCCTGGCAGCGAGAAGTCGACGCCGCGGGCATACATATGGCCGGCGTCGCGGCTCACCTGCGACGTCTGCATCATTCGCCTCAGATCGAGGCCGAAGACCAGCATCCAGACATACAGCGGCAACAGAAGCGCGAAGGCCAAGGCGAATTCGATCAGCGAATTGCCCCGGCTGCTGCGTCGAGATGTTCGTTTCATCCAAGCCCCCTTGGCGGACATCCTCATCGGGGAGGCGGCGCGGCGCCGGTCGGCAAGCCCTCCATCCGGTCCGCGGCGCGCGCGGAGATGCGGATGGTGCCGGGCGCCCGCCAGAGAGGCGCGAGCCATTGGTGCTCGAAGCCTTCGACGGACACCTCGATGATGTTGCCCGGCACGTTGTCCGGCACTTCCTGGAACGTGGACGGGTCGAAGTAGCGGATCTTGATGGCGTCCTCCTTGCCGCGCAGGAACCCCATCGACTGTTGCGCCACAACCTGGCGGATGGAGGCATCGTGACCCAGCCCGCCCGAAGTCTGGTAGGTGACGGCGTACCGCACTCCCTCCCGCACCGCATGCTGGAACGTGGACTGGAGGAACACGACCAGCCCGTGATCGACGAAAGCGAAGACAAGCGCCAGCAGGGGCAAAAGAATCATGGCCGTTTCAACCATCGTGTTGCCCTGGCTGCGGCGACGGCGGAGCGGCGCTCCGCGCGATGTCGAGACACAGAGATATTTCATCTCAGACTATATGACGGAGGAAGCGGCGCAATTCTTGACACCGTGCGCGCGTCTCGGTGTTTATCTGCGGACAACTCAGGTGATTCCCGTACCTGCCAGGCCCGATGCAGACGGCCCCGCCGGCCGAGTGAACTTTTTCCCTCCGCCAGCCGATTCCTTCCACAGAGATGTCTGCCGCCAGAAAAGGCCGTGCCGAGGCAAGAGGCGGCGGGGCTGCCGGCGAGGCTCCCGCCGCCGGGGCAACGCCGGCGACGTTGCCCGAACAGTCACTGCTGGCCGAAGGCGAAGCGATGTTCCGATTCGCCCTGGCGCGCTGCAGGGATGCCGAGCTGGCGCGCGACGCCGCGCAGGAGGCCTGCCTGCGGCTGATCGAGAGCGAGTCGGAGGGCCGCCGCGTGCGCAACCGGCAGGCGTGGATGAGGAAGGTGATCGAAAACTATCTTTGCGACGACGCCCGCCGGGCGGCCCGCTGTGCTCCGCTACAGGAGGCCCGGGCGGCGCCGGAGGCGCCGCCGCCGGAGCCGGCGCAGCGGCCGCCCGCGACGCTGCCGCTGACCTCCCGGGAGGCCGAATGCGTCCGCCTGCGCCTGGACGGGCGGAGCTATAGCGAGATCGCCGAGATATTGCATCTGCATCCCGGCTCAGTGGCCCGGCTTCTGTCCCGCGCCATGACGAAGCTGCGCCAGCGGCGATAGGAAAACAGCAGCCTGCTAGCGCGGCCGCTCGCGCTTTTTGTACGGAAATTTCTCCCAGTGCGCGGCCGCGCGGCCCAGCCGGTCCCAGACCACCGTGCCGCCCTTCACCGTCAGTTCCGCCGTCAGCAGGCGGTCTCCATCGAATCGCGCACCGGCGGAGTCTACAAAGCCGAACCTGCCTTTGGAGAGGCTGAGAACCGTGATGTCGGCCTCCGCGCCCTCGCTCAGATGGCCCAGATCCGTCCGGCCGATCTGGCGCGCCGGCGCCCAGGTCGACATCCGGATCACGTCTTCCAGCGGCGCGCCGAGGTTGAGGAGCTTCGACATCACGTTGATCATGTCCTTCATTCCGGCGTTCATGCTGCCAACGTGAAGGTCGGTGGAGATCGAGTCCGGCCAGAAGCCCTCGCGCGTCATCGGCACGGCGACATTCCAGTAGAAGCTGCCGCCGCCGTGGCCGACGTCAAAAATGATGCCGCGCTTGCGGCCCATCCACATGGCAGGGTTCGTCCTGCCTTCGAGGAGTTCATCGCGGTGGCCCGAATAGCAGTGCGTGTAGATGTCGCCCGGACGGAGTTTTTCCTCGAAAAGGATTTGCAGATTGCGGCGCTCGTTGGTCCAGCCGAAATCGACCATGACAGGGAGCTTCAGCTCATCGGCGGCTTTCCGCGCATTGTCCAGATCCGGCCAGCCTTCCTTGCTGTAGTGGGCCACCTTGATGCCGACGATGAGATCCCTGTGCTCGCGCGCCACGCGGATGGCGGGTTCCGGCAGCATGTCGCCGGGGTCGTCCTCGCTGGTGATGCCCATGCCTCCGCCGACGATGTTGAGGAAGGCGAGCACGCGCGTGCGGGCGCGGTCGATCACGCGCTGGCGGAAATCCGGGAAATTGCGCCAGCCCGCGGTGCCCGCATCCACCATGGTGGTCACGCCGGTGCGGAAGGAGAAGGCGTCGGGATAGACGCTGAGATCGCCGGTGTAGACGCCTTTCAGCCCCGTGCCGGCGTAGACATGCACATGCATGTCGATGATGCCGGGCGTGACGTAGAGGCCGCTGGCGTCAACGACGCGCGCCGCCTGCGCCGGGTCGATGGACGGCGCCACGCGGGCGATCCTGCCTCCGGCCACCGCCACGTCGCGGCGCGCGCTGACGCCGTTTTTCGGGTCGATCAGATGGCCGCCTTTCAGCAGCAGGTCGTAAGCGGGCTGTGCAGCGGCGCTCATCGCAGCGGCCAGCAGAACAGGCAGCAGGGCACGCATCAATCACCTCCGGGGGGCCGCCCGGCGGCGGGCGCCGGCGGCCGGGCCATCGCCGCCAATTCGCGGGCGGCGCGCAGATTCTCTTCCACCATCTCCCATGCGCGCGGATGAAAGCAAAGGTCGGCGCACCACCATTCGATGCGCGGCACGGCGCCCAGCGCGGGGGCCACGTAACGCCACGGCACGCGCCCCTGCCCGATCGGCACATGGTGGCTGGTGTCGTCGCCATAGAGCGTGCCGTCGCTGTCGATGACATGAACCGCGCCGATGGCGGCGCCGAGCTTCTCGATGAATTCCGCCACGCCCCCCTCCAGCGTCTCTTTTGCGCCGTGCTGCCGCGCCCCCGCGACAGCGCACATGTAAGCGTGCGCCGTGTCAAACAGCACGCGGAACCACGGGTGGCCCACCTGCTCGTACAGGGCCAGCACCTCCGAGGGCTTGTTGAACACGAAGCCCGGCTCGAACTCCCAGGCCATGAGGACGCGCGCCTGGCGCGCCCAATCCGCGCACTCTCTCCACAGATCGGCCACATGGTGGAAGGCGGCGTGGTATTCGCGGTCGGTGAGCGAGCCCGGCGCCGTGCCCGTGTCCACGCGGATCATCGGACTGCCGATGTCGTGGCACAGTTCCACCAGGCGGCGGAACCGGTCGAGATAGGCCTGCCGGTTCTCTTCGAGCGCCGGGTTGCAGGCGCTGAGGTCGGCCGAGTAGCCGGAGATGCCCAGCCCGAGCCCGCCGAGCAGGGATTTCAGTTCTTCGCGCGCGGACCGCGCCGCATAGCGCTCCAGCGTGACATGCGGCGGATAGCCGTTCAGTTCGATGCCGTCGTAGCCGGCGCGCGCCAGCCGCCGGGCCACTTCTTCCAGCGGCTTGGGCTCGGCGGCGTAAGGCCCGAAGGCGAACGACCAGGAACCCATCGAAATGCGGATCGCCATCTCTCCCCTAGCTTACATCCCCCGCCCCGCCGGAACCGGGCGCTGCGGCGCCCTGCAATTCAGGCTTGACGAACCGTCTGCCGATACAACAGAATAGGGATGTCTTGTTTGACCCGGGCGGGGCGCCGGTTGCGTCTTCCGCCGCGAAATCCGGATTCGAGAGGAAGCGGGGAAAATGGTTCGTTTTCTTTGCCTGGCGTTCCTGACTGCGTCGCTGATTCCCGCACAATCTGCCAGGACGAAATCCCACGGGGACACCAAGAAGAAACCGGCTGCCGTCCGCACTTCGGCAAAGTCCGGGAACGCGCCGGCCACGGCGGCGCGGAAGCCGGTGGCGCGGGAGGCCGCCGGGAGCGCCGCCCGGGCGGCGGGCAAGGCAAAGGGGCAGGCGGCCGCGGTCAGCTCTACAACCGCCCGTCCGGGCAGCCAATCCCTGGCGCCGCGCGCTTCGCGCACAGCTCCAGTCTCACGGCGGCGCAGGACGTACAGCCCATGGAGCACGCCGACCTACGCCGACTCGACGCTGGGAGACGCGTTCGAAGGCGAGGATCCGGTGGTCCGCCGCGCCGCGGTGGAAGCCTTGGGGCCCTATAACGGCAGCGTGGTGGTGGCTGATCCCTTCACCGGCCGCATTCTCGCCATGGTGAACCAGAAGCTGGCGCGCGCGGGCGCCTATCAACCGTGCTCGACGATCAAGCTGGTGGCGGCGGTGGCGGGGCTCCACGAGGGCATCATCGACCGCGAGACGCGGCTGCGGCTGACGCGGCGCGAGAGCATGGATCTGACCGAGGCGCTGGCGCGCTCGAACAACAAGTTCTTTTTCGACATCGGCGAGAAGCTCGGCTTCGACCGCATCTATCATTACGCGCGCCTGTTCGGGCTGGGCGAGAAGGCCGGGCTGGACATCGACGGCGAGAGCGCCGGCCTGCTGCCGGAATGGAAGCCGAAGGAAGTGCCTTGCGGCATGATGACCAGCTTCGGCGAGGCCATCTCGATCACGCCGCTGCAATTGACGGCGCTTGTATCGGCCATCGCCAACGGCGGCTCGCTGTACTGGCTCCAGCATCCGCGCTCCCCGGAGGAGGCCGAACGGATGGTGCCGCGCCTGAAGCGCCGCATCGAGCTGGCGGCGCGCATCGAGGACCTGCTGCCGGGCATGATGGGCGCGGTCGACTACGGCACGGCGCGCCGCGCCGCGTTCGATCCCTCGACGCCGATCTTCGGCAAGACGGGCACCTGCACGGACTCGCGCACGCACCTGGGGTGGTTCTCGAGCTTCAACGATGTGGGGGGCCGCAAGCTGGTGGTGACGGTCCTGCTCACGGGCGGAGCGCCGGTCAACGGCCCGGTGGCCTCGGGCATCGCCGGGCAGGTGTACAAGGCGCTGGCCGAGCAGCAGTATCTGGCGGAACGCAAGACGTACAGCCCGGCGGCGCTGATCACGGAGACCAGCCGGTAAGCAGCCGCACAGTGGAAAATCGTTCATGAATCCGGCGCGCCCGCCGATGGGTTGCGTGTGCGGCTGATTGCTTTTCGTGGTCTTCCTTTCCGGCTGACCGGCAGCGTTTTCCGCGACCTGGCGATCGTGCAGGCGGGCTTCGGGCTGCTGGTGGGACTTGTGTTCCCTTTCACAGTGCATCAGATGGGCGTTCCGGCAGAGCACCTGCTCAACTGGCGCTTTCATCTGTATTGCCTGGCGGCAGGGCTGGCCGTGGGCGGCATGAACGTGTGGATCGCCAACCGCGTGGTGCGGGCGCGGATGCGGCTGATCGCCGCGAGGCTGGAAGAGATCCGCGCCACTCTGGAGCGGATCCAGCTGGAGGGCGACGTCTGCGGATGCGACCCCGGCCAGTGCTTTCTGCCCGTGGACTCCGACGATGAGCTGGGCCGCACGAGCGAGTCTTTCAACCTGATGGCGGCCACGCTGGCCGACGCCCTGCACACGACGGCCGCGGTGCGGAGGATGACCGAGCGGATGGTGGAGCACCTGCGGTTGGAAGAGATGGCGCGCACGGCGCTGGAAGAGATGCTCGAGCACACCCTGTCGGCCGGCGGAGCGGTGTATCTGGCGCGGGAAGGCAGTCTGGAGCTGGCGTCCTCGAGCGGGCTGGAGGAAGCCGAATCGCTGGCCTCCCATCCGGTGGTGATGAAAGCGTTCGAGACGCTCCAGGGCGCGCGGCTGGAGCTGCCCGGAGGCATCCTGCTCAACCGGGTGCTGGCCTGCTTTCCTCCGCGCGCGGTTCTGGTGGAGGCCGTCGAATACGACGGGCGCGCGCTGGGCGTGGTGCTGCTGGCCAGCGACCGCCCCTATACGGAAGAAGAGACCCGGCGCCTGCGCCTGCTGAGCCGCCCGCTGGCGCTGGCCTTCCACAACGCCCTCGCCTACGACGAACTGGAGCGGGTGGCCGCGCTGGACGGGCTCACTGGCTGCTACAACCGGCGCTTCGGACTGGCGCGCCTGCGCGAGGAGCTGGCCCGGGTGATGCGGATGGAAGCGCCGCTGAGCGTGATCCTGTTCGATCTGGACCACTTCAAAGCGGTCAATGATACCTGGGGGCATCTGGCGGGAGACCGCGTGCTGATGCAGGCGGCCAGGCAGGCGCGGCTGCTGCTGCGGCAGGGCGACGTGCTGATCCGCTACGGAGGGGAGGAGTTTCTGGCGGTGCTGCCGTTTGCGGATGCGGAGGAGGCCGCCGGAGTGGCAGAGCGCATCCGGCTCGCCATCGCCGAGACTCCTGTTCCGAACGGGCGCGAGGCGATTTCGGTCACCGTGAGCGCGGGCGTGGCCTGCTGGCCGCAGGCGCCGGTGGAATCGGAGATCGAGCTGGTCGACCTGGCCGACGCCGCCCTCTACCTGGCCAAGCGCGGCGGCCGCAACCGCGTGGTAAGCCGCTCCGCGGCGTCCGCGCCGGTGGCCCCGCAGCATCCTGCCGCGCGGGCGCGGCAGAATTGACAAAGAATCAGCGCGGCGGTTTCAGCTCTGCTGCGGAGGCGCGGGCGGCGGCAACACGGCCTCGGCCGTCGAGCCGAGCAGCTCCTGAAGGCCGTGTCCGGTGACGGCGGAGATCGCGAAGAAGGGAAGCCCGCGCCTGCGGGCCTTGCGCCGCAGGCTTTCCAGCCGCCTCTTGTCCTGGAGGATGTCGAGCTTGGTGGCCACCACGAACATCGGCTTGCGGGCCAGCTCTGCGCTGTAGCCGGCCAGCTCGTCGAGGATCACGTCGAAATCCTGCTTCGGGTCGCGGCCGCTGGCCTCGCTGACATCCACCAGGTGCAGCAGCAGCCGGGTGCGCTCGATGTGGCGCAGGAACTGCACGCCGAGCCCGTGGCCCTCGTGCGCGCCTTCGATCAGGCCGGGGATGTCGGCGACGACGAAAGTGCGCAGGTCCGGCATCTGCACCACGCCCAGGTGCGGCTCGAGCGTGGTGAAGGGATAGTCGGCGATCTTGGGCCGGGCCGCGGAAATGCGCGAAATCAGCGTGGACTTGCCCGCATTGGGGAAGCCCACCAGGCCGACGTCGGCCAGCAGCTTCAGCACCAGCCGGAGGCGCCGCTCCTCGCCCGGATGGCCCGGTTCGGCGCGCGTGGGGGCCTGGTGGACGGGCGTGGCGAAATGCTGGTTGCCACGGCCGCCGCGGCCGCCGCGGGCGGCGATGAAGCGCTGGCCCGGCGCGGTGAAATCAAACAGCGGCTCGCCGGAATCGGCGTCGTAGACCACGGTGCCGACGGGCACGGGAAGTTCCAGATCCACCCCGCTGCGGCCCGTGCGGTTGCTGCCTTCGCCATGCCGGCCGCGCTCGGCGCGGTGCTCGGGATTGAAACGGAAATGGAGCAGCGTGTTGTGGTGCTGGCTGGCCACCAGCACGACGTCGCCGCCGCGGCCTCCGTCGCCGCCGCTCGGCCCGCCGCGCGGGACGTACTTCTCGCGCCGGAAGGCGACGCAGCCGTTGCCCCCGTCGCCGGCTTTGATGCGAATGATCGCTTCATCGACAAACATCAGCCTGCTCCCGCGCTGCCGGAATGAAAAGAGCCGCCGGGGCTGTCACAGCGCCCGGCGGCTCGGAAACGGTCCTGCTTCAGAGGGAACCGCGTCAGGATTCCAGTTCAACGACGCTGACCCACTTGCCCAGACGGCCGCGGTCGCGCCATTCCACGCGCCCTCCCACCTTGGCGAAGAGCGTGTCGTCGCTGCCGATGCCGACGTTGTCGCCGGCCTTGTACCGGGTGCCCCGCTGGCGGACCAGGATGGCCCCGCCCTGGACGAGCTGGCCGCCGAAAACCTTGATGCCGAGCCGCTGCGCCGTGCTGTCGCGGCCGTTTTTGGAGCTGCCGAGTCCTTTTTTGTGCGCCATGGCGGTAATTCCTCCCGACTCAGAGCACGATGTCGGAGATCTTCACTGCGGTGAAGTTCTGCCGGTGTCCGATCGTGCGCTTGTACTGCTTCTTCCGTTTGAACTTGAAAACGATCACCTTGTCGCCGCGGCCGTGCTTCTGGATCTGGCCGCGCACGCGGGCCGAGGCGGCCTCGGGGCCGGTGATCAGGGTGCCGTCGTCCTTGCCGACGGCGACCACGCGGTCAAACTCGACCGCCGTGCCGGCTTCGCCGGCCAGCGTCTCCACCACCACGGTTTCGCCGGGCGCGACGCGGTACTGCTTGCCGCCTGTTTCGATCACTGCAAACATGGGTCTGACCTCTCGATGACGCTGCGGGAACTGTGCTGAACGTTGTCCCGGCGGGTTGGCCGGCGCCTGGGCGCAAGAGCGCGCCTGGCCGGGCGCCACAACTTCTTATCGTAGCCGATCCGGGCCGCCGGCGCAAATCGTTGGACCTGCAACAGCAAGCGCCATGAAAATCCCTCAATGCCACTGGCGGCCTGCCGATATGGGACACGACGCGGATACCGCGGACGCCATGTCGACCAAAGAATTCATCAGCCTGCGGGCGAGCCTGGACCGGGCCGAGTACCAGCACGCGCTTTTTCAGAGCGCACTGACGGCGTATCTGGAGGCCCTGGCGGGCGTGGAGCGCCACGTCTTCCAGCCCTGCGCGGAGAAGATCCAGGGACAGCCGCCTTCGGTAGCGCCTGCCCGGCAGCGGCTGGCGGGCCAGCCGAGCCAGGAGACCTTTTCGGCGGCGCAGCGGGAGCTGGACGGCGCTTTGCAAACCGCGCACGATTTCATCTCGCGCGAACTGGCCGGAACGGTGGAACTGGCCGAGGTGGTGCGGCTGCTGGAGGCCACGGCCGCCTCGCTCCAGAACCGCGGCGGCCGGCGCGAATCGGAGTTTCTCGATGTGGCCAGCGGACTGCGACGGGCGGCCGAGCGCGAGGACTTGCAGGAGCTCCGGCAGCACATCCTGGCGCAGGTCCAGTTGATCACCTCGCTCGTGGAGGAGATGCGGCAGGAAAACCGCCAGATCGTGGCGGAACTCGAAAGGGAAATGCACGCCTACCGCAGGCGGCTGGACGAGGTGGAGGCGGCGGCGCATCGCGACGCGCTGACCGGGCTGGCCAACCGCGCGTCGTTCGAGAAGCGGGCGCAGGAGATGATCGAATCCGGCGTGCCGTTCAGCCTGGTGCTGATCGACCTGAACCACTTCAAGCGGGTGAACGACGTGCATGGCCACCTGGCCGGCGACGAACTGCTGCGCGTCTTTTCGAGCCGCCTGAAGCATCAGCTCCGCGCCGACGACATGGCCGCCCGGTGGGGCGGCGACGAGTTCGTGGTGCTGCTGCCGGCGGCGCTGCGCGACGCGATGGCGCGCGCCCGGCTGCTGGAGCAGTCGCTGTCGGGCGATTATCAGCTCACGGCGGGCGGAGAGACGCTGCGCGTGCGGGTGGGGCTGTCCATGGGCGTGGCCGAGCACCGCCCGGGCGAGCCGCTCAATGAACTGCTGCGGCGCGCTGACCAGGGACTGTACCAGAGCAAAGGCATCCGCTGACGGCCCGGTTCGAGCCTGCTAGGATCGGGATGGAGAAACCTGTCCCGTGGCGGATGCGAACGAATTTCTTGAGATGCCGGTGCTGGTCTCCGGCGCCGGGCGCGGCATTGGCAAGCGGCTGGCACTGGCCTTCGCCGCGCTGGGGGCGCGCGTGGGCCTGCTGGCCCGGACGCAGGCCGAGCTGGATTTGGCGCAACTGGAGATCACGCATTCGGGCGGGCAGGCAGCCGGCATCCTGTGCGACGTGCGCGACTACGGACAGGTGGAAGCGGCGGTGGAGCGGTTCCGCGCTTTTGCCGGCCCGGTGCGGGCGCTGATCTGCGCCCACGGGGCCTACGGCTCGATCGGGCCGCTGTCGGGCTGCGAGCCGCGGGAATGGCTCGACGGCGTCATCACGAACCTGGGCGGGGCGGCGCATCTGTGCCGGGCGGCGCTGCCGGACATGCTGGCGGCGCGGGCGGGCAAGATCGTGCTGCTGACCGGGCCGGGGGCGGCGCAGCCGAGGCCGAACTTTTCTTCCTACAGCGCGGCGCAGGCGGCGCTGGCGCGGCTGGCCGAGACGCTGGCCGAAGAGGTGCGGGAGGCCAACGTGCAGGTCAACTGCATGAACCCGGGGCCCACCTACACGAGCCTCACCGACGACATCATCGCCGCCGGGCCGCGGGCCGGCGCGGTCGAGCTGGAGGCGGCGCTGAAGCTGCGCACCACGGGCGGGGCGCGGCCGGAGGAGCAGGTGGCGCTGGCGCGGTTCCTGTGCTCGTCGCGTTCGAACCATGTCAGCGGCATGCTGATCTCGGTCAGCGACAACTGGCGCAAGCTGGAGCACTCGCGCTCGCACGCCGGGATGTTCACGCTGCGGCGGATCTTCCACAGCTAGCCGCGGGCGCGGGAAAAAAGACTGAAAGGCCGGCCGGGGCCGCCGATATGAAAGACGCGGAGCCGGCACGATGGCCCTTGCCCCACTCACCTTCACCGGGATCAGCAGCTTCAGCGACGACTTCCAGGTGATCCTGGACCGCTCGGTGTCGATCGCCAGCCTGCCGGCGCGGGCGCTCGAGCAGGAACAGACGGGGCTGCTGAGCCGCAAGATGGCGGCGGCGGAGCTGCGCACGGCGGCGGCGGACCTGGCGGCGGCGGTGCGGCAGTTGGGGCAGTTGTCGAGAGGAGGCGCGCTGACGGCGGCCAGCAGCTCGTTCTCCGTGCAGGCGACGGCGGGCGCGTCGGCGGCGCCGGGACTGTACCGGATCAGCGACATCACGAGCCTGGCGTCGCAGGCGGTGGGGCGCACCTCGGCGGGCTACGCCGACACGGACACTACGGCGGTGACCGGCGGCAGCGGGACGCTGGAGCTGGTGGTGGGCAGCGAGAGCCACACCATCACGCTCGGGCCCGGCGCCGACAATCTGGCGGGGCTGCGCGATGCAATCAACGCCGGCGGCTACGGGGTGACCGCTTCGATCCTGGACACGGGAACCGGCCCCGGGCGCTACTATCTGTCAATCACAGCCAACGAGACGGGGCAGCGGACCATCCAACTGCGCCTGACGCCCGGCGATCCGGGGTCGGACCTGCTGACCACGGTGTCGGCGGGCTCCAACGCCGTCTTCAAGCTGAACGGGCTGGACATCGAGTCCAGCTCCAACACGATCACCAGCGCCATTGCGGGCGTGACGCTCGAGCTGAAAGCCCGCACCGAGCCGGGCCAGACGATCGACGTGCGCGTGCAGCCCTCGGCGGCGGGCGTGGCCGGAGCGCTGCAAAGCTTCACGGCGGCCTACAACAAGCTGGTGGAGAAGCTCGACGCGCAGACGGGCGAGCGGAACGGCCCGCTGCTGGGCGAAACTTTCATCCACGACCTGAAGGCGGCGCTGCGCGAGCTCACCGGCTACCGCGGCGCCGGATCCCGCTCGAGCCTGTTCGAACTGGGCGTCTCGATCGGCGCCGACGGGGTGATGTCGTTCGACCCGTCCGTGATCCAAAGCCTCCCGCAGAGCGAAATTCCCGCCGTGTTCACGCTGCTCGGCGATGGCAGCAGCGGCCTGTCGGCGCTGGAAAGCCGCCTCTCACAATCCAGCGACGCCCAGAGCGGCTCTATCAGCGCCTTCATCCGCAACCTCGACCGAGCCGACCAGCGGCTCACCGACCAGATCAACACGATCTATGAACGCGTCAGCGCCACGCGCCAGACGCTGGTGGCGCGGCTCCAGGCCGCCGATACCCTGCTGGCGCGGCTGGAAGGCCAGAAGACCATGCTCAACGCCGCCATTGAAAGCCTTCAGACCGTCGCCTTCGGCAAGCGCCCCGCCAACACATGAGCCCGCTGGAAAAACCCCTGGCCGAGCTGGCGGCGGCAAGCGAAGAACTGCTCCGCCTGCTCCAGCGCCGCGACCCGCGCTTCCTGGAGGCCCTGGAACGGCGGGACAGCCTCCTGCGCCAGGTCTCGCAACTCTGCACATCGCCGGAGACGCCGCCGGCGGCGCGCTCCGCACTGGAGCGCATCCGGCAACTGGGCGAAGCCTGCGAATCGGAAGCCCGCGCCCTGCGCCGCGAAGCCCTGGAAGCCCTTTCCGCCCTCGACCCGCACCTGCGCTTCGCGCACTCCCTCGGCCGCCTCGTCGAGCCTGCGGAAGCCGCGCTGATCGATATTGAAGCCTGACTCAGACCCGCCCCGGCCCCAAATTACCGCTTGATCGCCACGGTCGGCAGCGAACGGTACGTGGTCGAGCCCGCCGTAAAATTGTTGCTCGCCATGCTGCGGTAAATCACCGCAAACCCATAGATGCCGTCGGCGCCCACCTGAGGGACGGTCACGCGCACCCGCCACACGCCGGGTTCGGAGGGATCCAGCGCCGCTGCCACCGCCGAAGCCTGGATCGCGCCCTGCGACGTGATCACGAACGCCTGCACGTCGCTGACCGGCACTTCCGCTCCCGGCGCCTCGCCGTCTTCGGGCAGCCCGTCCACACGACCTGTGCCCGTCAGGTAGACGGTCAACTCCTGGCCGACCGTAGCGGGATTGGAGGAATTGTTGGCCGCGCCGTTCTGGTTCACCGCGCGCGCCTGGCCCCCAGTGGCGGGGTTGGTGCCTGCAAACAACACCGCGGGCGAGGCGTTGAACATCTGGGTGTAACCGTGCGACAGGACCTCTCCCGTCGATGGCCGCCGCACCAGGAACTCGGCGAGCCCGGCGATGGGGGCGTCCTTCGGGACGATGAAGCGGATCACGCCCTCTTTGACGCTGAGCAGCGGGGCGGGCACGCCGTCCACCAGCACCTCGAGGCCAGCAAGCTCTTTCGGCAACGGCGCGCCGCGGGCTTCTTCCAGAGACTCCGAAAACCGGACCCCGGACGCCTCCAGTTGCACGATCGTCGCCGGCGCCACCCGCGGGAAGCCATTGGCGCCGTTGACGACGGCGTGCAGCGGGTAGTGCATTGTGATGCGGTGGGCGGCGTCGGCCACCAGAAGGGCGCCGCGCCTGCCCAGCGCCAGCGAGCGGGGACCGTAGGTCGTGAAAAGGTAATTCCACTGGGGCTCGCCGCTGATCGCGAGCGTTTCGTAAGCCGGATAGCGGAGCACGCGGCCCTGGCGGCCGTCGGCGATCCAGACGTCGCCGGAAACGCCGTTGACCGCCACCGCCACCGGCGTGACGTTGCGGTTGCTGGCCGCGAGATTCAGCGCCAGCGCGGCGCCGCTGCCATCGGTGAGGAACTCGGCGCGATCGAACACGAGCAGGCGGTTGTTATTTGTGTCGGCCACGTAGATCCGCTGTTGGGCGTCCACGGCCACGCCGAGCGGGAAATTCATCTGGTTCACTTCGGCGCCGGCCGCAACGGTCTCGCCGTCGGGCTGGCCCAGCACGAGCGCCGCCGCCTGGCCGTTCTCGAAAGGCCCCTGGAAGACCAGCACGCGGTGATGGGCCGCGTCGGCGGCGATGACCCTGCCTTCCCCGTCCACGGCCACGCTGACGGGCCGGAACATCCGGTCGCGCCGGGGTTCCCCATCGGGCCGGGTCTCGAAATCGGGTTGCCCGAGCACGACATCGGCTTCCGGGTGGTTCGCCGCGCTGTTGAAGGGCCGCGGAAAACGCAGCAGGCGGCCGTTGCCGGTGTCGGCCACCCAGAGGTTGCCCTCGGCATCGACCGCCACAGACGACGGCAGGAACAGCCCCGTGCGGGTGGGCTGCGAGGGGTTGTTGATGGGCGAATTGACCAGGCTCCTGGTGTGCCCCACCTGCCCGATGACGAAGTCCGCGGTCTGGCCGAACTCGAACCGCCGAGCGTCCCGAAACGCCAGCACGCGGTTGTTGCCGGTGTCAGCGATGTAGAGATGCGGGGGCTCGTCCGGATTGTCCGGATAGTGAATCGCCATGGCGGGGCCGATGCCAACATCAATCACCCGGTTGCCTGCCAGGACCTGGAGCGTGCCGCCGCTGAGTTCCCGGCCTTCGATCAGGTTGGGGGAGCGAAGCGCGAATTCGATCTGCCCGTAGGCGGCCTCCGCAGGGAGCAGTTGATGATTTTCGGCGTCATATGGGTGGCTGAGGACGCGGTGGTTGCCCTGATCCGCGATGAACACGCGGCCTGCCGCGAACGCGCCGCCGACGGGGGCGCGGAGGGACTCGGCCGTGGGCTCGGCGAACTGCCAGCGATTGGGCGTGTTCCGGAAGAAATCTTCCTGGCCGAACACGGCGGCCATCGGCGGCGAAATCTGCCCAGCAAGCGGATCCTCCGGCGGCCAGCTTTCCACGGGGTCGAAGCGCACCACGCGGTGGTTGTAAGTATCGGCGACGAACAGGTAGCCGCCCTCGCACCACAGCCCCTGCGGGCCTCCGGCGAAAATCGGCGTGCTGCCGCTCGAGCCGATGCGGAATCCGAAGGTGTACTGGTTCACCGCGGGCAGCGGATCGGCGCCAGGCTGCTGGATGTAGAGACCGAGGATCCGCGACGCTGCCTGGCCGTTGGCGAACGGGGGCTGCCACACGAGAACGCGCGCCAGGTCGTCGGCGAAGAACAGGTTGCCCTGGCTGTCGAAGGCGAGCGCGCCGCCGAAGCGGATGCTGTCGCGGCGCAGGCGGTCGCCGCGGGCCGGGTCGAGCCGGCCGGGGTTGGGCGTGGCGGTGACGAAGTCCGGCTGGCCGAGCACGAGATCGGCTGCGATGTCCGCGCCCTCCGCACCCGTGTTGGACTCGCCGCGCACCGCGGCGGCGGGATAGCGGAGGATGCGGTGGTTGCCGGAATCGGTGAACCACAGGTTGCCCTCCGCGTCGAAGGCGAGCGAGGCGAACTGTACGCCGCCGATGCTGGCGGCGTTGGTCTTGAGGGTGGCCGCTGTCGGCGCCGCAGTGGCTGAAGAACTGCGGTTGGGGAGGTTTGACTTCAGGTCGCGCTGTCCGATGACGAGATCCGCTCTGAGAGGCTCGCCTTCCGATCTGGGGGGCTCGCCTTCGGGCTGCTTGAAGGGCTTTGGAAAACGGAGGATCCGGTTGTTGCCGGCATCGGCGACGAACAGGTTGCCGTCCGCGTCTACGGCTACCGAGGTGGGCGAGTAGAGCGCGCTGGTGAACGCCTGCGGGGCGGTGATGTTGAGCGCCGCGCTGGTGTCGAAGCTCTTCTGGCCGATGACGAGGTCCGCCGGGCGGGCCATCTCCGCCAGTGTCGCGTCGCGCCACGCCAGCACGCGGTGGTTGCCGGTGTCGGCGATATAGAGAATGGGGGGATCGGCGCTGGAATCCACAGCTACGGCGCTGGGAGAAAACAGGCTCCGGGCTTCGGCGAGATTGGGCGCCAGCGACGCGGGAGCGGCCAGTTCGGCCACGCTGCGGGGCCGAGCGGGCTGTCCGAAGACCCGCGCCGGCAGAGGGTTCAGCACCTGGGCCGGCGCCAGCCCTGCAATGGCCGCAACCATGGGCAACAATACGGCGGGAAAATGTCTCATCGCGCCCGCACTCCTCCGGATTTCAGATTGCTCCCTTATTATGACCCGAATTCCCGCGGGAAAACAGGGACTTCCGGTCCATCTGGGGCAGTACGGGAGGGTGGTACACTCGTACTTGAACCGCAAGGGGGCCATTCGCGGCAAGGCGCGCATCTGCGCCGTCAGCTACCTGAACACGGCGCCGCTGGTGTGGGGTCTTCTTCACGGGCCGCAGAAAAACGCGGCCGAAGTGTCTTTCGCCGTGCCCTCGGAATGCGCCCGGAGGGTCGTTGCGGGCGAAGCCGATCTCGGCATCGTGCCGGTGGTCGAGATGGACCGCCACGGCCTTCATCCGGTGTCGGATCTGGGCATCGCGTGCCGGGGAGAGGTGCGCAGCATTCTGCTGTTTTCGCGTTGCCCGTGGACGGAGGTGGAAACGCTGGCGGCTGACATCGGGTCGCGCACGTCGGTGGAGCTGGCCCGGATCATTCTGAAGGAACGTTTCGGTGTATCGCCGGCTGTGCGGGCGATGCCGCCCGATCTGGACGGCATGCTCTCGGCTGCGGAAGCGGCGTTGCTGATCGGCGATGCCGCGCTGGCGGTCGATCCGCAGCGCACAGGGCTCGCATGGCTGGACCTGGGCCAGGCGTGGTTCGAGCTGACGGGGCTGCCGATGGTGTTTGCCGTATGGGCGGGCAGGCCGGGCCCATCACTGGCCGGGCTGGACGCGGTTCTGGAAGGATCATTTTCTTACGGCCAGGCGTCGCTGGACGCTATCATTGAAAGCGAGGCTGAATCGAGGGGCTTTTCCAGAGAGCTCGTCGCCCGCTACTTCGAGCGCAACGTCACTTTCCGCCTGGGGGGCGCCGAGCGCGCGGGCCTGGAGGCCTTCCTCGCCGCCGCGCGCGCCCTGGACGGCGGGCGGCCGGCCCGGGAGGTGATCGCCGATGATGACGCAGAAAGAAGCCGCCGAGCTGTTCCGCAGCGATGACCTGATCGGCATCGGCATGGCCGCCGACGCCGTGCGCCGCAAGTGGCACCCCGAAGGGGTCGTCTCCTACATCATCGACCGGAACATCAATTACACGAACTTCTGCACCGAATATTGCAGCTTCTGCGCCTTCTACCGCCCGATGGGACACCAGGAAGGCTACGTGCTGGATACGGAGACCATCTGCGCGAAGATCCAGGAGACCATCGATCTGGGCGGCACCGGCGTGCTGATGCAGGGCGGACTGAACCCCGAGCTGAAGATCGAGTGGTACGAAGCCCTGCTGCGCGCCATCAAACAGCGCTTTCCGCGCATCTGGCTGCACTGCTTCTCCGCGCCCGAGATCTGGTGCATCGCGGAAACCAGCGGGCTGACGATCCGCGACACCATTGCCCGGCTGCGCGACGCCGGACTGGATTCGATCCCCGGCGGCGGCGCTGAAATCCTGCACGACGACGTGCGCCACCGCATCTCGCGGCTGAAGTGCTCGTCGCAGGAGTGGATCGACGTGCATCTGACGGCGCACCGGCTGGGCATGAACACGACCGCCACGATGATGTTCGGCTGCGGCGAGACGATCGAGCAGCGCGTGCATCATCTGGAAGTGATCCGGCGCATCCAGGAAGAAACCGGCGGATTTACGGCGTTTATTCCGTGGTCGTTCCAGCGCGAAAACACGTCGCTGGGCCGCTTTGTGAAGGAAGAAGCCACGGGTGTCGAATACCTGAAAACGCTGGCGATTTCGCGGCTTTATCTGGAGAATGTCCCCAACATTCAGTCCTCGTGGGTGACCCAGGGGCTGAAGGTGTGCCAGGTGGGGCTGCGCTTCGGCGGCAACGACGTCGGCTCCATCATGATTGAAGAGAACGTCGTCAGCGCCGCGGGCGCGCGCAACCGCGCCTCGGAGGAGGAGCTGCGCCGCATCATCCGCGACGCCGGCTTCATCCCGAAGCAGCGCGACACGCTCTACCGCACTTACTTCCTGAACTGAGCCGCTGAAGCCGCACCGGCGCGCAGCGCGCTCTCCACGCCGCCGGCGTGCAGCAGCCCGGGCACGAAGAACTCCCGCGCGAGCCGCGCTTCGTCCTCGTCGAACTCCTCCGCCACGGCGTCGAAGCGCGCCGGCGCGCCGGCGACCGCCGCGGCGAACAGCGCCCACCAGCGGGCGCGGCCAGTGGCGCGGACTTCGACAGGCTGCCGGGTGCGCCGCGCCAGCTCTTCGATTGCCGCCGCCGCGTCCTGCACGCGCGCGGCCTCGTCGCTCACATTGAACGTCAGGAAATGCCGGTGCGAGCGGTCGCGCTGCGCCACGGCGCTGCCCGTCTGGAAGACGTCCATCACCAGCACCGCCCTGCCCGCAGCGCGCAGCGCGCGGAATTCGTCCGACTGTTCCGCGGCCGCCATGCCGTCCGGATGGAGCAGCAGCACCGCCGGCGCCCGCCCTTCATGCCATCGCGAAGGAAGCTCTTCGAACTTCGGGCGGCGTTCCCAGGCAAACGCCACGCGCAGCCGCTCCCGCGCCTCTTCCGCGCTCATCCGCCGCGCCGCCGCGCGCGCCGTGCGTTTCCACTGCGCGAACAGTTCGTCGAAAGAAAGCGCGCCTTCGGGCAGCCTGCGCCCGTGGAAGACGAGCATGTCCTGGAGTTTTTCCACCGGCGTGTTCCGCTCGCGCCAGGCGGGGCGATCCGGCGCCAGCCGCTTGCGGAAAAACTCGTATACCGACTCGCGGCTCTCCTTGTGGTAATTGTGCGGCGCGTCGAACTGCACCACTTCGAGCCGTTCCGCCTGCCCGTAAAGCTCCCAGACCTTGCGCATCGCCGGAAACTCGACTTTGGGAACCTCGCGCGTCCAGTCGCCCGTGGCCGAGACCAGCAGCATCGGGCGCGGAGCGAACAGCGCGGCGATTTCGATGTTGTTGGTTCCGATCCTCAGCCCCGGCGCGTTCTCGCACACGCAGCCGCCTTGCATCAGGCCGCTCACCATGTTCACCGGCGCAGCGGCCGCCAGGCGCTCGTCCACGGCGGCCATGAGGAAGGTCTGCGTGCCGCCGCCGCTGGCGCCGGTCATCGCCAGCCCGCCGGGATCGACGCCGGGCAGCGATTCCAGGAAATCGGCGGCGCGGATCGAATTCCACAATTGCAGGCCGAGGGGAGTGAAATTCCAGAGCTGATATTCCGGCCCGGTGAAATCGTGCGGCGCCTGCACGGTGTCGTTGTAGCCGAGCATGTCATAGGCGAACACGACAAAGCCGTTGCGGGCGAAGTTCGCGCCCAGCGCGGGCGTCGAGCACAATGCGCTGTTTTCAAGCCTCCCATAGGGCCAATGCCCGTGCGGATGCAGGATGGCCGGATGCCGCCCGGGCTCCTTCGGCCGGTAGAGATTGCCGCCCACCCAGAAGCCGGGCAGCGTTTCGATGGCGACTTTCTCCACGGTGTAGCCGTCGCGCTCCACTCGGCCCGCGAACAGAACCGTCAAAGGATGTTTCGGCGGCGCGGGCCACAGCCCTGCCGCCGCCAGGATCTGCCGCCGCAAGGCTTCCCGCCGGGCCTTCCATGCGTCCAGGTTGTCTGGCGCCACGAAGGTGGCGCGCGTGTCGGTGTTGGGCGTTTCGGTGTTGCGCCTGTCGGCGCCCGCGGCGGTCAACACCAGCGTCAGGACGAGCGGCCATTTCATGTCAGGAGATTGTATCGCCGTTCGGGTTGAGGCGCTCCCGGAAATCGTAAAACTGGAGGCGGCAGAACCGGCAGTACAGCAGCGGCGCGCCCAGCCAGCCCCAGAGCGTGCTCAGCGGTCCGCGGTAGGTCTTCTCGATGGGGTCGCGTTTGGCCAGGACGCGGAGTTCCGTGGTGCCGCAGTGCGGGCAGCGGGCGATGCGGGACAGTTGCGGATAGGCCAGCGTCAGCGGCGCGGCGGCCTCGAACCGGCAAGCCGGGCAACGGTACACGGCGGCGTGGCGGAACTTTTCGAGCAGTGTTCTCCGCCTCCGGACCAGTGGCTTCTGCCCGCAAACCGGGCATTGTTGCAGTTGAATCGCCGCCATTTCCCTTGCATTCCACGAGGCCAATTCCAACACTATACAAAGTCCTCCACTCAAAAGGGTGGCGGTGACAACCGTGGGCGGCTTGTGTACGATAAGCGTGAATCCATGAACACCCCGCTGCGCAGGCTCTTCCTCCTTGCGCTCGCCGCCGCCTTTTCCTCCGCCCTTCCAGCGGCGGCGCAGGCTGTCCGCGCGGGCGCCGCGCAGGTGCGCATCACGCCGTCGGAGCCGCAGCCGCTGGCCGGCTATTTCCGGCCACGGCTCTCCACGGGCGTGCACGACGACCTTTGGGCGAAAGCGCTGGTGCTGGACGACGGCGCGCGCCGGTACGCGCTGGTCGCCTGCGATGTAATCGAGGCGCCTGCCGCGGTGGTCGAGAAGGCGCGCATGCTCGTCCAGGAGCAGTCGGGCATTCCGGCCGAGCACGTCTTCATCAGCGCGACGCACACCCACACGGCGCCAGATGTCGCGGGGGCTTTCGCCGAGTGGCTGCCCGGACGCATCGCCGCCGCCGTGAGCGCCGCTGCGCAAGCCATGCAGCCGGCCCGCTTCGCCGCAGCCGCCGGCAGCGAGCCGTCGCTCGTCTTCAACCGCCGGTTCTTCATGACCGACGGCACGGTGGGCTGGAACCCGGGCAAGCTCAACCCAAGGATCGTGCGGCCGGCAGGTCCGGTCGATCCCCGCGTCTCCGTGGTCACGGTCGATTCGGATTCCGGCGCGCCCATCGCCACGCTGGTCAACTACGCCCTGCACCTGGACACCGTGGGAGGCACGGAATTTTCGGCCGACTACCCGTACACGCTGTCTCGCCTGGTCTCGGGCGCGCGCGGCGGCGGCATCACGATCTTCACCATCGGCTGCGCGGGCAACGTCAACCACATCGACGTCTCCGATGCGCGGCCGCAGAAAGGGCATGAGGAGGCCGCGCGCATCGGCACGGTTCTGGCCGGGCAGGTGATCCGGACGCTGGCGGCGTTGGAACCAGCCGGGCGGCCGCGGCTGCGCATGGCCAGGACTGTGCTTTCGTTGCCCGTCACGCCCCACAAGCCGGAGGAGGTGGAATGGAGCCGCGCGATTGCCGCCCGCTGGGATCAGGGCGACAAGCTGCCCTTTCTCGACATTGTGAAGGCGCGGCGGATTCTCGACCTGGAGTCGCGCCACAACGCTCCGTGCCGGGCGGAAGTGCAGGTGATCGCCGCCGCTGACAACATCGCCTGGGTCGGGCTGCCGGGAGAGATTTTTGTGGAGCTGGGGCTGGACATTCAGAGGGCGTCGCCCTTCCGGCACACGATTGTCGTCTCGCTGGCCAACGGAAGCCTGGGATATTTCCCCGATCAAAAAGCATGGAAGGAAGGCAATTACGAGGTTGTCACCGCGCGCTGCGCCGAATCGGGCGGCGAGCGCCTGGTGGAAGCCGCGCTGCGCCTTCTCGAGGAGTTAAAGCCATGAACCTGACTCGAAGATCGATCCTCGCCGCGCCCGCCGTGCTGCGGGCGCAGAACCGCGCCGGGCGCCTGCGCATCGGAGCCATCGGCACGGGCAACCGCGGTTCGTACCTGTTGCAGAATCTGCTGGAGCTGGACGGCGCCGAAGTCGCCGCCGTCTGCGACATCCTGCCCGAGCGCGCCGACGCGGCGGCCACATTGGTGGCGAAGAAAGGCGGCTCCGCGCGGACGTTCACCGATTACCGCCGCATGCTGGACGAGGTGAAGGACCTCGACGCCATCATCATGGCGACGCCCGATTACACGCACCGCGAGATCGACATTGCCGTGCTGGAGCGCGGGCTGCACCTGTATGCCGAGAAGCCCCTGGCGCTGACCGTGGAGGACTGCCGCGCCATCCGCGACGCCGCGCGGCGGGCGAAAGGCGTGATGCAGGTGGGCTTCCAGCTCCGCCACGATCCGGCGCGCTCCGCGGCGATGAAGTGGATCAAAGACGGCAAAGCGGGCCGCGTGCTCCAGTGCCATGGCATGCGCCACGGCGGCGACCTGCCGCGCGACATCCCGTGGTACTTCGATAAAACAAAATGCGGCGATATTGTTGTCGATCAGGGCATCCACATCCTCGACCTCTTCCGCTGGGCCATCGGCAAGCCGCCCCTGCGCTGCTACGGCGACGGCGGGACCACTCTGTTCGCCGACACCCCGCCGGGACGCACGGTGATGGACCACTACAGCCTGATCTATGAGTTCGAGGGCGGCGTGCAGATCAACTTCAGCCACCACTACTTCGACCCGCCGGGATTCACGGGCATTCAGGAGCGGGTGTTCCTGAGCGAGGGCGCAGTGGACCTGATCCGCGCCGAGTTCCAGCCGCGCACTTCGCGCGAGCGCGTCAAACTCGAGGTTCCCGATGCAGGCAAGAACGCCACGCTGCTGTCGCTGGCGGCATTTCTGGACAATGTCCGCCACGGCAGGCGGCCGCTGAACGACGTGGAAAGCGCTTTTGAAGCCACGGTGGTGGCGCTGATGGGCACGCGCTCGATCTATGAAAAGCGCGTCGTCACCTGGCAGGAGATGACCGCCTAGCCGCCCGCGCCGCCCGCATCAGAGAACCCGCTCGAGCCACGCCCACGCCCTGCGCCGCACCGGCTCCGGCCACTCATGGCCGCAGGCGGGAAACTCGGCGGCGAGCCTGCCCCGCGGAAACAGGCCCCGCACGGCATCGAGGCACTCGCGCACGCCCCGCACATCGAAGTTGTCATCGCCGAGAGGCGCGTTGACGAACACCGGACGCGGCGCGATCAGCCTGAGCACGTCGGGGAAGTCGAACGGCATGCGCGCCGGGTCGCAGCCGAACCCGCCGGCGATGCGCGGCATGTAGCCCGCATGGCTCCAGCCGCGCAGGTCGCCGCCCATGTAGCGCCGGAACGAAGTGAAGCCGCAACTGGTGACCACGGCGGCCACGCGCGGCTCGAATGCGGCCAGAAACAGCGCGTTGTGGCCGCCGAGGGAGTGGCCTGCGGCGGCGATCCGCCGCGGGTCCACGCCGGGCAGCGCGGCCAACAGACGCAGGGCGCGCGCGTGGTTCACAATGCCCTTCATCGTGGCGCTGGCGTAGCCGCGCGCATACGGGTCGAAGCGGTATTCGCCGAAGTTCGGATAATCGGGCGCGAGCGCCGTCCAGCCGCGCAGCGCCAGCTCTTTCGCGTAGTGCAGGCCGGGCTTTCCGCCCAGGCCGGCGGGCTCGTCCTTCCCGATCCGGGTTGTCTGGTGCAGGCACAGGGCAGCGGGGCGCTTCCGGTGCGGGCGTGCCGGCAGCAGGAGCCAGGCGGGAACAAAATCGCCGGGTTCTGATTGAAACAGAATATGGCGCCGGATGTAGCCTCTCTCGCGCCACTCGCCGTCCGCTTTCCACGGGACATCGTCTTCCAGCGGCGGCATCGGCCCCATGACTCGCTCCAGCGCTTCCAGCAGCGGCCGGCGCGGCAGCGCCGCGGCTTGCAGCAGGAACGCGCGCCTGGACGGCATCATGCTCCACACGATACCCGCGCCGGGCCGCGCCGGCAAGCGCGCTCAGGGCGGCGGCAGCGCCACGCGCTCGAGCCGGCGCTCCAGACGGTTCCAGATCCAGGCCGCTTCGCCCTCCGCGCCAGCCAGCCGGGCGCCCCGCGGCCAGTCCCGTTCCGGCGCGGCCCGGCGCCAGGCGCCGCGCAGTTCAAACAGCCCGTAGCGCTGCTTCAGCCCGGCCCCGGCAGCAGTGTCCAGGGGCAACAACGCCAGCAGCCGGTCTCCGTGAACCGCGAAACTTTCGAGCCCGGAGAGCCCGGCCGGCGCGGGCAGGCGGTTCCATTGCGTCTCGCCGTTGTCGAGATTGACGACAGCCGCCAGGGACAGTTCCGGCAGGATCAGCAGAATGCGGCCGGGCTCCGGCGTCTCCAACCAGGCCCGCCGGGAGGCGGCCGCGTGGCGCAGCGATCCTTCCGCGGGCAGCCAGAACCGCGGCTTCCCGGACGGTCCTGTGAGCCGGTGCAGGAGCATGCCCGCGGGCCCCTCGCCGAAACACCACGCCGCGTCCGCATCGTCCATGGCCAGCAGCCGGCAGCGGCGTTCTCCAAGATCATCGCAGGAAGCCTCGCCATGTTCGGGAAAACGGCAGAGGAGCCGCCGGTCACGCCCCACCGGGATGACCGCCAGCAACAGCGCTTGCACCGTGCCTTCGCGGTCGGCGGTGAAGTCGATCACCTCGACGCGCCGCGCGCCAGCCGCGGCGCGCCCCGGCTCGATCTTCCTTGTGCCGGCCGTCCCTTGAAAGACCAGCAGCACGGGCGCGTCCATGGTTCCCGCCAGCGCCACCGCCCGCCCGTGCTGCCACTTCACGGCGGAGACAGGGCCGGGCAGCGGGATGTCGGCGGCCAAGGCGGTCAGCGCCGCCAAGGCGCAAAGCACCTTCACAACTGAGACCGTAGCAGGTCCCGGCACGGCGGTTGACATGCGGGGGAGGCCTGCGGGACAACAGGGGTTCGGAGACAGGACAAGCCATCATGCATTACACCTATCCGGACATCGCCAAGATGATCGACCACTCGCTGCTGAACCCCACCCTGACGCGGCAGCAACTGGAGGAGGGCATCCGGCTCGCGCTGGACTACGACGTGGCCAGCGTCTGCATCCTGCCTTACGCGCTGCCCCTGTGCGCCGCGATGCTCAAGGGAAGCAGCGTGAAGGCGAGCACGACCATCGGATTCCCGCATGGCGGGCACACAACCGAGGTAAAGGCAGCCGAGGCGCGCCGCGCCCTCGCCGATGGCGGGGAAGAGCTCGACATGGTGGTGAACATCAGCGCCGTGCTCAGCGGCGAGTGGGACTATGTCCGGCAGGACCTGAAAGCCGTGATCGATGTGACGCACGCGGCCGGGCAGAAGGTGAAGGTCATCTTCGAAAACTGCTATCTCACGGATGAGCAGAAGATCCGCCTGTGCCAGATTTCGAGCGAATTGAACGCCGATTGGGTGAAGACAAGCACCGGCTATGCGCCTGGAGGAGCGACGCTCGACGACCTGCGGTTGATGCGGAAACACGCGGCGCCGCACGTGCAGGTGAAAGCCGCCGGCGGCGTGCGCACGCTGGATGCGCTGCTGGAGGTGCGCGCCACGGGCGCCACCCGCTGCGGCGCGACGCGCACGGCGGAGATGCTGGATGAATGCCGCCGCCGCCTGGGACTGCCTCCGGTGGTCCGCTCCGCCGCCGCAGCGCCGCCTCCGGCGGGCTACTGAACCGTTCCGCTAAAGAATGGCCGGGGTTCTGCCGATCCAGTGAGGGATGGCAGATCCGGCCCAGACCAGCAGTGACCTGGCGCCGCTGGAGGCAATGGCTTCGCCGTCCGGTGTGGCCATGTCCATGGGCGGTTCGCTCGACCGCGCCTCCATTCTGCTGGTCGATCACGTCGAGCTGAACCGCCAGCTCATTAAGGGCATCCTGAAGGCCGGACCCTACCGCCTGTTTGAAGCCCGCTCCCAGGAGGAGGCGCTCCAACTGCTGGAGAGGGAGAACGTCGACCTGGTGATCTCCGAGTGGATCGTCAGCGATTGGAGCGGGCGGCCCAACAGCGGACTGGAGCTCTGCCGCCGGATCAAGAGCAACCGCCGCACGCATCTGATCCCGGTGTTGATCGTGACCAGCGTGCAGGGCATCGAGAACGAAGTGGCGGGACTCGAATCGGGCGCCGATGAGTTTCTCGTCAAACCACTTCAACCCGCGGTGCTGCGCTCGCGCATCCGCTCCATGCTGCGGCAGAAGCGGGTGGTGGACTCTCTGGAAGAAGCCGAGACGATCCTGTTCGCGCTGGCCCAGACCGTCGAGCAGAGGGACAAGGAGACGGGCAACCACTGCCAGCGGCTGGCGGCGCTGAGCGTGGCGCTGGGCTCGGCGATCGGGCTTCCGGACGAGGATCTGCTGGCGCTATACCGGGGCGGCTTTCTGCACGATATCGGGAAAGTGGCCGTGCCCGACGCGATCCTGTTTAAGAAGGGCGAGTTGACCGAGGAAGAATGGGTCGTGATGCGCTCCCACACGTGGAAGGGCGAGGAGATCTGCCGCCCGATGCGCTCTCTGCGGCCCGTGCTCCCGATCATTCGCAATCATCACGAGCGCTGGGACGGCTCCGGTTATCCGGATGGCCTGAGGGGCGAGGACATTCCGCTTCTGGCGCGCATCCTGCAACTGGCCGATATCTTCGACGCCCTCACCTCGCAGCGGAGTTACAAACAGGCATTCCCCGTGGACGAGGCCATCCGGCAGCTCCGGCACGAGGCGGAACTGGGCTGGCGCGACCCCGAACTGGTCTCCGTCTTCTGCGAAGTCGTCCGCCTGCCCTCGCTGCAATGGAGGCAGGGCATCGCCGCCTCGCCGTGGGGCGGGGGTCCCGTCGCGCCCGAGCAGGAGACGATGCGCGAATCGCTTCTGCGCATGTCGCAGCAACTGATGAAGTAAGCGCCGCTGCGGCCAAGGCGGGCTGAGGCGATGGTGTGTCGTTCAGAGCCGAAGCTGCCATAGGGCCTGCCCGGGTGGCCACTTTCGCCTCACATCGCTTCAGCCGGCGTTGCGCAAAACGGCCTGCGGCGCCCGCGTGCCGTGGATCTGGATGATGGCCTGCAACTGCGCAGGGTCTTGTTTACAGCCCATCAACGGTTTCGTAACCCGTTTTTCAACTTCAGATGGTACCCTGTCGCATCAGGCACTTCTCTCATTCTGAAGGGTCAATCGAGCATGCCATTCCCCCATAGGTGTTTTGCTCCAGTTCTCGCGTTGCTGTTGGCTTCCACAATCGCTGTCCCAGACGTGATGGCGCAGACGGACGTCAGCTCCCTGTCCGGAGTCGTCAATGATCCATCGAACGCGCCTGTACAGAACGCCGAAGTACGCCTGCAAAACCGGCGCACGCAGGCGGCGCGCACGGCAAAGACAGACGACAGCGGCCGCTTTCTTTTCGCGCTGCTGCCCCCGGGTGAATACTCCCTGGAAGTGGAGGCGCCGGGCTTCCGTCCGTTTCGAGACGACGCGGTGCGCCTGCAGGTGGCCCGTGCCGCGAGCGTCGTGATTCAGCTCGAGGTGGGTTCGCTGACCGAGCGGATCGAAGTCAGCGGCACCGTGTCGCCGCTGTTGACGGAGTCGGTGGCGCAAGGCACCGTGGTGACAGAAGAGAAGATCATCGGGCTGCCGCTGAACGGGCGCGAGTTCATTCAGCTCGCGTTGCTGGTGCCGGGAGCCAACGCGGGCGGACGCACGGTGCAACAGAACGCCGTCCGGCTGAACCAGACGGGCGGCTTCAGCGCAAGCGGCGGGCGCACCAACAACAACGCCTTTCTCCTCGACGGGGTGGCCAATACGGATCCCGATTACAACGGTCTCAGCTATTCGCCCGTGATCGACGCCATCGCTGAGTTCCAGGTGCAGACGGCGCAATTCAGCGCCGAATACGGCCGCGCCAGCGGGGCGCAGATCAACGTGGTCACCAAGAGCGGCAGCAACAGTTTCCACGGTTCGGCGTGGGAGTTCCTGCGCAACCGGGCGCTCGATGCGCGGCCGTTCAATCTGAACGTTTCCAGGCTGCCCCAGTTCCAGCGCCATCAATTTGGCGCTTCGCTGGGCGGCCGGATCGTGCGTGACAAGGCGTTCTTCTTCGCCGCTTGGGAGAGGCTGAGCATCCGTCAGGCCGCGGCGGGTCTGACCACCGTGGCCGTGCCCACGGCGGCGCAGCGCAACGGCGATTTCAGCGGCGGCCCCGGCATTTATGATCCCGACACGCTGGCTGGAGGCGTGCGCCAGCCGTTCCCGGATTTCCGCATTCCGGAATCGCGCCTCAATCCGCTGACGCGCGCCGCCATGGCGGCGATGCCGCTGCCGAATATCGGCGCCGCACAGTATGTGAACGCCAGCAGCGTGCTGCGGCAGAACGGCGACAACGGCTCCATCCGGCTGGACTGGAACGTGGCGCGCAACATCAGCCTCTTCGGCCGCTATGCCATCTGGGACGAGAACAACGTCATCCCGGACGTGGTCCCGGACCGGGACCGGCTGGGATTCAGCCGGCCGCAGAACGCTGTGATCGGCATGACGCAGGTGCTGAAGCCCACGCTGGTAAATGAACTGCGCGGCGGCTTCAACCGGCTGCTGTTCCAGGACGGTTTGCCCGAGCCGCTGTTCAACGTAGGCGGCACGCAGCGGGCGCTGCCGCGCTTTGTCGTGGCCGGCTATCCGACCATGGGCGGCGCGGGCGGCTTCACCGGCACCACCGGCGGCGGCACCGTCCTGGTGCGCAACAACACCTTCCAGCTCTATGACAACGTCAGCTGGATGCGCGGACGGCACAACTTCCGGTTCGGCGGCGAGGTTTTGTGGATCCAGTACAACCGCTTCGAATCAGCCAACACGACAGGACAGTATCAGTTCACCGCCGGTTTCACCTCGCGCACCGCATCCAACGACGGCACCGGCCACATTCTGGCATCGATGCTGCTGGGGCTCCCCCAGCAGGGTTCGCGCTCGGTGGGCCCCAGCCGCATTGACGGACGGCAGGAGAACTACGGGCTGTACTTCCAGGATGACTGGAAGATCCTTCCCAATCTGACGCTGAACCTTGGCGTGCGTTACGAGCTGGCGCCGCCGCTGTACGATCACCGCCAGCAGATGGGCAGCATCGACTACCGCAACGTGCCCTCTCCGTGGCAGATCTTCGGCGAAGGCCGCCTCGCCTTTTACGAGCCTCTGTTCTTCATCTGCGGCCAGGCGGGCTACCCGAAGGGCTGCGCGTACACCGACAAAAACAACGTGGCGCCGCGCGCGGGTCTGGCCTGGCAGCTGGCCCCGCGCACCGTGGTGCGCGCCGGGGCGGGCTTTTTCTACGCGGCCAACGATCTGAATCCGCTCTTCCGCCTCGCCGCTGTGCTGCCGGGCAACATTGCCCAGACTCTGTCCTCCAACGCATTCATCCCGCAGTTCCGCGGGTTTGACATCTTCGGACCGGCGGTGGTGGGGCCTGTGCAGATCCAGCAGGCCGGCATCGACCTGTTCCAGCGCTCCAGCTACTCGCCGCAGTGGAGCTTCACCGTGCAGCAGGAGCTCCGCCGCGATGTCGTCATCGAAGCCGGATACCTGGCGACCCTGGGCCTGAAGCTGTCGCAGAACACCCAGCCCAACAACGCCCGCCCCGGACCGGGCGCGGTCAATCCCCGCCGCCCCTACCGGGCGTTGCGCTTCGCGCCCGGCACCGTATTCCCGCCCTACGTGAGCGTGCAGGGCGACACGGTTCCGGTGGGCTTCATCAACTACCTGCCGAATGCCGCACAGTCCAACTACCATGCATTCTTCCTGCGCATGGAAAAGAAGCTGACAGGCGGGCTGAGCTGGCTGAGCTCTTACAACTGGAGCAAGGCGATCACCAACGCGCCGCAGTTCCGCAACGCCGGCGGCGCGCGCGGCGCCGAAAACTCGCCCCCGCAGGATTCGCACAACGTGCGGCTGGAGCGCGGCCTGGCCGCCTTTGACGTCCGGCACCGCTGGGTGAATTCGGCTGTCTGGAACCTGCCATTGGGAAAGGGCCAGAAGTGGATGCAATCCGGGCCGGCGGCGTGGATCGGCGGCGGCTGGCAGATTTCGGCGATCCACTCCATGCAGACGGGATTTCCGTTCACAGCGAACCTGGCAGGCGACACGGCGGGCGTCGGTGGCGGCACCGGCGCCATCCTCATCCGTCCCAACGCCGTGCCGGGGCAGAACTGGAAGCTTCCTTCCGGCGAGCGCACGGTGTCTCGCTGGTTCAACACCGCCGCCTTTGCCGCGCCTCCTGCGTTCGAGTTCGGCAATGTCGGCCGCAACACAATCATTGGCCCTGGATTGCTGAACTTCGACCTGATGGCCGCGCGCAGCTTCCGCCTGACCGAAAGCGCTTCGCTGCAATTCCGCGGCGAATTCTTCAACGCGCTCAATACGCCCAACTACGACATCGTGGGCCGTATTCTGAACAACCCGCAGTTCGGCGTCGTCCAGAGCCAGCTTCCGCCGCGGCAGATCCAGTTCGGGCTGCGTCTGGCTTTCTGACGCCGGCGGCAGTCGCCTGACGCAGCCGCATCACTGCGGGCCGCGCCGCGGGGCCGCTGCTTCCGCAGGGCTCCGGCCCGCTCCCGTCGCGGCTCCGAACAGCGCTTCGCGCCCTTCCGTCGCGGTTCTTGGCGCGCGGCAGAGCGGCGCATGGGGGGTGCGCAGCACCCGGAACCAGCCGCCTCAAACGGGCCTTGCCAGGCGCCCGCACGGGCTTTCGCTGCCTGCGGGCGAAGACCCCCGTGATACCATGAGCCCTGTCAGGGAGGGCTGTCATGGATCGAAAGAAAGCGTCGGATTTTCCTCAGGGGCTGCTGGATCTGTTCGACCGCTATGTTCACGGCGACATCGACAGGCGGGCGTTTTTGGACGGAGCGCAGCGCTACGCCACCGGCGCCGTCACTGCCGCCGCGCTCTGGGAAAGCCTGCGGCCGCACTATGCGTGGGCGCAGCAGGTGGCCCCGGACGACGCGCGGATACGGACGGAGCGCGTGGATGTGGAGTCGCCCGAAGGCAACGGGAAGATCCGCTGTTATCTCGTCAGGGCGGCCAAGGCGCAGGGCAGGCTGCCCGGAGTGTTGGTGATCCACGAGAACCGCGGATTGAATCCCTACATCGAAGACGTGGCGCGGCGGTTGGGCACAGAAGGATTCCTGGCGCTGGCGCCGGATGGATTGACCAGCAAGGGCGGCTATCCCGGCGATGACGAAAAAGGCGTGCAACTGTTCCGCGACGTCGACCGGCAGAAGCTGAACGAGGACTTCATCGCCGCGGCGCGGTGGCTGAAGAAGCATAACGAATGCACGGGCAGGATCGGCGTGGTGGGATTCTGCTACGGGGGCGGCGTCGCCAACATGCTCGCCGTGCGGCTGGGCGAGGAACTGGCCGCCGCCGTGCCCTTCTATGGCGGGCAGCCCCCGGCAGCCGAAGTGCCGAAGATCCGGGCGTCACTGCTGCTCCACTACGCCGGGCTCGACAAGCGGGTGAACGAAGGCTGGCCGGCGTATGAGGCGGCGCTGAAGGAAAACGGCAAAGAATACCGCGCCTATTTCTACGAAAATACCAATCACGGATTTCACAACGACACCACGCCCCGCTACGACGAAGCGGCGGCAAAGCTGGCGTGGCAAAGGACGCTGGAGTTTTTCCGGGAAAAACTGCGCTAAGGCGGGAATTGCCAGGCCGTAAAGCCAGAAGCGGCGCGGATCAGAACACGCGGCCGAGACGGAAAAACACGCGGCGGTCGCCGCGGTCGCCGATCCCGCCCCCGAAATAGACCACGCCGAAGGTGGTCTCGCCCATCAGGCCGAGCGAGCCGCTGTAGCGGGGCAGCGCGCTCATGCCGGAGCGCCACGCGTTGCCGCTTTCGGCGGCGGCGAACAGGTAGAAGCGTCCGAAAATGCCAAGGCTTTCATAGTTGAGCGAGCGCAGCAGCCGCGTGCCGCCATAGTAGTAGCGGTTGCCGGTCTCGCGGCCGCGGCCGAGAGCGTCGAGCCGGGCGGCGCCCCCGATGGAAAAGCGGTTGTTCAGAGCTTCATTCCAGCCCGTGAACCCGGCGGCGGTGTCGGCCAGCAGCGACCACCGTTGGCTGAACGGCCGGGCGTAGCTGAAGGCGAGATCCGCCAGCGGCGGGCGCCCGTCCACGCCGGGATGGTTCAACAGCCAGGACGCGAACACTGTGGCGCGGATGCCGCGGCGGGGGACCAGCGCGCTGTCCTGCCCCTCGTACGCCCAGCGCACGTGCAGGTCGGTGACGCGGCCCTTCAGCGGCTCCAGATTCTCAGGCCCTTTGGTGACGGCGATGCGCGCCTGGCCGGTGGACGATCCTACGCGCAATTCCTGGAACCGGCCGAAGGCATAGCCAAGATCCAGCGCGGCGCCGGCGCGTTTCGAAATGAAGTCGGCGATCTGGTCCTTTCCGCGGTAAAGCGGACGGCTGTCTTCCAGATAAAAGGCCTGCGGGGCGAGGAACCATTTTCCGCCGCCCACCCTGTAATAATACTCGCTGGAAGCGCGGTTGATCTGCCCGATGGAGAGATCGGTGCGCCATTCCGATGCGGGCCCGCCGAGGTCGAGGAGGGTGAGCCGGCCGCCTATGCCGAAGCGGAACCCCTCCTGCCGCGAGGCATCGAGAAGAAATGACAGGTTCAGGAATGGAGGCCCGTGGATTTTCTGGTGGGGCCGGATGAGAATTCCCTCCGTATTTTCGTGGCGCAGAAATGAATAGGATACGGCGTCATAGCGGCCCATGCCGGCGATTTTGTTCAGTTCCGTTTCCAGCCTGGACCGGTCGACCGGGCGGGAGGGATCCGCGGCCAGGGCTTCGACCAGGGCCTTGCGGCGTTTCTCGGCCAGCCCGCCCTCGACGACGATCAACTGGGGGCGCACGGAATCGGGCCGCAGACGGCTGCGGCGCTGTTCGAGGTACGCGGCATAGCCGTCTTCCGGCAGCGCGAGCTGATTCAGCCAGAGGGCCTTGCGCTCAGCCGCCTGCCGCCCGCGCGCGACAAACTCTTCGAGCCTGGCGTAGTCGCTGGCGTCCAGCCCGTTGAGATCGGGCATGAGGACCAGGTCGGCGAGGCCCATGCTGCGGCGCTCATTAGCGGAGATCATGATGGAAATGCTGCGGCCAGCGACGCCGAGCAGCGAGTAGTACTGCTGTTCGTCCGGCGGCTTTTCCAACGCCACGGCGATCACAATGTCGGCGCCCATCGCCTTGACGACATCCACGGGCAGATTGTTCAGCAGCCCGCCGTCGACGAGCATCATGCCGTCCATCTCCACCGGGGCGAACAGCGCCGGCAGGCTCATCGATGCCCGCAGCGCCATGGTGAGCGGGCCGCGGGAAAAGACCACCTCCCTGCCCTGCTTGAGGTCCGTGGCGACGCAGCGGAAAGGCGTGGGCAGCTCATCAAACGAGCCAAGCTGATCGTAGGGGGCGGCGAAGCGGCTGATGGCGAGCGCCGCGCCGTGGCCGGCGGAGACGCCTGCGGGCAGTTTGAGCCCCTTGCCGACGCCGAATTCGATGGTGGAAGGGAAATCGCGGCGGTCTTCTTTGCGGCGGAAAGCGAGATGGCGGAAGGGGACGGAGGGCGCGAACGCAGCGTCCCAGTCGACGGTCGAGGCGAAGCGCTGCATCGCCTGCCCGTCGTGACCGGTGGCGTAGAGCCCGCCGATAATGGCGCCCATGCTGGTCCCGGCGATGAAGTCAACGGGAATGCGTCGCTCTTCCAACCACTGGAGCACGCCGATGTGAGCCAGCCCCAGGGCGCTGCCGCCGGACAGCGCCAGCCCGATCTTGCGGCGGGGCGGCTGGGGCTTGAGTGTCTCAGGCTGAGCGGAAAGCGGCGCGCAAAGGGCAAGCAGAGCGAACCAGGCTCGAAGCCGCATGAGACTACAATGCTACCCTGAAAACAAATGGGAGTTGACTGGTCGCCGGACTCGTGGAAGCGATTCCCTGCGATGCAGCAGCCGGAATATCCGGATCCGGAGGCGCTTCAAAGAGCTCTGGATGAGCTGGCGGCGCTGCCTCCGCTGGTGACGAGCTGGGAGATCGTAGCGCTGAAGGAGCATTTCGCCCAGGCGGCTGCCGGCAGGTGCTTTGTGCTGCAAGGGGGCGACTGCGCGGAGCGGTTCGCCGACTGCAATTCGCGGCGGATTGCCAACCAGCTCAAGGTGCTGATCCAGATGAGCCTGGTGCTGGTGCAGGGCACGCAGAAGCCGGTGGTGCGCGTGGGGCGGTTCGCCGGGCAGTATGCCAAGCCGCGCTCGGCGGATTTCGAGGAAGTCAACGGACAGCGGTTGCCCGCCTACCGCGGCGATCTGGTTAACCGCCCCGAACCAAGCCCCGAGGCGCGCACGCCCGATCCTTCCCTGCTGCTGAGAGGATACGAGCGCGCGGCGCTGACGCTGAATTTCATCCGCGCCCTGGTGAAGGGCGGTTTCGCCGACCTGCACCATCCCGAATACTGGGACCTGGACTGGACGCGCCACTCGCCGCAGGCAGACGAATACCACCGGATGTTGCGCTCCATCACCGAGAGCCTGCGGTTCATGGAGAATATCCTCGGCACGAGCGCGGCGGGCAGCGACCGGATCGACTTCTACACCTCTCATGAGGCGCTGATGCTGCCGTACGAACAGGCGCAGACGCGGCGCGTCCCGCACCGTCCGGGATGGTTCAACCTGTCGACGCATTTTCCCTGGGTGGGCATCCGCACGGCGTCTCCGGAAGGGGCGCACATCGAGTATCTGCGGGGCATCTCGAATCCGGTCGGGGTGAAGATCGGACCGGGCTTGAGCACGGATGAGATCCTGCGGATCGCTGAAAGGCTGAATCCGGCAAACGAGCCCGGGCGGCTGGCGCTCATCCACCGCTATGGCGCCGCGCGCATTGCGGCGGAACTGCCGCCGGTGATCGAGGCGATGCGGCGCGAGGGACGCGCCGTGCTCTGGATCTGCGATCCGATGCACGGCAACACGCGCCGGACGCTGAACGGCTACAAGACGCGCAGCTTCGACGACATCGAAAGCGAGCTGAGCCAGGCGATCGACATCCACCCGCAGTGCGGATCCATCCTGGGCGGGATGCACATTGAACTGACGGGTGAGAATGTGACCGAGTGCACGGGCGGGGCGCGAGGACTGTGCGAAGCCGACCTCGGGCGAGCCTACGAGAGCGAAGTGGACCCGCGGCTGAACTACGAGCAGGCGCTGGAGCTGGCGCTGCTGGTGGCGCGGCGGTGGCGCACCAACGGGCGCTGACGCCCGGGCGCGCATCTCGGGTAGGATGAGGGCGTGCTGATCACGGTCGCTCTTCTGGCGGCATGGCAGGCGGCGGCATCTCCCTGCGCTCTGGCGGAGTGGGCGCTGGGGCGCGGGCAAAAGCCGGCGGTGCTCGACGTGGCCGTCATGCAGGTGGAGGAGCGCGGCAAGGGGCCGGCGCGCCTGGCGTGGCACGATCCGGATGTCGAAATCTGGGTGCGTCCGCTCGACGATGGCGAGACGGCGCTGATGATCGCCAACCGCGCGCGCCGCGCGGTGAGCGCGGACGTCATCTGGCGCGAGCTGGGACTGGGCGAGAAACGCGCGGTCTTGCGCGTGTTCGACGTGCTGAAGCGGAAGAACCTGGGCAAAATCCACGGGGGCTTCGCGCACCGGCTCGAGGCGGGCGCGTGCGCGTTGTTCCGGCTGGAACCATGAAACAAAAAACGGCTCTTCTGATTTTGGCCTCCGCGCTGGCGGCGGCCGGGGCGGACGGCGTGCTGCCGGTTTCGGTGTGGTACGGCGGAGGCAAAGCGCGGGCGCCGATGCTGGAGCCGGATCCGCGCGCGAAGAAGGAACAATGGCGCGCCGACATCCGCAAGATCAAGGGGCTGGGCTTCCGCACCTTCCGCTGCTGGGTGGACTGGGCGTCGGCGGAGCCCGAGCCGGGACGCTATGATTTCTCGACTCTCGACGTGCTGCTTGAACTCGCCGAAGAAGAGGGCATGCGCGTCTTCGTGCAGGTCTACATGGACTCGGCCCCGGAATGGGTAGGACGCCGCTACCCCGATTCGCTGTTCGTGTCCTCGAGCGGACAGGCGGTGCGGCCGGAATCGTCGCCGGGCTACTGCCGCGACCATCCGGGCGTGCGCAGCGCGGACAACGCCTTCTACCGCGCCCTGGCGCGGCACGCGTCCCGCAGCAAGGCGCTGCTCGGATGGGACCTGTGGAGCGAGCCGCATGTGATCAACTGGGCGAATCCAACCTATATTCCCAATCCGGAATTCTGCTTTTGCGACAATACGAAGCGGCGTTTCCGGCAATGGCTGCAAAAGAAATACGGTTCGCTGGATGCGCTGAATCAAGCCTGGTATAGGCGGTATGGCTCGTGGGAGGAAGTCGAGCCGAACCGGCTTTCGACCATCCTGAGCTACACGGACTACATCGACTGGAAAATGTTCATCGCCGGCAAACTGGGCGAAGATCTGCGCGAGCGGTACGAAGCGGTGAAAGCGGGCGCGCCGGAAGCGATGGCGACCAGCCACGCCGCGGGCGTGGGGCTGTTCGCTTCGCCGCACTGGTGGGAGGGGCAATCCGACGACTGGGTCATGGCGCGGCAGGTGGATTACTACGGAACGAGCTTTTATCCGAAGCATTCGGCGTTCGTGGACCGCGATCCGGCGTGGCGCGGAGCGCTGCTGGATTTCACCCGGAGCTTCGGGTTTGGCGAAGGCCGGCGGGGTTTTGTCATCGGTGAATTACAGGCGGGATTCGGCACAATTGCCGTCAATGTGAGCCCGGAAGTGACGGCGGATGATTTGCGGATCTGGGCTTGGTCGGCGCTGGCGCGCGGGGCGAAGGGGATCCATTTCTATGCCTTTTATCCGATGAGCACCGGGTATGAAGCGGGTGGTTTTGGACTGATTCACCTGGACGGAACGCTGACGGAGAGAGCGCGGGAGGCGGGCCGGTTTGCGCAGACCGTAGCGCGGCACGAGAAGCTGTTTCTGGAAGCGCGCCCGCCGCGGGCGGAGGTGGCGGTGGTCTACAACCCGCTGGCGCATTTCGTGGGCGGACGGCAGCGGCAGGCGGCGTACGGAGGGCCGCAGGGCGAAGTGGCGGGGATCGAGAGAGACTCGCTGCTGGGGATCTATAAAGCATTCTGGCCCGAGAATGTTCCAGTCGATTTCGTGCATGCGGGAGCGCTGTCGGCAGAGGCGCTCCGGCAGTACAGGCTGGTGTACCTGCCCTATCCGCCGATGCTGCCCTCGTATCTGGGACAGGTGCTGCGCGATTACGTGCGCGGCGGCGGCCATCTGGTGGCGGAGGCGCGCGCCGGGTGGAACAGCGAGAGCGGGCGGGCATCGGAAATTATCCCGGGGATGGGGTTGCACGAGGTGTTCGGCGCGCGCGAGGCGGCGGTGGAGACGGCGCCGGGCGGGCGCACCGTCCTCGTGTTCGATGGCGGGCTGAAGGCGCCCGCACGGTGGTTCCGCGAGGTGCTCGAACCAATGGGGGGACGGGTCGTGGCGCGCTTCGAAGATGGAGCGGTTGCTGCGGTGGAGTCCTCATCGGGCCGGGGCAAGGCGCTGCTGGTGGGATCGTACCCGAGCGCGGCCTATCATACGATGCCGAGCGAAGACGCGCGAAAGTGGTTCGTCTCGCTGCTCGGGTGGGCGGGCGTGCGCAAGCCCCTTCTCGCCGATGGCGGAGTGGAAGCCCGGTGGCTGGAGGCGGGCGCGAAACGGGTTGTGTTCGTGTTCAACCACGAGAGGGAAGCGAAAGCGGTGAGGCTGCGGTGGCAGGAGGGCGGGCGGTGGCGGATCGAAGACCTGATCGAAGGCGGCGCCGGGCAGGCGGAGTTCACCTTTGCGGGCAGGGGCGTGCGGGTGCTGGCGTTCGAGAGGGAATAGGCGGTTTGCAGGACCTCGCACGGTTGCTTGCTCAGGCAACCGGCTAGCTCCGAGGGAGCCGCCGGTCAAGCTCCTTAAAAACTCCAGCTTCACACCATAGGGATCGGTTGCCAATTACGTAAATCGCCTCCTTGGCACGGGTCACAGCGACATTGAGCAGGTTTGGTCTCCTGCCTGCCCAGTCCCTTGCTCCCTTCTGCTTAGGATCTGGGGCACCAAGGATAAAGAATACCGCTTCTGCCTCGCGCCCTTGTGCGGTGTGCACTGTTCCCACCCTTTCATACATCCAGCTCCATTTTTTCTCTTCCTGCATCCAGACTCTCCAGACGCCGCTTTCATCGACCAGCTTCCGAAGACGCTCCGCTACGATCACGAACGGTGTGAGGACATAAAAGTCAGGATCCAACCTGGCATCGGCAAGCCTGCGCAGGAGCCCAATCAGCACCTGGCCTTCATCGGGACACCATTTGTCTTCGGCGGATCCCTGAACATCAAACCAGAAGCTCGGTCCCACCAACTCCCTGATTGCGGAATCCCGCGGCTGTTTCAGTGAGACCATTTGCCCGGCATATGCAATGGCATTGGAGATGCCGAACATAGGCTCTGAGCACCGCCGGTGCACCAGCAGAGGAACACCGACGGTACGGCTGCCCCGCTCCAATTCGAATTCACTCTGACATGGACATACTGCATCCGCCAGGGTTTGCACCGAAGCCGAAGGCGCAGCCCAGTCCGCGGTCGAGATCCCGAATTCCTCGCAAATCGCCTGAACAAGTTGATCGGGCAATTCGACCACCGGCTCCAACTGCGCCGGGTCACCGACAACAACGATTCTTCGGCACCGAAAGATCGCTCCAACCGCAGCCTGAGGCACAGCCTGACCCGCTTCATCAACGAAGAGCCATCCAAGGCTTGCCGCTGGAAGAAAGCGGAACATTCTTTCCACCGAAGCAAACGTTGTCGACACGAGTGGCACCACAAGGAACAGCGAGGACCACAATTCGGGTAGGATTTCAAGTTTGTCCTCGCCTAGCCTACGGGGCTGCGTGAATGCGTCCATGAGCGCATTGAGATTGTGCCGGAGAGGCTTCGCTGCCGCATCGATAAACGCGCGATGCACTTCCAACGACGCCCAGAAAAGGTTGTGCCGCATACGAGTCAAATCGGCCGACAGCCACAGGTTGGCCGTCTGCCTGTCTTTGTGAGGCAACGAGAAGAACTCGTCGTCTGGCAGTACAACCCCTGAAGCCTTCTCCGCTTCGATGCGTTCCCGTATCTCATGCAGACTACGCCGTAAGCCGTCAGCTGAGGCCTGGAGGCTTGCGAGACGCCGTCCCGCCTCGTCGTGAGCCTCCTGGGCCTTTTTCGCACGGTCGGATGCTTCGCGCTCGTCCTTTTCTGCCTGTGCCAGAGATTCGTGCAGTTCCCTGTAAACGCTGGCCCATACTCGCGCGCGAGATGTGCGCAGGAGTCTCAGGAACCATCCTGGCCGCCTCTTGAGATGTGACTCTACTGCCTGCCGGCACCGGCCAACACGGCCTTGCGCCTGCTGCAAAACGCTGAGGCAAGCGGCAAGTTCGCCTTCTGCCGATTCCACAATATTTCTCCCGGCAGATAGGGCTTGTTCAACGCCGCGCAGCTTCAGCTCCAGGTCCGAAATGGCGAGAATCTTCCCGCGAAGATCTTCCAGCTCCTGAAATCGCCGCTCCGCTTGTTTCAGAACACGCTGGAAATGCCTTCTGGCACGCTTCCATCGCTGGAGCGCCTGTTCATGGCTATCGGGTGGTTCCTCTTTGCTAACGACGAGTGGTGGCCTCTCAAGCACGTGTCCGCCATCCTTCCCAGGCTCTTTCACCATTGGCTTCTGGCCAACAGCAGCCCTGAGGTAAGAGCGAAAGCTGACATCCTCATCCCACCAGAAGTATTGTTTGAACCGCGCTCTGTTTTGCATATTGCCCAAAACGGCCGCAATCAGCCCCCAGGTTTCGGTCTGACAGAGCGCATCGGAGACCGTAGTAAAATATCGGCATCTTCGCAAGCCCGCATCCACTGAACCGATGCCAGGAATCTCTGCGCTAATGTTCTCAACAGCTTTGTTATTGGTGGAGGCCACCACCATCTCGTAACCGCGAATAGAAGGATGAAGGCGATAGAGGTGAACCCAGGCTGTCCCTGCGCGGATTTTCATGCCCGAGTGTTGAAAGGCCTCTTCGGGTTCATCGAATGCACACAATGCCTCGGCCCGCTTCGCGATCACCGCGGCGACGAGGTCCCTGAGCAGAGTCGTCTTGCCTGTGCCCGGGGGGCCATTTACCGCAAAAATATGCCCCTTTTCCGTTTCATGAAACGCCAGATTCGCTGCAGCCTGTTGCAGTAGGACGGGCGGAGGACAGCCGGGTGCAGGCCAAGCGGCACGGGTAATGAGTTCCGGCTTGACAGCGTCCTCAAGCGCTTTTCTGTCCTCTTTGATGTCACGCCGGGCTTCCGGTTGCCTTATTCGGAGATAATAGTCTATGCCCTTAGGCAACTGTTTAGACTTGAGATGCTGGAGTGTACGAGAAAGATCCTCAAGATAGAAGCTGTTCAGAAGAATGGACTCTGGAGGATTGCGGTCCCAGTCTGGAACGTACGACAGAATGGAAAAGCCAGGAGGCTCCACCCACTTATCTGGAATTTCTAGAATGCGTACCAGCGTCTCAAAGATTTTGTTGAGGGTCTTGCTGGTAAGGGGTTGTCTCTTTCTGTCTTCGTTTTCTGAATCTCCTGCTCCGGTTTTAAAATAGAGGCATTTCTCCAGAGCCGCCGTCAGGATCGGCTCGGCTTTAGTCCATTCTGTGAGCTTGCGTAATTCGCCCTTCAGAGCCTTAATAACGCCCCAGGCAAAGCTCGAAATCCGCAGCGCCGGAGATTCAACCGGCACTCCATCATCGCTGACGGTAATCGAACCGAGCAAAGCACTCCTGCGGTTGACTGGCCTTTCGAAGCGGGTGTCGCCCCAACGCTCCAGCAGAGCTTCGAGCGCGGGCTGAATTCGGATCGACCCGAGCGGAACTTGATGGTACAGCTTGTGCCGGGGCTTTGTACTGGGTGCAAGTTCCCAAGGGAGCTTCGATCGGTCAAGCCTCAGTACGCGCGATCTGTCTCCGCCGATCAGGTCTTCAGGCCTCTGAAAGGATTGAGGAGAAAGAACCTCGATCGCGCTCCAGGCGAGCAGGATCCTCTCGGGGCTGCTACGGGCCATCTTTCACTCCTGGGCGTTACCCTCTCTGAACATGCTGGTTCAGGAAACTCTGTTGCTTTGAACTTCCCGGTCGGACAACAATCTAACACTCTTTAATTGAGTGCCGCATAAGTGGGGACGACTTGGGCGAAGTATATCCTCGCCATGTCTGTCGTTCATCCAAACCGGGAGTCGCCAAGCGTAACCGCAGATACTTTCGAGCTGCATCGAAGACGGGGGGGCAGAGGGGCAGCCGAATCCGTGCTCAACCGAGAACTCCGCGCTAAGAACGTCAGGCTGCGGTGGCAGGAGGGCGGGCGGTGGCGGATCGAAGACCTGATCGAAGGCGGCGCCGGGCAGGCGGAGTTCACCCTTGCGGGCAGGGGCGTGCGGGTGCTGGCGTTCGAGAGGGACTGAAGTGGCAGGGGCGCGCCAAATCAGGACTTTGGTATCCTGATCTCGCATGATCCTATCCCGTTCTTTTCTCCTCCCCGTGGCGGCCGCGTTTGTCGCCGCGTGCCCGCTGATGGCGCAGCAGGAAGGGCATGAGGGGCGCGGCGCCGAAGAGATCCACCGCCACCATTTCGCAGTACTCGCCGGCGGCAGCCACAACACGAAGAAGGACGGCGGCACCATCGGCGCCGATTACGAATACCGCTTTCATCACCGGCTGGGCGCGCTGGCGAGCTTCGAATACGTCGCCGGCGACTTCCGCGAAGACGTGTATGTCTTCACCGCCGCCTGGCATCCCTGGAAAGGGCTGCGGCTGATCGCCGGGCCGGGCTTCGACCGCGAATTGAAGCGGAAAGAGGAGACCGAGCACCTGGCGGAGCCGGAACATCACAGCAAGTACCGTGGGCTCTTCCGCACTGGCGCGAGCTGGGAGTTCCACCTCAAGGAGCATTTCACGATCGGCCCCGAGATCGCCGTCGACGTGCTGAAAGGCGAGAAGGTGTTCGTGTACGGCATCAACTTCGGATTCGGCTTCGGCCGCCGCTAGCCGGGCCGATCCCGCTACAATCGTGCCATGATGAGTGCCCTGCTGCTGGGATTCGTGTTCGCGGCGCCGCCATCCGGTCTGTGGGACGCTGCGCTCGACGTCGACGGGCGGCGGGTGGACTTCCGGATGGAATTGAAAATCTCCGGGGGCGAGGCGCGCGGTGCGATCCTGGACGGCGAGCGGCGCATCTGGTCCACCTCCGGGAGCTTCGCTGGTCAGAGACTGGAGCTCGCCTGGGACTACTTCGATTCGCGGCTCGAGGCGGAGTGGGACGGGAAGATGCTGCGCGGCGCCTATCAGCGGCGCACCCGCGCCGGCGTGACCCGGCGTGCGTTTTCCGCGCAGCCGTTTCAGCCCATGCCGGAGGACACGGATCATGCACCTGTGCAGGTAGGGGGCGCATGGCGGATTCAAACCAGCGCGGCGCGCGGCGTGCGCGTGATGAACGGCTATTTCGCGCAGTCGGGCTCCGCCGTCAGCGGCACGATTCAACGGCTGGATGGAGATTTCGGAACACTGTCCGGCCGCGTGGAAGGGCGGCGGCTGCGGCTCTCGCATTTCGACGGCATCCGGGCAACGCTGATCGAAGCGGAATTGCAGGCGGACGGCACGTTGAAGGGCGTCATGGACGGCAAGACGGAATTCACGGCGGCGCGGGTGGAGAAAGCGGCTGAACTCGGGCTGCCGGAGCCGCCGGATCCTTCGCGCTATGTGTCGGTGAAGAACCCGCTCGAGCCGGTGCGGTTCCGCGCGGTGGATCTTGACGGAAAAGCGGTCTCCTCGGAAGACCCGCAATTCCGGGGCAAGCCGCTGTTGTTGACGATCATGGGCTCGTGGTGCCCCAACTGCCACGACGAAGCAGAGCTGCTGGTGGAATTGCACAGGAAATATGGCGCCAAAGGGCTGGCGGTGGTGGCGCTGGGCTTTGAGTATACAGGCGAGTCCGAGCGCGACCGGAACCAGTTGCGCGCGTTTGCGCGGCGGCATGGGATCGAGTATCCGATCCTGTACGCGGGCACGACCGACGAAGGCGAAGTGCAGCGGGTGCTGCCGCAACTGGCGAATTTCGGCGGGTTTCCGACGACGATTTTCCTTGACCGCGGGCACCGGGCGCGCTCCGTGCACGCGGGATTCGCCGGACCGGCCAACGCGCAGGAGCATGCGAAGCTCCGGGAAGAGTACGACCGGCTGGTGCGCGAACTGCTGGAAGGCCGCTGATCCGCGCGGGCGCGGCGGATAGAATGGCCCGCGTGAAGGCTCGCGCGAGTCTGCTTCTCCCTCTGATGGCTGCGGCAGCCCTGGCGCAGCCATCAGCGCGCATCCGCCCGTGGGCGCAGAACCCTTTCTATTGGGAATACGGCGGACGGCCCGTGCTGCTGGCCGGGGCGAGCGACGATGACAACCTCTTTCAGTGGCCGGACAGGGAGCTGTCCGAACACCTGGACCGCCTTGCCGCCGCCGGCGGCAACTACGTCCGCAACACGATGTCGGACCGGAAAGACCGCGGCTGGGAGGAGTACCCATTTCAGCGGCTCGAGTCCGGCAAGTACGATCTGAGCCAGTGGTATCCGGAATACTGGCGGCGGTTCGAACGGTTTCTGGACTGGACGGAAAAGCGCGGCATTATAGTTCAGATCGAGGTGTGGGACCGGTTTGATTCCAGCACGCAATACTGGCCGCCGCATCCGTACAATCCAGCGAATAATGTGAATTACACCTTTGAGCAATCCGGATTCGCACCGGAATATCCGGATCATCCGGGCCGGAACCGCCAGCCGTTTTTCTTCACCACGCCCCGGCAGCGGAACAACGCCGTGGTCCTGCCGTACCAGCAGCGGTTTGTCGAAAAGATGCTGTCTTATTCCCTGCGGCACGGCCATGTGCTTTACTGCATGGACAACGAAACCAACGGAGAAGAGGAGTGGGGGCGCTACTGGGCGCAGTTCATCCGGGAGCGGGCGCGGCAGGCGGGCGTGGACGTGTATCTGACCGAGATGTGGGACGACTGGAATCTGCGCGCCGAGCGGCACCGCCGGACGCTCGACCACCCTGAACTCTATGACTTCGTCGACATGAGCCAGAACAACCACAACAAAGGGGACGGGCACTGGTACAACGCCCTGTGGGTGCGCGGACAGCTACTCGACCGGCCGCGGCCGATCAACACGGTGAAGACTTACGGAGCGGACGGCAACAAGTTCGGCCACACGGATCAGGACGGCGTGGAGAGGGTGATCCGCCACGTGCTGGCCGGATTCGCCTCCGTACGGTTCCACCGCCCGCCGGCAGGGCTGGGGCTGAGCCCGAAGTCCGAGGCCGTGCTGCGGGCGCTGCGGCTGCTGGAATCGCTGGTGAAGCCGTGGGAGCTGGAGCCTGCGCCTCCGGCGCTGCTCGACGGGCGTGAAGAAGCCGAAGCCTGGGCGGCGCATGTTCCGGGGCGCGCGTGGGCCGCGTATTTTCCCGCCGGCGGGCGGGTGGAGTTGCAAACTCCGCCGGGGCGGTTCACGATCCGCTGGATCGACGCGGACGCGGGACGGTCCGGCCCCGGGGCGATGGCCGAAGGCCACGGATGGCTGGAATTGTCCGCGCCGTC
>CAKZUE010000059.1 GCA_937920635.1 uncultured Bryobacteraceae bacterium
TCCTCGCGCTGCCCGATGTCGGACTCGTCGAAATGAAGGACATCCTCGACATCACCGGCCACATCGTCCGCGCCGTCAGGATCCCCGTCATGGCCGATATCGACACCGGCGGCGGCAACGCCCTCAACGCCGCCCGCGTCACTCAGCGCCTCATCGAAATGGGCGTCGCTGGCGTCAACATCGAAGACCAGGTCTTCCCCAAGCGCTGCGGCCACATGGAAGGCAAACAGGTCATCTCCGCCGAAGAGATGGCCGGCAAGGTCCGCGCAATGGCCGATGTCCGCGCGCGCTCCGGACGCGATCTCGTCATCAACGCCCGCACCGACTCCTACGCCGTCCTCGGTCTCGACGAGGCCATCCGCCGCGCCAATCTTTATCTCGATGCCGGCGCCGACATGGCCTTCATCGACGGCATCGGCACGCGCGCCGATATCGAACGCGCCGTGCGCGAAATCCGCGGCCTGCTCTCCGTCAACCTCATGGACGCCGTCACCGGCGTCAAGACCGAACTCATCCCCATCCCCGAACTCGCCGCCATGGGCGTCGCCCGCGTCTCCATCCCGGTCGCTTCCATCTTCGTCGTCCACCGCGCCCTCACCGATTTCTTCTGCGACCTGCGGAACTCCCCCACCGGCCTACTCGCCGGCGAAACCCACCGCCTCACGTCTTTCAAGGACTACACCAACTTCGTCGGGCTGCCCGAATACCGCGAGCTCGAAAACAAATACTTGCCCCCGCGCTCCACCGTCTCCTGAGGAGGATCCCCTCATGACACTGGCTGAGAAAATTCTTGCCCGCGCCTCCGGGCGCGCCAGAGTGGAACCCCACGAGATCGTCGTCGCCGATGTCGATCTCGCCATGAGCCATGAGAACGCCGACCTCGTCCGCAAGGCGTTTCTCGAAATCGGCGTCCCCCGCGTCTGGGACCCCGAGAAGATCGTCATCATCTTCGATCACCGCATCCCCGCCGAGAGCGAAAAGACCGCCGCCACCCACAAAGCCGTCCGCGAGTTCGTCGCGCAGCAAGGCATCCGCCACTTCTATGACGTCGGACGCGGCGGCATCTGCCACCAGGTGCTCGCCGAAAACGGCCACGTCCAGCCCGGCATGGTCGTCGTCGGCACCGATTCCCATACCACCACCCACGGCGCTTTCGGCGCATTCGCCACCGGCATCGGCGCCACGGAAATGGCCGGTGTCTGGGTGGAGGGCAAGCTCTGGTTCAAGGTCCCCTCCACCATTCGCATCGAGGTGGAAGGCGCGTTCGCCCCATGGGTCTCGGCCAAGGATCTGATCCTCTACATCATCGGCAAACTCGGCGCCGCCGGCGCCGACTATCGCGCCGTCGAATTCGACGGCAGCGCCATCCGCCGCATGACCATCGCCTCCCGCATGGTGCTCTCGAATCTCTCGATGGAGATGGGCGCCAAGGTGGCCTTCACCCCCGTCATGGAGATCGCGCCCGATGCCGGCGCCCGTTACGAGAAGACCCTTCACATCAACCTCGATTACGACATCCCCGAACCGCAGATCGCCTGCCCGCACTCGGTCGACAACGTCAGGCCGGTTTCGGCCCTCTCCGATGTCCCCGTCCACCAGGCCGTGCTCGGCTCCTGCACCAATGGCCGCCTCGAAGATCTTGAAGCCGCCGCCTCGATCCTCGCCGGACGCCGCGTGCATCCGCACACCCGCCTCATTATCGTCCCCGCCTCCCAGCGCATTTTTCTCGAAGCCATGCGCCTCGGCTACATCGAGAAGCTCATCGAAGCCGGCGCCATCGTCGACCCGCCCGGCTGCGGCCCCTGCGTCGGCGTGCATCAGGGCATCCTGGCCGCCGGAGAAGTCTGCATCTCCTCCACCAACCGCAACTTCATCGGCCGCATGGGCAGCAAGGACTCCTTCGTTTATCTCGCCAGCCCTGCCGTCGTCGCTGCTTCCGCCGTCGCCGGACGCATCGTTCATCCTGAAATCGTCATGGCCAAGGAGAATTCCCATGTCTGACGCCTCCCCGCTCCTCCGCGGCCGCGTCGCCGCCGTCCTCGGTTCCAACGTCGACACCGACGTCATCTACCCCGGCCGCTACCTCAACATCACCGACCGCGAAAAGACCGCCGAGCACCTCTTCGAGCTTGCCCATCCCGAAATCCGGTCGAAACTCCGCCCCGGCGATTTCATTGTCGCCGCCGCCAACTTCGGCTGCGGCTCCAGCCGCGAGCAGGCCGCCGCCGCCCTCAAGTTCTCCGGCTGCGGCGCCGTCATCGCTGCCAGTTTCGCCCGCATCTTTTTCCGCAACGCCATCAACCTCGGCCTGCCCGCCCTCGTCAGTTCCTCGGCGCACATCGAATGCCGCGAGGGCGATGAACTCGAAATCGACCTCGCCGCCGGCGTCATCCGCAATCTCTCGCGCAACCTCTCCCTGGCCGCCGCGCCGCTCGATCCCCGCGCCATCGAGCTCATCCGCTCCGGCGGCCTCATCCCGTATCTCAAGGCCAGGTACGCCTCCTCGGCCGCGTTAGGCTAATCTACGGAAGGCCGCACTATCATGCCCAAACACCAGATCGCCTGGCTCCCCGGCGACGGCATCGGCGCCGAAGTCGCGCAAGCCGCCCGCCTCGTCCTCGACGCCGCCGGCTACGACGCTGAATATCATCACGGCGATATCGGCTGGCATTTCTGGGTCACCGAAGGCGACGCGCTCCCCCAGCGCACCCTCGACCTGCTCGCCCGCACCGAGTGCGCCTTCTTCGGCGCCATCACCTCCAAGCCCGCCGCCGAAGCCGCCCGCGAACTCGCCCCCGAGCTTCAGGGCCGCGGCCTCACCTACCGCAGCCCCATCGTGCGCATGCGCCAGCTGCTCGATCTCTACATCTGCCAGCGCCCCTGCCGCGCCCTGCCCGGCAACCCGCTCAACTACCGCGAAGGCATTGACGTCGTCGTCTTCCGCGAAAACACCGAAGGCATGTACATCGGCGTCGAATTCCCTTCGGTGCCCGAGTCCTTTTACGCCGAGAAAGCGATGAGCCGCATCCCGCGCGATGCCGCCATCTCCATCCGCAGCATTACCGCCCGCGCCTCCAACCGCATCGTCAAGGCCGCCTTTGAATTCGCGCGCCGCAACGGCCGCCGCAAGGTCACCGCCGTCCACAAGGCCAACGTCCTGCGCGCCACCTGCGGCCTCTTCCTCGAACAGGCGACCGAAGTGGCCGCGCTTTACCCGGAGATCGAGTTCGATACCGCCAACGTCGACGCCATGTGCATGTGGCTCCTCAAGAACCCGCACAACTACGACGTCATCGTCACCACCAACCTGTTCGGCGACATCCTCTCCGATCTCTGCGCCCAGTTGGTCGGCGGCATGGGCTTCGCTTACAGCGGCAACATAGGCGAGAAATACGCCGTCTTCGAACCCACCCACGGCTCCGCACCCAGATACGCCGGCCTGAACAAGGTGAACCCCATCGCAGCCATCCTCGCCGCCGCCATGATGGCCGGTTGGACCGGCGAAAAAGAAATCGAGGCCGCCATTCACAGGGCTGTCGAGGAGGTCGTTCGCCGCGGCGAAGTCCGCACCTACGACATGGGCGGCTCCTCCACCACCATGCAGATGGCCGAAGCCATCGCCGCCCAAGCCCGGAGGGGGACAGCCTGAATGGAGCGCTCTGCTTTTTCCGCCTGGAACACAGCGCTGTGTCCCCAAGCCGGAGGGACATAGCGCTCCATTCAGGCTGTCGCTCGCCGGGGGAGAGCAAGTCGAGGGAATCCTCCCCAGGCTCAGGCGTCCGGACGTGTCCCTTCGAGCGTCTGATTCCGGCGCTTCTCCACCACCCGGTACCGCCGCGGGCGCACCGGGCTGCCGCCGCTGAAGGCGTCTTCGATCACCGCCGCCTGCTCCTGCGCATGGCGCTTCGCCGACCCCGTGCTCGGCGAGGCAGCCTCAGGCCGCCCCGCGTAGCGCAGCGTCCGCCGCGTCTGCGCCAGCAGCGCCTCCAGCCGGTCCCGGACAAACAGGAACGCGCCCTGATTCCGCGGCTCCTCCTGCACCCACACGATCTCCGCCGTCGAAGGATACCGCCACAGCGCGGCCTCCACTTCCTGCTCCGGCCACGGATAGAGCTGCTCCAGCCGCACGATGGCCGTGTTCCACGCGTTGCGCTTCTCCCGCTCCGCCGCCAGCTCGTAATAGATCTTGCCGGAGCAGAACAGCACCTGCACCACGCGGTCCGGCTGTGTGGCGGCCGGATCGGAAAGCACCGGATCGAAGAAGCCGCGTGTCAGGTCGTGCAGCAGGCTCACACACTTCGGATGCCGCAGCAGGCTCTTCGGCGTGAACAGCACCAGCGGCTTGCGCAGCCCGCGCCGGTCGTGCCCGCCGTACATCTGGCGCCGCAGCAGATGGAAATACTGCGCCGGCGTCGTCGCGTTGCACACCTGCAAATTGTTCTCCGCAGCCAGTTGCAGGAACCGCTCGATGCGCGCGCTCGAGTGCTCCGGCCCCTGCCCCTCGTATCCGTGAGGCAGCAGCAGCACCAGCCCCGACGGCTGGCCCCACTTGGCTTCGCCCGCGGCGATGAACTGATCGATCATGATCTGCGCCCCGTTGGCGAAGTCGCCGAACTGCGCCTCCCACAAAGTCAGCGTCAGCGGATCGCCCAGCGAGTAGCCGTACTCGAAACCCATCACCGCGTACTCGCTCAGGCTGCTGTCGTAGACTTCGAACCGCGCCTGCCGCGCATCCAGATGCTGCAGCGGCGTGTACGGCTCGCCCGTGTTGTAGTCGAAATACTCCAGATGCCGCTGCGAGAACGTGCCGCGCCCGCTGTCCTGCCCGCTCAGGCGCACCGGCGTGCCTTCCATCACCAGCGTTCCAAAAGCGAGCGTCTCTGCCGCAGCCCAGTCGATCGGCCCGCCTTTCAGGATCTCGCGGCGCCGCTCGATGAAGCCCTTCAGTTTCGGATGCAGCGCGAAGCCCTCGGGAAAAGTCGTGATGCCCTCGACCACTTTTTCGATCAGGGCTTCGTCAGCCGCAGTGCGGGGACACGTCTGCGGGATGCTGGTCTCCTCGTATTCGGTCACCTCCTGCAACTCCCACTTCTCGCCCTTGCGTACCGCCTCTTCATGCGCGGCGTTCAGCGCGTCCTGGATCTGCCGCCGAATGCGCTCTACCGACTCTTTCGTCACCACGCCTTCGCGCAGCAGCCGCTGCGTGTACAGCGTTCCGGGCGACTCCTTGGCCTTGATCGTGCGGTACATCACCGGCTGCGTGTAGCTGGGGTCGTCTCCCTCGTTGTGGCCGTACTTGCGGTAGCAGACCAGGTCGATCACCACGTCCTTCTTGAACTTCATCCGGTAATCGAGCGCGATCTGCATGGCGCGCGCGCAAGCCTCCGGGTCGTCGCCGTTGACGTGGAGAATCGGCGCCTGCACCATGCGCGCGACGTCGGTGCAATAGGTCGATGACCGGCTCTCTTCCGCCGTCGCCGTGAAGCCGATCTGGTTGTTGATCACCAGGTGAATCGTGCCGCCGGTCGTGTAGCCCTTCAGCAGCGACAGAGTCAGCGTCTCCGCCACCACGCCCTGCCCGGCGAACGCCGCATCGCCGTGCACCAGCACGGGCAGCACCTTCTCGCGCTTCTCATCCCCCATGAAAGTCTGCTTGGCGCGGACGATGCCTTCCACCACCGGATTCACGGCTTCCAGGTGGCTCGGATTGGGTGAGAGTGAAACCTTGATCTCGCGCCCCGACGACGTCCGCTGCACGCCGCTCGCGCCCAGGTGGTACTTCACGTCGCCGGAGCCCTGCGCCATGTCGGGATCCACCACGCCCTCGAACTCGCCGAACACCTGCGCCATCGACTTCCCGATCAGGTTGGCGAGCACCGTCAGCCGCCCGCGGTGCGCCATGCCGATGACCATCTCCTGCACGCCCGCTTCGGCGGCGCGCTCCAGACATTCATCGAGCACCACCATCGCGCTTTCGCCGCCTTCCAGCGAAAACCGCTTCTGCCCGACAAAGCGCGTGTGCAGGAAGTTTTCGAACCCCTCCGCCTGGAGCAGCCGCAGCAGGATGCGGCGCCGGGTCGTGTCGTCCAGCGGCCAGTTGTTGGCCTGCGGTTCCATCCGCTCCTGGAGCCACCGCTTCTCCTCCGGATGCTGGATGTGCATGTACTCGCACCCCAGCCTTCCGCAGTAGGTCTGCCGGAGCTGCTCGATGATCTCGCGCAGCCGCGCCACCTTCAGGTCGCCGGGAACGGCGAGGCTGCCGGTCATGAACTGCCGGTCGAAGTCCCAGATCGTCAGCCCGTAATTGGCCGGGTCCAGCTCGGGATGATAGGAAGGCTTCACGCCCAACGGGTTCAGATCCGCGATCAGGTGCCCGCGCACCCGGTAGGCGTTGATCAGTTGCAGCACCGCCGCCTGCTTGGCGATCTCGCCCATCCGCTGCGGCTCGCCGAAGGCAGCAACAGCGCCGCCCCGGTCCACCTCCCAGCGGAACGGCTGGTAAGGCATGCCGGTCTGCTCGAAGATCTCGTCATAGAAGCGGTCTTCGCCTTCCAGCAGATCCTGAAGCTTGCCCAGAAACGCGCCGCTCTCCGCCCCCTGGATGATGCGGTGGTCGTAGGTGCAGGTGATCGTCATCACCTTGCACAAACCAAGGCTGGCGCGGAGCTCGTCGCTCACGCCCTGGAATCCGGCCGGCCAGTCGATCGCTCCGGTGGCGATGATGGCGCCCTGGCCGGGCATCAGCCGCGGCACGCTGCCCACGGTGCCCACCGTGCCGGGGTTCGTCAGGGAGATGGTCGTGCCCAGAAAATCCTCCGGCGTGAGCTTGCCCGTGCGGGAGCGCTCGACGATGTCGTCGAAGGCGCGCATGAACTCATAGAACGACATCTCGCCGGCGTTCTTGATCGACGGCACCAGCAGCGAGCGGCGCCCGTCCTTGCCCGCCACGTCAACCGCGATGCCGATGTGGATCTGGCGGCGGACGATGCGGTGAGGCTGGCCGTCCACTTCGGCGTAGGCGTCATTGATCACCGGCACGTGCTTGATGGCCCGGACAATGGCCCACGCGATCAGGTGCGTATAACTGATCTTCGACTGGCCGTGCAGCGAGCGCCAGTGGTTCAGCAGCCGGCGGTTCTCGTCGATCACCTTCACCGGGATGACGCGCTGGCTGGTGGCCGTCGGCACCGCCAGGCTGGCGTTCATGTTGTCGGCGATCCGCGCCGGCGCGCCCTTCAGCGGGACGAGCTGCTCGCTCGCGCTCAGCGTGAGCGCCGGGACCATGACAGGCGCTGCGGCCTTGGCCGGCTCGGCCTCGGGCAGCACCACGGTCTGGCTCACCGGCGGCGGGGTGACTTCCACCGCCGGCTCGGCGGTGAAACGCTGTTTCCAGCTTTCGTCCACCTGCCCGGGGCGGTTGACAAACTCCTGGTACAGCTCTTCCTCGAGCCACGAGTTCACAGTCGGTCTTTGCTTCGGTTCGATCGCCATGGTTGTTTCAGGACCGGGTGGGACAGGCCCCTGCTGCCTTCAGTGTAGCAACGGGCCTGGCGTTATCCATTTGGACGCGGGACACAAGGAGCCCGATTCCTTCCCTGTCCACTATTGTGCGCGCCTAGAATGGGGAAAGCGATGCGGATTCTCGTTTTTTCCGACATTCACGGCGACCGCGCCGCGCTGGAGGAGCTGATGGAGCGGGAGGCGGATCTCTACATCGCCGCCGGCGATCTGGTTTCGTGGGGGCGCGGGCTGGACGGACTGGCGCCCGTGCTGCAACAGCGCGCGCCCAACGTCTGGGTGCTGCCCGGCAATCACGAGCGCGAATCGGAAATCGAATCCTTCTGCCGGCGCCACCACCTGAACGCCCTCCACGGCCGCCATTTTCAGATGGACGGCTGGCACATTGCCGGCCTTGGCCACAGCTCGCCGACGCCCTTCAACACCCCGGGCGAATACACCGAAGAAGAGATCGCCGCCCGGCTGGGGGCATTCTCCGGGTTGAAGCCGCTGATCCTCGTTTGCCACTGCCCCCCGCTGGGCACCGCCCTGGACCGCGCTGGCTTCAGGCGCCACATCGGCAGCCGGGCGGTGCGCGAGTTTCTGGACCGCGAGCAGCCCGCCTGGTTCGCTTGCGGGCATGTCCACGAAACGGCGGGCGTGGTGACCCAGGTGGGCGCGACCCGCGCGGTGAACGCGGGCAAATACGGACATCTCATCGAAGTGCCGCGCATGGACTACGCCTGACCCCCATCCAACCCGCATCCGAGCCGCATCCGAGCCGCGCGGGAGCGCCGCAGGCGCGACCAAGCGGTCCAACACCGCCCCCACCACCCCCCAACCCGCGCGGGAGCGCCGCAGGCGCGACCAAGCGGTCCAACACCGCTCCCACCACCCCCCAACCCGCGCGGGAGCGCCGCA
>CAKZUE010000060.1 GCA_937920635.1 uncultured Bryobacteraceae bacterium
GTTGGGCTGCTCCCGCGCGGCTCGGATGGGGGGGCGGATAGGGATGTAAGAACCGCTTGGTCGCAGCCCGTTGGGCTGCTCCCGCGCGGTTCGGATGGGGTTCGCATTCGGCGCGGATGCCGACGGTGGGGGCCGGAATCACGATGATTCCCGGCGGGATCACTGGGGCAGGCACAGGCAAATCGTATGCTTTGGGTATTGAATGGTGGTGCGCTCAGTGCTATACTTACCAGGACTGGGCCGGATCGCCAAGACCGATTAGCGCTGAGCAAGGAGGAGATCTGACTAATGATTCGTTGGATGTTGGCGTTCTCTCTTGGCTGTGTGGCTGCATCACAGGCTGCGGTCATCACCCTGACCAACCACGGTTTCGAACTCGGGAATGTTTCCGGCTGGTCCACATCCGGGGATGTTTCCGCCGCAGGAACTACCGTGATCAATAGCTGGACGGTAGGGCCGACGGGGTCATACATGGCCATCCTGAGTTCTACCGACGGAGGCGGCTCTTCCGTCGCGAGCCTCGAGTCGTTCTTCGGCGTCACCACTGGGCTGCTGAGCGGCGGGCTGCCGCCGGGAAGCGCGACGAATGGCTCCGGCATTTACCAGGATTTTTCGGGCAATGCGGGCGACACGGTGACCATGTATTGGGCGTATGTCGCCACCGACTACAATCCCTTCAACGACCCGGCCTTCGCGGTGGTGACGGGGCCTGGAGTGGAGCAGTTGACCGTGTTGGCGAGCATCTGGAACGGCGGGAGTACCGTAGGAAGCTACGGCGCCACCGGCTGGCACGCGTTCACCTATGTTCTGCCTTCCGCCGGGAACTACCGGCTGGGGTTTGGCGTGGTCAACACCAATGATGAGATTGTTCCGGGTTATCTCTTTCTGGACGCCGCGCCGGGCACGCTGACTGGCGGGGAGATTCCGGAGCCCGGCACGCTGGCGCTGCTTGGGGCGGGGCTAGCGGCCATCGGGCTGCTGCGGCGCCGCTGAAGCGGCGAGCCGCCCCCTGGATTTTGATGGCGCACCCGCGCGGGTGCGCCATTTGCGTTTTCCGGCGTCTCCTGCGATAGAATGCCGGCGTAGCAGAGAGGAGGTTTGATGTGAGTGCGCGGCGTGATTTTCTGAAAACGGCTTCGGCGGGATTGCTGGTGGTGTCGCCGGAAACGGCGTTCACGTACCAAGCTAACTCGACTGTAGAGGTGGGCATTGTCGGCTGCGGGGGGCGCGGCAACTGGATTGGCCCGTTTTTCCCGGAGTTCGCCGGGGCGAGAGTGGTGGCGCTGGCGGATGTGCAGCGGGCAAATCTCGAGTCGACGGCGGAGAAGCTGAAGGTGGAGCGGAGCCGCGCCTATCTGGGGCCGGATGCTTTCCTGAAACTAGCCGAGTCGAAGCTTGATGCGGTGGTGATCGAGACACCGACGATTTATCACGCCGAGCAGGGGCTGGCGGCGGTGAAGGCAGGAAAGCATGTGTTCATGGCGAAGCCGGTGGCGGTGGATGTGCCGGGCTGCCGGACAGTGCTCGAAAGCGGCGACCTGGCGCGCAGGAAGGGGCTTTCTTTCTGGGTGGATTTCCAGAGCCGCGCGCGTGACGTGTACAAGGAAACGGTGGAGCGCGTGCGGCGCGGCGACATCGGCAAGCCGGCGTTTGCCGAGGTGCACTACTTTGCCGGGCGTCCCTGGAAGGACAAGGGCACGCCGGGGATGGACGAGGGCCAGCGGCGGATTGTGAACTGGTTCGGCGACCGGGTGCTGAGCGGCGACATCATCGTGGAGCAGAACATCCACGTGATCGACATCGCCAACTGGCTGCTGGGCGCGCGCCCGGTGAAAGCCAACGGGACGGGCGGGCGGACGGACTGGCGGGGCACGCCGAACGAATTCGGGGACGCGTGGGACCATTTCGCGGTCAATTTCTGGTACCCCGATGGGGTGCACGCGTCGTTCGCGTCGCATCAGTTGACGGGGAGTTTTTCCGATCTGTGCGTGCGCGTGTTCGGCATCCGGGGCTGCGCGGACACGCATTATGGCGGCACGATCCGCATCCTCGGGCAGAACGCGTGGATGGGCGCGGAGAAGGACGATACGTTCCGCGGCGGCGCGATTCAGAACGTGAAGGATTTTGTCCAGTCGATCCGCGAGTCGAAGCCGATATACAACTACGAGGTCTCGGTGGAGTCGAACCTGACCGGGATTCTCGGGCGCACCGCGGCTTACAAGGAAGCCACGGTGACGTGGGACGAGATGATGGCGGCGAACGAGAGGTGGGAAGCGCCGCCGCTGAAGCTGAACTGGTAGGCGCGCCTCAGAGCTTGGCGGCGACGGCGCGGGCCAGCGAGATGAGGGCGTCGCGGCCGGCGAGGCCCGTGCCCCCGATTTCGACCCAGGCGTCGCCCTTCCTCATGAAGAGCCCGGTGGCAAGGGGGGCGAGGTAGGCGCGGTCGCCAATGCCCTCAAGCCCCGTGGGTTTGCTTGTGCCTTCTTTCGCGCCAGCCACGGCGCCCATCATGCCCATGGCGAGGCGGTAGCCGGATTCCTGCTGTTTGGCGTCCTCGCCATAGGTGACCTTGATCTGGAACAGCGGGCCTCCTTCGGAGGATTGGGAGCTGGCGGCGATGCCCTTCATGAAGTCTTCCATGACGCGCGCGGCCTCTTTTTCATCGCCGGCCTTGTTTTCGCGCATCTTGCGCATGGCCTCCTGGGCCTGGGCCTGGCCTTTTTCGGCGGCCTGTTCGGAGGAACCGAAATACAGGCACTCGCCGCCGCGGGACTCGGTGCGCTGGATGGAGAGTCCGGTGGCGCTGGAGGCTTCCGCGGCGGACAGCAGCGAGCAGGGATCGGAATAACGCCGGGCTGTACCGGTGACGGCGGGGGCGGAAGAGACGCCCATGTTTTCGGCCGCCGTCTCAACCTTTTTCTTGACCCAGAAGCCGGTGGCGATGAGCCCGCCGATGGCGATGACGCCGAGCAGGACGACGACGCCACCGACGATGAGCAGGATCTTGCCGATACCGCTGCTCTTGGCGGGGGGCGCAGGGGGCGGGTAAGGGCCGTGCGGTTGGGGCGGCGGTCCGGCGGGTTGCTGGGCGGGTGTGGCGGCGCGGGCGCCACAGTGAGTGCAGAACGAGCTTCCGGGCGGCAAGGGACTGCCGCAGTTGGTGCAGTGTGGCATATGGGCCTCCTCCTGGTGGGATTCGTCGGCTCAGTATACAACGGTGGGCGGGGAAGCGGAATGGAGAGGGCGGCGGGCAACTTGCACTGGGCTGGCCGCGTCTTTACATTGGAAGACCAGACAGGGATGTAAGCCCGGCGGCGTTGTCCGCCGATAGAGAGCATGGAGGTCGAGGGAAGTGCAGATTCTGGGCAATCGGCGCTTCGTCGAGATTCCGGGGACCCGGACGCATGAGCTGCCCCCGTTGCTGATCGGGGCGCTGGCCGAGTCGCCGCGGACGGAAAAGACGCTGGAAATGGCGGAAGAGCTGGTGGATCAGGAGGGAATGATCCCTCTGCCGGGGGAGGATCCGGCGGTGGATCCGCTGCTTGAGCGCCGGCGGCTGGACCTGGCGATCCAGATCGTGGAGCAGTACTACGGACTGCTGTCGCACTGGAAGCTGGGCGATGCGATTCTGGAGTGGATCCGGCAGTGCGAGACGACGTTCGAGCGGCGGCAGGAGCTGCGGGTGCTGCTGCGTCCGGACGTGTGGCCGCATGCGGGGCGGTCGAGCTTTGTGACGCTGCTGCGGGACAAGGCGGTGGACACGCGCGGGCTGGACCCGGAGAAGGCGGTGGGCACGCGGCTGAGTTTCCGGCAGCCGCCGCCGCTGGACATCTGCACGGATCAGTTCCTGTTTTATTTGCGTTCGAGGCTGGCGCAGGCGGCGTATCAGGCGTGGGCGTCGCTGACGCCGGAGCCGGTGTCGGACCTGCCGCCGGAGCGGTTCGTGTTTGAGGTGCACGCGATCTGATCGGCGGCGACGATCGACGGCGCGGCGGGCTTCGGGCAGGGGTGAGGAAGCGGGCCGCGGGGGGCTGAGCGGCGGGGATCTGCGCGCGGCAATGAAACGGGATTTCTGCTGCTGAAGCCAGTTATCCAAGCCAGGGCCAATACGGTTCGCATGACGATTCTGAGGCGCCTGGTGATCTCGACTCGGCGTGTCGGCTGCCGCTTGCGCTGCCGTACCGGGGAGTCTGCGGCACCTCGATGTCCCCGCCCGCCGCCCTCGGGTCGCAAAACTGCGCCCGGGCGCGCGATGCCACATTGCATCACTGGCTGGGCCCGCCTCGCACCGCCCGCCCATCCCGGAGCTTCTCCCATGAACCGCCGAACCCTGCCCGTCGCTCTCCACCTGCCCCACCCGCGCGCACTCGAAACCCCCCAGGCGCACCTCCCCGTGCCTCCGCCTCACCTCCCCATCTCCCAGTGGGCGCGCTCCACCCTCAATTTTCATCCCGATCCCCTCCAGGCCCAGATCCTCGACTCCCCCTCCCACCGCCTCATCCTCCTCCGCGCCCGTCAGTTCGGCAAATCCACCCTCGCCGCCATCAAAGCCCTACACTTCGCCCTCTCCCACCCAGGCGCCACCATCCTTTGCGTCTCCCCCACCCTCCGCCGCTCCACCGAATGGCTCCGCCTCGTCCAGCACTTTTGCTCGATCCTCGCCCCGCCCTCCTACCCGGATTTCCCCTCGCGCGTGCGCGAGGGCTGCCGCCTTCGCCCCAGCGAAGGCCACCACCAGCCCCCCTACTCCCGCGCCGCCTGCTCCACCGCCCGCATGAACCGCAAGAAATTCCCGCCGTATATCTTCCGGATTTCCTCCGCCGTGAACCCTTTTTCCAACAGCCGCCGGGTCAAATTCGGCCACTGCGACACATCTTTCAGCCCTTTGGGCGTGCAGGAAACCCCATCAAAATCGCTGCCCAATCCAATAAAATCAACCCCCGCTATTTTCCGGATATGCTCGAAATGCGCTGCCACTTCATCCAGTGTCGCCTGTTCGCAACGGGCGTTTTTCGGCAGAGAAGGGTTGATCCACGGCGATGTATCGGCCGACCGCTGGCTGATGAATTCGCACCCAAGATTGATCATCACCAGGCCTCCCTTCTTCGCCACCGCGCGGATCATCTCGTCGCTCATGTTGCGCGGAATGTTCGCCAGCGCCCGCGCCGAAGAGTGCGAGCTGAACACCGGCGCCCGGCTGGCCTCGATCACGTCCCAGAACGTGCGGTCCGACACATGCGCCACGTCCACCATCATGCCCAGCCGGTTCATCTCGGCGATCACGCGCCGCCCCAGCCCGCTCAGTCCCCGGTTGTCCTTCTCCGCCGACGACCCGGCCCATTCGAGGTTCCGCGTATGCGTCAGCGTCATGTAGCGCGCCCCCAGATCGTAAAACGCCCGCAGCAGCCGCGGCTCGTTCTCGATCGCATGGCCGCCTTCAATCCCGATCAGCGCCGCGATCCGGCCCGCCTTCCGCGCCGCCTCGATCCCGTCGGCGGTCACCGCCAACTGGAAATGTTCCGGATGCCGCGCCACGATGTCGTGCCGGATCGTGTCGATCATCTCCAGCGCGCGCCGAGCCGAGCCGCCCGATTCGATCAGCCCTGCGCTGACGTAGGCGGCGAAGAACTGCGCCCCGGTGCCGCCCGCGCGGAGCTTGGCGATGCTCGTGTGCCGCGCGTCCTTCTCCGACCCGATGTCCCAGCCGCGCACCGTGCGGCTGGTGACGTCGTTGTGTCCGTCGATCAGCAGCGCGGAGCGGTGCACGGCCATCACCTCCGCGTCCGTCCACTTCTTCTGCGCGCCAAGCGGCAGCAACAGGAAACCCAGCAACAGAAGCCGCAACATGGGTCTTATTCTACCGGCCTGCGGCCCGGCGGCCGGCAGCGCATGGCATCAGCAGCCGCCAGCCTCCGGTTGAGCCGGTCCTCCTCCCGTGGCATCATCGAAGCGGAAAGCCGTGGCCGCCGCGCTTCTTCTTCTCTGTCTGCTCGCGGAAACGTTCGAGGTCCGCGGAACTCTGGTGCCCGCCACCCAGGCTTCCGTGTCGCTGCATGGAGCCACTTCGCCGTTCCACAGCAACACGCTCGCCGGCCCCGACGGGCGCTTCCGGTTCCGCAATATCGAACCCGGCGCCTACACTCTCATCGTCTTCATCCCCGGACAGGGCGAGGTGCGCAAGACCATCTCGGTGGGCCCCTCCACGGCGAACAAGAAGGGGCGCGTCGAGCTGGCCGTGCGGCTGGACGAAGCCAAAATGACGCCGGACCGCTCCGCCGTCGTCAACGTGCGCGAACTCGCCATTCCGCAGAAGGCGCGCGACGAGTACCGCAACGCCGGCAGGAAGCTCGAGTCCCGCGACGTCGCCGCCGCCATCGCGCACCTGGAGCGCGCCGTCGAGCTGGCCCCGCAGTTCGCCGCGGCATGGAATTTCCTCGGCACCATCGCCTATCAGACGCAGCGCTACGGCGACGCCGAGAAGTACTTCCTGCGCGCGCTGGAGGCGGACCAGAACGCCTACGAGCCGGTCGTCAACCTGGGCGGCGTCTACGTCACCACGGGCAACTTCAGCGAGGCGTGGAAATACAACCTGAACGCCGTGCTGCGGCGCCCGAACGACGCGCTCGCCAACTCGCAGCTCGGCATGACCTACTTCGGCCTGGGGCGCCTCGACCTGGCGGAGAAATATCTGCTGGAGGCGATCCGCCTCGACCCGGCGCATTTCAGCCATCCGCAACTGACGCTCGCAGAGATCTATGTGCGCCGCGGCGACAAGGCGCGGGCGGCCGATGTGCTGGAGGACTTCCTCCGCCGCCACCCCGACAATCCGGCGCGCGATTCCATCCGCACCGTGATCTCAAAGCTCCGCGGCAGCCCTGGGGCCTGAACTTCCCTGCCCCGCAGCGCCGCTCAGCGCGCGTGGACGTGCACGGGCTGGTAACAGGGGTGCAGCCAGGTGTGATAGTCGACGATGCGGCCGTGCACCGCCTGCGAGTACAACTCCCTCAGGTGCGCCGTCACCACGCCGATCTGGCCCGCGCCCACCGGAATGTGGTCGATCCGTGTGACCGGCGCCACCTCGACCGCCGTGCCCGTGAGGAACACCTCCTCGCAGCAGTACAGCTCCGTGCGGTCGATCGAGCGTTCGATCACCTCCATGTGCAGCTCGCGGCGGGCCAGCTCGATCACCGAGGCGCGGGTGATGCCTTCCAGGATGTTGTCCGACGGTGGCGGCGTGATCAGCTTGCCGTGGCGGACGATGAACAGATTGCATGTCGCGCCCTCGGCCACATGGCCGGATTCGTTCAGCAGGATGGCCTCGTCATAGCCGTGACGGTGCGCTTCCGTGGTGGCGAGCACGCTGTTGACATAGGCGCCGCAGATCTTGCCGCGCGCCGGCAGCGCGTGGTCCTCCAGCCTCCGCCAGCTCACGATGCCCGCGTGCAGCCCCTTCGAGCTGTCGATGTACACGCCGAAGGGGACCGCAATGATCGCGAAATCGGACTTGCCGTCCGGCCGCACGCCGATGCGCGGCGACGACATGTAGGCGAGCGGGCGCACGTAAACATCGGTGCGGAAACCGTTCAGGCGGACCAGTTCGGCGGTGAGTTCCGTGAGCTCTTCCGCCGAGTTGTCCGGCTCGATGCCGAGCATGCGGCAGTTGGTCTTCCAGCGCTGGTAATGCTCCTCGCACCGCACCAGGAAAAGCTCTTCGGCGTCCTGCGACCAGTAGCCGCGGATGCCTTCAAACACGCCGGTGCCGTAGTGCAGCGCATGCGTGAGGATGTTGACCTGGGCCTCCCGTAACGGAACGGTGCGGCCGTTGAACCAGACAAGCGTGTCCATCATGTCAGGCATGGCAAGGCTCCTTCGAGGGTTGGGTCTTCAGGGACCGGACTGCCTCCATGCCGCGCGACAGGGCGCGGCGGTCGATCTCCAGCCATTTCTCCGACCGGATCACCCGCGCCATGGCGTGTTCCACGACTTCGGCAGGCAGCAGGCGCGTGGCTTCCAGCAACGCCCCCAGCGCCACGATGTTGCCCGCCTTGGACGCCCCCTCTTTATCAGCGATCTCGAAGAACGGCAGCGCGTATAGCGCCACATCTTCACGGCGCAGGTCTTCCGGAATCTCCGTGCCGTTGTACAACACCGTGCCACCCGGCAGAACGGCGTTCAGGAACTTCCGCAACGACGGCTCGTTCAGCGCGATCAGCACATGCGAGCCGGACACGAGCGGCGAATCGATCGGCCGCGCGGAGAGCCGGACATGGCAATTGGACGTGCCCGAGCGCATTTCAGGACCGTAGCTGGGCAGCCAGGAAACTTCCAGGCCGTAGTCCATGCCTGCTTCGGCCAGCAACTGCCCCAGCAGCAGCACGCCCTGCCCGCCAAAACCGGCCACCTTGATCCGGCAGTCGATGTCGCTGGTTCCCTGGGCGCGCTCCACCGGCGCCTCCTCGAGCGGAATGCGGAGCAGCTTCGGCAATTCCTCCAGCGGCGGCGGCTGCGGCGGCGCGGGCTGCGGCTCAGCCTGCGCCGTGCGGTCGCACTTCACGCCAAGCGGATAGATGGTGGTCATGAATTCGCGCACGTGCCGCTGCGCCTCCACCGGATCCATCTTCCAGATGGTGGGACACGGCGAAAGCACTTCCACCAGCGAAAAGCCGAGCCCTTTAATCTGGTTCTCCAGAGCCTTGCGGATGGAGCGCTTCGCGGCGAGGATCTGTTTGACGTTGCCCAAAGCCACGCGCTCGATATAGACGGGGCCGTCCAGCGCCGACAGCATCTCCGAGATGTGGATGGGATAGCCGTCCCTGTGGGACTCACGGCCGAACGGCGTCGTTGTCGTCTTGTTGCCCAGCGGAGTCGTCGGCGCCATCTGCCCGCCGGTCATCCCATAGATGGCGTTGTTGACGAAGATCGAAGTGATGGCCTCGCCGCGGTTGGCAGCATGAAGAATCTCGGCCGACCCAATGGCCGCCAGATCGCCGTCGCCCTGATAGGAAATGACGATGGCGTCCGGGCGCGAACGCTTGAGTCCCGTGGCCACGGCTGGCGCGCGGCCGTGCGCCACCTGCACGTTGCCGGTGTCGAAATAGTAGTACAGAAACACCGAGCAGCCCACCGGCGAGACGATGATGACGCGGTCGCGGATGCCGAGCTCGTCGATGGCCTCGGCCAGCAGCTTCAGCGCGACACCATGCCCGCAGCCGGGGCAGTAATGCGTCTGGTGCGGGTTCTCGCCCTTGCGGAAATAGGAGTCATACAGGCACTCGGCCTTGCCGTGAACCGGCTTCATATTGGCGGGAATCGTGTCAGGCATGGTGTATCACCTCCGAGACGGCCTGCTCGGCGCGGCCGTCGATCCACTGGACCACATGTTCGACGATCTCTTCCGACGAGGGCACATTGCCGCCGCAGCGGCCGTAAAACTCCACCGGCCGCCGGCCCTCCACCGCGAGGCGCACGTCCTCCACCATCTGCCCCGTGCTCATTTCCACTGTGAAGAAGACCGCCGCCTGCGCGGCGAGCCGGCGGATTTCGGCCGACGGGAACGGATAGAGAGTGATCGGGCGGAGCAGCCCGGCGCGGATGCCGCGCCCGCGGAGCGCCTCGACGGCGGACTTCAGAACACGGCTCACAATGCCGTAGCCGACAAAGATCAGGTCGGCGTCTTCGGTCCGGTAATTCTCCCACCGGACCTCGCGCTCCTCGGCCAGGCGGTACTTTTCGGCCAGCTTGCGGATGTGCGCTTCCAGCTCGTCCGGTTGAAGGTAAATGGACGTGATAAGGTTCTTGCTGGTCTCGGCCGTGCCCGTGACGGCCCAATCCGGAACGGGCGGATCGACAGCAGCGGCCGAGTAGAAATCGACCGGCTCCATCATCTGCCCGGTGTAGCCGTCGGTGAGGATCATCACCGGATTGCGGTAGCGCTCGGCGAGTTCAAACGCCAGCCGCGCCAGATCGCACATCTCCTGGGCCGTGGCTGGGGCCAGCACCAGGCAGCGGTAATTGCCGTGCCCGCCGCCCTTGACGGCCTGGAAATAATCGCCCTGTTCGGGCGCAATGTTGCCAAGCCCGGGTCCGCCGCGCATGACGTTGACGATGACGCAGGGCAGCTCGGCGCCGGCGATGTAGCTGATGCCCTCCGCCATCAGGCTGATGCCGGGGCCGCTGGAGGCCGTCATCGCGCGGATGCCGGCGCTGGCCGCGCCGAACACCATGTTGATGGCCGCCACTTCGCTTTCCGCCTGGAGAAACGTGCCACCCACCTGCGGCAGATAGAAAGCGGCGGCTTCGGTGAGCTCATTGGCGGGCGTGATCGGATATCCGTAAAAGGCGCGGCAGCCGCCGAGAATCGCGCCCTTCATCAACGCTTCGTTGCCTTTGATCAGTTGTCTGGGCATGGGAGACCTCCTGCGGTTCAGGCAACGGCCTTGTACACGGTGATCGCGCCCGGCTCGGGACACGCGTAGAAGCACAGCCCGCAGCCGTTGCAGCCGCGGCCGTCGTAGACGGCCGGATGGTAGCCGTAGCGGTTCAGGTAGGGGGCGGCGTGCAGCACCTTCTGCACGCAGGCCTCGATGCAAAGGCCGCAGCCCTTGCATTCCTCCTCGTTGATCACGATGTAGCCTTTGTCTTCCTTGACTGCGGCTGGCATGGCGCCTCCTTAAGAAACCGGAATTAACTTCGGACGCAAATAGCGGGCTTTATAGGCGAATTCCGTGAGCGAATCGCGGAATTTCGGATCGGCAATCGCAATCAGCGCTTCGGCGCGCTCCCGCAACGTCTTGCCGTGCAGATAAGCGATGCCGTGCTCGGTGACGACGTAGTGGACATCGGCGCGCGACGTCACCACGCCAGCGCCCGGCTCCAGCATGGGAGCGATGCGGGAAACCGTGCCGTCCTTCGCCGTCGACGGCAGCGCGATGACCGGCTTGCCGCCCTCGCTGTGGGCCGCGCCCCGGATGAAGTCCACCTGCCCGCCGAAACCGCTGTACGGGCGCACGCCGATCGAATCGGCGCAGACCTGCCCGGTCAAATCAACCTGAATAGCCGAATTGATGGCAACCATCTTCCGGTTCCGGGCGATCACGAACGGGTCGTTCACATACTTCGTGGGGTGGAACTCGAACAGCGGGTTGTCATCGATGAAATCGAACAGGCGGCGCGTGCCGAGGACGAAGCCCGCCACCAGCTTCGCCGGATGGATGGTCTTCTGGGCGCCGTTCATCACTCCCTTTTCTATCAGAGGAATGACCCCGTCTGAGAACATCTCCGTGTGCATGCCCAGGTCGCGGTGGTTCGCCAGATACGAAAGCACCGCGTCCGGCACCGCTCCGATGCCCATCTGCAACGTGGCGCCGTCGGGAATCAGCGAAGCCACGTTGCGCGCGATCCGCCGCTGAATGTCGTTGGCGGCATCGGCGGTCATCTCCGGCAGCGGATGGTTCACCTCGACGACCTTGTGGATCTCGGAGATGTGCAGAAATGTCTGGCCGTGCGTGCGCGGCATATTCGGATTGACTTCCGCAATCACCCGCCGCGCATGCCTTGCCGCCGTGAGCGTCGTGTCGATTCCCACCCCGAGGCTCAGGTAGCCGTATTTGTCGGGCGGCGACACCTGCATCAGCACATAGTCGAGCTGCAATTCGCCGCGTTCGAACAGCCCTTCAATCTCATGCAGAAATATCGGCATGTATTCGGCGCGCCCTTCATTCACCGCCTGCCGCACGTTGTCGCCGATAAAGAGAGCGATGGTGCGGAAACTCCGCTCGTATTCCGGCAGCGTGTAATCGGCGCCGCCGAGCGTTTTCATGTGAATGATCTGCACGTCCTCCAGATCGCGCGAGCGTTCCAGCAGTGCCGAGACCAGATCCAGCGGCACCGCGCAGCCGGGGTGGATGTAGACCGTCTGCCCGGAGCGGATTTCGCTCACCGCGTCGGCGGCGGTGGTGCGCTTGTCGAGATACTCAGTCAGCCATTGCATGGTGTGCCCCCTCTTCGGCGCCGGCGAGCTGAGCAGCGCCCCGCATTGCCCAGTTTAATACCCGCATAACCGATATTTTCATGCCCGCTTCCTTTATGCGCCAAACTGGGCCCGTTGTCAAGTCCCCTTTTTACAGTATGTTACGGCCCGGCCAGGAGACACCACCTATGAGTGGTGTTATGCAGCGGAAGTCTCGCGGTCACACTGTGTTACAGTCACCTTATGGAGGTGGAGAGAAAGGCGGGCTGACTCGACAGGGAATGTTGGAGAGGATTGAACAGCCGTGAACGACAACACGGGGCGACACCAGGCAACGATGGAGGAAGCCTACAGGGAGTTCGTCAGCGCATGGCCTCAGTATGAGGCGACGAGGGAACTGGACGAGCTGCGGGCGACTGACTATGCGCGGCTGGATAAACTCGGGGAGGTCTACCTGGACTATACCGGCGCGGGTCTCTATGGGGCGAGCCAGGTGGAGGAACACGTGCGGCTTCTCGAGAGTCACGTGTTCGGCAACCCGCACTCGCGCAATCCAGCTTCGGCGCTGATGTCGGAGTGGGTGGAGCGGGGGCGCAGGGATGTGCTCGAGCACTTCAACGCCTCGCCCGAGGAGTACGTGGCGATTTTCACGCCGAACGCGACTGGAGCGCTAAAACTCGTGGGAGAGGCTTACCCATTCGCCCGCGGCGGCGTGTACCTGCTCACGTTCGACAACCATAACTCCGTAAACGGGATCCGGGAATTCGCACGGGCCAGGGGAGCAAAGATTCAATATGTCCCCCTTTCGATTCCCGATTTATTGGCTGAAGCGGAACAATTGGAAGCCGCTTTGTTCGCAAAACCGGCCGCCGCTGATTGCCTTTTCGCCTATCCGGCGCAATCCAATTTCTCCGGCGCACAGCACGATCTGGGCTGGGTGGCCAAGGCGCAGTCGGCAGGCTGGGACGTTCTTCTGGATGCCGCGGCGTTTGTTCCCACCAATCCGCTGGACCTGAGCCGCGTGAAGCCGGAGTTCGTCACGCTGTCGTTTTACAAGATGTTCGGCTACCCGACGGGGATCGGCTGCCTGATCGCCAAGAGAAGCGTCCTGAGGAAGCTGCACCGGCCGTGGTTCGCCGGCGGAACGATCACGGTGGCGTCGGTCCAGGGGGACGGCTATTTTCTGGCCGACGGGCCGGAGGCGTTCGAAGACGGCACGGTGGACTTTCTGAACATCCCCGGGGTGGAGATCGGGCTGCGGCACCTGCGGAAGGCGGGGATCGACAGGATCCACGAGCGGGTGCGCTGCCTCGCCGAGTGGCTCATTGGAGAACTGGAAGCGCTGCACCACAGCAACGGCCTGCCGCTGGTGCGGATCTACGGGCCGGGCGCGCGGGGGCCGCGCGGCGGTACTGTGACGATGAATTTCTACGATGCCGAAGGAGAAGTCATCGATCATCTCCGCATCGAAGAACTGGCGGCGCGCGAGCGCATTTCGATCCGCACCGGGTGTTTCTGCAACCCGGGCGGCGGAGAGGCGGCGCTGGGGCTGAGGGCGGAGGAGCTGTCGGCGTGTTTCCGTCAGGCGGAGACGGAGCGCCGTTCGCGGTTCACTCTGGAGGACCTGCGGATGTGCGTCGACGCGAAGAGCACCGGGGCGGTGCGCGTGTCTTTCGGGATCGCGTCGAATTTCGCGGACGCCTGGAAGTTCGCCGAATTTGCGCGGTCTTTCAGGGATTGCCGGGCGGGCACCCTGCGATAGCATGAGTGGCATGACCGCCACGATTCTGCTCGCAGTGTTGCTGGCGCCGCCGGAGGCTTCCACGACCGAGGGCCACTACGGGCGGCTGGAGACAGACCGGGCCACATACCAGCCGCTGGAACGGGTACGGGTGACCGTGACGGGACGGGCGCGCGGGGACGCGAAAGCCCGCGTGCGCGTGGCGGATCCGGAGCAGAGGGTGTACCTGGAGCGCGAACTGGCGTTGACGGACGGGCGCGGGACGATGGAGTTCCCAGCCGCGGGCAAGGCGGGCGTCCACTATATTTACCTGTTTTTCCCGGGCGAGCAGCGGCACAGCCGTTATCTGAATTTCCGGCTGGCGCCGCGCACTGCGGTGATCACCGGCGATGCCGATTTCGATGAATTGTACCCATTTACGGAAGAGCGCATGCAATTGGGGCGGCGGGATTACCGCACGGAGCGGGGGCGTTTTGTCGGCTACATTTCCGGGGACACGTGGCGTTTCGACGGGATCTGGCTGCGCGACTGGATTTATTCGCTGCCCGCATACCGGCACTGGGAGCGCGAAATGCAATGCGGGCTGGACCGGTTTATCGACGCGCAGCGCGAGGATGGGATGATTCCGGACGGGATCCACCGCGACGGGCGCACGTGGCGCGTGGGCCTGGAGAGCGATGTCGAATACATCCTCGTGCTCGGCGTGTGGCAGACCTGGCTGGCGACAGGTGACACCGCGTGGATGCAGCGCGCGCTGCCCCGGCTCGAAAAAGCGCTTGCTTACGTCATGAGCGATGCCAAACACTGGGACCCCAGGCGCCGCCTGATCCAGCGCCAGCACAGTTGCGACACGTGGGACTTCGATATCGACGGCGCAAGCGACGCCGGGACGTCGCGCCATGTGATCGCCGTGTGCGACCAGACGGGCTACTACCAGGCATTCCGCGCCATGGCGGAAATGCACCGCGCCGCCGGCGATGCGGTGCGGGCTTCCTACTGGCAGCAGGAGGCGGCGGAATACCGCCGGCGCGCGGCCGGGCTGCTGTGGGACGGAGTGAAGTTCCAGCACCATGTCCATCTGGATCCGATCGACCATGGAGATTTCGACGAGCGCCAGCAGCTCGCCATGAGCAACACGTGGGCGATGACGCGGGGGCTGGCCGACGCGGAGCAGGCGCGGACAATCCTCGATGAATACCGGCGGAGGCACGCGGCAACCGGAGACAAGTATCCGTGGTGGAGTTTGCAGCCCGGCTATCCGGACCACCTCGGCTACTGGAAGGATCCGTTCCGGAAGCAGGGCGGCTACGCCAACGGCGGGCTGATGCCGTGGGTGGGCGGGGAGCTGTGCCGGGCGGCGTTCTGGTTCGGGCGGGAGCAATGGGGCGTGGATCTGCTGCGCCAGTACGCGCGTCATTTGCGGGAAACGGGCGGGGCGCAGGTGTGGTACTGGCCCGATGGCACTCCGGGGTTCCGCACCACCAACGAAGTCCGGTATGCGGGCTGGGGGATGGCGCAGTGGGTGGAGGCGCTGATGGAAGGGCTGGCGGGCGTGCGGATGCTCGGACCGCGGATGGAGGAGGTGGAGGTCTCGCCGCGGTGGGCGGCGGCGGGGGTGAAAGAGGCGCGCGTGACGATGCACGTGGCGGCTTCGGATGCCTATTTCAGTTACGCGTGGCGGCAGGATTCCGATGGGATCGCTGTTGAGTACGCCGGATCGGGAAGCCGCGCAGCTTTCCGGCTGCTGCTGCCGGAGGGTTTCGCGGTCCGGAGCGTGGAAGTGGACGGCACGCAGCCGGAATATCGTCTGGAACGAATGGACCGGAGCGCGTACCTTCTTTTTGAAGGACGGCGCGGGGAGCGGGGGCTAGTGCGGGTGCGGAGAGCGGCGCAGTGAACGGGTGAGAGAACCGCGGCAGCGGGACGCTTCGCGGGAGGCGGAAAGTGCGGCCGCATCGCCGCCGGGCGCAACGGTGAAGCTCAGCGCGCGGGCGGGGTTTGGGAAGTCAGGAACCTGAGCGTACCGGCCACCTGGGGCTTGCAGAAGTCGGAGTGGCCGAGGATGACGCGGTCCGCGTTGAGGTTGATGACCGGGTAGCCGAGGAACTGCTCGAGCGAAGCCAGGTCGCCGAGGTTGAGGTGGATGCACTCCTCGGCGCTGAGCCCTCGGGCGCCGTTGGCGCCCAGCCCACCGTAGGGATCATTTGGGCCTCCCAGACCGGAGGCGTTCTGGCGCCTGAGCATGGAGGCGACGGGATAGGCCATGCCGACGGCTTTGTCGTGAACGGTGTGGGTGACAGCGATGGGGCCGCGGACCATGCGCTCGGCCACCACCGGGCGGTAGAGACCCTGCGGACTGAAGGCGAACTGCGAGAAAGCGGCCTGGAGAAGCATCATGCTCTCCACCTGGGGCTCGCCGTCCGGGCGTCCGAGAGCCATCGCGGCCGCCGTCACCAGACGGCCGCCGAAGGAGTGGCCCGCGAAATGGACGCACGTTGCGGGCGATATCTGCTTCAGCGACCGCACGAGCGGCGCCAGTCCGGCCGAGCCCACCTCGGCGGCGCGCTCCTTCATGAGGTAATACGAGGTCGCTTCGATGCCTGCCTTGACCACGCCGGCCGCGTTCCGCTTCAGCGGGTGCGAAGGCCAGGCGATGCCGCAGACGGGCAAGGGCCGGAGCGCTTCAGCGAACCAGGCGAACATGCGGCCGCTGGCCGCGGTGTCGTTGAGCCAGCCATGGGCTGCCATCAGGACTGCGCGGGGTTTTTCTTTTTGCAGAAAAGCCAGGAATGCGTCACGCTGAGCCACGTTTCGGAACCGGCCGGAGGCGTCAAAATCCATGCGAAAATACGTCATAAGATTTTCCCTTTTTCAGCACTTTTCATCGTCTATTCACCGCGCCTGCAAGGCGCGGAACAAGTTGACCATTCCGCGTCCCTGAAACTGAGGAGCGCGGCGAAGATCGGTTGCGGTTTCGAGAAATATCTCTTTGACATCCAGCGGCCGGCCAATGAATTCGGGGCGGACGGAGAGAAACGCGGCGACGGCCCCGGAAACATGGGGGGCGGCCATCGACGTCCCGGAGTCCTCGACGTAGGCCAGCCGCCAGTCGGCGCCCGCGGGCGCTTTGGCCGGCGCGGCGCAGCAGACGATCCTCTCCCCCGGCGCGACGAGGTCGGGCTTCATGCGCCCGTCTCCGGTGGGGCCTTTCGACGAAAAATACGAGACCCCGTATGTGTGCGGGCGCTCGCGGTGCGTCGAGCCCACGGTGATCGCCAGCTCGGCGTTGCCGGGATCGTTAATTGTCAGATCCAGGCAGGCGGGCGTCATCCCGGTGTGCTGCGAATTCTGCCACCCGTAGCCGGAATTGCCCGCCGCAACCACGACGCAGACGCCCGAGTGGACCAGCCGGTCGATCTCCTGGCACAGCGGCGACGCTCCGCAGGCGAACCACTCGGGATCGAATTCATAGCCGAGGGAGAGGTTGATGCCGTGCACGAGCAGGCGGCGCCCGTTGGCATTCAACTGCTGCACATAGTCCAGGGCGGCGAGAATATCGGAGACCTCGCCGCAGCCGTCGGATCCGAGGACTTTCAGGGATAGGATTTTCGTCTCGGGCGCGACGCCGCGGGGCGGCTCGCAAAGGGCGGTTGAGGGCAGGACCGCTTTGTCCGGAGCCGCGCCGGCCAGGATGCCCGCCACATGCGTGCCGTGGCCGAACTCGTCGGTCAGCGGAGAGCCGGCGCCGGTGAAGTCGCGGTGCTCGAGACCGTCAGGAAGCTCGAGGTTCCCGTGCATGTCAAAGTGCGCGTGGGGCGCGATGCCGGAATCGGCCACCGCCCAGACGATGCCGCGGCCCGTGGCGTGAAAGCCTGCCAGCGCGGCGTCGGCCTGAATCGTCCGCAGCGAGAGGGCGCGGACGGAGTGGTTCAGCCAGATGCGGTAGAGAACAGACTCTGCCTGAGCGGCCAGGGCGAGGATCTCCGCCTTGGTGAGACGGGCGCGGAAAAGGCCGCGGCTCGCCGCTCCAATGGGCTGGGCGGAGGGACAGAGCGCGAGGAGGTCCGCGGCGCGCGCGCCGTGGCGGAGTTCCAGCAGGACGCTGAAGGGATCGGGAGAAGCGGCCTGATGCAGCCGGTCGAGAAGGGCCAGGTCAATCAGCGTGGGTTTCAGGCGGGCAGGATCGAATGAGCGCGGCGCCACGGCCTCGGACCTCCAGCCAGAACCGTGGGGCCGCGCGGGCGCAAAGCCGGCCCGCGCGGCGGGAAGCGGCTGAAAATGCGAGTGCAATTTTTCGCTGTCCGCCGTGACGCGCCGCTGAAGGACGGCCTTGGCGCACATGCCGGCTGGATGGCGCGGCCGCGGCCCGGCCGTGCGGCGGAGGATCCTGGCTGGGAATGTTCTCTGGCGCCGGTTCCAGGGGCCGCTTCTTTCGCGCCTCCGGCGCTTCAGGCGCGGCTCGATTGGGCCTGCGGCCCGATTTGGTGCGGCCTCGCCCGCACCAAAATCACCGTTTCAGGCCTTTTTATGATATTTTTGTCCTTTGGACCGCACCGCACGCCTTCTCCCGATCCTGTGCATCGCTTCGTGGGCCGCCGCCCAGCAGGTGTCTGAACACACCATCGCCTCCAACCGTCCGCCGGTGCGCTGGGTGACGACGGTGCAAACGGGCTTTGCCGACACGTTCCAGCTCACCCTTGGCGGCACGTTCGGCGGCGGACCAGCCTGGCAGAACCGCGCTGCCACGGGTCTTGCCAATCTGTTCCGTGCCGGCGACCTGCTTTCGCTGCACGGCTGGAATACGACTGACGCGCCTTCGGGAGTGAACAGCACCATGGCGGGCATCGCGTACCGCGCGCCCGCCTGGCGCAGGGCTTCACAAAGCCTGACGCTCGGTTCGGGGCTCCAATACTGGAACTTCCCAACGGTGCTGACGGGCACCACCGACTGGTTGATCCCCGGCAACCTGATCTACACAGCCCGCGCCGGGCGCCTGCCCCTCACCGTCACCAGCGACTCGTGGACCCTGCTGGCCAGCCGGCTGCCGAAGGGCTCGCTCGTGCACACGCAAGGCTGGATCGACCACCCGCTGATCCACACGGATCCTGTGCGCCTCACCTTCCGCCACGGTCCAGCGCACACCTACTCGTGGAACTTCTACGGAACGCACGGCCACCGCGTCGTCCGCTATCAGACGGCGCTGGTGCTGTCGTGGAAGGGGAATCAGGTGGAAGCCGGCTGGCGCAAACAATGGGGGCTGCAATCGCGCATCCCGGACAACGCCTTCTGGCACTTCAGCCTGTCGCGGACGTTTGCCCGCTGAGGGTGGGGCTGATCGTGGGAATGATGCGCGGCGGGACGCCGAAGCGTCCCGCCTGCCGGCTCAACGCGACTTGAAAATCACCGCCCGGGACATGGAATCCCGGTGCGACTTCCGGTCGAATATTTCTTCATCCATCTCTTCCAGCGCCTGCCTCTCCGCGGCGTTCATTTTCTCCCGGGAAGCGGAAAATGCGGCCCGGATCTTATCCATCGCACCCATGTCGGGAGCAAGAATCAGGTACCAGACCGTCCCTGGCTCCCTCGTGTGAACTGCTTCCACATCCATGGAGTAGCCGTAAATCGCGCCTTCCTTGATCAGTTGATCGAGAACCGGCTTTTCATGATGCCGGAACATCATCCGGGCCACCGGCAGCTTGCCAGGCTTCACCTTCTCCTGCTGGAAGAAGGTCACCGGCAGCGCGCCGGCCGGGGTTTTCCCCGCGCCGTATTCCAGGCTGCGGACCATCAGGTCGCGGTGCTTTTCGAAATCCGTCACGGAATAGACGTCTTTCATCTTCTCGGCATTGGCCTGAAGCGCCGCCTGAATCGCCTTGTCGGCTTCTGAAATGCCGGCGAAATTTCTGGCCGTGTACCACAAGTCCACGTTGGGGCCTTCCGTATGGACCATGTCTGTGTCGAGCCCGTAGGCATCGATGGTTCCCGCCTGGAGGAGCTTGTCCAGCGAGGGCGTGATCAGGCGGATGATCTCGACGAACCGCTCCATCCGGTCCGGCTGGACCCGAAACAGGGAAACGGCGGTTATCGGCGCCGGCGCCGGTTGTGCGGAAACAGTCCCTGCCGCAAGCAGCAGGGCGAAAACGGGCACTGGCGTACGAAACTGCATCACCAGAAGCCTCCTCTGAAAATAGGGTGATCCAGTGTGCACCTGTTCCCGGCCCAATACAAGCGGAAACTTTGCGGCCCGTGAGGAATTTACAAGTGCGACTTCACCCGATCCGGGCTCACACCGCCAACCGCAGCAGCTCGTTTTGCACTTCGCCCGTCACTTCCGCGCCCGTCTCGGAGCGGTAGACATTGACCTCGCTGCGGATGCCGAACTCCGCCAGATACACGCCCGGCTCCACGGAAAAGCACAGCCCGGGCACGATCGGACGGTCGTCGTGCGTCTCGAAGTTGTCCATGTTGGCGCCCGTCCCATGGACGTCCTCGCCGATCGAGTGTCCGGTGCGGTGGAAGAAGAACTCCTCGAGCCCGCGCTCGCGCAGGTAGCCCCGCGCCGCATCATCCACCTGCCAGCCGCAGAGCGGCTCGCCTGATGCGGCTGCCTGCATGACCCGCGCCACGGCGGCGCCGCGCGCGCCCGCCACCGCCTCAAAGACCTCCAGCATCTTCTCTGGCGGCGCCGCGCCGCAATACGCGGTCCAGGTGATGTCGTAATAGACCGAGCCCGGCTCGCGCAGCTTGGCCCACAGATCGATCAGCAGCAGATCGCCCTTGCGCACCTCCGATGAGCCTGACGCCTGCGGTTCGTAATGCGGGTCTGAGGCGTGGGCGTTCACGGCCACGATCGGGCCGTGATCGGTATAGAGCCCTTCCGTTTCAAACGCGTTCAGAATGAATTGTTTGATGTCGAACTCAGTGACGGACTCCCCGCGCGCGAGCCGCTCTTCGGCCAGGCGGAACGCCGCGGCGCGGATGGCGTCCACCCTCGCCTGCGCCCGCTTATGGCTCGCGTACTGCTCCGGCGTCCACAGCGCCTCGAACTGCTGCACCAGCGCCGCCGAGGACAGCACCTCCACGCCCAGCGAGCGCACCAGCTCCACGGTGCCCGCGTCCACCATCGCCACGTAGGGCACCGCGCACCGGGGCGAATACTGCATGGCCACGCGCCGCGCGCCCGCCAGCAGCTCCCGCAGCCGCTGCTCCTGTTCCTGCCAGCCCGCGTACAGCCGCTTCGCGCCGGGCAGCGCATCCAGCATGCCCGCTTCGATGCGGTGCGCCAGCTTGACCGGCTCGCCTTCCGCCGGCACGAAGTAATACCAACGCCGGGTGGGCGTGCGGGGCGGCTCGAAGCCGAGGATCCGGTACGCCAGTCCGTCCCGCCGGTGGTGATCGAAAAAAAGCCAACCATCCATGGCCTGCCCGCGCAGCGCCGCCTGCATCGCTTCCAGACGCATGCCCATAGTGTACGGGAACGGCCCCCTGTTAGACTGGAAGTTTACCCCCATGACATTGGAGAAAGTCTACGAACCGCAGCGGTTTGAGCCGCGCTGGGCGGAAGCCTGGATCGCCGGCGGCTACTTCACGCCGCCGGAGAAAAAACAGGATGGCAAAGAAGTGTTTTCGCTGGTCATCCCCCCGCCCAACGTCACGGGCAGCCTGCACATCGGGCACATGCTCGAGCACACCGAGATCGATGCGACCGTCCGCTGGCACCGCATGCGCGGCGACCAGACGCTGTGGCTCCCCGGACAGGACCACGCCGGCATCGCCACGCAGATGGTGGTGGAGCGCTCGTTGTGGGAAAACGAGAAACTGACCCGCCACGACCTGGGACGCGAAGAGTTCGTGCGCCGCGTCTGGCAATGGAAAGAGCAATACGGCGGCACGATCATCCGCCAGATGAAGCGCACCGGCGCCTCGTGCGACTGGACGCGCAACCGCTTCACTCTCGATCCCGGGCTGTCGCGCGCCGTGCGCGAGACCTTCGTGCGCCTGTATGAAAAGGGCCTCATCTACCGCGGCGAGTACATGGTCAACTGGTGCCCGCGCTGCCACACGGCGCTGAGCGATCTGGAAGTGGTGCACGAGGAGGAGCCGGGCAACCTGTGGCATATCCGGTATCCGGTGAAAGACATGCCGGGGCGCTTCGTCACCGTCGCCACCACGCGGCCGGAAACGATGCTCGGCGACACCGCGGTGTGCGTGAATCCGGAAGATGACCGCTACCGCGATCTGCACGGCCGCACGGTCGTGCTCCCGCTGATGGACCGCGAGATTCCGGTGATCACCGATCCGCTCGCCGACCCGAAGTTCGGCACGGGCGTCGTCAAGGTCACGCCCGCTCACGACCCGAACGACTTTGAAGCGGGCCGCCGGCACAATCTGCCGCACGCCGTCGTGATCGGCCTGGACGCGCGCATGACCGAAGCCGCCGGCCGGTACGCCGGGCTCGACCGCTTTGAAGCGCGCAAGCGCGTGCTGGCGGATCTGGAGGCGCTGGGGCTGCTCGAAAAGACCGAGGCCTACACGCTCAGCGCCGGCCGCTGCCAGCGCTGCAAGATCATCGTCGAGCCGCTGGTCTCCACGCAGTGGTTCTGCCGCATGAAGCCCCTGGCCGAGCCCGCCATCCGCGCCGTCGAGGACGGCCGAATCCGCATTGTCCCGGAAAACTACGCAAAGACCTACTTCGAGTGGATGTACAACATCCGCGACTGGTGCGTTTCGCGCCAGCTCTGGTGGGGCCACCGCATCCCCGCGTGGCATTGCTCGGACTGCAAGAAGACGACGGTTGCGCGCGAAGACCCCCACGCCTGCGCCCACTGCGGTTCGAACCGCATCGAGCAGGACGCAGACGTGCTCGACACGTGGTTTTCGAGCGGACTGTGGCCTTTCTCGACTCTCGGCTGGCCGGACGAGACGGAAGACCTGAAGACCTACTATCCCACCACGCTGCTCATCACCGGCTTCGACATTCTCTTTTTCTGGGTCGCCCGCATGATCATGCTCGGCATGGAGTGCACGGGCGAGGTGCCTTTCCGCACGGTCTACATCCACGGTCTGGTGCGAGACGCGCACCGCCAGAAGATGTCGAAGACCAAAGGCAACACGGTCGATCCGCTGGAGGTGATCGAGCAGTACGGCACCGACGCGGTGCGGTTCGCGCTGCTGCGCGGGGCCGCGCCCGGCATGGACATTGCATTGAGTGAAGAGCGCATGGCCAGCAGCCGCGCGTTCGCCAACAAGATCTGGAACGCGGCGCGGTTTCTCTTTCTGCAAATGGAAAAGGTTGGTCTCGAGCAGCTCGCGCTGGACTCGCCGCCGCGAGACGTCAACCGGCCGCGCCCCATCTCCGGATCTGTGCCGCTCGAAGACCGCTGGATCCGCCACAAGCTCAACGAAGCTGCCGCGCGCATGGAGCAGGCGCAGCTTCACTACCGCTATCACGAAGCCGCCGACATCGTCTGGACTTTTCTCTGGGACGACTTCTGCGACTGGTATGTGGAGATCAAGAAGCTGCGCGTGCAGCAGGGCGCCGAGGCGCGGGCGCATGTGGAGACCATGGCCGAAACGTTTGAGCTTGCGCTGCGCCTGCTGCACCCGCTGATGCCGTTCATCAGCGAAGAGCTGTGGCAGAGGCTCGTGCGGAAAGGCTCGGACACGCCGGCCTCGATCTGCATCGCGCCCTATCCGCACGCCGGCGATGCCGCCGATGAAGAAGCCGCGCGGCTGTTCGCGCTGTTGCAGTCGATCATCACCTCCGCCCGCGCGTTGCGCGCCGACAACAAAGTCGATCCGGGCGCGAGCGTGGGGGGATGGATCGAATCGCTCTGCTCGGACGTGCAACACGCCGCCTCAACGGAACTGGCGGTGATCAACGCTCTCGCCGGCGGCACGTTCGAACTCAATCCGGAAGCACGCCCCGCAGGCGTCCGCCGCGCCGCCGCCGATTTCGCCGTGGGGCTGAAGCTCTCCGGCGCGCAGATCGACTCGATCCGCCAGCGCGTGGAAAAGCGCGCAGCCGAGCTCGAGAAGGTGATCGCCTCCAGCCGCAAGCAGCTTGCCAGCGAGAGCTTCGTTTCCAAAGCGCCGGCGCACGTCGTCGAAGGCATCCGCGAAAAACTCGCTGTTTACGAGAAAGAACTGGCGGAACAGCAGGCGGTTCTTGCCGAGCTCGGGGCATGAGCGCCATGAACTGGATGCATCCCGACGCGCTGGACCTGATCCGCCGCGCGCTGGCGGAGGACATCGGCCCTGGGGACGTGACCACCGAGCTGACCGTGCCCGCGGACCGCCGCGCCTCCGGCGGTTTCTACGCGCGCGAGCCGCTCACGGTGGCGGGTATCGAATTGATGCAGGCGGTTTACGATCTGGCCGGTGGTGGTGTCCGCGTGGAAGTGCTCGCCTCGAGCGGCACGGATGTCGAGAAGGGTGCTTGCCTCGCACGAGCCTCAGGCTCCGCCCAGCGCCTTCTCACTTGCGAGCGCACGGCGCTGAACCTGCTCCAGCGGCTGAGCGGCATCGCCACGCTGGCGCGGCGGTTCACGCGCGCCATCGCGGGCACAGAGTGCCGGATTCTGGACACGCGAAAGACGACGCCGGGGATGCGTGTTCTGGAAAAAATGGCGTCGTCTTGCGGCGGAGTGGTGAACCACCGCATGGGGCTGTACGATGCCGTGCTGATCAAGAACAACCACATTGCCGCCGCGGGCGGCGTGCGGGCGGCGCTGGAAGCCGTGCGGGGCGCGGCATTGCCCGTGGAGATTGAAGTGCGGACGCTTGAAGAGCTCGACGAAGCGCTGGCCTGCGGCGCGCAGCGGCTCCTGCTCGACAATCTGACGCCGGAGGAGGCGCGCGAATGGATCCGCCGCATCGGAGGGCGCGCCACGGTGGAGTTGAGCGGCGGCATTGCGCTCGAGAACGTCCGCGAGTACGCTCTCACGGGAGCGCAATTTGTTTCCAGCGGCGCCATCACGCACTCGGCGCGCGCCGTTGATGTTCACTTCCGGCTGGATCCCGATGCGGCGCATTGAGTGGCACGACACGATCGATTCGACGATGCGGCGCGCCGCGGAATTGGCGCGCGAGGGCTGCGCTGCCGGCACGGTGGTTGCGGCGCGCACGCAGACGGCAGGCCAGGGACGGCTGGGACGGACGTGGGATTCGCGCCTGGGCGGGCTGTATTTCACCATCGTGCTGAGGCCGCGGCTGGAGCCCGCCAGGGTTCCGCTGGCCACGCTGGCGCTCGGACTGGCTGTTGCGGACACGCTGCAAATATTCGTTGGCTTGAGTGTGGATCTCCGCTGGCCGAACGATGTTCTGATCGGAGACCGCAAACTGGCTGGCATTCTGGCGCAGTTGCAGGAAGGGGCGCTGCTGGCGGGCATCGGGCTGAACGTGAACCAGCGGGAGTTTCCGCCGGAGCTGGCACGGATCGCCACATCGCTGAGAATCGAAACGGGCTCGGAACAGAATCCTGATCTTTTGTTGCCGGCGCTGGCGGGCTCGGTCGAATCCCACCTGAAGATCCTGGAGACCAGCGGAGCCGCCGCCATTCTGCGCCTGTTCGAGGCGGCGTCGTCATATGCCGCGGGGCGGCGTGTCAGGGTTGAGATGCCCGCGGGAGAAATCACGGGCGTCACCGCCGGGCTCACCGCCGAGGGGTTTCTGCGGGTGCGCCGCGACGACGGCGCCGAGGTGACGGTGACTGCGGGCGGCGTGCGCCCCGCCGGATGATCTCACCGTTCTGCAACATCCGGCATCTATGATGAAGAGGAACGGGATGAGTTCTCCCTCGGCAAACGGCGGGCGGCGGTTCCCTGCCTGGCTTGGCTCCGTGGTAGTTTACACGCTGTCGCTGGCTTGCCTGCTGTGGGTCTATCACGACTTCGACTGGCGCACGGAGCTGCCGAAGCTGCGCCAGATCCATCCGCTGTGGATCGCCGTGGCGGTCGCCGCAGACGTTCTCGTTTACGTCTCGCAGGGCTGGCGCTGGAACATCCTGCTGGCGCCTGTGCAGCGGCTGTCGCTGTGGCGCAGCGTGCAGGCGATTTACATCGGACTGTTTGCGAACGAGCTGCTCCCGCTGCGCAGCGGCGAGCTGATCCGGTGCTACCTGGTCGCCATCTGGAACCGGATTCCGTTTCCTCTGGTGCTGAGTTCGGCGCTGATCGAACGGCTCATCGACGGCATGTGGCTGATCTTCGGCTTCGCCGCGGTGTCGCTGTTCGTGCAGTTGCCGGGGGACCTGGTGGCGGGAGTGTGGGTGCTGGCAGGCATCGTTGGCGCCATCGGGGCGGTGCTGGCGTTTGCGGTTCTGAACCGGCGCTTCTCGCACCACGTGACGACGCGCCACCGGTGGTCGGAGGTGCTGCGCACGGCGGTGGAAGGGCTCCATGCGATGGGGCGTTCGCGCACGTTCCTGCTCGCGATTTGCGCGAGCATCGTGTACCTGGCGTTGCAGGTGATCCCGATCCACGCAATGCTGGAGGGCTACGGGCTGGATCTGCCGTGGGGCGCGGCGGCGGTGGTGCTGGTGGTGCTGCGGCTGGGGACGGTGCTGCCCTCGGCGCCGGGCAACGTGGGGCTGTTCCACCTGTTCGCGTATCTGGGGTTGCACCGGGTGCTGGGCGTCGAGGCGCAGACGGCGAAGAGCGTGGCGGGCGTGATGTTCTTCATCGTGACCGTGCCGCTGCTGGTGGCGGGCGCGGTGGCGCTGGCGTTCACGGGGACCGAGATCCGTGAACTGTACCGGCGCGCGCACCAGCATCATCAGGAACACCGCAACGCCGCGCCGCAGCCGCGCTGAACGCTGCGATAGAATTGCTCGGCAGGGTTTCCTATGTCGAGCCAAACGCAAAATCCCATTTCGCGCCGGGCGGTGCTTTCCGCCGCCGGCGCTTTTACGATCGTTTCGCCGCAGGCTGTCCGCGGCACGCAGGCCAACTCGAAGGTTTCCATCGGGCTCATCGGCAGCGGCGGGCGCGGCACCTACGACGCGCGCATCGCCCACAATGATCCACGCGGCCAGATCACCGCGCTGTGCGACCTGTTCGACGACCGCATTGAGCAGGCCAAGACGGCGCTGCAACTCGAAAAGGTGGACGAGTACAAGGACTACCAGAAGCTGCTGGCCAATCCCTCGATCGACGCGGTCATCATCGCCACGCCGCCCTATGTGCATCCGGAGCATCTCGAGGCGGCGGTGCAGGCGAAGAAGCATGTCTACTGCGAGAAGCCGGCGGGCGTGGACATCGCCGGCTGCCAGCGCGTGATCCGCGCCGGGCGCAAAGCGGATCCGAAGAAGGTCATCTCGTTCGGCTTTCAGCAGCGTTACGGCCCCGTCTATCTGGAGGCGTGGAAGCGCGTGAAGGAAGACGCCATCGGCCCGCTGGCGGCGGCGCGCGCCTACTGGATCGGCGGCGACCCGTTCACAAGGCGCGAGTATCCCGGGCTCGATCCGAAGATGGCGGAAGTGCGCAACTGGTTCTGCTACGCCAAGTACTCCGGCGACATCATTGTCGAGCAGGACTGCCACAACTTCGACGTGCTGCACTGGTTCCTGGAAGGGCTGCCCATCCGCGTGGTCGGCTATTCGACGCGCAAGGTGCGGCTGACGATGGACATCGTCGACAACCTGACGCTGTCGTTCGAATGGCCCAACAACATGCTGGTGAATTACGAAGCCAACCAGCTCACGCCGCGCGGATTTGCCAAAGTGGGCGAGGAGTTCACCGGCACCAAGGGCACGATCACCGTCTCCCGTGGCGCAATGACCCACTTCAAGGGGCAGAACGACAGCGAACGCATCGAGTCGAAGCGCGACATCACGTTTGAAGCTCTCGAGCAGTTCCTGAACCGCGTCCTGACGGGCGATGTGGAAAATGTCGCCGAGCGCTCGGCGCTGTCCACGATGATCGCGCTGCTCGGCCGCGAGGCGATGTACACAAGGAAGGAACAGACCTGGAAGGGTCTCTTCGGGAACATCGCATGAGACATTTTGTTTCGCTCATCGCCGTTGCCTGCGCCGGCGTCCTGCTCTTCGGGCAGGGCGCCGCGCAGCCGCCCCGCAAGCTGCGCGTGCTGGCCATTGGCGCGCACCCTGATGACTGCGACATCAAGTTCGGCGGCACAGCCGCCAAACTGGCGCGCGCCGGGCACGCCGTGAAGTTTCTGTCGGTGACCAACGGCGACGCCGGGCACCAGACGATGGGCGGCGGCGCGCTGGCCAAGCGCCGGTTTCTGGAGACGCAGGAGTCGGCGCGGCGGCTCGGCATCGCCGAGTATGAAGTGCTCGACAACCACGACGGCGAACTGATGCCGACGCTGGAAGTGCGGCGGCAGATCATCCGCGCCATCCGCAGGTGGCAGGCGGATATCGTGATCGGTCCGCGCACCAACGACTATCATCCCGATCACCGCTACACGGGCGTGCTGATCCAGGACGCCGCCTACATGGTGATCGTGCCGAACATCGTTGCCGACACGCCGGCGCTGGAGCGCAATCCGGTGTTCCTGTATTACCAGGACAATTTCCAGAAGCCTGCGCCGTTCCGCCCCGACGTGGTGGTGCCGATCGACGACGTGTTCGACGTGAAGATCAGCGCGCTGGACGCCCACGTCTCGCAGTTCTACGAGTGGCTGCCGTGGACGGACCGGCAGTTGGACAAGGTTCCCAAAGATCCCAAAGAGCGCCGGGCGATGCTGGCCAAGATGCGCGTGCAGCCCATCAGCGAGCAGGTGCGCCAGGTGTTGGTGGAAGAGCTCGGCGCGGAAGCCGCGGCGAAGGTGCAGCATGTCGAGTCGTTCGAGCTGTGCGAGTACGGGCGGCGCCCGAAGATCGACGAACTGCGCGCAATGTTTCCACTGAAGTGACGCGCCAGGACCAGTTGCGCCTGCTGCCGGGCGTGGACGAGCTCGCCCGTTCGATCCAGTTGCCGCTGCCGCACGGGCTTGTGGTCAACGAAGCGCGCGCGGTGCTGGAAGAGTGCCGGCGGCTGATCCAGCGGGGAGAGACGCTGGCGGAAGAGCCGCGGGCAGCGTTGGAGCGGCGCCTGCGGGCGTTGCTCGAGCCGTCGCTGCGGCGCGTGATCAACGCCACGGGCGTCATTCTGCACACGAACCTGGGGCGCGCGCCGCTGCCGGACTTCCCTTCTCCATCGGGCTACTCGAATCTCGAATACGACCTCGAGAGCGGGCGGCGCGGCAAGCGCGACGTCCACGCGGCGCCGTTGCTGGAACGGCTGTTAGGCGCGCCCGGCATCGTGGTCAACAACAATGCGGCGGCGGTGTTTCTGGCGCTCCATGAACTCGCCGCGGGAGGAGAGGTGATCGTCAGCCGGGGCGAGTTGATCGAGATCGGCGACGGCTTTCGCATTCCGGAGATCATGGCGCGCAGCGGCGCGCGGCTGGTGGAAGTGGGCACGACCAACCGCACGCGGATCGAAGACTACCGCCACGCCATCGGGCCGGACACGCGGCTGCTGCTGCGCGTGCATCCGTCGAATTTCGTGATTCAGGGATTCACGGGGCGCCCGTCGATCGAAGAGCTGTGCCTGCTGGGGCGCGAGCGCGGCATCCCCGTGTACGAGGACCTGGGCAGCGGGTGCTTGGTGGATCTGGCTGCCCACGGGGTTCATGAGCCGCTGCCGCAGGCCAGCCTGCGCGCAGGGGCTAGCCTGGTCTCGTTTTCGGGCGACAAGTTGCTGGGCGGACCGCAGGCGGGGATTCTGGCGGGCAAGCACGAGATCGTGCAGCGGCTGCGGCGGAATCCGATGTTCCGGGCGCTGCGCGTGGACAAGCTGGTCTATTCGGCGCTGGAGACCGCCTTGCGGCTGACGCTGCTCGAAAAGTGGGATGAGCTGCCGGTGCTGCGCATGATCCGGCTTTCGCCCGATGAGATCGCAGAGCGCGCGCGGCGGCTGGCTGGCGAGATCAACGCCTCCGGCAGGCTGCACGCGGAATTGATGCGCGGCGAATCGCTGCTCGGTGGAGGATCAACACCGGGACAGGCGTTGCCGACATGCCTGCTGGCAGTGACGCCGGATGCAGCGCAACTGGAGCGGAAGCTGCGCGCTTGTTCACCGCCGGTGATCGCGCGGATCGACGAAGAGCGGCTGCTCGTGGATTTACGGACGGTGGATCCGGGCGACGACGGGACGGTGCTTTCCGCGCTGCTGTCGTGAGGAGGCCGATGTGAACCGGGAAGTCCCCGGCTGAAGCGCGGGGGGAAGCCCTTCATTCAGAGTGCGAGGGGAACACGGGTGGGGTGTAGCCCTCGCGCAAGCGCGGTTCATTGGGCTTGCTGCTGATGGCGCATCCACTTGGCCATGCGCCGCACGCCTTCTTCGTATGGTGTCTTCTGCAACCGGCTGAAGGCGGCAGCCAAGGCGCTGTCGTCGAGCAGGACAGGAGTCTCGCCCAGGTATTGCAGTTCCACCAGCTCGCGCAGCAGCGGGTTGAACAGCCCGCCGAGCCGCAGCATCCAGCGCCCTGTGGCGAGCACGCGCGGAGCGCATCCGATTTCCTTTGCCGCCAGCTCCGCAAACTGCCTGCCTGAGATTGCGCCTGGTCCGGCGAAGTTCCACCGCCTGCCGAAGCACTCAGGGCGGTCTAGCAATTCCACGATGACGCGCGCCGCATCCGGCATGAACACGAATTCGTGCGGCGCATCCGGGTCGCCCAACCAGCGCGCCGGCTTGCCCGCCAGCAGCGATTCCAGCATCATGTGCGCGAGGCTGTTGACGGCGTACGGTCCGTAGAAATCGGGCAGGTGCAGGACGAGCGTCTCGAACTCGCCCGGCTGATGCGCGCCAATGGCCAGGTCTTCCTGCTCCTTGCGGAACCGCCCTTTTCTCGACTCCGGCTGGCGCGGGTGCTCCTCGCTGACTCTGGCCGCGCGCGGATGCCCGTAGGAATAGACGCTGGAGACGACGATCATGCGCTTTACGCCAGCCCGCCGCGCGGCGTTGAGTGCGGCGCGCATGAGCACGGGGTGGCGGTTGAATTGCGGATAGGGGAGTCCCACGCAGTATATGGCTTGCTCGGCCCCCTGGAGCGCCTGCGCGGCCGAATCCTCCTGCGCAAGATCGGCCGGGCGGATTTCGGCGCGCCCGCTGAACAGACTCTCCAGCTTCTCGCGGTCGCGTCCGAGTGCCAAAGGCTGCGGGCTGCGCTTCTCCAGCTCATCCATCACCGCCCTGCCGATAGCGCCTGCAGCCCCAAGAATGGCAGTGTTTGACGGCATCCTGTCCTCCCTTTCCATCCAGCTCAACGCCAGCGCAGGAATCAGTTCCTGTGCAGTTCTTCGAGATGCCGCTGGAGGAATTCTTCCATGTGCTGGGGCGCACGGCCGGAGAGGCGCTCGACGTCGCGCGTGACCAGATCCATGCAGCCTGCGCCGATGGCGCGGTCAAAGCTCACCCACAATTCGGCAAGTTTCGGATCCATGCCGCCGGCTTCCAGTTCTTCGCGCCATGCGTCGGCATCCACCGGCTCGTATGTGACAGGCCGGCCGGCGAGCCGCGAGGCGATGTCGGCCAGATCAGCAAAGCTCAGCGCCTCGGGGCCGGAGATCTCATACGAGCAGCGGGTCTCGCCGCGCAGCAGGGCTCCGGCGGCGGCGCGCGCGCAGTCCTCGCGGGTGACATAAGCGGCGCGCCCGTCTCCGGCGGCGGCTTTCAGTCTGCCGGAGCGCACCGCGCCGGGCAGGCTGAACAGCAGGCTCTCGGCGTAAATGTTGTTCCGCAGAAACGTATACTCGACGCGGATTTCGCGCAGCAGATTTTCCGTTTCGTAGTGATCCCTGGCCAGCGTGACGGGAGAGGACGGGTACGGGAAAGTGAGCGAGGTATAGACGATGTGCTCGACGCCGGCCTCGACGGCGGCGCGAATCGCCCGCTCATGCTGCTCGAACCGCTTGCCCGGGCCTTCCAGCGTATTTGTGCTGACCAGCAGCATCTGCCGCGCGCCGCGGAACACGTCGGCCAAATCTTCGGCGGACTGCGTGAAATCGGCCTGACGCACCGTGACGCCGCGTGCGGTCAGATCGTAGAGCCGCTCCGGGCTTCGGGTGGTGGTGATGAGCGGACCGGCGCCCTGCTCGAGAAGAAGTTCCAGGACGCGCCGCGCCAGTTGGCCGCTGCCTCCCGTGACGAGAATGGCTTCGTTTTGCGGCATAGGGTGAGGTGTCTTCTTATTGTCGCCGAATCGCGCCAGCCGGGCGGCGCCGCTCATCTCGGGCGGACGGATGACAGCCCGCCGTCCACGCCGAAGATCTGGCCCGTGATCCAGTTGTTTTCCGGATCGAGCAGCCACGCCATGGCGGAAGCGATGTCTTCGGGACGTCCGATGCGTCCGAGCGCGTGCATGGCTTCGCTGGCTTTGCGGGAAGCCTCATTGCCGGTGATGCGCGCCGTCAGCGGTGTTTCCGTGAGTCCAGGCGCGACGCAGTTAACGCGGATGCCGCGCGCCGCGTAGCTGGCGGCGGCGGACAGCGTCAGACCGATGATGCCCGCTTTGGCTGCGGCGATCGCTTCGTGGTTGGCCAGCCCGACGCGGGCAGCGGCGCTCGAGACCAGAACGATCGAGCCGCCCGTGTTCATCATGGCTTTGGCCGCGGCGCGCACGGTAGCGAAGGCGGCGTCGAGGTTGGCCGCCATGGTGGCGCGGTACTCGGCTTCCGTGGTGAGGTGAGCGGGCTTCAACAGGAGAGAACCAGAACAAAGCGTCACGCCGTCCAGCCTCCCGTGGCGGGCGGCCGCCTGCTGCACCGCCTGTTCAACGCTTTCGAACGAGGCGGCATCGAAGGCGATGCCCGCTTCGCCGAGCTCGGCGGCCACAGCGGCCAATCTTTCCGCGTTGCGTCCGGCGGGAATGACAGTGCCGCCCGCGGCGCGAATGCGGCGGGCGAGCGCGCCGCCCATGCCGCCCGTGGCGCCCAGAATCAACGTGACCGTTCCTTGCAATGCCATTAACTGCATACCTCCCGAATCAGCCGCTCCGCCTGCTGCCGGATCGCCCGCCTGTCTGGCTGGGAGATGCGCACGAGATTGCGCAACTGCATTTCCATGCGCGGCACGCGGCGGAGTTTTTCTTCATTTCGCATCAGAAAATCCCAGTACAACGTAGTAAATGGACACGCGTTTTCGCCGACAGACTGCGCGGGATCATAGCGGCAACCGCGGCAGTAATTGCTCATGCGCGAGATATATTTCCCGCTGGCGGCATAGGGTTTCGACGCCATGCGGCCGCCATCGGCGAACTGGCTCATCCCAAGCACGTTCGGCAGCTCCACCCATTCGACGGCGTCCACGTAGATGGCGAGATACCATTCATGGATCTGCCGGGGCTCGACGCCCGCCAGCAGCGCGAACAGCCCGGTGACCATCAGACGCTGGATGTGGTGCGCATAGCCGTATTCGAGGGTCTGGCCGACAGCCTCGCGCAGGCAGCGCATCTCAGTTTCGCCTGTCCAGTAGAAGCCCGGCAGCCCGGCGCGCGCATCCAGTTCGTTCCAGCCGAGGTAAGCGGGCATCCACAGCCAGTAGACGCCGCGGACGTACTCGCGCCAGCCGAGGATCTGGCGGATGAAGCCTTCCACGGCGGGCAGCGGCGCAGCGCCGTTTCGCCATGCGTCTTCGGCGGCGCTGACGGCGCCGCGGGCTTCGAGCAGTTTCAGATTCATTGCCGCCGACAGCCGCGAATGGTAGAGAACGGGTTCGCCGGTCCACATGGCGTCCTGAAACCGGCCGAAAAATGGCAGGCGGTGTTCGATGAAATCACCCAGGGCATCGGCGGCCTGCTCCGGCGTCACGGGCCAGTCGAAATGGCGCAAGGAACCGGGATTATTCGGGAAGGCCTGTTCAACAAGCTGGATCACTTCCTGAGTGATGGCATCGGGGGGGAATGCTATCGGTGGGGGAATCAGGCCAGGGCCTGTCCGGGAAAAGGGCTCGCGGTTTTCCGCGTCGAAGTTCCATTTGCCGCCGGCGGGATCGCGTCCCTCCATCAGGACGCCGTGGCGGCGGCGCATTTCGCGGTAGAAGAATTCCATGCGGAGCTGTTTCCGCCCGCGCGCATGCTGCCGGAAGTCCTGGCGGCTCGCGAAGAAATGGGGATCGTCCAGCCAGACGAGCTCAACGCTTTCTTCGCGGCAGACGGACTCGATCCTGCGCTCGACGCGCCATTCGCCCGCTTCGAGCAGGACCACGCGGCGGGGGCGGTGGCGGCGGATGGCGTCCCGAAGCTCTTCCCCCAGAGAGCCGCGATTGGCAGGATCGTCGAGCCTGCGGTAGTCCACGCGCCAGCCCCGCTGCTTCAGCCACGCCGCGTGGTGGCGCATGGCGCTGAGGAACAGCGCGATGCGCGCCTTGTGCGAAGGAACGTGAGTGGATTCTTCCGCCGCCTCGGCCATCCACACCACATCTTCATCGCGGCTCGCCTGGTCCAGCAAAGGCGAGCGGCGGCTGAGCTGATCGCCGAGAATGACGCACAGATCCCTGGTGGGCACCGCTTTTGAGGATGCCCGCGCGGCGGGGATTGTTCCAGAAATTCCGCCCTGCGCCTCGGATACCATCAAAAACATGCACAGCACCCGCCGAATGCTTCTTCTTGCATGGCTGCCGCTGCTGCTGACGGCGCAGCCGGACCTGGACTCCGTTGCCGCACAGGCGATGAAGGAATTCGAAGTGCCGGGCATGGCGGTCCTGGTGGTAAAAGATGGCCGCATCGTGGCAAGCCGCGGTTACGGCGTGCGCAGGCTGGGCGACGCCGCGCCGGTAACGCCGCGGACAATGTTCGGCATCGCGTCGCACTCGAAGGCGTTCACGGCGGCGGCGATGGCGATGCTCGTGGAGGAAGGCAGGCTCAAGTGGGACGACCGTGTGATCGACCACCTGCCCGAGTTTCAGATGAGCGATGCGTACGTGACGCGCGAGATGCGCATCCGCGATCTGTTCACGCACCGCAGCGGGCTGGCGCTGGGCGCGGGGGACCTGATGTATTTTCCGCCGTCGGATCTGAGCCGGGCCGAGATCGTGCGGCGGCTGCGCTTCGTGCCGCTGGCGTACAGCTTCCGCGAGCGATACGCGTACGACAACATTCTGTACGTCGTTGCGGGCGAGGTGATCGCGCGCGTTTCGGGCATGGGCTGGGACGAATTCGTGAAGCGGCGGATTTTCGAGCCGCTCGGCATGAAGTCCACCGTGACCAGCATCCGGGCGCTGCCGGAATCGGGCGACGTGGCGTTTCCGCATGCGAAGGATGAAGGCACGTTGAAGCCGCTGCCGCTCGCCGACAGCGACAACTGGGGCGCGGCGGCGGGCGTGATCACGAACCTCGAAGACTTCAGCCGGTGGGTGCGCGTGCAGCTTGGAGGAGGCGAGCTGGAGGGGCGGAGGTTGTTCAGCCAGGCTCAGCAGCGCGAGATGTGGACGCCGGTTTCGATCGTGCCGTCGCGCCCGGGGGAAGGCGCGCTGGCGCAGGTTTCGCCGCAGTTTTCGGCTTACGCGCTGGGATGGAACGTCAGCGATTACCGCGGGCGGCGCACCGTGCATCACAGCGGGGGGCTGGCCGGGATGGTGACGCGGACGGTGCTCGTGCCGGATATGCAGCTTGGGGTGGCCGTGTTCACGAACCAGGAGGCGGGGCAGGCTTTCAACGCGGTCATCTACACGGTGCTCGACCACTACATGGGCGCGGCGCCGGCGGACTGGGTGGAGGCGCTCGCCGCCGCGCGCCGCAAGCAGGTGGAAGGGGCGGAGAAGCGGGTCAAGGAAGCAATTGCGAAACGCGCCGCCGGCACGCGCCCCTCGCTGCCGCTGGCGTCCTATGCGGGGCGCTACCGCGATCCATGGTACGGGGACGTGCGGATCGCGGAGGAAGGCGGACGGCTGCGCATCCGCTTTACGCATACGCCGTGGCTGGAGGGGACACTGGAACATTTCCACCACGATACGTTTATGGCGCGCTGGGACCGGCGCTGGCTGCTGGCCGACGCGTGGATCTGGTTCACGCTCAAGCCGGACGGCTCGATTGAAGAAGCGCGGATGAGCGCGGTGAGCCCGCTGACCGATTTCAGCTTCGATTTCCACGATCTGCGGCTGAAGCCGGTGGCTGCGGATGCGAAGCCTTATTGACGGGCTTTCCGCAGGGGAATCGCGATCAGCAGCGCCGCGATGGAGGCGAAGGCGGGCCAGGCGAGCCAGCCGCCCCACGCGGGATACCAGGAGAAGCCGTCCGCGCCGGTCAGCAGATGAGTCAGCGAAGTGACGCCGCCGAGGAACAGGGCGGCAAGCAGGATGCCGGTGACGGCTTCGCCGGCGATGAGGCCGCTGGCCAGCAGCGTTCCGGCTTCCTCGGCCTGCCGGCGCGCCGGTTCCGCCGCGCGCCGCAGGAGCCGGCCGGCGAGCCAGCGGATGGCGCCGCCGACAAAAATGGCGGAACTTGTTTCAAACGGAAGATACATGCCGACGGCGATGAGCATCATGGCGCGGGCGCCGCAGAGGATGAGCGCGAGGCCCAGCGCCGCGCCGGCGGCGAGCAGCCCCCAGGCCATGCCGCCGCCGACGATGCCCCTGGCCAGGGTGGCCATCAGTCCGGCCTGCGGGGCGGGCAGGGCGCGGCCGCCGATGCCGCCGCTGGCGAGGTTCGCTTCATGGAGCACGATCACCGGCAAAAGCAGGAACAGCGCCAGCAGGGCCACGGCGAGGATTTCGACAAGCTGCATTTTCCAGGGCGTGCCGCCGAGCAGATGGCCTGCCTTGAGGTCCTGGATCATCGATCCGGAGACGGAGACAGCAACTGCCACCACGGCAGCCACGCCGAGCACCGCCGCCACGCCCCGCGCGCCGCGCACGCCCAGGGCGGTCATCAGCAGGGCGGCCAGCACCAGCGCGGAAAGCGTGAGTCCGCTGAGCGGCTGGTTGGAGCTGCCGACGAGCCCCACAAGGTAGCCGCCGACCGCGGAGAGCAGAAAGCCGGCCGCGCCCATCAAGAGCGCCGCCGCCAGGGCGGCGGTCCACGAGCCGGTGAAGGCGTGGTAGATCACGGTGACGGCGACAACCAGAATGCAGACGGCGCCGGCGACGACGCGCAACGGAATGTCGCGCTCCGTCCGCTCCACGGCGGCGGCGGCGCCGCGGCGGGCGCGCCAGGCTCCGGCAAGGGAGCGGACGAGGGAATCGCGCATGGACCACATGGTGTAGGCGGCGCCCACCAGCATCGTGCCGACGGCAAGCGGGCGGACGACGTTCATCCAGATGGTGTAGGCGGCCAGAGCGGGATCCGCTGCGCCGGAGCGGGCGGCAAAATCGGGATCGAAAAACAGCAGGAGCGGGATGAGAACCCACCAGGCGAGGATGCCTCCGGAGACGTTGATGGAGGCGTATTTCGGACCGATGATGTATCCGATGCCGAGCAGGGCCGGCGAGAGGGCGGGCGTCGACCAGGCCACGCCGCCGCCGTGCGGCACCGCGGCCAGAGGCGCTTTGGAAAAATCGAAGTGCCGGATGACGCTCTGGGGAAACGCGAGAAAACCCTCGGCATATTCCCGGAAAATCTGGATGCCTTTTTCGCTTTTCAGGATCTGAATCAGCGCGCCAAATCCCATTCCTCCGAAGACCAGGCGCGGCGCGTCGCCCGCCTCCTGCCCGGCCCGGACGATCTCGTAGCTGGCGACGCTCTCCGGCCATGGAAGGCCGGCGTCCACGCACAGGGCGCGGCGCAACAGCACGATGAAGAAGATGCCGGCAAGGCCGCCGGCGAGCAGGATCATCGACCCTTCCCAGTAATGCGCGCGCAGGTCCTGCCACAGGCGCACGCCGTCGATCTCGACCATGAGGAACGCCGGCAGGGTGAAGATGGCGCCGGCGACCAGAGCTTCGCCGACGCTGGCGGCGGTGCGGGCGATGTTCTGCTCGAGCACGCCGCCGCGCCACCAGGGCAGGCGCGCCAGCGCCATGGCGATGACGGCGGCGGGGATGGTGGCAGCCACGGTCTGTCCGGCTTTCATGCCGAGGTAGGCGTTGGCGGCGCCGAAGACGAAGGCGAGAAACAGGCCGAGCCCCGCCGCTTTCAGCGTGAGCTCGCGCGGGTCCGGTGCGGATTTGCCGGTCACATGACGATGGTACTTCAGCGGACACCTCCATCCTTGCGGCGGCTCGGCTACAGTATTAGGAAGCTCTCATGGCATCGCCCAAGGTGAAGCAGGACCGCAAAGCGGAGAAATCGAAGCCGCAGCAGGGACCCGATCTGAACGACCCGTCCCTGTACATCAACCGGGAGCTGAGCCTGCTGGAGTTCCAGCGCCGGGTGCTGGAAGAGGCGCAGGATCCGGCGAATCCGCTGCTGGAGCGGGTGAAGTTTCTCTCCATCGTTGGCTCGAACCTCGATGAATTCTTCATGGTGCGCGTGGCGGGGCTGTACAGCCAGATGGAGTCGGGGATTCTGGAAACGGGTCCTGACGCGATGACACCGGCGGCGCAACTCGAGGCGATCCGGAGCGTGTACACGAAACTGTTCGCCGACGCGCACCGGTGCCGGAAGGATCTGTTCCAGGAGTTGCGGCGTCACGGGGTTCTGATCCTCGACTACGCGGAATTGTCTGAAGCGCAAAGGGAGACGGCGCGGCGCTATTTCCAGGAAGTGATTTACCCGGTGCTGACGCCGCTGGCATTTGATCCCGGGCGACCGTTCCCGCACATATCGAATCTGAGCCTGAACCTGGCGGTGCTGGTGCGGCACCCGAACGGAGAGGAGCGGTTCGCGCGGATCAAGGTGCCGGACACGATTCCGCAGATTGTGCCGCTGCACAAGCCGCCGCAGCGGCGCAGCGGGCGTCCGCTGACGTTCACGTGGATCGAGCAGGTGATCGAGGCGAATCTGGACGCGCTGTTTCCGGGCATGGAGATCGTGGAGGCGCATCCGTTCCATGTGACGCGCGACGCCGACATCGCCATCCAGGAACTGGAAGCGGAGGACCTGCTGGAGAGCGTGGAAGAGAGCGTGCGGCAGCGGCGGTTCGGCGCGGTGGTGCGGCTGAAGGTGCCGAGGAGGATGCCCGATTCGATTCTCGAAATTCTGAAGACGAATCTCGAGATCGACGACGACGCGGTGTACCGCGTGGAGGGACCGCTGGCGCTGGTGCGGCTGAAGCACATTGCGGGGCTGGAGCGCGCGGACCTGAAGGACAAGCCGTTCACGCCAGCGCCGCTTGCCGGGCTGGGAGAGGACGAGGACATCTTCGCGGCGATCCGGCGCAGCGACATCCTGCTGCACCACCCGTTCGACAGTTTCCAGCCGGTGGTGGATTTTCTGCGCACGGCGGCGCGCGATCCGAACGTGCTGGCGATCAAGATGACGCTGTACCGCGTGGGACCGAATGCGCCGGTGGTGGAAGCGCTGCTGGACGCCAACGCGCGGGGCAAGCAGGTGGCGGTACTGGTGGAGCTGAAGGCGCGCTTCGACGAAGAGTCCAACATCGAGTGGGCGCGCGCGCTGGAAAAAGAGGGCGTGCACGTCGTCTACGGGCTGGTGGGGGTGAAGGTGCACTGCAAGGTGGCGATGGTGGTGCGGCGCGAGGGGGCGAAGATCCGCCGGTACGTGCACCTGTCGACAGGCAATTACAACGCCGTCACGGCGCATCTGTACACGGACATCGGGCTGTTCACCTGCGACGAGGAGATGGGCGCGGCGTGCACGGACTTGTTCAACTATCTGACCGGATACTCGGCGAAGCCGGATTACGGGAAGCTGCTGGTGGCGCCGGTGAATCTGCGGGAGCGCTTCGAGGCGCTCATCCGGCGCGAGATTGCGCTGGCGCGCGCGGGCAAGCCGGCGCGGCTGATCTTCAAGATGAACGCGCTGTCGGACCCGCGCCTGATCCGGCTGCTGTATGAAGCCTCGATGGCAGGGGTCAAAGTGGATCTATTATGCCGGGGGATCTGCTGCCTGCGTCCCGGATTGCCGGGAGTGAGCGAGAACATCCGGGTGACGAGCATCGTGGGGCGTTTTCTCGAGCACAGCCGCATCTACTGGTTCCAGAACAATGGTGAGGAAGAGGTGCTGTTGGGTTCCGCCGACCTGATGCAGCGCAATCTGAACCGCCGGGTGGAGACGCTGTTTCCCATTGAGAAGCATGCGTTGATCCGCTATCTTCGGGACCGGGTGCTGGCAGTGTACCTGAAGGACAACGTGAAGGCGCGCCGAATGAAAAAGGACGGCAGTTATGAACGGGTTTCCCGTAAAGAGAACGAGAAAGCGATCGACGCGCAGGCGCACCTGTTGAGGCAGAAATGCTGGAAAACGTAAATCTGAAGCGCAATCTGGCTCGCGAAACGTGGGAGCGCGAGCTTCCCGGGCTGCAAAGGCGGCTGTTCGACCTGGAAAAAGCTTGCTGGGACAACGGAAAGTCCTCCATCGTGGTGTTCGAAGGATGGGAGGCGGCGGGCAAGGGGGGCGCGATCTCCACGTTGACGGCGCGGCTGGACGCGCGCGGCTTCCGCCTTTACACGATCACTCCGCCGCGCACATACGAGCAGGAGTATCCGTGGCTGTGGCGGTTCTGGTTGAAAGTCCCCAACCGGGGCGAGATGGCCATTTTCGATCATTCCTGGTACCGGCGCGTGCTGGACGACCGGGTGGAGAATCTGGTTCCGAAGAAGGACTGGCGCAAGGCGTACCTGGACATCGCCGAATTCGAACGGATGCTGGCGGACGACGGCACGACAATTCTGAAATTCTGGTTTCATATCAGCAAAAAAGAGCAGAAAAAGCGGTTCGACAAAATTGTAAAAGATCCGCTGGAAAGCTGGCGGATTACCAAGGAGGACTGGAAGCGCCACGAGCAATACGAGGAGTACCTGGAAGCAGCGGAAGAGATGCTGGAGCGGACCGAAAGCGGGCACGCCCCGTGGACGATCGTCGAAGCGACCTGCCGCCGCTATGCGCGGCGGAAGGTGTTTGCCACCCTCATCGCCGCGCTGGAAAAGACACTCGGCGCCGCGGCGCCTCCGGTGCAGGCGCCGAACCTGCGCGATGCGGAACTCCGCCGCGTGATGGCCAGTGTCAGCGGCGAGAAGAACGGAGGCGCGTGATGCTGAAGTCGCTCGATCTGTCGCTGGCGCTCCCGCGGGAAGAGTACATGGTTCAGTTGGCGCGCCGTCAGATTCAGTTGCGGGAGATGGGCTGGCAGGTGTATCAGCAGAAGCGGCCAGTGGTGATTGTGTTCGAGGGGTGGGACGCGGCGGGCAAGGGCGGAACGATCCGGCGGATCACGGAAAAGCTGGATCCGCGCGGTTACACGGTGTGGCCAATCAGCGCGCCGGAGGGGGAAGACAAGACCCGGCATTATCTGTACCGGTTCTGGCGGAGGCTGCCGCCGCGGGGCCAGATCGCGATCTTCGACCGCTCCTGGTACGGGCGCGTGCTGGTGGAGCGCGTGGAGGGCTTTTGCAGGGAAGAGGAGTGGCGGCGGGCGTACAAGGAGATCAATTCCTTCGAGCGGCAGCTTACGGATTTCGGGGCGGTTTTGGCGAAATTCTGGATTCATATTTCGCGCGACGAGCAGTTGCGGCGGTTCAAGGAGCGGCAGAAGACGGGTTATAAGGCGTGGAAGCTGACAGCGGAGGATTGGCGCAACCGTGAGAAGTGGGCCGCTTACGAGCAGGCGGTGGAAGAGATGGTGCTGAAGACGAGCACGCTGCGGGCGCCGTGGCACCTGATCGAGGGCAACGACAAGTACCATGCGCGCGTGAAAGTTCTGTCCATCCTGGTAAAGACGCTCTCGGAAGAGCTGGGGTACGAGCCAGCCGATCCGCTGGACAAGAAATGACGCTGCGGGGCCTGATGGCGGCGGTGGTTGTTTGCGGGCTGAGCCACGCCGGGCCGCGGATTGACGGCGGCGGCTGGAGCGCGCCGGTTCCGCTCCCGCGCGGCTCGATGGTGGTGGTGGGATTTCTGGGCGCATGGGAGCGGTGGGACGACGAGCGGCGCAGCGTGCGGAAGCTGGCCTTGCGGCTGCGGGAGCCGGCCCTGCCCGGACTGTATGTGGAAACGGCGGGCAACCACGACCGCAAGCGGGTGCGGCGGATGTTACTGGCGAGCCTGGACCGCGACGGGGATGGGAGGCTGAATCCCAAAGAAGCAAAATCGGTCGTTTTTGTTTTTTATGGACAGAGCTTCGGCGGGGCGGCAGCGGTGTATCTGGCGCGCGATCTGGAGCGGCACGGCGTACCCGTGCGGCTGACGGTACAGGTGGACAGCGTGGGGCGCAGGGATCATCTGATCCCGGCCAACGTGGCGCGGGCGTTGAACCTGTACCAACGCGACCCCGGACCGATCCGCGGCGAGCCGGCAATCCGCGCGGCGGACCCGTCGCGGACGGAGATTCTGGGCAATCTTCCGTTCACCTACCTGTTCCGCCGGGTGGACATGAGCGAATATCCGGCCATTGCGCGACGCATCGGGCTGTCGCACTGGAAGATGGACAACGATCCGGCGGTGTGGGCGATTGTCGAGGCGGCGATCCGCGCCGAGATCCTGCGCTGGCAGGCGGAGAGTGCGGGTGCGGAGCACTGAGGCGCGGGTGAGCGAGCTTGCCGCGAATCAAAAGACGAAATCCTCAGCACTCACCGATTGACCCGTGAAGCCCGGCAGAGAATCGCGGATCAGCCGCGCCCATCCCGAACGCGGTTGACCGCAGGCGCGGGGTTCCGTAGGCTCAAGGAAGCATGAGACGGCCGATGGGGATCTATTTGGCGGGGCGGCTTGCCGTGGCGGGCGCGGCGCTGGCTGTATTGCTCCTGCCCGCCCAGACGGCGCCGGGGCAATATCCGCCGGGGCAGTATCCGCCGGGGCAATACCCTCCGGGCCAATATCCGCCCGAGACGTATCCGTATCCGGGTTCACGCGTGCCGGGCATCCCGATGCCGCCGGTGCCGTGGCCGAAGCGGAAGCCGAAAGAAGGCGCGAAGAAGGGCGAGATCGAGAAGTTCGAAGGAATGCTGCGGCGGCTTTCCGAGAAGGAACTGGTGCTCGAAACGCACGAGCAGGGGATGATGCGCTTCCGGCTGCTCGTGAAGACGCAGTTCAAGGACAAGAAGGGCCAGCCGGTGCGCGACTCGCTGCTGAAGCCGGGCGACCAGCTCGAGGTGCAATGCGACGCGATCGATCCGGAGACGGCGCGGGCGGTGGTGTTTCTCCGCGAGGGAACGGCCGCGGAGCGCGAGGCAGCTTCGAGGCCCATTGAAGCGGCGGCGCCGGAGGCGGCTCCGGCAGCCACGCCGCCAACGGCTGCGCCGGCTGTGCCGGCTCCGGGCTTGCCCGCGGCGAAGTCCGCGCTTCCACCAGAAGAGGATGAACCGGAAGCCGATCCTGTGATCGCCAGGGCGCGGGGCGTGATGGCGGAGATGGAAGCGGCGATGCCGGATTTCCTGGCCGAGCAGGTTACGGCGCGCTATGTGAGCTTCAACAATGAGGCGTCGTGGAACCGGCTCGATGTTGTGGAGGCCGAAATTGCGTGGTCCGGCGGCAAAGAGCAGTACCGCAACGTGCGCCTGAACGGCCGTCCGGTGCAGGGCGGGCCGGAGACGACGGGCACGTGGTCGACGGGCGAGTTTCTGACGACGGCGGCGGACATCCTGAGCCCGGCCACACGCGCGGCGTTCGTGCGGTTGGGGACAGAGAAAGCGGGCGGGCGGCAGGCGGTGGTGTTCGAGTTTTCGATCCGGGCCGAGAATTCGCACTGGGTGCTGGTGTCGCCGGAAGGGGAGCGGCTGAGGCCGGCGCAGAAGGGGCGGATCTGGATCGACGAGGACACACACCGCGTGCTGCGGATCGAGCAGCGGGCGGTGTCGATCCCAGCGTCGTTCCCGCAGGACAAGGCGGAGTGCCTGGTGGAGTTCGGCCCGGTGGCGATTGGAGCGGCGCCGCTGCTGATGCCCGTGCGGGCTGAGACGCGGGGCTGCATGCGGGGCACGGTGCAGTGCTCGAAGAACGAGATTGTGTGGCGGAATTACCGGAAATTCGGGGCGGAATCCACGGTGGTTTTCAAGTGAAGAGGCGCAGCATCTGAAAAGCGTCTGATGCGGTCCGCGCGTGGAGACTGTGGGAGCAGCCGGAACCAGCGGGTTGGAGGCAGCCTGGCGTAGCGGGGCTGATGGCCGCCCCTTCCGCGGGCCATCGGCCCGCTTCATTCGGGGCACTGGATCTGACGGAGCGGATCAGTCTCAGCGAAAAAGGGGAATTGTGTTCCTGTCCCCTTTTTCGGTCAGAGTTCGGCGGCCCATTGCTGGGCGATCTGGGCGGCGGCGTTGGCGCCGCCCGGGCCAAGGCGGTAGAGCATTTTCCAGAAATCGTCCCTGCCCTCGTAAGCGCGGTTTACAAAGATGCGCTTGCCGTCTTTCATCGTGGTGGCCGCGTTGAAGTCGACGGTTTTGACGATGGAGACAAATGCCACTAGTTTCTTTTTGAGGTTTGGCTGGAGGCGCATCCTGTCGTAATTCTGCTGTTCTTCTTTGCGGCGGTCGTCGTCCTCGGACGCCTTTGCCTGAGCCTCGTCCTGCAAGCCGGCGGCCGTCATGAGAGCGGCCTTGTAGATTTCCCGCGCCTTGGCGATGTCGGCGGCGGCAAGTTTCGCGGCCTCCTCCAGCATCGCCTTTGCCTTGACGACGGCGGCCTTTTCGGCGGGCGTGGAGGGGTTGGACGTGTCCATCAGCCCTTTGTCGACCCCCGCCATCATTCCGATGGTGTCCTTGTCGTATTTGCCGACCGAAGGAAGCCGTTCCACGACGCCCTTACGGTACATGTCGCGCATCATGTTATTACCGGGGGCCTGCGGGGCAGCCGCGCCGCCCTGCCTGTTGGACGCCTCCGGATTGGAAGCCGTGGCGGTGATGCCATGGTCCACGGCCCGGTAAGCATTCTTGATGTAGGCATCGTAGCCCGCCCGGAAGGCGGGCGACACCACGAAGGCTTTTGCGGCCAAGCCGCATTCCCTGACAAGCCCCGCGCGAGCGGCATCATTCATCCCAAGCAGGATTTTGACGCTCCGCAGCGGAGGAATCTCGAAGCTGCCATCCCGGTTCACCGCATCGTACGCATAATCTCTGACCGCCTTCTCGAAAGCCTCCCGGTCCAGGTTGAGCCTTGTGAAGGACTCCTGCCAGGAGAAAGCCCCGACGGCACAAGTCAGGAGAAAAGCCATCGCACGTAATCGCATCCAGAATCCACCTCCTGATGGGGAACCGTGATACGAGAGGCGAAAGGCTCACCGTGTTCCAAATAAACCAGGGAAAGCTGCATGAGAGCTGCGGTACGGGGCGGCGAGGGCCTCTCTGACGGGCGGACGTGGCCCGCACTCCCGCTTCATTGCAGAAGGACGGGTCTGCCTTACCTCTCAACCGGAAGGATGGAGGTGAAGGCAAGTCCGTTGAAGCGCAGGCCGAGGACGCTCACGGGGCCGCCGCTGGCGGTGAACTCGAGAACGCCGCGCTTGCCCTGAACCAGCGTCATCTCCGGGCGGTCGCGGACGACGAAGGCCTCGCGCTGCTTGGGATTGAGGTTCAACGTGAACGTGCCAATCTGGGCGCCCGAGGCGTCGCGGGCGCGCACGGTGACGGCGACGGCCGAGGCGCCGGGATTGAGCACGGCGACAGCGGTGATGTAGTCAGTGTCATCAAAAACAATGGTGGCGCCGGAGGAAGTGCTCGATGAGAAGGGCACCACGCCTTCCTGCGGGTTCACGCCCTGCAAAGCCTGGCGGAAGATGCCGTATCCGATGACGCCGGCCGGGGCTTCGATGGAAACGGAACCCTGCGTGAGCGGGCCGAGGTTCGGCACATCCACGACACCCGTGCCGCGGGCGCCGAGGCTGAGCTGCGTGGAGGAGGCGTTGATGCCGGGAACGGTGAGCGGCGAGCCGTCGGTGCCGAAAAAGCGCACGGTGGTCTG
>CAKZUE010000061.1 GCA_937920635.1 uncultured Bryobacteraceae bacterium
GCTGCGCTCGCTCGATCCGGCGCTGAAGGAAGCCGCGCCGCCATCGTTTCACCTCGCCTTCTCGCTGCCGAATCTGCCGGAGGACACGGATGCGATGACGAGCCTGGTGAAGGGGCTGGGCGGCAAGGTCTTCTCCATTTATCTGCCGAAGAACCTGGCGCCGGCGGTGCGGCAGATCCGGGAAGCGCGGCGGTGACTTCAGCCTATTCAGGTCTTCAAATCTGAAATTGGATTGCAATAATTGCCGGGTTGACCGGAATCCGGAATTGGAGTCTAATGGCGGGGAGGAGGTTGTCTCGTCGCACATGCGAAGACACATCACAATCACTCTACTTGCCCTCATGACCCTGTTGGCCATGACGGCAACGCCTGCTCTGTCGCAGGTCCTGTACGGGTCCATTGTCGGCGTTGTGGAAGACCCCACCGGGGCGGTCGTTCCCAAGGCCAAGATCACCATCACCAACCCCGCCACCGGCATCACGCGTGAAGTGGAAGCCGATGAAGCGGGCCGCTATACGGCTCCCAACCTGCCCGCCGGCCAGTACGAGCTGCGGTTCGCCGCTCCCGGCTTCCGGACGTTGAGCCGGACGGGCGTCGAGGTCAGCATCAACACGGTCACCCGCGTCGATGCGCGGCTGGAAGTGGGCCAGATGACCGAGCAGGTCACGGTTTCCGCCTCCGCTGCGGTTTTGCAGACCGACAAGAGCGACGTGCGCGCGGAGATCGCCTCGCAGACTGTCACCAGCATGCCGCTGCCCGGCTACCGCAACTATCAGTCCCTGATCAACCTGGTGCCCGGCGCCACGCCGGCGGCGTTCCAGAACGCGGTGGTCGACACTCCGGGGCGCGCGCTGACGACCAACATCAACGGCACGCCGCGCAACAACAACAACACGCTCACCGACGGCGCGGTGAACATCAACATCTGGCTGCCTCACCATGTGGCTTACGTCCAGCCCGTGGAGTCGATCGAAGCGGTCAATATCAGCACCAACTCGTTCGACGCCGAGCAGGGCATGGCGGGCGGCGCCGCCATCACGGTGACCACGAAGTCCGGCACCAATGAGCTGCACGGCGTGGCCTTCTGGTTCCACAACAACAACCGGCTGAACACGGCGCCTTATTTCCGTTCGGCCACGTTCAAGATGCCGAAGACGACGCAGAACATCGCTGGCGGCACCCTCGGCGGACCGATCAAGAAGGACAAGCTGTTTTACTTCTTCTCGTATGAGAGGACGCAGGAAGGCACGGGCTACTCGGGCAACTACTCGGTGGCGCCGCAGGATTTCCGCGACGGCGACTTCAGCCGGTGGGCGAATTACTCCATCGTCTACGATCCGGCGACGGCGCCCGCCAACCAGGCGGCCAACCGGCAGCCGTTCCCGGGCAACATTGTTCCCAAGAACCGGTGGAACTCGATCTTCCCGAACATCTACTCCAAGATGCCGTTGCCGAACCAGGTTTCCCCCACGGATCCAAACAATCTTCAGGGCAACTACTTCGCCGCCGGCATCCTGACGCTGAAGCGCAACCAGTACGACTTCAAGTCGAACTGGGCGGCGACGTCCAAGCTGATGATCTGGGGCAAGTACAGCCGCATGGATGCGCCTGTCAGCGGCGCCTACTCGTTCAAGGATCTGGGCGGCCCGGCGCTGGGCACGGAAGGGTTCGGCGACACCACCACGCAATTGGTCACCTCCGGGTACAACTACACGTTCTCGCCGACGTTCATCATGGACGGCGTGTTCGGCTACACGCGGATGGACCAGGAGGTTGGAATTCCGGGGCAGGGCCGCAACGTCGGCCTCGACGACTGGAAGATCCCCGGCACCAACGGCGGACGCCAGTATGCCAACGACCCGCGTTACGGCGGGCTTCCTTATGTCGGCGGCTTCGGCTTCAGCTATGTCGGCGTCGGCGCCACCTGGGCGCCGCTGTTCCGCAAGGAGCGCAGCTACACCTACCAGACCAACTTCAGCAAGATCCAGGGCGCCCATGAGCTCCGCTGGGGCTTCGAGCCGCGGCGGCTGGAGCTGAACCACTGGCAGCCGGAGACGGCCAACCCGCGCGGAGCGATTAACTTCTCCGGCGGTGTGACGATTCTGCCGGGCCAGGCCGCGCGCGAGCCGAACGCATACGCGGCAGCGCTGCTGGGCCTGGTGAGCAGCTACTCCAAGTCGATCCAGTACCTGGAGATGAAGACCCGCGAGTGGCAGCTCGCCTGGTACTTCCGCGACCGCTGGCAGGTGAACCGGCGGCTGACGCTGAACCTGGGCCTGCGCTACGAGTACTACCCGCTGATCAACCGCGGCGACCGCGGCATCGAGCGGTGGGACCCCTACACCAACATCGTCTACCTCGGCGGTCTCGGCAACGTGCCGCGGAACGCGGGCATCGAGGTCAGCAAGAAGCTGTTCGCCCCGCGCGTCGGCTTCGCCTACCGTCTCGGCGACAAGAACGTGATCCGCGCCGGCTACGGCATCACCTACGACCCGATTCCCTTCGGGCGCCCGCTGCGCGGCCTGTATCCGGCCACGCTGTCGGCATCCTGGGTGCCGACGGTGTCCACGTTCGGCTGGTACAACACGGTCGACCAGGGCATCCCGGACGTTCCGACGCCGGACATCAGCAAGGGCACGCTGACGCTGCCCCTGAGTTTTGATATGGGCCCGCGCAGCCCGTGGGGCGGCCTGCTCCACCGCGGCTACATCCAGAGCTGGAACTTCACCATCGAGCGGCAGTTGCCCTGGAACATGGTTGGCAGCGCCGGCTATGTGGCCACCCGCACCATCAAGCAGCTCATGGACCGCAACATCAACACCGTCGGTCCGGGGCTGGGCACGACCACGGCGAATCTGCCGCTGGCCAAGCTCTACGGCAAGACCATCGGCGCCAACATGTGGGACGGCTGGGGCTACGGGGCGTATGACTCGCTTCAGGTGAATGTGAAGAAGTCTTACAGCGACGGGCTCTTCATGACCGTTTCCTACACCTTCGGCAAGGCCCTGAACATGGCCGACGACACCGGTTGGGCCGGGCCCAAGGCCTTCAACTGGGAGGGCATGCTGGCCCGGAACTACTCGCCGGCCAGCTACGACCGCCGCCATATGTTCACCACGGGCTGGGTCTACGAAATGCCCTTCGGCAAGGGACGCAAGTACGCCATCGAGAACAAGGTGGCGGACTTCATCGCCGGCGGCTGGCGCTTCAGCGGCACGTTCAGCGCCTACAGCGGCACGCCGTTCACGGTCACCGGCAGCGGGCAGTCCTTGCAATGCATCGGCTGCACGCAGACGGCGCACCAGATCGGTCCGGTGAAGAAGCTTGGCGGCAAGGGCCCGCAGCAGCCCTACTATGATCCGTCCAGCTTCCGCGACCCGCTGTTCTACTTCAATCCGGCCAACCCGCAGTACATCCCGGGTTCGATGGGCATCAACCGCCTCTACGGTCCCGGGTTCTGGCGGCTGGATCCCGGCCTGTTCAAGAACTTCCGCATCACGGAAAAGCTGAACATGGAGTTCCGGGCCGAATCGTACAACGTGGCCCACAACACGCGTTGGGGCAATCCCTCGGGCAACTCCGCCGCCATGCTGCTGCGGCCGGATGGCACGCTGGACACCTCCAAGCCCAACCCGCTCCAGAACTTCATGAGCATTACGAGCGCGGACTCCTCGCGGCAGTTCCGCTTCGGATTGCGAATGTCGTTCTGACCGGCGG
>CAKZUE010000062.1 GCA_937920635.1 uncultured Bryobacteraceae bacterium
ATCTGGCAAACCAAGGTCGCCGCCCGGCTGCATGATCCGGCCGAAAAAGCGCTCGTCCTCATGCGCGATCCGGCGGGCCATGAAAACGGCACTTCGCTCGCCCTCTCGCGGCTGCTCTATGCGAGCCCCCTGCCCGATGACGCCATCCCGCCGGACACCGAGGCGTCGCTCGCCTTCACCTGCTTCCGGCAGGGGCTGCCCCGCTCCATTTATGACATCATTCAGCGCGCCGACTGGTGGGCCGCTGCTGCTGACCGTCCCCAGTGGCCAGTGAAGCAGATCACCGTGCAGGACGCGCAGGGCCGAGTAAAACAGGTGCTCGCCCATCCGCCTGAGGCCCAGGTCCACTGGACGAAGAAGCCCGTCCTCATCCACCCGCTCTCGGGGGACCAGACCAATCTTGCGTACCTCGGCGAAACCGACGTCGAGCAGATCAAACAACACAGCTTTGATCACTTTGCAGGTCTGCTCGAAAAGCTCGGCGCCGGCAGCCAGGAGGCGCTCGACTGGCGCAAAGTGGCGCTGGCGCTCTGGCGCTTCGGCCCGGAGATCCGCGAGGAGCAGGACGCCGCTGCTCTTGGCGAATTGTGGAAACTTCTGCCCGCCGACACGCGCGTCCCCGACCACACCATCTGGGATCACCTCGACCTGGTCTCGGCTTTTGCAGGCGCCTTTGCCGGCGATCCCGGCGGGCAGGCAGCGTTGCTCGCACTCTCCATCGGCCCGGTGCAGAGCTTCATCGCCACGGCTCGCAAGACGGAAGACCTGTGGGCCGGCTCGCACCTGCTTAGCCGCCTGGCCTGGGAGACGATGAAGCCGCTGTGCGCAGAGCTGGGACCGGACGCCATCCTGTTCCCCCGCCTGCGGGGCATTCCACAGGCCGACCTCTGGCTCCTGGAAGAAATCGGCCTCCCCGAGGACTGGTTCAAAGAGCTTCCGTGGTGGGGGAAGCGCCCGGACGCCAACCCGCTGTTTGCCGCTGCGCTGCCGAACCGCTTCGTCGCCATCGTGCCCGCCTCGCGCGCCGAAGAGCTCGCACAGAAGTGCCGCGATCATGTGCGCCAGTGGCTGCTGGATCTGGGCGAGCGGGTTGTTGACCGGCTGCTGGAAGAGGCTCGGATGCGCGATGCGGACTCGCCGCGCGACTCCTCCATCCCGGCCTACGGGCAGGTCCGGCAGCAGCTTCAGGGCTTTCCGGAAGTGCACTGGGCCGTGACGCCCTTCTCGCTGTCGCGCCCGCGCAATGAGCAGAAGCAGACCGATCCAGACATCACGGGACTCAAACAGGCCATGGCGCCCTTCTTCGGCGTCCAGCCGGGGCAGGAAGCAGGCTTCCTCGCATCGCACGCCTGGCAGGTCTTGCAGAAGCACATTCAGTGGCCGGACGGAAGCGCCTTCTTCGACCCGAATCCGGGCGTCCTGTACCCGGCGTTCTACGAGCTGAACGAACGGCTGATGGCCGCGGCGAAAAGCGTGCGCCCGTTCTCGCAGACGGCGGAAGAGGGCTGGCGCTGCACCCTCACCGGAGAGACCGAGTGGCTGACCCATGACCGCTTCCTGTTAACCGTGCCGCGCGGCCAGCGCCTCAGCCGCAGCGACGCGCGCTTCAGGGAGGGCCAGCACCATGAGACGCTCTGGACGCGCGTCGCCGATGCGCACCCTGCCTGGGCGAAGAAAGGCGAGCACCTCGGCGCGCTGCCCGCGGTCAAACGGCTTTGGCCCACGCTGTTCGCCGAGGAGGTCTCTGAATTTACCGGCGGGATCACGGATCGCTTCATTGTCTCGACCCACGCCATGGCGCTGGCGCATCAGATCCGCGGCTGGCTCGAGCGGGACGCGCCGCTCACGGATCAGCAGATGGACCGTCTGCAACAGACATCCGGGCGTGTCGCGCTGCCCGCCCAACTGGCCGCGAAAGGGGAATTCCAGCAGCACATCGACCTCGCCGCCCGCATTCCGGCCGTGATCGAAGAGGCCCGTGAGCTGAGCGACGACGAGAAGGCTCTGGCTGAAGCGCGGCAACAAGTGCGGAGGATCCTGTTCGGGGTTGACCGTGAAGCCCCGCAACTGGAGACCTATTTTGCCCTGCTGATGATGGACGGCGACCACATGGGCGCGATCCTCTCGGGTGATGAGGAGGCCGGCACGTCGATCCCGTTCCTGGAAAGCTTCCACCCCTCGGTGCGCCGCCTGTTTGAGCAGGCTCGGGGGCCGCTGGGCGGCTATGCCTCGCAGCGCCGCCCGGTCTCGCCCAACCGGCACCTGGCCATCAGCGGCGCGCTGAACGACTTCTCCCAGACCGTGGTGCCGTGGGTGGTGGAGCACGAATACGCCGGCCGCCTCATTTACTCGGGCGGCGACGACGTGCTGGCGATGCTGCCGGTGGCGGACGCTCTCCACGCCGCAGCCCGCCTCCGCGCCGCCTACAGCGGCGAGGGCGCAGATGAGATTGAAAGAGAGCGGCGCAGCCGATACGGACGACTGCTTCTCCGCAATGGTTTCGCATACCTCAATGGCCGGCTGATGCGCATGATGGGGCCGCGCGCCACGGCCAGTTGCGGCATCGTCATCGCCCATCACCAGACGCCGCTGTCGCTGGTGATGCGCGAACTCCGCGCGGCAGAAAAGAAAGCCAAGGGATTCGGCCGCACCGAAAACGGCAGGTCCATCAACCGCAACGCCTGGCACATCACGGTTCTGAAACGCTCCGGCGGCCGGCTGGATCTGTCAGGAGCCTGGGGCGGCTCGCTCGATCTGCTCGGGCGGCTGCGGGACTTCCTCGCCTCGCCGGAGGTCTCCCGCCGCGCCGTCTATAACTCACTCGAGTGGCTTCACGACCTGCCGCTCGCCAATGGCCGTCCGGAGCGCGACCAGCTCGGACTGCTGCTGGCCTACCAGCTCGAGCGCCAGACCGACAGAGCGAAGAAAGCGGAGGCGCGCGAGTTGGCTGGGGCAATCGTGCATGAGGCCCTCCGCTATCCCGATGTGAACCACCGCCCCCTGGAGCGGCTCGCGCAGTTTCTCACCGTGGCCGAGTTCCTGGCCCGCGAACAGCGCGCCGCGGCGCTTTCCGTTGAGGCCGTGGCCACGGCTGAAGGGAGGGAGTCATGAACGGACAGTATCTCTTCCTCGAACCTGTCGACGTGCTGTTTTTCCGCAGCAACAAGGGCTTTGGCGATCCCGGCAGCTATGGGGAAAGCATGGTTCCCCCTTGGCCGAGCGCCGTCGCCGGAGCGTTGCGTTCGCGAATCCTGGCCGATTCAGGGGTCAATCTCGCTGAATTCGCCGCTGGCAATGCCGTTCACCCGGAAATCGGCCGGCGCGACTCGCCCGGCAGCTTCCGCCTCACGGCCCTGCAACTGGCGCGCCGCACCGGCAACCAGGTGGAGCCGCTCTATCCGCCCCCTGCGGACATCGTCGTCGAAGACGGCCATGTGCTTCTGGCCTCGCCTGCGGCGTTGCCTGAAGGGCTGCGGTCTTCGTTCCCGCTGCCCCTGCATCCTGTGCTCGCACAGCCGCGCCGGGGCAAACCGAAGGGCGGGCAGTGGTTGACGGCCGCAGGCTGGGAGAAGTATCTGGCGGGTCAGACTCCAGCTGCTGAAGAGCTGGTTTCTTCAGCAGATCTCTGGCAGACCGACCCGCGCGTCGGCATCGGGCTGAGCGCGCAGACGCGCAGTGTCGAAGAGGGCCGCCTGTTCACCGCCGAGGCGGCGGCGTTCCGCCTGCGGATCCACGGCAAGAGCAAGACGGACACCGGATTTCTGGCCGCCGTCGCCGGCTGTACTCCGCCGCAGGACGGGCTGGTGCGGCTCGGCGCGGACGGCCGCGCGGCGGCAGTGCATCCAGTGCCGGATCTCCGCCCTGCGGAGCCCGACTGGGCCCGCATCGTGCGCGAGGGGCGGCTGCGGCTGATCCTGGCGGCGCCGGGGCTGTTCCGTCAAGGATGGCTCCCGGAGGGCTGCAAAGAACAGAAGGGGCAGTTTCTGTTTGATTTGCACGGCGTGCGCGGGCGGCTCGTGTCGGCGTGCGTGGCGCGGGCCGAAACGGTCTCCGGCTGGGATCTGGCCCGGGAGCTTCCCAAGCGGGCGCAGCGGTGCGCCCCGCCCGGCAGCGTGTACTGGCTGGATCAGGTGCAGGCGGACGAAGCCTCGTTGCAGGCGCTGGCGGAGCACGGACTGTGGCCGGAGCCGTGCCCGGACGAGTTCCGCCGCGCCGAAGGTTTCAACCGAGTCTGGATCGCCCCCTGGGCGGGCGAGAACAAAGGAGTTTAGGAATGTTTCAGAAGCAGGCAGCCGTTTTCCTCTACGCCGTCAGCCCGGTGCACATGGGCACGGGGCAGGCCATCGGCGTGATCGACAATCCGATCCAGCGCGAGCGCCACACGGGGCACCCCTGTTTCGCGGGCTCCGGCATCAAGGGCGCCGTGCGGCACTCATTCGTGCAGCTTGGCGGAGATGCTGCTCTGGCCAATGACCTCTTCGGACCGGAGGCGGGCGCGCCCGAGCTGCACGCCGGCGCGGTCAGCTTCGGCGACGCCCAGCTTGTCGTCCTGCCGGTGCGATGCCTGAAGGAGGGTTTCGTGTACGCCACCTGCCCGCAGGCGCTGGCCCGCGCCCACCGGCTGCTGACCCTGATCGGCGCACCGCCCGGCTGGCAGCCGCTTGAGCAGGACGTCGCCGAGGGCAACTGCCTGGTCTCCAATGCGTCGCTGCTCACCAATGGCAAGCTGCATCTGGAAGCTTACGAATACGCAGCGGCCCCAGTGCCTGCCGTGTCTGAAATCGGCGCGAAGCTGGCGGAGGCGGCCATTCCGACCGATGGCCAGTTCGCCTTCTTCCGCGAGAAGCTGAAGCGCCATCTCGTCATTCTCTCCGACTCGGACTTCGCCTTCTTCTGCGAGCACGCCATGCTGGTGGAGCCGCACGTCCGCATCAACGACGAGACAGGGGCGGCGGACTCC
>CAKZUE010000063.1 GCA_937920635.1 uncultured Bryobacteraceae bacterium
CCCCAACCCGCGCGGGAGCGCCGCAGGCGCGACCAAGCGGATCTCCGTCCCGCCTCCCTCGCCGCCCCCCCACGCGGATTTCCCCCCGGCTTCAGCCGGGGGCTGCCCGCCAACCTGAGCGCGGTTCCGTGCTGCGCTTGGAACGGATTCATCAACCTTCCGGACAGGAACGCCCCGGAGCCTGAACACAGCCTGTGCCAGCCACCGTTTCCTCTTGCACAGGGCTGCCAGTGCTGCTAAGATGCAAGTGCGGGGTGGAGCAGCCAGGTAGCTCGTTGGGCTCATAACCCAAAGGTCGGTGGTTCAAATCCACCCCCCGCAACCAACCCTCTCCACCAGCCCCCGGCAGTAGCGACTCCATGTTTCCGGTTCGGGCACGGACGCGCGCTTCTGCGCCTTGCTCTGAATCTAGCTTTCCTCCACCTCCCGGTTTGACCGCCCTGCGTGACACAGCATCTCTGGGTGGCTCCCGTTCGCTCTTAAGCATTGCCTCACGCACACGAAGCGGGATCGCCCGCATGGGACCGAGCGCAACCGCTGCGGTAGGTAAAGTGGGGACCATTCGTCCATTCACAGAAATCTCAATGGCCCTCATTTCGGCCCACTTTGTACTAGAACCAAGGAGCCGTAGTCCGCGTTCACGCCGGTACTTGCCCCTGCTCTTCTCACGCCCGGTTGGTACAAAAGTCTTGTTTTTCTGGATCTCTGGCGCTGAGATGCCGGTTTCGTGCGTCAGGAAGGCACCATGATCCTCCATTGCCGAAGACGAGTACTAGGCCGTTCCCGTCTGGCAACCAACTGGAATCGCTCGTACTGTAAAGAGGTCTGAAGCGAGAAATCTATCTTCGGGAGGCTAATGTGAATAGATTTTGGAGAACCGCCTCAGTGCTGGCTGTGTTGATTGCCGCAGCCGGACTGGTCTCGGCAACCCCAGTGAGCTACAGTCTGCTGGATCTGATCCAACAGAACGGTACGGTTCAATCTGGAGACAAGACTTTCAGCAACTTCGCAGCGAACATCACCGTGTTCGGCACAGGCACAGCCGTCCCCGGAAACCTCAGTGGCATCACCGTGACGCCGATCAATTCCGGCGGGCTGTTTGGACTTCAACTGTCGGGAGGCATGGCGGCTATTTGTGCGACGGGCACCTGCCCCACCACATGGGATCTCAACGTCTCCTGGGATGTGAGTGCGGCAACCCCCTACCTCATCGACGGTGTGTACCTGAGCTTCAATGGGCAAGCATCCCCGTTAGGATCCTCGATCGCTCAGGTCGCTGAGACTGTCAATGTGGGCATGAACATTGTTGGGAGCGGTAATGTGACATCTCCCTCACCGCTCAGCATTTTCATTCCGCTGGACGGTGCTTATCCGTCGATTCGGATCACGAAAGATATCCTGCTTGTGGCCAACATCAATGAGGGAGTCGCCTTCGCCACAGTCTCCGACATCGACCAGTATTACCGCCAGCTAGGAGTAGTAGTTCCCGAGCCTGGCACCTACGCCCTCATCGGCGCGGGACTGCTCGGCTTGGGGCTGCTCCGGCGGCGGCTGAGCTGAACACCTACAGTCCTTCGGCCAGCAGGCAGTTCCAAAGGGGTCCGGCGTCGGCCGGATCCCCTTTCTGTTTCCTGTCCAGCGACGGGGCCAGTGAAAGCGGGATTCCCCGTGATCCGTCCGCTGTCGCATCCCCCGCAAGCCGCCATCCGCCCGCTCTGCGCATGCCGCGTCCCCGCCAGCCCCAAAAGCCAGATTCGGCAGCCTGCGGGGCGGAGGCGCTGCCGTCTGTCCAGACGGATCTCCCGTATTTGTACTAGTCCTGTCTGCGGTGACACCCCGTGCCGCTTCCCCACGGTAACCCCATGGAAAATTTGGGCGGACAGGGTGAAGCCGCGTCACCCTAAGCCATTCCCGGCGCCTCATGCTGCCACGCAAACAGCCTCGTCCTGGTACGAAACCCCGCGGTCCACCTCTTGACGCATACAAGGCTGTCGCACACATTTCTCCGTAGGGGCGCGAACCCTGTGTCGTAACCCAAGCGCCCCTCGCGCGGGGCTGGCAGCACGGGGTGCGGCCCGTAAGGAGGAACTGCGAATGTGTAGCAAGTTAATCAGTAGCCTCGCCGTTCTCATCATGGCGTCGGCAGTGATGTGGTCATCGCCCGTGACCGGCACCGGTACCTGGAGTAGCTGGCCTCAGGTCAACAACGATGGCACGCCCTTTTGGGATCGGACGTCCAGCGACGGCAGGGCTTGCAATATCGGCTATTTTCTGGCGGGCGGGTTCGGCGGATGCGGCAATCTGAAAAACGGCACGCCTGCCAGTGGCTTGAACCTTGGCGGCAGCAATCTGGAATATTACTCAAATAACGACGCCATCACGTCGTTTCTGCTGGCGCCGGGTGAGTGGACCTTCACTCTCGAGGGCCGCATCGCCGGTTCCAGCACTTTCGAGGTGGGTTATTACTACCCGTCGACTCCGCTGCCCACCCTGTACCCACTGTTCAATCAGACAAACACTGTGGGCGACACAGCCAAGGTCATGGCGAATAACGTGATCGCCCTGTACCTGATGGACGGCTCTTACTTTTTCCGCTCCGACAGCGATCCTCTCGGCGTGGCTGCGTTCCGGCACACTGTGTTGCCGAATCAGTTCTACTTCGGCTTCGAGGATCGCCCGCGGGGCGACTGGGACATGAATGATGTCGTGCTGTCGGCGCACTACGTCCCGGAACCGGGCACCTACGCCCTCATCGGCGCGGGACTGCTCGGCTTGGGGCTGCTCCGGCGGCGGCTGAGCTGACGGTTCGCCGGCAACCCTGGTTTTTTCGGGATCCGGGTTCGCCCGGATCCCGATTTTCGTTGTCGTTAGCTGAGTTCATAAAGATCCGGACCGCCTCCACGCGGGTGTGCGGAGGATCCCGTTCAGTCTTTTTGCTCCGAGCTCCTGCGCGACCGGCATCCGCGCTCCATCTCACCCCTACGGCGCCTCTCAATATCAGGATTCCGGACTCCCAACCGCGCTTCGCGCAGCGGCGCGATCTCCAGCGGAGGTCAGCGCGGACACAGTCCCGCAGGGAATCGCCCACTTGGACCGAAGAGAGGGCTGCCAGGGACTGACTGGTGAGAGCGGATCAACCGAGACGATGGGGCGGCCAGCCCGTGGAATTCCGAACCTGATTCGAAAGACGCCACGGCAGTGTTTCCCGCCGCCGGGCCTGAATAAGGAGAGCCCTAAATCGAATAAAATGAGAACCCGGGGTTCCCTGGCCACTCCAAAGGAAGGTGCGGAAGCGGTGAAGGTAGCGAATCTGAGGTATGATGCCGTCTCGGGCGGCTTGCGGCAAGCCATGGTCGACCTGGAGTTCACCGACGGATCGCGGGAACCGCTCTGGTTCCGCGTGCTGGAAGAAATTCCTCCGGCGGACAACGGCAACGCCTGGCTGGTGCTCGCGCTGCCTCTGGCTGCCGCTCTTGGAGAAGACCTCCATGTCGAAATGCCTGTAGACCCGTGGCTGAAACTCAATGCGGAAACGGTGGTCGCCATCTGGCGGCGATGGTATCCGAATCTGGTGAAGAAGCCCATCCGGATCCACGCTGAATCGATGCCGGTCTCCACGCCTCGGGCGGGGGTGGTTTCGACCTTTACCGCCGGCATCGACAGCTTCTTCACCGTGCTCCGCCACCCTGAGTGCAAGCACTATATCCACGTCCTGGGGTTCGATATGCCGCTGTGGAAGCAGGACGCGCACAGCCGGCTGACGGCAAGGCTGGAGAAGGTGGCGGCGCAGCTCGGCGCCCGGCTGTTCCGCATGGCGACGAATCTGCGCGAGACCCGTTGGGGTAAACTGCCCTGGGAGAATTTTGCGGCCGGTGCTGCGTTGGGCGGCGCCATGCTCCAGTTGGAGGGAGGATTCGGCGCCGGACTAATTCCCTCCTCGGAGGTCTCTCCCGAAAGCCCCTGGGGTTCGCACCCCTTGACCGATCCCCTCTATTCCACCTCCGCGATGCGCATCCATCATGACGGCTTGAGTCACACGCGGCCGGAAAAGATGGAGTTCGTTGCGCAGTATCCGATCGTGCTCGAAAACCTCCATGTGTGCTTCGTCGGACAGGACACGCACGGACAGGATGACCGCAACTGCGGGAGGTGCGAAAAGTGCCTGCGCAATCTGATCGCTCTGGACGTTCTCGGCAAGCTGCGGGAGTGCAGGACGTTCGACCTGTCCCTATACCGCGTTGAACTCGCCAGCCAGATCATCGCCACCACCCCGAAGAGCCGGATCCTGGTAGGCGTTCTCAAGGCTTTGGCTGAGAGGCGCGGCCGTGCCGACATCGCCCGCCATCTGGACGCCAGTCTCCGGAAGTCCCGGATCATGGGCGTACTCGAGAGGTTCGAGAAGACTCCGTTGCTGTGGAGACTGCCCGCGTGGTACCGAAGGCGCGCCTTTGGCGGCCTGGCCAGGCTCCACCGGCTGCCCTCCGCAGGCGGCGCGGCTGAACACGCATAACCGCCTGTCATCCGGCGGCCGCGCCTCATTCCGCCGCCTGAGCCTCGCCTGTCCGGATCAGGTGAACATCCCCAAGCTCGCTGAAGCGCTCCGGGTGGCAGGTCAGGATCAGGAACTGCATCCGCTGCCGCCGCTCCTCGATCAGCTCCAGAATCCGCGCCAGCCGGGCTGCATCGGTGGCCAGCAGCACATCGTCGAGCACCACCAGTTGACGCTCCCCCTCGGTGAGGATGTCGGCCAGCGCCAGCCGCAGCGCCAGATAGAGCTGCTCCTGCTCGCCTCCCGAGATGCGGTCCGGCTCAACTTCCATCGGCGCTTCCACCGCCGCCGGATGCACGGCCCTGGGCGTCCAGGTGCCGGGATCGAGCGTCACACCGCCAAACGCACCGCCCTGGACGCGGCCGAGCAGTTCCGTGGTTCTGCTCTCGAGCCCCGGCAGGATCAGGCGCTCGGCATCCGTTAGAACGGCATCCAACGTCTGCCAGAGCAGGCGGTTCGCATGTGCCACCCGCCGCGCGGATACATACTCCTGCTCTTTGGCCGCCAATCGCTCTTCGGCATCAACCAGTAGCGCGTAGGTGCCCTCTCTCTGCTTTTGTTCGATCCGCTCGCTCAGCCGCGCTTTCTGCTCCTGGTTCTCCTCCATCTCACTCCGGAGCCGGACCAGTTCATCCTCCGCGCGGGATTTCTCCTGCTCCAGGTCCCGTGGCAGAAGCTCCAGTTGACCGCACACCTCCTTGTGCCGGATCCCAGCGACGGCAAGCCGGCGCGCGGCCTCCTCCTTCGCCTGCTGAAGGGCGGCGTCGTTACGCGGGTCGCTGTCGAGCTGCAGTTTCTGCTGCTGGAGGCTGCGCTGGGTCTCCTGCGCCTGCCGCAACTGTTCCTCCAATCCGCGGACGGCATCGCGGCAGCGCGTCACCGCCGCGGCTTCCGGGCTGACGCTCTTCTCGTGCGCGGCGAGTTCCTTCTGCAAGGACTCAATCTGGCGCTCCAGCTCGTCAGCCTGCCGGCGCATCCCGGTCAATAGCTCCAGATCCGCACTGCCCCAGGGTTGAAGCAGCGTCTCGCGGGCGGAACGCACCTGGGCGATCTCCTCTTTGAGCTGCTCGACAGACGCCGACGGCCCCCAGATCCTCATGCGCCCAAGCCCGGGCAGGGCCAGCTCGATTTCGGGCGAGCCGCTGATTTCCACCGGTTCCCCCGCGCGGCCTTCGATCACACCCTCAGGACTGCCCCGGCGCACCTCAATCCGCGCGGACGCTTCCAGCTCCAGGCGCACATGAAGGAGAGCCCCTTCCAGTCTCGCCTCCAGTTGACGGAGCTGGCCTTCCAGCCGCGCGGCCTTGTCCAGCACCTCCTGGGGTGGGGCGTTCAGCCCCTGAAGCTGCGATCTAGCCTCCTTGGCCCCCGCGAGGACGGAGGTGCGGGCCTCGATCCAGGCGTCTTCCGCCAACTTGACCTCTGTCCTCGCCTGCTGAAGACGCTCTTCCAGCCCGAAGACCGTCCTGGCCGCCGCTTCGAGATCGGCCGTTATGGTCTGCCGCAGGTTGAGGGCCGTGGTGGCGGCGTCCAGTTGGCGCCGGGCCGACTCAATGGTTTTCTCCAGTTCCAACCGCTCGGCATCGAGGACCGTTTTCTGTTTCAGTTGATCGCCGAGCTCTTTCAACCGGGTTTCGAGCGCCGACTTCCTGCCCTCCAGCGCGCTGCCTTCGGCCAGCACGTGTTCCAGTTTCGCGCGGTCGGCCTCCAGTCCGGCCAGGCTATCCTGCAACTCGCGCACGCGGCCGCGCAGGGTCTCCACCTCGGCCTCCATGCGCAGCACAGGAGAGGACTGGCGCAGCGCCATGCCTTGAGGCGGCCAGTCCTGATTGTAGCGCTGTCTGACGTTCCGCAGAACGGTCTCGACCGGCCCGGAACGGATCTGGGCGCCCAGGGAGGCGCGGACCCGCTCCTGCAACGGCTGTTCGAGGTTCAGTTCGGCAAGCCCGTTCTGCCGGGCCCACAGCACCCCCGCCACCAGCCAGGAGCCCGGGCCTCCGTGCGGAGCGCCGAGAAACTCCGGCAGCCGTTCTTCCACGTTGCGGCCCTGCGCCCGCGGGAGCCATTGTCCGCCTTCGAAGCACTCCAGCAGCGCCGTGCCCCGCTGGCTGAAGGCGAATTCTTTGCGCAGCCGCCACAAAAGGCCGCCGTGTTCGAACTCCACCGTCACCCGGGGATGGAGCGCGCGCTGCCAGGGCTGCCAGCGCCGGATCTCCTGCGCGGCCGAGGTGGCGGAAATCGTAAAAGCTGATGTCAGAGCCGCCAGAAGCGTGGACTTGCCGCTGCCGTTCGGCCCGGCGAGCAGATTGGGGCGGGCGGGATCGAGTGTGACCTCCAGCGGCTCCAGGAAGCGGCCAAAGTGCTCGACTGTGATCTTGCGGACAATCATGCGCCGGCTCCTTTCGCCAGGGAGAGCAGCGTCTCGAGCGCCAGCCGCGCCTCGGCCGCCTGCTGGCCGTCCTTCGCCATCTCATGGAGCCGCCGGGCGGCCTCGCGCAATGGGCCTTCCGAAAGGTCTTCCAGGCGGAGCAGCGGCCGGAGGCCATCGTCGATGCGCAGAAACAGGAACCGCCCCGCCAGTTGCCGGATGGCCTCCAGTGTGTCTAGATCCTCGGGATACAGGGCGCCGTGCAGGCGCAGTTCCGCAACGGTCTCCGGCGAGGCGAGCTGCTCCAACTTCGCGAGCGTGGCGGCCAAGGCGCCACTCTGGCAGATCTCGTATTCCTCCCGCATCCACCGAAGCCCGGCCACACGCGCCCGCCGCACCCGCGGCGCCGCCCCGGGCGCGTCGATCTCCACCAGCAGGACATTCCCACTGTCATCCTCGCCAAACGAAGTCGGCTCCGGCGTGCCGCTGTACGCCATCCGCTCGGCGCCGTCCGGACCGCGATAGACACGCGTGGAGTGCCAGTGGCCGAGGGCGAGGTAATCCAGGCGGCGCTGCACGGGGGCGTCAGCGGCGATGTAGGGTGTCTGCTCCTCGTTCGGCGATCCCTCCAACGCTCCGTGCGCCACGCCGATGCGGATGCGGTCCTCATACTGGGCGGCGGGAATCCAGCCCGTGGGGTCGCCCGTCCCCCAGCGGCTGCGCAGCGGGCATGGGAAGACGACGCACGCCTCCAGTTCCAGCGGCGCCTCCAGCCGCGGAATGTGGACGTTCGGACAGCCGCGCCACACCGGCAGATCCCACACGCCGCCGGACACAAGCGGATCGTGATTGCCAGCCAGCACGACGACGGGGCAGGGGAAGCCGGCCAGGATGCGGGCGATCTGCCCGACATCGTCGAGCGCGACGGCGTGGTTCTCAAAAGTATCGCCGGCCAGAACCGCGAGGTCCACCCGTTCCTGTCGGGCCAGTTCGGCAATCCGGCGGGCGGTCTCCAGCCGGGCGGCGCGCGCCTGCGCCGCTGCGGCGCCGAGCTGCGCCGCTTTCATCCCGATCTGCCAGTCGGCGGTGTGGAGCAGTTTCATGCTCAATCAGGACCTCCTTCCCGGTAGGGCGCGGAGCGCCGCACCGCCGGCGGACGCCCGCGGGGCAGGGAGCCACCCCAGCCAGGCGCCGCCGGCCCTCCAGCGGCTCCTCCATCGTCCTCCGCTGCCCTCATCTTGAAACCGCGGGTGGCTCACAGATCGAGCCTCCTGCGAAAAAATCATCCGGCGGAAAACCGCGCCTCGCCCGCGGCGGGCTTGCGCTGTTCGGCGCGCAGAACGGCCAGCCCGTTCTCCAGGTGTTCGAGCACCAGCAGGCGCAGCGGCTCCGGCCCTTCCACCACCACGTCAGGGACAAACCGCAGGATGTCCTGCACCAGTTCCCGCGGATCGGAGTACGGCACCTCCAGCCGCACTTCACTGCCCGCGAGCGGAGTGAGGCGCTGCTTCGGGTGCCACTCCTCGCGCTCGATCCACCGCGAGGCGGGCAGCCGGAAGCGCAGCACCGCCATCTGGTCCGGCTCGCCGGCGAAGATGCCGTAGCCGGCGCCGAGCCGCGCATCCAGAACGTCCTGCGCATACTCGTCCGCCTTCTCCGGCAGCAGAGTGGCCCCGTGGATGGCGTCGAGCGAAAAGCTCCGGAAATCCTCCCGCGCATGGCACCACGCGTCCAGATACCAGTTCGAGCTGTACCAGATCAGCCGCTGCGGGCTGACCTTGCGCTCCTTGACTTCGCCGCTGTATCGGCTGAAATAGACGAGACTCAGCCGCTTGCGCTGCAACACGCCGGTGCTGACGATGCGGAAAATCTGGTCGTTCACGGGGCGGTGGCGCGCCACAATCATGCGGAACCGGCGGCGGATGTCTTTCTGCTTCACCTTCCCCGCCGCCAGCAGCGATTCGATCTTTTTCAGAGCGGGCGCCAGCGCATCGGCAAGCACGCGGGAATCCAGTTGCTCGACAAAATCCCGCATCAGCAGCAGCGCGTGCATCTCGGCCGAAGTGAGCCAGACGCCCGGAAGCTGGTATCGGGCGAACTCCCCCGCATCGCCGCCCCGGGCTGGGGGATGGTCGTAGCAATAGCCTCCGCGCTCGCGGTCGTACCGTATGGGGGCGAAAAGGCGGTCCCGCATATACTGGAGATCGCGCTTCACCGTCGGGCGGCTGACTTCGAACTCTTCCATGATCTTTCGCAGAGGAACCGCCATGCCCTTTTCGAGCATTTTGTGGATGACAAAAATTCTTTCCATCTGGCTCACGGCAACCCCCGGGCGGCAGAAGCCACGAATCTAGCTCATTTTATCCCAAAATTGGCGGCGCGGAGATCCGAAAATATGGAAGACTTTTCATGCCAATTGGGAGGGGAGCGAAGCATGGCGGAAGCTCGTGGGAGTCGAACCCACCAGCGGCGTTCGAGCGCCGCTCACTGGTTTTGAAGACCAGGCCAGGCACCGGCCCAGTGGAGCTTCCAGGCTGATTGTAACGCCGTCAAGCGCGGACCTGCGCCCCCCGCCTCGCCCATGCAATGGCGTTTCCGGAGATCACGACAACCAGGCAGCCCACGGCGTTGAGCCACAGAAACGCCAGCCCGGTGAAATGCCAGACCGCGAACACCACGGCTTCACCGAGAATCATTCCGAAGAATGCCGCCGTCCCGCCCGTGCGAGGAAAGAAGAAAGCCAGCACGAAGACGCCCAGCAGCGTCCCGTAGAACAGCGAGCCCAGCCGGTTGACCGCCTCCACCAGCGAGCCCAGGTTCTGCGCGTACAGCGCCGTCGCAATCGCATACGCGCCCCAGAACACGGTGAGCCACCGCGACGCCGCCAGATAATGCCGGTCCTCCGCATCGCGCCGGATGAAGCGGCGGTAGATGTCCACCATGCTCACCGTCGCCAGCGAATTGATCTCCGCCGAAATCGTCGACATCGCGGCGGAGAAGATCGCCGCCAGGATCAGCCCCACCACCCCGGCGGGAATCTGGTGGACCACGAACCAGAGAAACACATAGTTGGTGTCGTTGACCCGCCCCTGCCCGGTGGCCTTTCCCGCCAGCGCGAGGGCGCGCGAGCGCACCTCGTCCACCTCCGCCTGCGCCCGGCGGAAGCCATCCAGATCCAGGCGCACCGCCGCGTCCCGCCGCGCCTGGAAAGCCCTGCCGTATTCCTGGCTCAATTGCCCGTAAACGGCCTGCTGTTCCAGCGCCCGCATCGCCTCGGGATGGAACACCAGCGGCGGCTGCGTGTAGACGTAGAAGACGAACACCATCGCGCCCGTGAACAGGATGAAAAACTGCATCGGGATCTTCGCCACCCCATTGAACAGCAGCCCCAGGCGCGACTGCGCCACGCTGCGCCCGGTCAGGTAGCGCTGCACCTGGCTCTGATCGCAGCCGAAATAGGCCAGCGCCAGGAACATCCCCCCGATCAGCCCGCTCCAGACGTTGTACTGGTCGTTGAAATCGAACCGCCACACCGTGGCGTTCAGCTTGCCCGCCGCGCCTGCCACCGCCAGCGCCTCCGGCAACCCCACGCCATCCGGCAGCAGAAACACCACCGTGAACAGGGCGGCGATGATGCCTGCCGTCATCACCATCATCTGTAAGAACTCCGTCCAGGTTACAGCGGCGATGCCGCCGGAGACGGTGTACGCCGCCACGAGGATGCCCATGATGAGCGTCGTCCACACGCTGGACCAGCCCAGGATCACCGTCAGCACCACCGCGGGCGCCGACAGCGACACGCCGACGGCCAGTCCCCGCGACAGCAGAAAAATGGCCCCCGCCAGCGCGCGCGTCTTCGCATCGAAGCGCTTCTCCAGATACTCGTACGCGGTGTACACGCCCGAGGCGTGGAACCGCGGCACGGCGAATGCGGAGATCAGGATCATCGCCAGCGGCAGCCCCAGATACATCTGCACGAACCGCATGCCGTCGGCGTAGCTCTGCCCCGTCGTTGAGATGAACGTGATCGCGCTGGCTTGCGTCGCCATGATCGACAACGCCATTGCATACCACGGCATCGTCCTGCCGGCGAGAAGATACTGCGACGTCGTGCGGCTGCCCCGGCTGCGCCAGAGGCCATAAAAGACGATCCCTGCGAGCGACGCCGCCAGCACCCCCCAGTCCAGCGGCCTCACCGGTTCCAGCTCCTTGTGAACCAGGTGAACAGCGCGATCAGCGCGATGAGATAAACCGCCAGCCCCGCATAGATGCGGCCCCACGAACCCCCAAACGGCGGCCTCTCATCGTGTGGATTCATCGTCCCGCGCTCACGAGATTGGCGAAGATGCGCCACGCGCCGGTTACGCCCGCCGGCAACTGCCGCCACCACGCATAGGACGTGAACACATAGGCGCCCTGCCCCACGCGCGCATACAGCAGCCCGCCGCGTTGCGCCGGCTCGCCCGGATCGGCCGTTTCGAGCAGCGCCTCATAGCGCGGATCCCACTCCGAAGGGAAATAGAGCGCGCGCTCCTGCACCCAGCCCTGAAAATCCGCCTCCGTGATGCGGTTCGGCCGGCTCATCAGGGGATGATCCGGCAGCAGAATCCGCACCGGCGCTTCTTCCACCGTGGTGCGGCTGCGCCCGATGCGGATGGGAAACGGCCCGAGGTGGCGCAGCGCCGCGTCGGACGCCTCGCCGCCGAACCCTTCCAGCGTGTTGTATTGCACGATCAGCGCGCCGCCCCGCTCCACGTATTCCCGCAGCCGCGCCTGCGCCGCGCGCAGATCGGCGCGCACGTTGAACGCGCGGATGCCGGTCACGATGGCGTCGAACACTGTCAGATCGCCCTGCAACAGCCGGCGTTCGCCGAGCAGCTCCACCTCGCAGCCCAGCTCCCGCAGCGCTTCCGGAACCAGATCCCCCGCGCCCATCACATAGCCGATGCGGCGGGCCGAAACGCGGATCTCCTCGCGCAGCAGCCGCGCCTGCGCCGGGCGCAGCACCGCCTGCGGCGGAATGTGCTCGTATTCGATTCGCGCCACGCCATGGCGCCACTGGGAACCGCCCGTCCGCGCCGAGGCGCGCAGCACCGCTGCGGCCGCTGCCTGCGGCGGCGTGACCTGAAAAGCCAGCGTCAACGCCTGCCCGTCCTCTTGCAACGCAAACGGCTGCTCGCGGGGCTCGATGCGCCAGCCTTCTGGCGCTTCCAGCCGCACCGTGCCCTGCGCGGGGCCCGCCTCCGAGCGCACCTCCACCGCAACCGCACGCGCGGCCGCCGTGCGGAACAGCAGCGGCGTCTCGCTCAGGTGCAGCGAAACGGCGGGCGCAATCCGGAACGGCCGCGTCAGCTCTCCGCGCACGCGGTCCACATAGCGGTGCTCGACAGGCCGTTTCAGAACAATCTCCCCGCCCGCAATTTCGATGCGGAACCCGGCGGTGAGCAGCGGCCGGGCTTCGGCCGGGCCGATATCGGCCAGATCCCCGATCGCGTACAGGTTGCCCTTCTGCGCGTGGCGCAATTGCAGCGGCTGCGAAAGCGGCTGATCCGCAGGCACGCGCAGAGTGGCGCGCGCCGTGTGGGGGCGGTTGTATTCGAGCGGCGCGCCGCTGAAAGAAGGCGCGCCGGCCATGCCGTCAAGCGCCACATCCAGCAGGCGCGCGGGCAGCGAGGAGCGGTTGATGGCGGTCAGCGCCAGCTCGACGGAGCCGCCAGGAACGGCCGAAGGCCGCGACGTGGAAACGTCGAGCCACAGGCCCGCGGCCGCGGCGATGGTCTCGTCGAGTTCTTCGATCTTCCGCCGCGCATCGGGATGATCGATGGCGGCCATCCGGCGGCGCGCTTCCACAAGATGCGGAATCACGCGCTCCGGCGCATCGGCCGAAAACGCGGCCAGCGCGGCGTCGAGCTTCGCCCCCACGGCGGCGCCGCCCGGCAGGCGGTTCCAGCTTGTATCGATCCCTTCCAGAAAGTCCGCCGTGGCGGGCTCGCCGTCGTACAGCGCCAGGAAATTCGGCGCCGAACCGCGCCGCTCCGCCGAGCCCATCCCCTGGCTGCGGTGCTGGCTGCGGCTCAGCCCGGCGAGTTCCCCATAACTGAGGCCGAGCAGCGGGTTGTAATCGCCGGTGTCGATCCGCAGCCGGTGCGGC
>CAKZUE010000064.1 GCA_937920635.1 uncultured Bryobacteraceae bacterium
GCGCGCCGAACAGGCGGTTCGCAACTACGACCCCTGCATCTCCTGCGCCACCCACTTCCTGAAACTCCGCCGCCACTGAACCCGCTGTAGCCAAACGGAGCCGCAAGGGAGCGGGCGCAGCCCGCGGCCGAGCGGACACCCCCTCACCCCATCAGCCCTGCCCAACGGTGCCGCGACCGAGCGTATCGTCCCGGTCTGCTCCCACGGCCTCCCGGGCGGCCGCCGGCACGAACTCAGGGAGCAGGGTATTGACATCAAAAGAAAGAGAGACGTAACCTGATGGCACAGTTGGAGGGCCCGTGAATTTGAAATCATTTTTGTTCGCTGTTTCTCTTCTCGTTCTGGTTCCCTTCTCCCTCTGTCACGCCACGGATTGTGTGATATCGGCATCGCCGGATCCCCTGATGCTTCTCAGCGTCGACTGGTACGATTGGTGCGGCCAGTACCTTGGCACGTATCCCCTGGGGGGCGATATTCAAGTCATCTACTCTTTTCCGCCAGCGTGCGTTCCCGCAGCTTGGTGGAGTGTCACAGTCTCCCCGCTCAGTCAGAATTACGTGTGGGGCCCGGACCTGATCGGCGATGTCTGGATCACATCGTTCCACTACTATCCTGTTCCTCCAAACCTCCCATGAGATCCCGATTCGATTAGTCCTATGCACGGATCAGTGGCCTACGCGCCATCGCTTCTGTATTCTCTCGCGATCTCTGCGTTTCTGGCGAGCTTCCCGGTGTCAGGGGAAGGCGTGCGCGCGGCCGGAACGCAGGAGAAGCGGCCAGTCTATACGGCGTCGTCAAGGCTTGTACTATTGGATGTCCTTGTCCAGGAAAGATCCACGGGCCAGCCTGTTTCTGGCCTTCATCAAGACGATTTCGAGATTCGCGATGAAGGGGAACTCCGCGATATTTCCCACTTTGATACTGAACTATTCCGCCTTGACGTCATCTTTATTCTGGATTTGACCAGCAGGGTCAGCGCGCGCGGAGTGCCGACAGGCGAGAGCACTTATCGGGCTTTCTACAACGCCGTGGTGGAGGCGGCACGGCGTGTGGGTGAATTGGACCGCCTGGGCGTGGTCAGCATGTCCGCGAACGGCGTAGCGATCCTGGCCGATCTGGGATACGAGAAGGAAAAATCACTCCAGGCGATCCGTGACGCTTTGTTCGGCCCTGTCGCGCCGGACACAATCGGACGGCCCCGCCTGTATCCCGCCCTGATTCTGGCCGGCAGCCAGTTCCGGGGCGAACAGGAACTTGGACGGCGCCGCGTCGTTTTGGTCTGGACGCACAACCGCGCCCTTCGTAACGAAGAGGAGCTGAAGCAGGCGATCGCTGTCCTAAAAGACAGATCGGTAACCGTTGTGGGGATTGTGAGTCCTCTGAAGCGCCTGCGAGCGGCCCCGCAGCCGCCTTCCCCCGGGAGCCGCCCACCGGCCCCCCGATTTCCACCAAGGCTGCCTCCAGTGCCGCCTGGGCCATCGCCCGATCCCCGGCCGCAAACGGAGGTGGTCGAAGAGCCCGAGACCTACGCGCTGGATCCTGTAGTAGAGAGCACCGGAGGAACGATCCTGCGGCCGGCCGGCTTTGATCTCGTGGATTGGAATGCGTTTCTGGGGCGAGTCCGCTGGAAATATCGCTTGGCTTTTTATCCGCCGCCAGACCTGCCGAGTGGAATCGAGCGGCGGTTGGAAGTCCGCCTGACAGATGCAGCGCAGCAGAAATGCCGCAACTGCATCGTGACCGCGCGCTCGTCCTATCGGGTCCCGTGAAAGATGCGGGATGGAAAAGAAGGCGTCGAGTCAACACGCCGCTGCAAGGAGGAGATGCCGCGCTTCAGCCACAAGCATCGTTGAAGGGCCCGCACGCGCTTCGGAGCGGATGAGCAGCCAGAGCTTCAGTCGCCGGAAGCACCGCGAGGGAAGCGCTCCTCCGAACCTCGAACAAGAGCGGCCAACGGCATCGTGCCTCATGCGATCTCGCACAGCAACCGTGCCGTAGTTGCGGCGCGGAGCCGCTGCCCTTGGCCATCAGTTCTCGCGGCGTCCCTGGCGCAGGTGCTGCTTCTGGTTTTCAGGGCTTCGGCCCCCCGGCCAGCCTCGTCCCCTAATCCGGGATTCTCAGGCCCCCCTCACTCCCACTCGCCCGCCTTCACCAGCTTCCGGATCTTGCGCTTGATCAGGTCCCGCTTCAGCAGGCTCAGGTGCTGGAGAAACAGAATGCCATCGAGATGATCGATCTCATGCTGGATGGCGCGCGCCAACAGCTCCTCACCCTCGGTCTCGAAGAAGTTCCCCTCCACGTCCTGCGCCCGCACCCGCACCCGGTAGGCGCGCTTGACGTCCTCGCGGAATCCGGGGATCGACAGGCACCCCTCCTCGCCGATCTGCGTGCCCTCCTTCACCAGGATCTCGGGATTCACGAGCACGAGCTTCGCCGCTTCGTCCTCGCCCGCGCTGTGGTCGAGAACCGCCAGCCGCTTCGACACACCCACCTGCGGCGCCGCCAGCCCGATGCCTTTGTTGGCGTACATCGTCTCGAACATGTCGTCGACAAGCTGCCGCAGCTCGCCGTTGAATTCCGCCACCGGCTCCGCCCTGGTCTCCAGCACCGGGTCGCCGTACTTGCGAATGCGCAGAATCATGGCTCCTGTCAGAACTCCCTGATCTGTTGGATGTAGCCGTCGAAATTTCGACGCGCCTCCGTGAGCGAATCGCCGCCGAATTTTTCCACCATCGCCCCGGCCAGCACCAGCGCCACCATCGCCTCCCCGATCACTCCGGCGGCGGGCACGACGCAGACGTCGCTTCGTTCGTAGGCCGCCAGCGCGGGCTCGCGCGTGTCCAGATCCACGCTTTCCAGCGGCCTGCGCAGCGTCGAGATCGGCTTCAGATACCCTCGCACCACGATGTCCTGCCCGTTCGTGATGCCGCCCTCCAGCCCGCCCGCCTGATTGGCCCCGCGCGTGAAGCGCCGCTCCCCGCGGTCGTAGTGGATCGTGTCCTGCACCTTCGAGCCGAACTCTTCGGCCGCCAGTTCGGCCTCCCCGATCATGACGCCCTTCACCGCCTGGATCGACAGAATCGCCTGCGCCAGCTTCCCGTCCAGCCGCGAGTCCCAGGTGATGTGCGAGCCCAGCCCCACGGGCACCCCGTGCGCGCGCACCTCGAACACCCCGCCCACCGTGTCGCCGGTGCGGTAGGCTTCGTCGACCACCGCCTTCATCCGCGCCTCGGCTTCCGGATCCACGCAGCCAAGCAGCACTTCGTCCTTTTGCGCCAGCGCCGCCAGCTCGTCCCACTCGGCGTGCCGCTCCAGCCGCGCCACGCCCACCTGGATCACATGGCTCAGCACTTCGATGCCGAATTGCCTGAGGTACTGCTTCGCCAGCGCTCCCAGCGCCACCCGCGCCGTGGTCTCGCGCGCCGAAGCCCGCTCCAGAATGTAGCGCGCGTCGTGGTAGTTGTACTTCACCGCCCCCGCCAGGTCCGCGTGGCCGGGACGCGGCCGCTTCAGCGGCTTCTGCTTCTCCGCGCTGTCCGGCGCGGCTTCCACCGGCAGCGCTTCGGTCCAGTTCTGCCAGTCGCGGTTGCGCACGATCACCGCGATGGGCGCGCCCGTCGTCTGCGAGTGGCGCACGCCGCTGACAATCTCCGCCGTGTCGGTCTCGATTTTCATCCGCCCGCCGCGGCCGTAGCCCTGCTGGCGCCGCCACAGTTCCCGGTTGACGGCGGCCACCGAGACGGGCACGCCCGCGGGCAGTCCGGTCAGGGTGGCGACGAGGCAGGCGCCATGGCTCTCGCCGGCGGTTTCGAATCGGAACATAGGGCTGATATTCCAGCGTACTGGAATCGCGCCGAAACCATCAACTTTCCAGCACGAACCGCAGCGGCAGGTGCGCCGAGCGCCGGATGCCGATCCGCGGCGTCACGACAATCGACTCGCGCCGCGCCGCGGGCGCAGCGAGGATCCGCAGCGGGCTGTGCAACAAATCCCAGCCGTTCTGTTCCAGCGTGATCCCCAGCGCCCGGGTCACTTTTCCCGGTCCATCCCCGCATCCTTCCACCGCCCGGATCAGCACGCATCCCGGGATCCCTTCGGGCTCCGCCACCACATTCAGGCAGCAGTGCATCCCATAGGCGAGGAACACATAGGCATGCCCGGGACGCCCGAACAGCACCTCCGTGCGCCCCGTGCGCCCGCTCCAGGCGTGCGCCGCCTCGTCGCCTTCCGGCAGATACGCCTCCACCTCCAGGATCCGCCCTCCCCTGCCCCGGAACTCGAGCCGCTGCCCCAGAAGCCCGCGCGCCACTTCCACCGTGGGCCGGGCGTAAAAGCTGCGGGGCAGGACTCGGGCGGCCATCTCGCGTTACGCTAGGTGAGAGTATCACGAGCCATGCGCCTGTTTGTGGGCATCGATCTGCCGTACGAAGTGCGGCGCAACCTGGAACTGCTGCTTCAGATGCTGCGGCCGAAAGCCGGCATCCAGTGGAGCCCGCCGTCCAACCTGCATATCACGACGAAATTCATCGGCGAGTGGCCGGAAGAGGATCTCGATATCCTGAAACAGGCTCTCGCGGAAATTCCTCCGCCGGGAGAATTCCGCGTCGATATTCAGGGTTTGGGATGGTTTCCCAACGAGCGAAATCCGCGTGTTTTCTGGGCCGGCATCCGCGGCGGAGAGAGCTTGCCGCTGCTGGCGCGGGCCACGGAGGACGCCTGTGAAGCGTTGGGAATCGCCCGCGAAGACCGCCCCTTCAGTCCTCACCTCACGCTGGCCCGCATCCGCCGCCCCGTGGATCTGGCGGCGCTGCGCAAGGCGCTGGAGTCGCTCCCTTCGGACCATTTCGGCCGCTTTACCGCCACCCAATTCCACCTGTATGAGAGCAAATTGCGCCCCGGCGGCAGCATTTATACGAAATTAGCCAGCTTTCCTTTGGCAAAATGACGGAAAAACTGCTTGTCATGCTGGCCGCCTATCTCATCGGCGGCATCCCGTTCGGATATCTGATCGTCAAGCTGCGCACCGGCCGCGACGTGCGGCAGATGGGCAGCGGCAACATCGGCGCCACCAACGTGCTGCGCACCACCGGGCGCGGCTGGGGCGTACTGACGCTGCTGCTGGACATCGCCAAGGGCTGGGTGGCGTGCGCCATCATGCAGCGCCTGGCCGGCGGCTCGCCTGAGTGGATCGCCGCCGCCGGCGTGGCCGTCGTGCTGGGCCACGCCTTTCCGGTCTGGCTGCGGTTCCAGGGCGGCAAGGCGGTGGCCAGCTTTGTCGGCGTGGCGCTACATCTGGCGCCCTGGGCGCTGGCTGCCGTGGCAGCCGTGTTCGTCATCACCGTCGCCGCCACGCGCTACATCTCGCTCGGCTCGATCCTCGGCGCGGGGCTGTTTCCGTTCGCTGTCTGGATCCTCTATCATCCCGGCCCGGGCGTGATGAGCGCCGTCGCCTTCTGCGGCGCGTTCATCATCTGGCGCCACCGCTCCAACATCCAGCGCCTGCGCGCGGGTACCGAGAACGTCTTCCGCTTCGGAGGCAGGAAGTGAACCGGCTGGCCGTGGTCGGTGGCGGAAGCTGGGGCACGGCGCTGGCCATCGTTCTGGCGCCGCGTTTCCCCGAAGTCCGGCTTTGGGTCTATGAAGAAGACCTGGCCGCGCGCATGGCGCGCACGCGCGGAAACGACGTTTTTCTGCCGGGATTCGAACTGCCCCCGAATGTTTTTCCGTCGGCGGACCTGAGGGCGTGCGTCGAGGGAGCGGACATCGTTCTCAGCGTCATGCCGTCGGACCACGTGCGGCGCGTTTACGGACTGATGCTCGACTGGCTTGATCCTCGCATGCTGTTCGTCAGCGCCACCAAAGGCATCGAGCAGGGCTCGCTGAAGCGCATGTCGGAGGTGATTACAGAGGTCACCAGGCAAAAATTCCCGCCCCGCGTGGGCGTGCTCAGCGGCCCCACCTTCGCTCGCGAAGTGGCCCGAGGCGAGCCCGCCGCGGTGGTCATCTCCTCTCACGACGCGGAACTCGCCCGGCAGGTGCAGCAGGCCTTCTCCGGCCCCACGCTGCGGCTGTATACGAATTCGGATCCGGTGGGCGTCGAATTCGGCGCGGCGCTGAAAAACGTCATCGCCATCGCCGCCGGCGTCTGCGCCGGGCTTGGGCTGGGGGCCAACACGCTGGCTGCCCTGGTCACGCGCGGGTTGGCGGAAATCACGCGCCTGGCCGTCGCCGCCGGCGGGCAGGCGCGCACGCTCGCCGGTCTCGCCGGACTCGGCGACCTCGTCCTCACCTGCCACGGCGCGCTCAGCCGCAACCGCACCGTGGGTGTCGAGCTCGGCCGCGGCCGCAGGCTCGGCGAGATCCTCTCCGGCATGCGCATGGTCGCCGAAGGCGTCCATACGACCTACGCCGCCGTGGATCTGGCCGCCCGCCTCGGCGTGGACATGCCCATCACGGCCCAGATGCACGCGGTGCTGCGCGGCGAAAAGAGCCCGCGGGAGAGCCTGCGGGAATTGATGGAACGCTCGCTCAAAGAAGAATAGCCGGCTCCGATTCACGGCCCAAGCGGCGCGCATTACGGCTTCTCTTCCGGCAGGACGTCTGATATCATAAGCCGATATGCGGATGCCACAGAGGGTTCATCATCTGTTTCTGCTTGCTGCCATCGCGGCCGTTTCCGCGTTCGGGCAGGGCACCACTTCGCGCGTGATCGGCGTCGTGTCCGACCCCAGCGGGGCCAGCATTCCCGGCGCAACCGTCAAGCTCATCAACGAAGGCACAGGAGCCAGCTTCGAGACGAAGACCGCTGACAATGGCGCCTACTTCTTCGAGGCGGTGACCAGCGGCAACTACACCATCACCGTGGAGGCGCCCGGCTTCCGCCGCTTCGCCTCCCGCCGCAACCCTGTCACAATCGGCCAGCCCACCACGGTCAACGTCACGTTGGAAGTGGGAACCCTGACCGAGGTGGTCGAGGTGTCCGGCTCGGCCGAGATCGTGCAGACCTCCACCTCCGGCAACTTCGGCAACCTTTTCACGGAAAGCGTGATTCGCGATCTGCCCATCGTCGGCGCTCGCGGACGCAACCCGCTCGACCTCGTCACGCGCCAGCCCGGCGTCGTCAGCGGCGCCAACACCGGCGGCGGAGTCCACGTCAACGGCGCGCGCGACCGCGCCTGGAACTTCACCATCGACGGCATCGACGCCAACGAAACCAGCGCCGGCGGCTCCAACTTCGCGCCCATCCGCATGAACCCCGATACGCTCAGCGAGTTCCGCGTCCTCACCGGCAACACGACGGCGGAGTATGGCCGCAACTCCGGCGGCCAGGTGGCCATGGTCACCAAAAGCGGCACCAATGAAATCCACGGCAACGCCTGGTGGTTTTACCGCACCCCGCGCCTGAGCGCCAACGAGTGGGAGAACAACATCAACAACGTCGGCAAGCGCCAGTATGTGCAGAACATGCCTGGCGGCAGCATCGGCGGCCCGGTGATCAGGAACAAGCTCTTCTATTACGGCAACCTCCAGTTGCTCCGCACGCGCGAGTCGGCCGTCGTCAACTCGACCGTTTACACCAAGGAAGCCCGCGAGGGCATCTGGCGCTACAACAAAGCCGGCCGCAACCTGCCCGCCGGCGTCGCCGGGGCCGCCGTCGATGCGCAGGGCAACGTGCTGCCGGGCGTGAACATCGGCACCTACAACATCATCGGCATGGACCCGCAGCGCCTCGGCTGGGATCAGCGCACCAAGTCCATCGCCCAGGCTGCCCCGCTGCCCAATAACTTCACCCTGGGAGACGGCCTGAACACGGCCGCGTACACTTTCACCGCGCTCCAGTTCGAAAAACAGCACGACGTGACCCTGCGCGGCGACTACATCATCAACAACAAGAACACCTTCTTCGCCCGCATCAGCTTTGGCCGGCAGGACACCAACTGCGACCGCGTCAACGGCGGCGCGCCCGTCTGGCCCGGCGCCCCCTGCATCGTCAACACCAAGCGCGATCCGAAGAACTACGCCTTCAACTGGCGCACCATGCCGTCGCCCTCCACCACCAATGAATTCGTCTTCGGCTTGAACCAGTTCGCCTTCGACTTCAACATCCCCAGCGCCGACCTGACCAAGGTCGACCTCTCCACCCCGGTCGCCAACCCCATCGTTTACAGCTTCGGCAACGCCCGGCGGCTCAAGACCTGGCAGATCGTCGACAATTTCTCGTGGCTCCGCGGCGCCCACAACATCAAGTTCGGCATCAACTTCCGCCTCGGCCGCCACCAGGACGTGCGCGGCTCCATCGGCGGCTACAACGCCACGCAGGCGGCCGATTTCTCGCGCGTCGTCAACACCGTCAGCGCTTCCGCCTTCGGCCTGCCGGCCGACATCAACCAGCAATTCGACCGGATCGCGCTCGAGACCCACATCAACTTCATGCTCGGCCGCGTCGGCAACACCAACCGCGGCTTCCCCTCCACCGCCGACAGCTACACCACCGGCCTGTACAATTTCCTGGCCAAGTTCAACGAGTATGACTTCTACATCCAGGACACCTGGAAGCTGAGCCGGAATTTCACCGTCGATCTCGGCCTCCGCATGGAAGTCAAGCAGGCGCCCACCAACCCCGACGGCCGAATCCGGCGACCCGATCAATACGTGGCCGCCGGCGGCGCGCCCACCAACACGGTGAAATGGGTGCCCGGCAGCCTCTTCCGCGACGCGGTGAACAACTGGGCGCCGTCGATTGGCTTCGCCTGGGATCCCACCGGCAGCGGCAAGACTTCCATCCGCTCCAACTACCGCATCGCTTACGACCGCATCAACACCTTCGTGCTCAGCTCCCAGGTCTTTCAGAACCTGCCCGGCATCGTCATCGGCCTGAACGACGCCACTTACGGCCAGAGCGGCGGCCGGCTGTCCGGACTGCCGGAACTCAAGCCCCCCGCCGTCGCCCCTGAGTCTCTCGCCCAGCCGGCGGCCTTCTCCAACCGCGCCATCACGGTGGTCGATCCCGATTTCCAGATGCCCACGACCCACCAGTGGAGCTTCGCCATCCAGCGCGAGGTGTTCCGCAACGCCGTGGTCGAGGTTAACTACATCGGACGCCGCGCCTACAACCTGTTCGGCGCCTACGACGCCAACCAGGTCGACTGGCGCAGAAACGGTTTCTTCAACGCCCTTGGCGTCGTCAAGGGCGGCGGCGAGAGCCAGCTCATCAATCAGTTGATGGCCGTCGATTCGCGCACGCGCGCGGGCGAAACGGGCTCGGCGGCGTTGCGCCGCATCTATTCGGTCGACCTGAGCAACAACAACTTCGCCTTCATCGCCCAGGACCTGTCCCGCCGCGTCGTCGGCGGGCGCGGCCAGGCGGAGGCGGCCGGGCTCGGTCCCTTCTTCTTCCTCCCGTTCCCGCAGTTCGCCAACGGCATGAGGGTGATCGACTCCAACGACTTCTCCACCTATCACGCCGGCCAAGTGCAGTTCCTCAAGCGCATGAGCGGCGGCCTGGAATACCAGATCAGCTACACCCTGGCCAAGTCTCTCGATACCCGCTCCTACGATCCAGCCTTCACCGTGGTGGCCACGGCGAACGCCCAGTCGGCCGGCGGCACGCCGTTCGACATTTACAACCGCAAGCTGAATTACGCGCCCAGCGACTTCGACCGCAAGCACGTCGTGCAGACTTACTGGGTCTGGGAGCTGCCTTTCGGGCGCGGGCGGCGCTTCGCTTCCAGCGCCTCGGGCTTCACCCAGCGCCTCATCGGCGGCTGGCAGGTGGCCGGCATGGGCACGTTCCAGGGCGGGCGGCCGATGTCGGTCTATTCCGGCTTCTACACGTTCAACAACGTGGTGCAGAGTTTCGCCAACTGCTCCGGCTGCACCTCCACCATGGGCAAGGCCGAGGACATCGACGGCATCAAGTGGTTCTTTACCGCGGACCAGCGGGATCGCTTCTCCAACCCCTCGCCGGGCGAGCTCGGCAACACCGGGCGCAACTTCTTCCGCGGTCCTGGCGGCTGGGGCGTCGACATGAGCGCACTCAAGCGCACCATGATCACCGAGCGCTGGAACCTGGAACTCCGCGCCGACATGACCAACGTCTTCAACCACCCCATCTTCGGCTTCCCCACGGCCACCCGGAGCTTGGGCACCTTCGGCCGCATCCGCGACGGCGTCATCAGCAGCTCGCGCAAGATCCAGCTCGGCGCCAAGCTGAACTTCTGATCCGCGCTCCCGCGCGATCTGATTCGACCCAGGGCCGCATGCCCGCGCCGCAAGGGCGCGGCGGACGAGCCATGCTCCTGTTCCGCTTCGACGACCCCGACGGCGCCCTCCGCCGCCTCACAGAAGGCGGCATCCGCGTCCTCGAGCGCAGCGAACTCGACGGCTTCTGACACTCCGTTTACCTGCCTGCCCGGCGCCCGTGGAGAACTCCGGCAAGCCGCCCTGTACCGGCGCGGTGAGATCCGGATCTCGGCCAACCGCCGCGGGCGCCGTCAGGCGCAAGTTGCGCGCTACCCGGACTTTGGCCCCGCCGCTGCGGCCAGCAGACGTTGCGTGCTCGGTGGCGCATTCTCCCGGCGGCGGATGAACTCCTGGTCCAGAGCCGTCCACCGCGCTTCCATGCGGCTGACAAGATCCGGGTGCACTCCCGCCAGGTTGACCTGCTCGCTGCGGTCGCGGGCCATGTCGTACAGCTCCCAATCCCGGAAGACATCACCGAACCCTGTGCCGGTGGAAACCAGCTTCCAGTCGCCCATGCGCAGCGCCCGGTGTCCGTAGTGGCTGAAATACAGGAAATCATGCACCGCGGCGATATCCTTCTCGAATGCAGGAACCAGGCTGCGCCCGTCGAAGCCCGGGGCGCCTTCAACCGGAGCAGCCTGAATCCTCGCGCCAGCCAGTTCCAGAACCGTGGGCACGATGTCCACGAAGTGGCATGGCGTGTGGCGCAGGGCGTTCGGCTGGGCAAGCCCGTTAGGCCAATGCACGATCAGCGGAGATGCGATGCCTCCCTCATGCACCCAGGACTTGTAGAGCCGGAACGGAGCGTTGGAGGCTGCGGCCCAACCCGGCCCCAGGCAGAGATGCGAGCGCGCTGATCCGGGCGGGGCGGCTGGATCATGGCCGTCGCCCCGGATGATCTGTTCGGAACTGGCGCCGTTGTCGGACAAGAACAGGACCACGGTGTCGCGCGCGGCGCCCATCTGCTCGATCTGCTTCAGCACGCGCCCGATCTCGATGTCCATGCGCGTGGTCATGGCGGCGTGAATGGCCATCTTGGTCCGCTGAAAGTCCTTCTGCTCGGCCGTCAGCGAGGCCCAGGGAACCGCGCGTGTCACCTCGCCAGGGCCGATTTTGGCGAACAGCTCCTGGTCGGGAGTGTTCCACCGCGTCCACATGTTCCGCTCCAGAGGGGCCAGGCCGCAGTGGATCAGTCCCGCGGCGCGCATCCGCTCCCAGCGGCGCTGCCGGATCACATCCCAGCCTTCGGCGAATTTGTCCTTGTAATGGGCGATATCATCGGCCAGTGCGTGCAATGGAAAATGCGGAGCGTGAAAAGCCAGATACAGAAAGAAAGGCTTGCCCGCGTGATTTTGCGCGTGATCCCTCAGAAAACGGATCGAATAATCCGCGATGGCGATGGTGCCGTAATATCCGTCACCGGGTTTGGGAAGAGGCTCGCCGTCCAACTGATGCCGGTTCTGCGTGAAATAGCGGAACTCGTCCAGTTGCGTGTAGGAGCGGTCAAAACCCGCGCCACCGGCGCCGGGAATCAATTTGAGATGCCACTTGCCGGAATGGTACGAGCGGTATCCCAGAGGCCGCAGGTATTCGGGCAGAAACCACGTGTAGTCCGGGATGCGTCCCGGGGTCATCACGTCCGAGGCGGTCTGCTGGGCATAGTAGCCGGTAAGCAGGGCGCTGCGCGAAGGACCGCAGCGCGCCGTCGAATATGCTTGCGTGAAACGGATGCCGGACGCCGCCAGACGGTCGATGTTGGGCGTCTCAATCTCCCCGCCGTAGCAGCCGGCGTCGGAAAAGCCCATGTCGTCGGCCAGAATCACCACGACGTTCGGCTTCCTGGCTTGAGCTGCTGCCCGCCAGGCGCCGGCAGCCGCGCCGATGCTGCCCAGAAACTCCCTGCGTGTTGTCATGGCCCGTCTCTCCCTGTAGTCAGTCTTCGAAGCGCTCCACAAGCCGCGCGCCCTATTCTACGCTCCCCCGCCCAAAAAGGGGACAGGAACACAATTCCCCTTTTTCCCGTGCCCGTAAAAACCCGGGACAGGCCCGCCTGGCGCCAATTTCATCTTTCGAAGAGGGGGGACGAAGAGAGGAACCGCCGCCGGTCATGCTGCCGAGCTTTGGTCTGAGGCGTGAAAATGCTGGGCTCGGCCCTTGGCTGGTCCATTCGGCGCGCAAAAGCCGCGTGAAGGCGCTTCTCTGCCGCGCATGCAGGCCGCTTTCATCCGCCTTCTATGCCGCGAACGGAGTGCGCGAAGCGCCCGAGAGTGAGCGGTCGGCCGCGCGCGGGGGAAAAACCGGGGACAGGCCCGCCTGGCACCAATTTGATCTTTCAAGAACCGGGGCAGCGGCCGGCCATGAATCCCGGGCTCGGCTGGAGGCATGAAAATCCAGAGGGTGCCCCCGGCGCTGGTCTGCGCTACGCACGTTGGCCGGTGTCATCCGCCTTTTGTGCCGCGCACGGAGGGCGCGAAGCGCCCAAGAGTGAGCGGTCCCCGCGCGCGGGGGCAGCGCTGCGGCGGTTGTTGCGGTGGTGTTTGGACCGCTTGGCCGCGCCTGCGGCGCTCCCGCGCGGCTCCACAGCCTCCGGCTCGCCTCGCTCGCGGCACTGAACATGGCTACACCCCGCTTCCGCCGCGCTTCCCCTTGCGGATTTCCCCCGGCGTCAGCCAGGGACTGCCCTTTGGGCGGGCTCGCGGCTGGATGAGGCGGTCGCCATCACGGCGTGGCTGCGGCACACCGGAACTTTTCGAGAGAGGGACAAAATTCCCCCTTTTCCCGTCGCAAGAAGAACGGACTCAGGCAAGTCCGCTGCCGCTATTCCCTGGTGAGTCACGCGCCGCAACCCGCTCCAGCCGCAGCGCCGATGATGGTTCAACCCGCGTCCCGCGCTGGCAGCCCCAGCGCCCTTGCCGTCCCCGCCGCCCCGCTCTCGCTTTCATGCCCTTTCAAACTCCCGGCAGGGACACACATCCGCTCTCCCCCTATTCCTCCGTCCGCGTCGCAAAGACCGCCGGCTCACCGGCACACAACACTTCCCCTGATTCGTCCCACCACGTCCTGCTTGCCCCCGAGCCTTCCGCATGTTAATAACTCGGATGATTCTTCACGAACTCGAAGAGCGTATGGCCGACCGGATGTCGTTGGCGTGGGCGAGAGAACCGAGCAAGCGACGCACCTTCCGAATCGTTTTATGCAACCACAGCCAAAGAGGTGAAGCGCACCCATGCCTATCTGAGATCCTGAAGTGCAATCTCGCCAGGCAATGCGCGGCGGGCTCTCTGCCAGTAGTTGGGGTCGGCGAGGAGCTTCATATCGGCGCTATTTGCTCCAAGGGGTGAACTTGCTGATGCCTGCTCCGAACTTTCTTTCGAAGGGAATTGACTATCTGGGAGATCTCGGAGCGAAGCTCCGCGATCTACAGGGCTTCAAGACACTGATTCATGAGCTGATTCAGAATGCCGACGATGCTGAGACGGCCTCGAGCATGACGTTTTCGGTTGGAGACGAGGATCTCATTGTCGACAACGACGGGGTCTTTAGTGAATGCCCTGACGTAACTACGGAGGAATGTGCATGGAAACATGATGGCATTCATAACTACCGCTGCGACTTTCACCGGTTCCGCCGGGTCGCATCGGGGGACAAGCGCGGCCAGGAAGGCACTACCGGCGCATTCGGCATCGGGTTCATCGCCGTGTACCAGATTACCGATGAGCCAGAATTGATCTCACGCGGACATCACTGGAAACTACACGAGAACCGGCCGGAAAGTGAACGCATCGAGGTGTGCCGTGGTTGTAGCAGTTGTCGCCAACCTGGCCTCCCGGGAACTCGATTCATTTTTCCCTGGGCAAAGAACCCCGAATCGGAAATGCGCCGCAGGCTTGGCGCGGAAGCCGTTCCGGCTGACAGCCCTGACCGTTTCCTTCGTGAACTGAGAGTCTCTTTGCCGACTGCGATGCTGTTCCTGAAGCGTCTGCGCGAAATTGCGGTATTCCGCAACGGGGAGCGCGTCCAACGGCTCGAACGCCTTGATGATGGGGATAGCTTGATTTTGAGCAGCGGGGAGCCAGAGGCTGACCAAGTCTGGCACATCATTAAAGGCGACTTTGCCGCGGCTGCAGACCAATTGCGCACCACCTTCCCGGGCAAGATCGAAGAAAAAAGATCTCCCGCAGTCAAATTGGCGATTTCCGCTACCGAACCTGGGGCAGGACTACTCTGTGCCTGCCTCCCGACCGAACAGGATGTTGGCCTTCCCTTTCATCTCAACGCCGATTTCTATACCAGCAACGATCGCAAGCGGATTATTTTGGCAGAGGATTATCAGTCGAAGTGGAACCGCGAAGCGATCAAAGCTGCCGCGCTGGCCCTGGGTGATCACGTTGCCCGGCTCCTGAACTTAATCGGGCACAAGCCGTTCTGGGCGATGATGGAGCGGCTTCATGAGCTCGCATCAGGGGTCGAACGGGGAAGGGCCGAACCTGTCTTGGCTGATTTCTGGAAATACAGTCTTCCGGTGCTTCAAACCAAACCAGTCATTTGGACCAGCACTGGAGAATGGGCAACCGTCGCTCAGTCATGCCTCCTGCTTCAGAAAGACGAGGCGGAAGCGCTTGAGGTTCTGGAGGCTCTCAACCTTCGGGTGACCCACGAGGATTTGCGGCCGCACCACAACCTCCTTCGCTCAAAGGCCGTGGGTGTTCCTGTGCTCGATGTGCATCGGATCAGTCAAGCGCTCTCGAATCTGGGTCTTGAAGGGCGCAAAACTCTGTCTGAGTTCCCTCCTGGCTTGAGGCCGGAAGCCCGGCGAAAGTTGCTCTGGAAGGAGTTAGGACTTCTGCTCGACCGCCGGTCCAGCGAGGGAGCCAAAGATGCAGACGCCCGGCAAATCTCCAAGATAGCCCTTGCCCCTGGCCGGGACGAGGCACTCTGGCCATGCGAGGAAATCTTCAGGGCGGATCCAGACACAATCTCATTGTTTGGAAAATTGGAACTCGGAATCCCTTTCCTCAAGGAGGAGCCGGACTTCCCACCCCAGCTCGCGCAATTGTGCCGCCCATTCGATGTCCAGGCCGCCATCGAGGTGCTCGATAGTGATGGCAAACTTAAACTGGAGGAGCTCTGGAGTCGCGGGCGGTTGCCACTTCCTGACCTTTTCGCTTGGTTTGAAAACGAGCGCGAACAGATTCTTTCGAGGCGGAAGCTGAAGGAGGTCCTTGCCAGTCTTCCTTTGTTCCCGAGCGCGGGCAGGCTGCGGCCGCTGACAGATCTTCTGCTGCCCGGCAATTTCGACGATCCGCTGCATGTGGCCGACTTGGTCGACCTCTCTGTCGTTGGTGATCGGAAACGATTCCTCCGTGATCTTGGCGCGCGGGATCTCAATTTTCCGCAGTATGCGTGCTCCGTGTTGCCCAGGGTCCTTGCAGATCCCGCTCTTTCATCGGGAAAAAAGCGTGAGGCAGTGTTGCTGCTCGCAACGCGGCTCGGAGAGGTGAAGGAAGACGATTCGGTGCGGCACGCCCTTCGTAGCTGTGACCTTGTCGAGTGCCGGGATCATCGGTTCCGCCAGGCTGCGTTGTGCTATTTCGATGAGCAAGCAGTCCAAGACTGCCTGGGGGATTCAGCATCCATTGCCGTCCTTCCCAAAATGCATCGGGCTGCAGTCCGCGACTTGTACGAATGGCTGGGCGTCGCCTCTCAGCCCCGTCTGGAAGATATCGTCGCCAGAATCCGGAAACTGACTGAAAAACGCCCGTCGCCGGATGCGAAACAACAGGTTCAGCGCATTTTCGCTCACTTGGGTAAAAGCATCAAGGAAAACGAAGAAGATTGTTTTCCGCTTGAACCATTGAAAGGCATTCGCTGGCTGCCAGCGCGAGGCAAGGCTGACCGCTGGTATGCACCCGATGAACTTTATGCCGACTACCAGGCTCACCTGTTCGAATCCCAGGCTTTGATCCTGGATCTGCCGAATCCGGATCAACGTGCCAGCAAAGAATTACTGGTGTTCCTCGGCGTGCATCTCACACCGGAGCCTGCGCTCGTAGTCAAGCACCTGCTTCACCATGCCTCGCTTGGCGTAGCGGTCAACACAGGCGTGTACAACTTTCTCAACGATAAAGCCGGCGACCCGGCTCTTGCCCAACTTCGCGGGAAGGCTTGCCTGTGGCTTGGCGATGCGTACCGTAGCCCCGATGAGTTGTTCTGGGGAGAGCATCCCTTCGGCCGGTATCGGTGGCGCTTGGGCGATCAACTGAAGGATTACGCCAGGTTTCTGAGGGCCATTGGTGTCCGGGAAGCTCCAGACAACCGTGACTTCCTTAACGTGATTCGACAAATCTCAGAGGAATTCGGCGCCGCCGGCAAACCATTGGACGGCGAGGCGCATTCGGTTCTGATGGCGTGCTGGCGGGGTCTCAGCCAGGCTCTTCTGAAAGGGACGATCTCCAGCAGCGAATTACAGGCGCTTCACGACGTCAGGTGCATCCCAGACAAAGCGGGGCTTCTAAATCGGCCAGACTGGATGTTCTTTGAGAACCGCGCAGGTCTCGCCGACAAGTTCGGGAGCTTCTTGTTGCGAAATGTCATTCCCCGTCCTCTGGACACCGGGGATGCGCTGGCCACTGCGGGCGTGCGCCCTCTGGGAACAGCAGTCGTCGTCGATCCCCTGAAGTGTCGCAACAGGATCAACGACCCGGAGCTGCGCGCGCATATTCTCTCGCGTCGGAATGAGATCGCTCGGGTACTGGATGCGCCGGGGGCAGAGGGTGGTACCAGCGGTGTCCTGGAAAGATTGACCAAAATTCAGTGCTGCGTCGCCGAGTCGATCAAGATTAGGTATCGGCTCAGTGCCTTCGACCAGGAGCGGAACAGTGACCCGGAACACGTGCCCGCTCTGTACCTGCCTGCGGAGAATTCCCTCGTGTATGCGCAACGCGATGACAGCAGGCCATGGGCGTCCATCGCCCGGGAACTCGCAATCGCGCTCTACCCTGATGATGACCCTGGCCGCTTTGCCGCAGGCCTGAAAGAAGTCCTCGCTGCACAGACACCGGAGGCTGCCGCCGCGGTCCTGGACGAGCTTGGTTACGCTCGGTTGGATACCCGCGTGCCTCCGCCGGTTGTGAGCGGGAACACGGTGGACGGCCTGGGAACCGGCACCACTCAAGAGACCGCTGGATCCCAGAAAGACGAGCCGCCCAGAGAGTCACCTAATTCGAAATCTTCCGAGGATGGCCATTCGCGTCCTTTCGGACCGGCTGCCCCAACAGAAGCGCCTTCCGAGAATCCGCCAAGTGACGACAGACCAACTGGCGGAGGGACTGCCAGCGGCGGCCTCGGTTCGAAGGGAACCAGCCCCCCTGGCTCAGGCCAACCGGCCGACCCCACGCCAATTCGACCCCCTGGAGCTCGACGCCGCTTCATCTCCTACGTGGCCGTCGAACCTGACGAGAAGGAACCGGATCCCGACACAATCGATTCTCAGCAAAGAAAGGATCTGGAAGAGGCAGCCATCAGTTATATTCTCAGGGTTGAGCCACAACTAAGACGCATGCCGGACAACAACCCCGGTTTCGACCTCTTCGAACCGGACGAGCAAGGTCAGCCGAGGCGCTGGGTCGAAGTGAAGGCAATGACGGAAGGTCTGTGGGACAGGCCTGTCGGCATGACATACAAGCAGTTCAGCTGCGCCCAGCAACATGGGAAAGCCTTTTGGCTCTATGTGGTGGAGCTGGCCGGCACTCCGGAAGCACGAATCCTTCGAATTCAGGATCCGGCAGGCAAGGCTCGGACATTCACGTTCGATGAAGGTTGGCGGGAGGTGGCGGAAATTGACGGCGGGAAGAACGAGCAACGGCACGAAGAGCAAGAATCCGCAAATCCGGATCAGTGGCAGCACGCCGATTCTGCTTGACCCTCCGAACCTGACCGCCAGCAATCAGGTCAGTTTAGGACCCCTTTCACAGGCTTCCCAATCACTCCGGAAAATCAGCGAAGCGTCTCTGGCCGGGAGGTCCGCACGGGCGCTTTGCTCTCATCGATGGCGCACCGGCGGTCTCCGGCCCTCAGGTTTTACAATGCCGGCATCCTCCATGGCGCACGCCGCCCCGCGCGCCCCTTACTGCTTCGTGTTCCGCGGGCGTCCTCCGGGCGAGGTCCAGCCCGGCGGCGGGTTGTATTCCGGCCGCGTTTTCACTTCCGTGGCGGTCGGGAAATCCGGTGGAACCTTCTGCGTCACCCTGCCCGTCGCCGCCCACTCCGTGCCCCGCTGGAACGTGGCGATGAAGCCCACGCAGTTCATCGCCGCAATGTCATGGCCGAGCACGGTGTGAAACACCCGGCCCTTGCCGTATTCAATCGCCATCAGGATCGGCTCCTCCCGGTCCGTCCCGCGGTTGGCGGGATCCGACCAGGCGATCGACAGCATCGTCATCTTTTCACCCGGTCCGCGCATGTGCGCATAAAGCTCATCGGCGGCGTGCATCCACTCCTCCGGCAGCCCTTCCGTCACTGGATGGTGGCGCACAAAATTACGGATCCTGAACGGCAGCCGCGCCCCGTGGCTGCCCGCCGGCCCCGGCGTTGTGTCGCTGATCACCTTGCCGTCCTTCACATACCAGTAAGGGCCATGCTTCTCCGTGCGCCCGCGCCAGCCGCCGACGCCGATCATGAGGTTGTACTCGCGCCAGTTCGGAAACGCGTTATCGGCCGCATGAACACTGACAAACCCGCCGCCATTGCGCACATAGGCTTCGAACGAAGCCTTCAGCTCATCCGGCCAGCGCTCGTCCGGCGCATCGTAGTTGCCCACCACAGCCTTGTATTTGCTCCATTCGGGGCGGAAATTCGAGAAATCTCCGCCCTTCGGAGGCGCGACCACCACAGTGACCTCGAACAGCCCCGTCTCCTCGAGCATCCGCTTCAGATACGGCGTCGTCTCTTCCCACGCATGGTAGGGCCCGCCCTGCTCGCCGGTCAGAATCATCACCGGAATCTTCGGATCGGCCGCCTGCGCGGCAGGAATGACCAAATTTGCTATGGCTGCGAAAGAAAGAACCAGTAAGCGAAACATCGCGACGCTCCTTGTCACGCCTTGATTCTACACACTTGGCAGGATACGCGCGGCGCCGCCCGTCATCGCGCGCCGGCCACGCCGTTCTCCGCGATTCGCGCCAGTCAGCTCCGCCGGTGGATGCGCCAGGCGGGCAACGGAAACGCCGCTCCCAGCAACACGAGCTTCGCCGGCTCAAGCGTGTCGCGGCGAAAAGGAAAATACGGCAATCCTGCCAGCACCAATGCGCCTGCTGCCGCGCGATTCTCCCTGTCTTTCCGATTCCTGCCTGCCCAGGCTTCCTGCTCTCGAGCCGGCGCTCCCGCGCCGCAACACTGCCTCCGCCTTCTGTCCACCATATCCTCCTCCTGGTGGTCGTGTGAAAGCAGTGTGCGGGATCTCCAAGCCGCAGGCAAGGCTTCTGTGGCTCGCCACGGCCGCATTCCTGGCGCTCGAGGACGGCAAAGCCAGAACGCTCCCAGACAGGCTGCCCGTCCGTAGCGTCAGCGCCGGGGATCGCACACAAATGTCAGGAGCCCGTCAATTCCGCCGCCGCCATCACCGCCGCCAGCAGCCCCAGCCCCACCAGCGCCATCGACGACGGCTCCGGAATCTCGCCGCCCGCTTCGGAAATGCCGGCCAGCCCCCATGGATGGATCAAATACCAGGCTGCGGGACGGCAGCCGCCTGCTGCTATACTGCGCCCGTGTTCGAGCATATTCTAATCGCCGACTGGAGCGCCCGCGCGCGCCCCGCACCAGCCCGCCCCGCACGGGACGCCATCTGGTGGCACGCCACCTGGCTCGGCGAGCCCCGCTACTGCCGCTCGCAGAAGGAGGCGGAACAGCAGATCCGCTCTGCGCTCCAGCAGGCCCCCGGCCGCGTTCTGGCGGGCTTCGATTTCTGCTTCGCCCTGCCCGCGTGGGCCATGCACAAGTTGGGCGGATGGCGGCGGCTCTGGAGCCTGCTCGAGCAACTCGCAGCCCTCGGTCCGATGCACGCCGCCCGGGAGCTGAACCGCCTTCTGGGCGGAGGCTCCAGCGGCCCCTTCTGGGGGCTGCCCGAAATGCCGCGCAAGCCCCGCCCGTATCTCTGGACCGAATTCCGCGAATGCGAACTGCGGCTGAAGCAGCGCGGGCTGCACCCCAAACCGGTCTTTCAGCTCCGGGGAGCAGGCGCCGTGGGCGCCCAATCCCTCCTCGGCATCGCCGCCCTGGAGCGCCTGCGCCGCAAGACGCGCGCGCGTGTCTGGCCCTTCGAGCCCGTCGACGAGGCACGCATCGTGATGGCCGAAGTCTGGCCCGCCCTGCTCGGACGTCCGCCCGCCGCGGAGCCCATCCCGGACCGCTGGCAGGTGGCGCAGCTCTCGCGCCGGCTGTCCGGAACACGCCTGCCGCCGGTACCGAAGGAGGCTCGCCGGGAAGGCTGGGTTCTGGAACTTCCCTGAAGGTTGGCTCGCCGGAGAATCCGCTACACTGACCTTAAGTCATGAAGGCTCTCGTCTACGTCACCCTGAAAAAGACGGTGCTCGACCCGCAGGGGGCCACCATCGCCCGCGCCTTGCAGGGCATGGGCCACCCGGAGATCGCCTCGGTGCGGCAGGGCAAGTTCTTCGAGATTGAAATCGAGGGCATGGATGCGGCGCAAGCCCGCCCCATGCTCGAAAGAATCGCCGAGGACGTGCTCTCCAATCCCGTGATCGAGGAGTTCCGCGTCGAACTGCTCCAGGACTGAGCGGCCCGGCCAGCGGGCACCGCGGGGAGACGGCGGACCGAGCAGAGGAGGCATCGCTCTGTCATGTGTGGCATAGTCGGCTACATCGGCCCCAGAAAACCCCTGCCCATCCTGATGGACGGGCTGCGCAGGCTTGAATACCGCGGCTATGACTCCGCTGGACTGGCGGTCATCGATCACGATGGGCGGCTCGAGATCCGGCGCGCCTCCGGCAAGCTGCACAACCTGGAAGAGAGCCTCCGCCTCTCTCCCGCTGACGGATGGTACGGCATCGGCCATACCCGTTGGGCCACCCACGGCCGTCCTACCGAGGAAAACGCCCACCCGCACCGCGACAGCCTGGGCAATATAGTCGTCGTCCACAACGGAATCATCGAGAATTACCTGGAATTAAAATCGGAGCTCGAATCCCTGGAACACGTCTTTGAAACGGAAACGGATACCGAAATTATTCCCCATCTGATTGAACAGAATTTCCAGGGAAACCTCGAAGAGGCAGTGCGGCAGGCTGTGGCGCGGATGAAGGGGATCTTCGCCATCGCCGTCATCTCGCGTCTCGATCCCGGCAAGATTGTCGCCGCCCGCCAGGGGCCTCCCATCGTCGTTGGCATCGGCCAGGAGGAGTACTTCGTCGCCAGCGATATTCCCGCCATTCTCAGCCACACGCGCGACGTGTTCTTCCTCCAGGACGGAGACATGGCCATCCTCGCTCCGTCCGGCGTGCGCCTCACCGATTTCGCCGGCAGGCCCGTGCAGCGGAATCTTTCGCGAATCCTCTGGGACCCGGTTCTGGCGGAAAAAGGCGGGTACCGCCACTTCATGCTCAAGGAGATTTTTGAGCAGCCGCGGGCTGTCCGGGACACCATTACCAACCGTATCGGCCAGGATAGCGGGCGTGTTTTTCTCGACGAAATGCAGATTTCTCCCGACCAGTTCCGCTCGTTCCGCAGCGTGCGGATCGTGGCCTGCGGCACGTCGTGGCATGCGGCACTGGTCGGCAAGTTCATGATCGAGCGGCTGGCCCGCCTGCCCGTCGAGGTCGACTACGGCAGCGAGTTCCGCTACCGCGATCCGCTGGTCGGCCCCGAAACCCTCACGATCCTCATCTCCCAGTCCGGCGAAACCGCCGACACGCTCGCGGCCCAGAGAGAGGCCAAGCGGAAGGGTTCGCCCACTCTCTCCATTTGCAACGTCATGGGCGCAATGATTTCCCGCGAAGCCGCCGGGGTGCTCATGACCCACGCCGGGCCGGAGATCGGCGTCGCCTCCACCAAGGCTTTCACCGCCCAGCTCGCGGCTTTGTTTCTGCTGGCCCTTTACCTCGGGCAGGTGCGCGGCGAAATCGATGCGGCCACCTCCAGAACACTCGCCCGCCAACTGCTCGCCATCCCCGCCCGGATGGAGCGGCTCCTCTCGCAGGACGAGCCCTATGACGAACTGGTCAAGCATCTGTTCAAAGCTTCCGACTTCCTCTACCTCGGCCGCGGCATTCACTACCCCATCGCGCTGGAAGGCGCGCTGAAGCTGAAGGAAATCTCCTACATTCACGCTGAAGGCTATCCCGCGGGCGAAATGAAGCACGGCCCCAATGCGCTCATCGATGAAACGCTGCCCGTGGTCGTCATCGCCACGGCGGATCCTTCGGATCCGGCCAGCCTGATGAGGTTCGAGAAGACGCTCTCCAACATCGAGGAGGTGAAAGCGCGCGGCGGGCGCGTGCTCTGCATCGCTGCCGAAGGCATGGATGCCGCCGCCCGCCACAGCGACGACGTGCTGTGGGTGCCGCCCGCCCCCGAGCTCCTGCTGCCGCTGCTCGAAGTCATTCCGCTCCAGTTGCTCGCCTACCATATCGCCGTCCGCCGCGGCTGCGACGTCGACCAGCCGCGCAATCTCGCCAAGAGCGTCACCGTGGAATGAGCATGCGCCAGGCGCATCACGAGTTCCGCATCCCCAGCCGCGGCCCAGCGCTCCACGAATTCACCAGCCAGGTGGAGTCCTGGGTGCGCTCCACGGGCATCCGCGACGGCCTGCTCACCCTGTTCTGCCGCCACACTTCAGCCTCCCTGTTGATCCAGGAGAACGCCGACCCGGACGTGCAAACCGATCTGCTCCGCTACTTCTCCCGCATCGCCCCAGAAGATCCGCACGCTTATGTGCACACCATTGAGGGGCCCGACGACATGCCCGCGCATCTGAAAACAGCGCTCACGCAGGTCCAGTTGTCGATCCCCGTGCGCAACGCCAGCCCGGTGCTCGGCACGTGGCAGGGCATTTATCTGTTCGAACACCGCCGGGGCTCGCACGTGCGCTCGGTCGCCGCCCACCTCATCGGCGAGCCGTAGCAGCGCCCGCCATGCGATAGGATACAGGCGAAGGAGTCGGACATGGAATTCACGCGCCGCCAGTTCCTCGCCTACGCCGCAGCCGCGGCCGCCGCAACTGATATCGACGCCTCCACGGGAATGCCCATGCGGGCCCTCGGCAGCACGGGAGAAAGAGTGTCGCTGCTGGCCTTCGGCGCGGGCAGCCGCTGGCTCATGTACAAATCCGAAGACAAGGCCCTCGAAGCGCTCCACCGCGCTCTTCAGGCCGGCATCAACTACGTGGATTCCGCCGCCAGCTACGGCGAAGGCCAGAGCGAGCGCTGGATCGGCCAGTACCTGAAATCGCAAAGGAAGAATTTTTTCCTCGTCACCAAGCTCGGCGGCGACCGCACCTACTCGGGCACGATGAAACTGCTCGAGCGCTCCCTGAAGAATCTCGGCGTCTCCCAGGTGGATCTGCTGCACATCCACTCCCTCGGCAGCCAGGAAGACCTCTCGCGCATCGAGGCGCCTGACGGGCAGCTCAAAGCCATGCTCCGCGCCAAAGAAGAGAAGATGGCGCGCTTCATCGGCGTCACCTGCCACACCGATCCGGCGGTGCTCAAGACGGCGCTCGAACGCCATCCCTTCGATTCGGTGCAGATGGCGCTCAACATCGCCCAGATCGGCAACGCCCGGCCGTCGGACCGCGCCGGCGAAGGCATGACCGGCGCCTCCGGTTTCGAGGCAATCGCGATGCCCGTGGCGCTCAAGAAGAAGATCGGCCTGACCGCGATGAAAGTCTTCGCCCAGGAAAAACTCCTTGGCAAGGCGCCGCCGGAGATCCTCCTCCGCTACGCCATGACGCTGCCGGTCTCGGCATGCGTGGTGGGCATGCCGCAGCTTGAGCATCTCGACTTCAACCTGCGTGTGGCCAAGGGCTTCAAGCCGCTTTCGGAAGAAGAAATGAAGAGCCTGCCGCGGAGCGTGAGCGCTTCGCTCCGCGCTTCCATCGACCGCTTCTTCGCCGATCACGTCGACGCCTGAAAAAGACCCCCGGCCGGGTCTGGAGAGGAAAGGTCCGCCGCCGCGCCATGCCACACCACCCGGGAGCGCTCCGCACGCCGGAGCAGTTGGAGAAATATCTCCGCGACGCCCGCGACTACTGGTTCCACGTCTACAAGCCGCACGAAGGCGACGTGATCGCCGACATCGGCGCCGGACGCGGCGAGGATGTTTACGCCTTCTCGCTCGCCGTCGGACCGCGAGGCCGCGTCTGGGCCATTGAGGCCCACCCGGAGAATTTCCGCCACCTGGTCGAATTCTGCCAGGCCTACAAGCTCGACAACGTCACCTGCCTGAACCTCGCCTGCCTCGACCGCCCAGGCCAGCTCCAGGTGGAGACGCTGCCCGTCTGGGAATCGAACTATGTCCGCGAGGGCCCGCCCTCGCCGACGTCGTTCCCCGTCGAGGCGATTCCTTTCGACGCCATCTGCCGCCGCCACGGCATCGACCGGATCGACTACCTGAAAATGAACATCGAAGGCGCGGAACGCACGGCCTTGCCCGGCTGCCGCCAGGCCTTGAAGCGCACCCGCTTCTGCACCATCGCCGCCCACGACTTCCGCGCCGACCGCGGCGAGGGAGAACACTTCCGCACCCGCGCCTTCGTCTGGGATTTCCTCGCCGATCTTGGCTTCACCCTCACCACCCGCGACGACGACCCGCGTTACTACGTCCCCTACCACATCCACGGCCACCGCCCCTGAAAAAGGGGACAGGAACACAATTCCCCTTTTTGCAGTCCCTCTCCTCGGCGAAAACAGGACATCGGCGACAAAGACCATGCAACATTTCCACTCCACGCCGCCGCCCGTGCCACACGGGAGCATGAAAACGCCCTGCGCCCGGCATACGTTGGCTGGTTCTCAAAGAAAACAGCGGCCCAAGCGGGCCAGATGCGCACCAAAGCGAGCGGCCACAGCCGTGATCAGCACCACGACAGCACAGCCCCGCTGCCGGATTCCTTGCCGCGGCAGAATTCCACTGCACCCGCGCTCGATCTCGCAGCGTGTCCGTCCAGTCCGGCACGTTCAGATGGGCTCGCTGACCATCACGCTTTTCCTGGAGCCGTCCGGCGCCATGACTACCCTGCCGCCGGGCAGCCTGCGCCCGCCGGAAGCCAGCCCCCCACCCGCAACATCACCCGCCCGGCTGAAACGTCCGCCATGGATTCATCCGGAACCGCACCAGCTCGCCGACGCAGCGGAGCCCCAGCCGCAGCGTCCGCCATCCCCGGATGGTGGAAAGCCCTCCCGCCCGCCGCGAAACCGGGATTTCCGGCCCGGAGGCCAGCGCGCCGGCCTTCGCCGCCAGCAGCGCCAGCATCACGTTCGGAGCGAACACGTCTTCCGGCACGCTTTCCAGCAACCATTGCAGACACGCGGACCGCATGAGCCGGAACGGTATGTTCGGATCGCGCACGCTTACGCCGAAAAGCGCGCGCAGCAGCATCTTGTGAACGCTGCTCAAAGCCAGCCTCAAAGGGTGCGCTCCACGGCCGGTTCGGAAGCCGATCACGAAGCCCGCCCTGCCGCGCATCTCCCAGATGCCTGGAAACAGCGCCGCTGGCATCTCGCCGTCCGCATCCACCTGGAAAACATACTCAGGCGCAAGCCCCAACGCCAAGCGGTATCCGTTCACCAGCGCCGCCCCGTGCCCTGCATTGGCCTGATGGACGACGATCAGTCGGGACTCGCCGTCCGCCAGCCGATCCAGGATCCTCCCCGTCCCATCCCGTGATCCGTCGTCCACCACCAGGAGCGCCCCATCGATCTCCGCCAGCCGTGCCAGCCACTCGCGGCAGACCATTTCGATGCACTCCGCCTCATTGTAGGCCGGCATCACGGCAATGCACCGCCAGTTCACCGGCTGCCCCCGTTCTCACGCAGCATCGCCCCCGCCAGCAGCCCCTCGCGCAGCGATTCCGCGATGCCCTGAAAACGCCAGTTCCCATATCGCCCGGCCGTAAAAATGCCCGACTCGTTCAACCTCCCAATCACTGCCTCCCGCCACTGGCTCCCCGGCGTCGTCCACGTATACGCCGTCTCCACCCAGTTCGCCGAGCTGGCCTCGATCGTCTCCAGAAAACCCCATTCGCACAGCTCCTGTCCCACGTCCGCGGTGTACTTTGCGGTCTCCGCATCCGATGGCCGCCGGCCCCGTCTGAAGCTGCGCTCCACATAGACACTCACCCGGTCGGCGGCTTCAACAGGAAGGAAGCGCGCGTCCACATTGGAATAAAACCCCACCCGGTGAAAGCCACTGCGGCTGCGCGGAACATAGATCCAGTGTTGGCTCGGGCACTTTGGCCCCCGCCGCCCGCCCAGATTCGCCACCAGAACGGCGGTCGAAGGATCCGGCTCCACATCCAGTCCGATGCCTGCCATTCGAGCCACGTCGTCCAGAGGCACCGTGGCCAGCAGCCATTCGTAGCCCATCACCCGGCCATCAGCGAGTTCCAACCGGCGTCTGTCGGTGTCGATCCGCTTCACCTGCGCCCTGGTTTCGACCGAGGCGCGCGAACCGAGTGCGTCGACGAATGCATCCAACCCCGCGGCCGGATAGAGAAACGTCCCGTTGTAGCCCCCGCCAACCACAGGGCCGCCGCCGGCTCCCCGGACGATGTCCTCCATGTTCAGAGGCGTCTTGTAGGTATCCTGGGGCGCGATTGCCGTCCAGAGCCCCGCCGTATACAGCTCGTGAAATGGCCCGAAAAATATGCGCGTCAGCGTTGGTCCGAAACGCTGCTCGATCCAAGCGGCCATCGTCCGGGGCGTCCCCCTCCTTTCTCGCCTCATCTCCGCTACGCACTGCGCTGCCAGCTTGGGACCGAGCGCCGCCAGGTGGTATTGCAGCGGGCAAGGCACGAGAGTTCCTTCGCCGGGAAAATAAACGGCTGATTTCCGCCTGTAAGACCTCCATTCACCAAACCTGGCCAGAAAACAGTTCAGAATCGTATCGCCGCCGAACACCCAGTGTCCGCCGCCGATTTCGAATCTGTAGCCTCCGGCGGCTGAAGGAACAACATACGACCGGCAGATGCCGCCCGGCCTCTCCGCCGCCTCCAGTGCAGCCGCCCCCGAGACATGACTTGCCGCCAGGCCGGTCATCCCTGCACCAATGATCCAGCCTTGCGCCTTCCTCATCATCATGAGCCTCTCCTGGCCAGTGTGCTCACCGCTGGCCGTCCCTTCACGGCCTTGTACAGTTCAACGCAGCGAAACCGGTCCGCGGCCTGCAGCTCCCACAGATGCGCCGTGCGGAACAGGACCCCCTCCGCCGCCCCTGATCACTTTCGGAAGCCCCGCAGAAACGCGGGATCGCTCCAGTCCCACAGCCGGTGCTGGCTCACGCCAATATCGGCCGGCTTGCTGTTCCATTCCACGCAAGGCCAGCACAGCGCGCCCTGCGCATGCATGAACACGCTCACGGCGAGCGCCGGAACCGCCGCCATCCACGCCCTGCGCCTCAATGCCAGCAGCGGCAGCACATACAACGCCGACAAATCGGACATGTATCGCGGACCATAGCTATGGCCGCCGAACCAGTCCTCGTAAAACGCCATCAGGATGTAATGGCCGATGATCACGGCGGCGAGAAACAATCCCACCGGCCGGAATCGTACGTCCCTGATCCAGAGGTACACCCCGATAAAAGAAAACAGGATAATCGGCGTATACACCAGCAGGCCTCTCGAAGGGCTGATCAGATTCCCTGCCAGCGCCTCCCCTATGCGGGGATGCAGCCCGATCGACGCCGAATTCGCGCGCGTCACAAAGAAGAACGGCGCCAGCGCCGTGCCGTACATCCCGATATTGAGGACAACGAACACGGCTGCCACCGCCACGGCACCCGCCGCGAACCTCGCCACTTGCCGCCTGCCCGCCACCATCCCATAGACGCCTGCGCAGCCCAGCCCGACCACATTGGTCGGCCGGATGAAAAACGCCAGCATGAAGATCGCTCCCGCCAGGGCCCAGCGCCCGCTCCATGCCGCCCACAATCCCGCCGGCAGCAGCAGCATTGAGAACCCGTGCATCCACAGTGCGCGGCTGCCCGTGGACCACGCCGGCGTGGCAAAGGCGAACACCAGCGCAACAGCCAGCGCCATCCGCCAGCCAGCCAACCGCGCACCGAACAGAAAAACCACCACCGCCGCCATGGACACGACCGCCGAGGCAGTGATCAGTTCCACGATCCCCGAGCTGCCTGCAAGATCCCCTTCCAGGAACCTCCTCCGGGGGCCGCCTGCCATCCCGCCCGCCTCCAGTTGCGCTGCCCGGAGCGCTTGCTCCATGGGCGCGATCAACGGTGTCGCCAGCAATGGCACCGCAATCGGATAGTAGTGGTAGAAGCGTCCCCCGGCGCACTGCTCTCTCCGCTCCACCGGATAGATACGCCCGCCCCCCGGCAGGACGCACTCGATGGCATACCATTGGTCGCGCTCCAGGGCGTCGGCGTACTCGTTCAGATCCGCATTGCCCTCGTGCACAACACTCAGCGCCGTGTGTACGGCCCAACGGGAATCGAAAGGCGTCGCATTAGGACTGAGGAGATACACGCCGAACACACCTGAGAACAGGATCGCTGCTGCCAGCCCCCCTCGTTTCTCGGAAAGATTCAATCCACACCCCGAATCCCGAGGATACACCACCCCTCATCCCGCCCACCCACCCGAGCCGCGCGGGAGCGCCACAGGCGCGACCAGGCGGCCCCACCAGCTCCCCAACAACCACCACCGCAGCCCTGACAAACAAGCCGGACGAACTCGCCGGAGCACACGCGGAATCCGCGCCAAGCTACCACAGCCACCACCTCGCCGAACACGCCCAAGTCCAATTTTCCCGGCAGACTCACCAGGCCGTGCCTGTTTTCGCGCAAACCGCATGACCATCATTCAAACCCCCGTATGGGCAGTCGGGCGCGGGACGTGGGATATTCTTACCCTCCCCTCCGTCTGATGCCTGCTATTGGCTGGACCGGAATGATGTTTCTCGTGTCGATGACCCGCCTCAGGATCGAGAACCCGCGTTCTGCCGCTACTGCTGCATTTGCGCCTCTTGTCCTGACCCTTTTCGTCCTCGCATCTGACCATCCAGAAGCTTCAGCGAAGCGAGCCGCGGATGATGATGACGCAGAGAGCAAGCATGAGAAGAGCGGGCACGCACTTTTTCAAAGGATCTCGGATTTTCAGGTGCATCGCCAGCGCTCCCACCATCAAAACAGCGATGACAAGTGCGGCCGGCAGCACAAGGCCAGGAAGCCATATTCCCGCGATCAGGCACAGAGCGCCTCCCACCTTGAGTGCGCCAACGACGTAGAGAAACCAGCCCGGAAGCCCATAGGCGGCGAACTCTTCCGGCATCGAACGGGCTTGGCCTCCACGGTAAGCCGTGCTTCGCTTGAAGCGGAGCAGCCACACATTCAGAAGGCCCAGGGCGACGAGGATCTGAAGGATGGGGATTGCATTGGTCATCCTGTTTTCTTCCTTTCTGCGGGAGCAGACTCGCCGTATCAAACACACTGTATCACCGTCCTGCTGAGCTGGCGGCTCGGTGTCCCAGAAGTTCAGGAGCATTCCGCACTGCATTCCAGATCACCGCAACAAATGAGACCCCGTGGCGCTGTACGGAACCCGCTCTCCCGGACGGCTGCTTGCCCGGTGGTCATGCGGCTGGCTCGCCGGCGGCGGGCGGTCTCGGGCGCCTTCTGTGGTCAGTCTCTTCACACCAGTACCGGTGGTGAGATTCACGCGCCGAGGGTAGTTCGCCTGAAGCAAAATTTCTTCCAGGCTATCCAGCCGCCTGACGCGATCCCATCGGTTTCGCGACCGCCAGACGCCCAGGCGTTTCGTCCGGCAGTTCTCGCCGCCGACGTGCAAAAACTCTTGACAGAAGCCACGGGGGGGGACATTTGATATGGGTTGATAAGACACCCACAAAAAAGGAGATTCGCTATGAGCCGCATCATAAACAAGCTTGGCGTTCTTGTTTTGTGCGCGCTGATCGGCGGTGCCGCAGCCGGACTCCAGGGGTCAGGTTATCTGGGGTGCGCCGAAGGGTGCCGGGGATCGTATTGCTGGGGGGACAACACGGGCACGAAGGGGTGCATGGAGACCGATTTCGGTTGTGTGCTTTTTTACACCAAGTTGTGCCCGCCATAACCTATTGATTGAGAGGCATTGCCGGTTTAGTCTTTTCGGAAGCCGGGACATGACCGCACGCAGAGCACCGCCCCTGCAACTCTCCGGTGCGTGGCCACGCTGGTTTCACAAAAGCCGGACAGCCCTAGGGTGGGCAGCGTTCTTTCTGTTCAACCTCTACGGCCAGCCACCAGCCGGCCCGCCAAGGCAGACGCTTTCGGACAAATACGGCCGAGTCCGGGACGTTCTTCGGGGCAGCCCCGGGCGGCTCCGCATGAACACCACCTACGCCCCTCTGCCTGCGTACCCGGAACCGCTGCAAAAATCAGGCCGCCAGGGACTGGTGGTCATCGAGCTCGTCGTTGGCCCGGACGGGAGGATGAAGGAGCACCTGATCCACGAGTCCTTCGACCCCCTCGCCGCCAATAGCGTCGTCGAAACCTTGAAGACTTGGCGCTTCCACTCGATTGAAGAGATGAAGAGGAATGGCGTCATGGAAGATTGCGAGAACTGCGTCCGTATCAGCCGCCTCGCCTTCCGGTTTGAAATCCGCAACGGCAAGGCTGAGGTCGTGGACCTGGCGGATGAAGAAAACCGCAGGTTGAACCTCCCGAATATTTTCGAAAAGAAACAGCGCTGACGCAGCGGAATACGGGAGGCATCATGCCGTCAACCGGCGTTCACAAATGGTTGCTTCTTGCGGGACTATCCACCGCGGCCGGCTTGATTGGCTGGTTGGGTGGACGCCTGTGGCAGACAGCCTGGCAGAGAGCACAACCGCCGGAGCCCCCGATTTCATCTCTTCCGCTCATGCGCGTCCACACATTCCTCTTTCGCCCCGCTTCCGTGGGAATCCAGGCGCAACGGTCGTTGGTTCTTATCCTCAAACCCTCCTGCCAGTTTTGTGTGCAAAGCGCGAGTTTCCACCGTGACCTGTTGCGAGCGGCACAGCAGCATCGATTCCAGAGGGTTCTGGTGTTCCCAGACGCGGACGGCGAGTCCCGCTCATACCCGGCCAGGCACTCGTTATCTGCCGATACGTTGAAGACTTACCGTGACTTGTTACGGCGTCCGGCCGGCGTTCCGGCAGTCGTCTTCTTAGATTCACGGTCGGCCATTGACTCCTTCTGGTATGGCGCCCTTTCCCCGGAGGAGGCGCGAGAAGTGCTGGCGGCAGTTCAGAACCGTCGTCCACCAGCCCGCCGGCGGCGGCTTCCGTCCGGCGAACTGCTGCTTTCCTCCGATCAGGTGCGGACCCTGTCCAGAGACGATCCTGCCATCCGCGTCATCAGCCTGGAAGAACGTTCCGCCTTTGCAGCCGATCGCTGGCCTGGTGCAACGCTCATTCCATTGCCGGAATTGGAGATGCGGATTTTCAGCGAGATGCAAGTCAAGGCGAAGGTGATTCTGGATTGCAGTCCGTTGGATGACTGGACCTGCGAACTAACCCTTCGGAAGTTGCAACGGCGAGGAATTAGAATCTTTGCTGCCGATTTGAGTCTCTGATAGCTGCCTGATATGCGAAACAGATTCCTTCACACTCCTCATGCCTTTTGCCCGGCCGGCAGGCTGTTTTTCCGGCATGCCGCGGGATTGCTGGCCGTGGTATCGCTGGCCGCGGCTCTCGCGCAACCCCAGGAAGCGCCGCAGAGATTGCGATCCATCGAAGGCAAAGTGGTCCGGCTGCCGGAGCAGGCGCCGGCCGAGGGCGTCGAGATCCATGTCTTCGGCGCGCCAAGGCCGCTATCGGTGCGCACTGATGCGTCGGGCCGTTTCCGGATCGAGGGCCTTTCGCCCGGACGGTATGGCCTGATGACCGCTCCGTGGTCAGGCTACCGCGCGCCGGAAGTCCCCGTTGATCTACGCTACCGCGAGAAAATCGAAGGGCTCATGATTCCCCTGCGGCGGGCTGCCCGCATCTCCGGCAGGATTCGGAACCACGAGGGGCAGGGGCTGGCATCCATCGCGGTCTCTGCGCTCCGCGACCCCGGGCGGGACGCCTGGAGGATCCCGGACCGCGCCGCCATCGCCAGGACCGACGGCGAGGGCCGCTTCACGCTGGAGGGGCTCGATCAGGGCGCCTATCTCCTGCTGGCTGAACCGCCTGCCCCGCATTGGAGGCTCCGGGACTGGAGTCCGGACGATCCCCTGCCTGAACCATCGAAGCACGCGGTGCCAACGTATTACCCGGGCGTCGGGGAGCGCACTCTGGCCAGCTCGGTTGCTCTTCTCGCCGGTGAAGACCGGGGAGGCGCGGAGTGGGAACTGGCCGAAGCGCGCACGTATTGTCTTCAGGGCAAGGCGCCGCGAGACGGGCCCGCCGCTCTGGAGTTAACCCATGACCTGTATCTCGGATCCGCCAGCATCGCGAAAACCACCCTGGAATCCGGCCAGGCGTGGGAGGTCTGCGGATTGGCGCCGGGCCGTTTTGTTCTCTCCGCGTCCAAAGACTCCGGAGCGGGGGCATCCCCGGTTCCGCTTTTTGCCGTGATCCCTGTTGAAGTTTCTGACCGGAGCCTGAGAATTGGAGAATTCAGTTTTCAGACTCCACTCATCCAGAAAGTCCGTGTCCGTCTGGAAAAAGAGAAAGAAAGTGAAGCGCAGCCCTTCCCTGCCCCGCTCCGCCTCTGGATTGAGCCCGCAGGCCGGCCGCCATTCGAATTCGAAAAGCCTATGCTCGCCGCGCCGCGCCCCGGCCTGTTTGAGCTCGGGCCGGTGGCAGGCGGGCCTTCGCTGCTCAATCTGCGCACCCCGCCCGGATATTACGCCGTTTCCGCCGCAATGGACGGCGCCGATGTTCTGCGAAATGTGTTCCACCCTGGCGGGCATCCGCTGGAAGTGGTGCTCGGCAGCGATCCCGCCGAGCTCCTGGTACAGACTGTCGATGAAAAGGGCCGCCCGGTTGGCTATGCCGCGGTGCTGCTGGGCCGCGATCCTTTTCCGGACTACCCGTGGGCAGCGGACCTGTTCGTCAGCGAGTCCGATCAGGATGGCGTGGCCTCTCTGTCCGGAATTCCTCCCGGCCGGTATCGCGTGCTCGCTCTCCCCTCCGGCACGGCGAACCTGGTGAATGGCGCCACTCTGTTCCGCTCCTCTTTCGGCGATGCGGAGCGGATCGAGCTGAGCGCCAGAGGCAGGCACTCAATCCGGGCAACCGTCCGTTCTTCGCAGCGCTGAGCCCTGATGGCAGGGCGAGCCCGCGGGGCCGCGCAGCCACAAGCGCAGTTCATGCGATGATGGCTCTGGAAAGGAATTCCCCATGCCCATCGCCACCGACCAGGCCCGGCTCATCGCCGGATACCTCCTCGACCAGTTCGAGCAGGAGATGCAGACGACGAAAGCCGTTTTGGCCGCAGCCCCCGCTGGCAAGGAGGACTACTCGCCAGACTCGCGCTCGATGCCGGCGCTCGCGCTCGCCTGGCACATCGCCAGCGCCGACAAATGGTTCCTCGATTCGATCCTGGCGGGCAAGTTCGAAACGGGCGATTCCAGCGGCGTCCCGGCGGAAATCCGCACCTGCGCTGACGCCGCCGCGTGGTACGAAGCCAACCTCCCCGCTTCGATCGCCGCGCTGCGGGCCGCGCCTGCCGAAACATTTTCACGCCTGATTGATTTCTTCGGCCAGATGCAGGCGCCGGGCGTGGACTTCCTCGCTCTCGCCCTGAAGCACTCCATCCACCACCGCGGCCAGCTCTCGGCTTATCTGCGCCCGATGGGCGGCAAGGTGCCGGGCATTTACGGCCCCAGCGGCGACTCGGCCTGAAGCCTCAGGCCTGCTTCCGCATGGCGATGCGGTAATCGCCCACCTTTGGCATGCGAATCACGCGGCACATCTCGAACAGGCGCGACCGCGCCCGCATGCCGATGCGGTCCAGCAGCGTCGTGCGGATGTCGTAGCGCGCCGGCGAGCCGTCGGGCAGCCGCTCCACCAGCTTGCCGCCCATGTCGGGATCGGGCAGGTTGGTGGTGGCGATCAGCGGCCTGCGCTCGTTGCAGCGGTGCGTGATGATCGACGTCACGGTGTCTTCCACCCAGTCGGTGACGCGGTGCGCGCCGAGGTCGTCGAGCAGCAGCACTTCGCTTTCCAGCGCCGTCTCGTAGGCTTCGCGCGGACTCTCGCCGCTGGCCGGATCGTAGCTGGCGCGAATCCGGTCGAGCAGTTGCTGGTAGTCCATGAACACGCCCGGGAAGCCGTTTTCGATAAGCCGCTTGAGCACCGCCACCGCCAGGTGCGTCTTGCCCGTGCCCGGCTCGCCGATCAGCAGCAGCCCCGGCGGATCGACCTGCGGGAACTCATCGCAGTACCGCAGCAGCATCGTCAGGATCATGCGCAGCTCGGGCGAGCCGCGGTCGGAGAAGTTCTCGAAGCGGTCGTCCCGGTAGTTGACGGGGATGCGCGCTCTTTCGAGCAGCTCCGCCGAGCGGTCGCGGTCCTGGCAAGAACAGCGCTCCGCCGCGCTCAGCCCGTCGCGCTCGACGATCCGCCAGCCAGTGCCGCCGCACAGAGGGCATTCCGGTTCCGCCATGGTGCTCGAAGGCGATTGTAGCAGTGCGGGTGGCGCGGCGCTTGTCGCAGCCGCCCGGTGTGCGCATCCGCGCGGCTGTCTGGCATCGCAAGGAACGGCGGATCAGGCGGGCCGCAGCCCCGCAAGGGGGGCGGATCCGGCTCCGCCAATCGGAACTGATGCGCGGCACAAAAAAGGGCAATTGTGTTCCTGTCCCCTTTTTCGGATGATGAAGAAGAGAGGAGGCGGGCCGTGTTCTTTTCCATCACCGAGCTGGAGCACCATCCCATCCTGTTCGACGTGCTCTACCAGCCGGGCGAGATCGCCTTTCCGGAAGACCTCCGCCAGATGGGCGAACTCTCGGCCAAAGGGCGCACGGAACTGCTTCGCAATACACTCGGCGAAATCCGCATCCGGGGCCATGTGCGGGCGCGGATCGAAGGCGCCTGCGACCGCTGCCTGGAACCCGCGGTGGTCGACATCGACTCCGACTTCGATCTCTTCTACCGCCCCGTGGTGCGCACCGCCAACCACGCCGAGATCCACCTGGAAGAGGGCGAGATCGACTTGGCCTTCTATGAAGGCGAGGGCGTGGAGCTGGCCGAGGCGCTGCGCGAGCAGATTCTGCTGAGCCTGCCCATGCAGTTGTTCTGCCGCCCGGACTGCAAGGGGCTGTGCCCGTACTGCGGGGCCAACCGCAATTTCGTCGACTGCGGTTGCCGGCCGCCGCTGGGCGATCCGCGCTGGGCCGCGCTCAAAGACCTGGGATGATCTTCTTGCGCACGGCGTAGAGCACGATCTCGGCCGTGTTGTGCAGATCGAGCTTCTGCATGATGCGCGTGCGGTGCGTCTCCACCGTGTACACGCTCAGGTTCAGCAACTGCGCCACTTCCTTGTTGGAACGGCCTTCGGCCAGCAATTGCAGCACCTCCTTCTCGCGGTCGGTGAGCAGGCTGTAAGAGTCCTGCTGGTTGCGCTGCTGGAGGTTGCGCATATAGTCCTCGAGCAGCGCCTGCGCGATGGCCGGGCTGAAGAACGGCTTGCCCTGCGCCGCCACCCGCACGGCGCGGACCAGGTCCTCTTCGGCCGTGTCTTTGAGCAGAAACCCGCGCGCGCCCGCCTCGAGCGCGCGCAACAGATAGGTTTCGTCGTTGTGCATGGAAAGGATCAGCACGTGGATCCGCGGATTCTGTTTGACGATCTGCGCCGTGGCGTCGATGCCGTTCAACTGCGGCATGGCGATGTCCATCACGATCACGTCCGGCGTCAGCTCCCGCGCCAGGCGCACGGCCTCGCGACCGTCGGCGGCTTCGCCTGCCACCTCGAAGTCCGCCTCCTGTTCAAGAATGAACCGCAGCCCCTTGCGCACCACGCCGTGGTCGTCGGCCAGCAGCACCCGTGTCATGCTTCCACCTCCTCGGCGGCGAGCGGAATCTCGGCGCGGATCCTCGTGCCCGCACCCGGCGCCGAATCCACCACGAACACGCCGCCCAGCTCCCGGATCCGCTCCTCCATCCCCAACAGCCCCAACCCTCGGCGCATCCTGCCGTTCTGCATGCCGCGCCCGTCATCTTTGACCACCAGCACCAGCCGCTCCGGCGACTCGGTCAGCTTCACCGAAACCCGCCGGGCGCGGGCGTGGCGCATCACGTTGGTCAGCGATTCCTGCACCACACGGAACAGGCCCGTCTTCTGAGCCTCGGTCAGCCGCGTGAGAGAACCCTGGATCTCCACATCAGCCGGGATGCCCGAAGTCCGGCTGAATTCGCGGCATAGCCACTCCACCGCCGGTCCCAGCCCGAGATCGTCCAGCATCGACGGGCGCAGTCCCATGGCCAGGTCGCGCACCGTCTTCATGGCGCCTTCCGCCACCTCCTTGGCCTGCCGGACGTGCTCGCGGAAGCGCTCGGGGTCGTTGGGCCCAATGCGGCCGAGGTTGGCGATCTCCATGCGGATCGCGGTCAGCATCTGGCCCACCTGGTCGTGCAGTTCCAGCGACAGCCGCTTGCGCTCAGCCTCCTGCGCCTGCACGAGCTTCTGCGACAGCTCGCGCAGTTCGCCCTCGGCGGCGCGGGCGCGCTTCTCCAGGCGGAAGATCCACCAGATGCTGATGGCGGCCACCACCGCGCTCAGCAGCAGCACGCTGTAAGTGAGCCGGTTCAGGCGTCCGCGGAACTCCTGTTGCGCTTCCAGCAGCCGCTCCTGCGCGCGCTTCAGATTCTCGTAGTTCAGCATCTGCAACTGGCCGGCGATCTCGCTGATCTCGGTCCGGCGTCCGAGCAGAACGCGCCGCACATAGCTGCCGCCGAGAGCCAGCTTTACTTCTGGCTTCCATTCGAGCGGGGGCCCGAGCAGCGCAAAGAAGCTTTCCAGCCTCTCCCGCAGCAGCGCCAGGCTCCGCGGATCGGCCGCCGGCCCCAGCGCCTTCTCCAGCTCATCCAGCGACCGCAAAATGCGCTGCCGCGATTCCAGAATCTCCTGGCGCACTTCCGCCGAGTCCGACACGTCGCGGTCCAGCAGAAAGTCGCGGATGTCCAGGCTGATGCGGTACAGGTCGGCGCGCAGGTCCGAGACCAGCCGTTCGGTGTGCGCGTAGCGCTCCTGCGCTTCGATCAGTTCGCGCTGCAACGCCGCCGACCGCCGGATCTGCGAAAAGCCCAGCAGGCTGGCCAGCATCATCATCGAGCCGAAGCCCGCCAGCAGCACCAGTTCCAGCCGGGGTTTCACCGCGCACCACCTGTCACAATGAAGTCATGCTCGCCGTCTTCACCGATCTCGACAACTGCCTGCTCGATCACGACACCTACGATCACAGGCCCGCGCAGCCCGCCCTCGAACGCCTCAAGCGGCTCGGCGCCGCCATCGTCTGCACCACCAGCAAGACGCGGGCTGAGGTGGAGCACTGGCTGCGCGTCACCGGCCTCTCCCATCCCAGTATCGTGGAAAACGGCGGCGGAGTCGTGCTCGGATCCGGCGGCATCGAGTTGATGGGCCGGCCCCGCGCTGAAATCACTCCGCTCTTGCGCGAAGCCGCCGCCGAGACCGGGGCGCGCATCCGCTGCTTCGCCGACATGACTGTGGAAGAGATCGCCGCGCGCTGCAACATGGGCCTGGAGCGCGCCCGCCTGGCCGCCGCGCGCGAGTGCAGCGAACCCTTCGTTCTGGAGACGCCCGCCAACGAAGCGGCTCTCCGCGAGGCGCTCGAGCGGCGCGGGCTCCGGCTGACACGCGGCGGCAGATTCCACCACGCTCTCGCCCATGAGGGCAAACACGGCGCGGTGCGCTGGCTGATGGAACACTGGCAGCGCGAACACGGCTCGGTCACCACCATTGGCATCGGCGATGCCCCCAATGATGAGGGCTTTCTCGCGCTGATGGATCATCCCATCCGCCTCGTGGCAGGCGATTCGGGCCCGGCGGCGTGGAACCGCCGCGTGCAGGCCGTGCTCGACGCTCTGGGCCTGTAGCGGGCTTTCAGGCCGTGGCCTGCTGTTCGGTCCACTCCTGATCCATGCGCGCCACGGCGTCGAAGTGATCGAAAACGTCCGGCAGTCCGGCTTCCACCTCCTGCCAGGACGGCAGCGGCGCCAGCCCGAAAGGCTGCGCGAGAAACTCGGCGGCGGCTTCCTCCAGCCCGCGTGCGAAGACTTCCACGGAGGCGCTCTCGCCGCGCAGGTCGAACTCCAGACCATTCAGCACGGCGTCGGCATGATAGCGCACCACGGCATCCAGCGCCTCCGCCCGGTAGGCGAGCGGCAGAGTGCCGGTGAGCAGATCGGAGCTGAGCACGGCGCCGTCGGCCACCGCGCCGCGGAAGATCGCCTGCGCCACCTCGCGCGCCATCCGGTGCAGTCCCTTGCCCGGGTCGGCGGGCGAGACGGCCTGGTGCTTGTGATCGTAACAATCGGCAACGTCCACCTGGCAGACGCGCGCCACCGGCACTTGCCGGTAGACCTCTGCCAACGTGGAGATCTCCAGCCCCCAGTCGGGCGCAACGTGCATGGTTCGCGCCAGACGCGCATCCATCGCAATCTCCCCCGACAGCGGGTATCGGAACCAGCCCAGGTAGTCCAGAAACCGGCTGTTGACGCCGCACCGCCTCAGTGCCGCCAGGAGCGGGCCTACCATCAGCCGCGTCAGCCGCCCGTTCAGCTTGTGGTTGTAGCGGGCGTAGTATGCCTTCGAGAACTCGAAACCCAGATCCGGCGCCATCAGCGGCGCTGCCAGCCGCGCCAGCATCCGCCGGTGGTAGGTCTTGATGTCGCAGTCCTGGAAGGCGATCACCTCCACGTCCCCCCGCGACAGCAGATACCCCATGCCCATCCAGCAGGCGCGCCCTTTGCCGGGCACATCGGCGGGGAAGCCCGCTTCGTTCACCTCGGCCAACATGGCCTGCACCGGCTCGCTCTCGCGCCACAAAACCGTGCCACGCTCCCCGAAACGGGCAAACAGACGGCAAACATGATCGTACTGCTCTTCATCCGCCTGCGAGAGGACCAGCACCAGGCGTTCGATCCAGTCCACCTTCTCCAGCTCCGCAAGAATCTGGAAAATCGCCGGGTTTTCGAATTCCGAATACAGGGCAGGCAGAACCAGTCCCAGCGGCTTGCGCCGCCCCCAGCGGCGCAGTTCGCCGTCCAGCCGTTGCCAGTGATCCGGCTTCAGCGCGTGAATGGTTGTGATGGATCCCGCCTGCATGAAGTCGGCCATGGCAATGCTCCTTCCTTCATCCAGTGTCCGGGATGGGGGCTCCGGGGGTAATCCCCAATCGGCAGTAGCCGGGTACCGGAATCCCTGTACGGCAGGCCGGCAGCAGGTGCCGCCGCCTTCCCGGATCGCACACGAAGGCCGCGCTTTCTGTGCCGCGCGCGGAGGCTGGAATTCGCCAGTGTCTTTTGTGCCGCGCTTTTTTACCGCAGTTTCTGTGCCGCGCGCGGAGGCCGCGTCAGCGGCCGGAGTAAGCAGTCCCCGCGAGTTCGCAGACGCCACGTCCAGCCCCACCCGCACCGGCGGGATCCGATACAGCATGGCGGCGTGACAGCCGGCTCCGGACCGTATTACAATGAGAAAGTCTTACCTGCCATCCGCTTCCGGCTGACGGCCGGAGCGGCAGTTTCCAGGAAAGTGCCCCATGCCGAACCCAAAACGCCGTCACTCAAAGCGCCGTACGTCCACGCGCCGCGCCCACGACCATTTGCAGCGCCCCGGGCTGAGCGAGTGCCCGAAGTGCCACGAGATGAAGCTGCCTCACCGCGCTTGCCCGCACTGCGGGTGGTACAAGACGCGCGAGGTGATTGAAGTCGTTCAGGAGTAGCCGCCCGAACCCGGCAGAGCCGGTCCGCCGCACGAGCGCATGCTGACAATCGCCGTGGACGCCATGGGGGGCGATCATGCCCCCATTCCCGAAGTCCAGGGATCCGTCGCCGCCGCCCTCACCCAGGACGTCAACATCCTCCTTGTCGGCAAGGAGGACGTCCTCCGCGCGGAACTCAAGCACCACCAGGACTGGAAGAAACTGCCCATCGAGATCGTGCACGCCAGCGAGGTGGTCACCATGGAGGACAATCCGGCCAAAGTCCTCCGCACCAAGCGCGATTCCAGCATCCGTGTGGCCGCCCGGCTCGTCCGCGACGGGCACGCTGACGGACTCGTCAGCGCCGGCAACACCGGCGCCGTCATGGCCATCGCCAAGACCGTTCTCGGCATGATCCCCGGCGTCGACCGCCCCGCTCTGGCCAACCCCTTCCCCACCGTCCAGGGCAAGCCCGCCGTCATGATCGACGTCGGCGCCAATGTGGATTCCACTCCCAGAATGCTCTCCCAGTTCGCCGTGATGGGCGAAGTGTACTCGCGGCTGGTGTTCCACACCGAATCTCCGAGGGTCGGAGTGCTGTCCATCGGAGAGGAAGAGCACAAGGGCAACGAATTGACCAAAGCCGCCTCTCAGTTGCTCCGCACTCTGCCGCTGAACTTCATCGGCAATGTCGAAGGGCGCGACCTCTACACCGGCCACGCCGACGTCATCGTCTGCGACGGCTTCGTCGGCAACGTGGCCCTGAAGGTCAGTGAAGGCCTGGCCGAAATCATCAAGCATCTGTTGAAGGAATCCTTCGAATCCACTGTCGCCAGCAAGATTGGCTACGTGCTCAGCCGCCAAGCCCTGAAGGATTTCCGCAAGCGCATGGATTACTCCGAGTACGGCGGTGCACCGCTGCTCGGCGTCAAAGGAGTGGTCATCATCTGCCATGGGAGATCCAATGACAACGCCATCCGCAACGCCATCCGCGTGGCCACCGAATCGGCATCCGAGCGCGTCAACGCCCGGATCGAAAGCGAAATCGCCCGCTGGAAGGCCGAAAACGGTGACCTTGCGGCCGGCTAGCCTGCTTCTGGCGGCCCTTTTTGCCGTCTCGATCCCTGCGGCGGCGCAGCGGCCTCACCCCGCGCACTGGCGCCTTCTCCCATCCGCCGAGCGCGTGCCTCCGGGCGCCGAGTTCGACGCGGCACTCGAACTCAGGCTCGATGACGACTGGCACATGTATTCGATGACCACGCCCAAGGGCGGCCCCATCGTCACCACCATCGTCCTCGAGGACAATCCGGCCGTCGGCGCCTGGCAGATCTACTACCCGCCCCCGGTCAAGAAGTTCGACCCGAACTTCGGAATCGAGGCCGAAACATATGAGAAAGAATCTGTTTTTCGGTTTCTCATCCGGCTGAAGCCGGACGCCCCCTCCGGCCCGCAGGAGCTCGTGGCCCGCATGCGCTACCAGCTCTGCAACGAAAAGGAGTGCCTCCCGCCGCGGCGCATCACCGCCTCGGCGCAGATCGTCGTCGACCCGAACGCCCCTGCGCCGCCGCCGGCTCAGCTCGCCGGGCTGAAGCGGTTCGAGCCAAAGCAGGAGCTGGCCACCCCCCAGACGCCCGCCCCGGCGCCGCAACGCAAACCGGAAACGGCCCAGCCCCTGGGCGCCTTCCTCCTCATCGCCTTCGGCTTCGGTCTGGCGGCGATCTTCACGCCCTGCGTCTTTCCCATGATCCCGATCACGATGACCTTCTTCCTCAACCAGGGAGGCTCGTCGCGCGCCCAGTTGCTGAAGCAGGCTTTCGTGTTCTGCCTTGGCATCATCGTGCTGTTTACGGGCATCGGGCTGGGTCTGAGCGCCGCGCTGGGTCCGTTCGCCGTCGTGCAGCTCGGCTCCAATCCCTGGGTCAACGGATTCATCTCGCTTGTTTTCTTTGTCTTCGGCCTGAGCCTTCTGGGCGCGTTCGAACTGACGATCCCTGCCTCC
>CAKZUE010000065.1 GCA_937920635.1 uncultured Bryobacteraceae bacterium
GCTTCTCGCACCACGTCTCGGGCATGTCCATCGACGATGCCTCGACGATCACCCTGGTGGATCGGGCCGCTTCAGTTCCATCCGGCAGCCGCGCCGCCTTCCGAACCATCGCGGAGGGCGGCGCCGCCTCGACGAAAGCGCCCGCCGAGAGTGGAGTGGCCGCCTTTTTCACCCGGCATGGCGATATCTTCTACATGACAACGGATGGCGCCGTCTGGAGGGCGGGCGAACGGTCGCCAAGACTTGCGCTGATCGCGGACAAAGCAGAGTTCCAACAGCATCTGATCCTGCCTTCGGCTGTCAGTTTCTTCCCGTTGCCCGGGGAGAGAGTCGGCGCCGTGGCGAAGACTTCCGCAACGTTGTACGTGGGGTCCCTTGAACGCGGAACCTCAGAGCGCGTGACAATGGCTTGTCCGGAATTGGCCCGAGCGAAACAGACGTATGCTTTGATTGCCGAGCAGGCCAAGCAGCACTTGCCCGAGGCGAAGCATTTCGCCAATCCGGCACCCGCATTGGCGAGCACGGCGGACGAGGAGGGGCGCATCTACACGCTGGTGTCCCCATATTCACTCAAGACTGGCGCGACCGTCGTGCAAAGCGACACGGACGGACGCCAGGCAGCGTCGCTGCGCTTTCCGCTCACCGTCTTTCCAGATGCCAGGTTCGGCCCTTCTTTCCTCGCTGTCAGGCAGGGAACGCTGTATGTGGCGGCGCCGGATGGGAAGGTTGCTGCATTCGCGCTGAGGGGGGAGACGCGATGAGGACGAAGGCGCTTCGATTTGTGGCGCTGCTGGCTTTCAGCCTGCTGCCTGCTCCAAGTCTCGATCAGTTGCCAGAGTGCAGCTATGTCTTCATGTTTTGCACTACCTGCCACAGGAATCAGTGCTGGTGCTCGAGTCACAGTTACGTGGGCGCCTTTGGTGGCACCAACACGTACTACAACTGCAATACGACAACCACGGAATGTGAATGATGCGGCACGACGGGACCGTGCTGGTGGATTGACGCAACCATTCACTCCTGGTGTGGCGATTTCGGTTACCACCACACCGCCTATCTGTGTTGCGATCAGTACTGATCCGGTTTGCGGCCAGCCGGAGGCAGTAGCGGGGTGCGTTGGGCCGGCCTCGGCACCAGAGGTGATAAGATCCCTCCGATGAGGAATGCGTGGCCGGCAGCGTTGTGGCTTTGTGCGGCGCTGGCGCAGACGGGCGGTTGGAAGGTGTGGAGCGCGCGCGAGGAGCTGAGACCGGACACCGCGCGCGAGGGCGAGTGGCTCGTCGTTCGAGGAGGAGGCCGGCCGGAAAGCTACGGCGGCTGGGTGCGGCGTGTAGACGGCATCCGCGGCGGCGTGTGGTACCGCTTCACCGCTGAATACCGGGCCTCCGGCATCGCCGCTGAGAACTGGCAGGTGGTGGCGCGCGTGGACTGGCTCGACGCAAAGGGCAGCCGCGCGGGCCAACCGGAGTACGCGGCATGGCTGGAGCGGCAGGCGGACGTGACGCAGATCTCCGTGTCGGCGCCCGCGCCTTCCAGTGCGGTGGCGGCGCGGCTTGAACTGCTCCTGGCCAATGCCCCGGCGGGAGAAGTCCGCTGGCGCAACGCGCGGCTCGAAGAGATCCCCGCCCCCGCCCCGCGCCGCATCCGCGTGGCGGCCGTAAACCTGAAGCCGGAGCGCACGGCTGGCGCCGCCGAGAGCGTGGAGCAGTTCATCCGCCTGGTGGATGAGCGGGTGGAGGGGCGCGCGGACCTGATTGTCTTGCCAGAGGGCATCAGCGTTGTAGGCACGGGCAAGTCTTATGTGGAGGTCGCTGAGAGCGTGCCGGGGCCAACGACGGAAAGGCTCGGCGATCTGGCGCGGCGCAGGAAGGCGTGGGTGGCCGCCGGCCTGTACGAGCGGGACGGCCGGGCCGTGTACAACACCGCCGTGCTGCTGGACCGCGAGGGGCGCGTGGCGGGCAAGTACCGCAAGGTGTATCTGCCGCGCGAGGAGGTCGAGCGCGGCCTTACCCCGGGCAGCGCCTACCCCGTGTTTGAGACCGACTTCGGGCGCGTGGGGCTGATGATCTGCTACGACGTCTTCTTCCCCGATCCGGCCCGGGCGCTGGCGGCGCAGGGCGCCGACGTGATCGTGCTGCCGATATGGGGCGGCGACGAGACGCTGGCCGCCGCGCGCGCTATCGAAAACCAAGTGTTCCTCGTGGCCTCCGGCTACGATCATCCGACTTACATCATGGATCCCGATGGCAGGCGCGTCGCCCAGGCGCCGCATCGCGGCGAGGTGGCAGTGGCTGAAATCGATCTCTCGCGCCGCTATACCGACCCCTGGCTCGGCGACATGCGCACGCGGCGGCTGAAAGAAATCCGGCTCGACGTGCCCGTGCCGCTGCCCGGACGGCTGCGATGACCGCCGCGCGGCGGTAGAATCGGCTCGTCATGACCGGACTCCTGCTGCTGCTGGCCTTTGCGCAGCCTCCTGCGGAACTGCGCGCGAAAATGCTCGAACTGATCGGCGGCCTGCCGGAGGTGCGCACGCCGCTCAACGCGCGCGTGACCGGCGTGCTGGAGCGGCCAGGGTATCGCGTGGAGAAACTGCTGTTCGATTCGCTGCCCGGTTTTCATGTCACGGCCAACCTGTATGTGCCCGCGGGCAGGCCCGGGCCCTTTCCGGCGGTGCTCGGCACGGCGGGCCACAGCGAGTATGGAAAGGCGGCCGCAACGTATCAGCGGGCGTGGATTTCGCTCGCGCGCCGGGGCTATGTGGTGCTCGCCTATGATCCGCCGGGACAGGGAGAGCGGATTGAGTATTTCGACGCGGAGATGAACCGCCCGCGGCTGCGGCCGGGCGGGGTCGAAGAGCACATCATGGCCGGGCTGCAATGCCTGCTGGTGGGACATTCCATCGCCCGCTATTTCGTCTGGGACGGCATCCGCGCCTTCGATTACCTGACAACACGGCCCGAGGTGGATGCGGGGCGGATCGGCGTGGCGGGCAACTCCGGCGGAGGCACGCAGGCGGCCTATCTGGCGGTGTTCGAGCCGCGGCTGGCGGCGGCGGTCAGCTCCTGTTACATCACGCGGTGGAAGGAACTCTGGGACGGGCCCGGCCCGCAGGACGCCGAACAGGTCTGGCCCGGATTTCTGGCCGCCCGGCTCGATTTCGTCGATTTTATCCGCTCCTTTGCGCCGAAACCTTTCCTGATTTCCTCTGCAATCCGCGACTATTTCCCTATTGCGGGCGCGCGGGCCACTTATCAGGCGGCCTCGGAATACTACCGCCAGATCGATGCGCCGGGCCGGGTCGAGTTCTTCGAATACGACGACACGCACGGCTGGTCGAAGCCCCGCCGCGAAGCGATGGTGCGCTTCTTGGATCGGCACTTGCGCGGCGTGGAGGAGCCTTATCAGGAGCCGGAATCCGACACCGAGCCCGAATCCCGCCTGTGGGTGACGCCCACCGGTTATCTGGCCAACTCCATCGGCAGCGAAACGGTGTTCACGCTGAACCGCGCCGTCGCGGCTCAGATGTATCCGCGGCGGCGGGCGTTGTCCATCCGCAATCCCGATGAACTGCGGGCGCTCGTCCGCGAGCGGCTCCGTCTGGATGCCGCTCCGCCAGCCGCGCCTGCGCGCAGCGGCGGCAAAGCAGGCATCGTAACGGCGGGTGTCCCGAAGGCGGACGCCGAGGACCTGCGGCGCGCAGGCTGGGCGGTGAAAGAGGCGGATCTGGGCGCTCTGCCCGAAGGCCGCGGCGGCTATTCCCCCGCCTATCAGGCAGCGGCGCGCGAATGGCTGTACGGGCGGAGCCTGGTCAGCCGTCATGTGGAAGCCGTGCTGCGCGCGGCTGCGGAACTCAAAAGCGATCCCGCGGCGGATCCGAAGCGCGTGTTTGTTTACGGGCGCGGCGCTGCCGGAGTGGCGGCGCTGATCGCCGCGGCTCTCGACGAGCAGGTGGCGGGAGTTGTGGTGGAGCAGACGATCACGAGCTGGTACGCAGCGACGCAGGCCAAACTGCACGAAGGCACGGCGGAGATCGTGGTTCCCGGTGTCCTGCGCGATTTCGACCTGCCCGATCTCGTCAATCTCATCGCCCCGCGCCCCATCTGGCTCGCCGGTCCGCGCACGCCCGGCGGCGGGCGCTCCGATGCCGCCGAGTATCCGCGGGCGTGGGTGCGCGTGGTGGAGCGGGGCGAGGACTGGCCGGCTGGAAAGTGGCTAAGCTCGTTGTTCGAGACGGTGCGGTGAAAGCGTCGGGACTTGATGGAGCACAATCGTCCGCAATCAGATTTTTCGCTCTGTTTGTCTTGCAATTGGCGCGCGTTCGTACTATGATTCCCAGGACTGCTGATTCAAGGAGGAGATGCCTTCATGTTCATCCGTGTCCTGCCGTTGATAGCCCTGGCGCTTGGCTGCGGGATCGCTCCGGCGGTTATCATCCACAACGAAGTTGAGCCCAACGACTCCTGGGCGGCGGCGAATCTGATCGCGGCTCATTCCGGAGTTTTCTCCTTCGTCGGCTCGCGGGTCGGGAATGCTTCCGCCGACTATTTCCGGTTCCCGGTTCTCGCCGGGGATACTCTGACAGCGACGGTGTGCTGCTCCGGGGATCCGATGCTGGCACTTTTTAATCCCTCGGGATCGATGGTCGCTTACAACGACGACTGGAACGGGCTGATGCCCTATCTGTCCTACACGATTCCCGCCACCGGCATGTGGACGATTGCCGTGACGGGATTTCCTGACTTTGGCTTCAGCGGCGGCGGGAGCTCCGGGTGGACGTACACGGCCACAATAACCATGCAGCGCGCCGCTAGCTATGAGATCCCCGAGCCGGGCACATGGGGGCTGCTGGCAGCGGGGCTCACGGGCATCCTCGCCTTCCGCCGCGTTCGCCGCTGACGCCGGCGCCCACGGTCAAGGCTTCTTCTTCGGCTTCGCTTCCGCCGCAGCCTTGGCCTGCTCGATGTCCGCTTCCGTGGCTTCGCGCCAGCCGCCCGTGCTTTGTTTCGGCTTGCCTGACGCGGAGACCGGCTCTGTGGGCGCGGGCACGCCGAGGCGTGGATCGGGACCTCGGGAGCCGTAGGTCTCATCGGAAGACCGCCGCCGGATCTGAGGCGGGCGCGATTCAGCGGGCGTCTCCTCGGCAGTGGGCTCAACCCGCGGGGATTCAGCGCCGTCACTGTCCCCCGATGAGACCGCATCCGGCGGAGGGGGCGCCCAGTCCGCAGGCACCACGTATTGGCTCCGGTACTTGAGTTGCGCGCCGGGATGGCGCCTCGCGGCATCACGCGAAAGCTCCACCGAGATGGCGCGCCGCTGCCCCACTTTGGCGTCGGCAGGAACGGAGAAGAAGAGCGAATACCGCTGCCGCAGGCTTTCGAGCGTCTCCTGCAAGGCGGAGGCGTGCTCGACGGGCAGGCTGTCGCCGCCGGACTCGCGGGCGATCTCCGGCGTGCCAGCCGATTGCGTGTGCGGGCGCATCGAGCCGGGGGTGCGCCCGGGATAGCGCGGTCCCAGGATGATGTCGCCCCAGCCGGGTCGGCGTGACGCACGGCCTGTGCCTAAAGCATCCGGCGCGATCAGCGCGCTCAGCACGGCATCGGCGTCTTCCAGCGCGCGCAACACGCGCTGCTCATTGCGGTCCCGCTCCGTCTGATCATCGGTCAGAATGACGATGGCGCGGCGCGCATCGCGGCGGCCTGTGGATTGCACATACCGCGCCGCATCGAGAAGCGCGCGTGTGATGTCGGTGCCGCCGTTGAACCGCTCCTCTTCCACCACCGCATCCAGCCCGTCAGCCACCACCTCGAGCGAATCGCTCCAGCCCAGCCGCATCCGCGAGCGCCGGTCGAACACCATGATCGCTCCGCGGTCGCCTGGCGCCAGCGTCCGTAGCGCGGTGCGCGAAGCGCGCGCGATCCGCGCCACGTGCGGCTTCATGCTCACGCTGACGTCGATCAGGAACAGCACGTCCAGCGGCATCTCCTCCGCGGCAAAGCTGCGGACGGGCTGCTGGCGGCGGTTGTCGAAGAGAACAAAGTCCCTTGCCGTCAGCCCCGGGATCGAACGCCGGTCCGCGCCGCTGACCAGCACGTCGACGCGCACCAGGCTCACATCGGAGCGGAAAACGAACGTCTCCTGCTCCTGCTGCGCCTGTGTTAGGGGCGCGGCGGCCAGTGCCAGAGCCAGGATCGCGCGCCGCATCTTCACACCTTTCCGACGCTGCCGCGACAGCAGGCGTTGCAGGCCGCCCTCAGAATCTCACGGATTCACCCACGCGGCAAGCCGGGCTTTCTGCTCCTCGCTCGCGTCCGGCCGGACCTCCAGCGTCCAGGATTCCGGCGTCCGCGCTTCCAGCGGCAGCCGCAACGTCATCAGTTGATCCCGCCGCGCGATGAGGACTTCCACGGTGGTTCCGGGCTTGAAGTTTTCGAGCATCGACGGCCACTGCTCGGCGCGCACGCGGAAACCGTTCACGGCAAGAATCTCGTCGTCCACATTGAAGCCGGCGTCATAGGCTGGTGTGCCGCGGCGCAGCCCGGAGATCACGATCCGGCCCGGCGTGTTTGCACTTGTGCTGATGCCGGTCACCAACTGCGGGCGTCCCTGCGGCGGGCGGAACCGAAGCCCGTACCAGTCCAGCATCTCGCTGTAATCCAGCTCCTCCGTGGTCTCCAGCACGCGCCGGAACCATTCCGAAAGATCCTCGCCCGCCACCTCGCTGCACACGGCGCGGAACTCCTGCGGCGTGTAGCCGTGCGCGCCTCCGTAACGCTGATACGCAAGCCGCATCGCATCATCGAGCGAGCGCCGCCCTCCCGTCAGCTTGCGGATCTTCGCGTCGAGCAGCAGCCCGATCACCTGGCCTTTCGTGTAATAGCTGATGGTTGTGTTCGACGAGTTCTCCGTCGTGCGGTAGAGGCCGATCCAGGCGTCGAAACTCGCCTGTTCGACCGGCGTCACCAGCCGCCCGGGCGTCGCCTGCAACTGGCCGATCGCCTGGGACATCGCCTGGAGCAACTGCTGCTGGGTGGACAGCTTGGCGCGCGCCAGCGCCAGCGGCCCGTAGTAAGACGTCACGCCCTCGGCCAGCCACAGGCTTCGCGTATAGTTCTCGTTCTCGTAATCGAACGGCCCCAGCTCGACGGGCCGCAGCCGCTTCACGTTCCAGAGGTGAAAATACTCGTGGCTCACCAGGCCCAGCCAGCCCAGCCGCGTAGGCCTTCTCACGCGCGGCGCGGAAGGATCGGGCGCGGCGGGCGGCGTCTCCTGCGTGTTTCCGTACGCCCAGCGGCTCGTGTTCATCCACGTGGAATTGCGGTGTTCGAGACCGCCGCCCGCACCGGTCAGCAGGTTGAAGAAGACGTATTTCTCATACGGAAGCCCGCCGAACATCCGCGCGTACACTTCGACGATCTTCGCCACGTCGCGCGCCGACGCCGGCCCGTCCCACCACGGTCCTTCGCCCTCATTGACGAGGTAATGCTTCTTGCCCGCTGCCGTGAACTCGTGGATGGGCGCGTTGCCGGCATAGATCGGGCAGTCCGCCAGCTCGTCGAAGTCTTCGGCGATCCACGAGTGCGGCGCCGGGCCCTCTTTCATGCCGCTGATCGACTTCGTCCATGCCGCGGGAAGCTCCAGCCGAACCTCGTGCCGCCGCTTCCCGCCGCCCGTCAGCGTCATAAACGTTGGAGCGCCGTTCAGCATGGCGAACGACGAGTCCACCCAGTTGCCCTGCACGCTCATCTCGCGCGCGTAGACGCGATAGGACACCTCAATGGAAGCGGCGCTGCCGGTCTGCACCTTCCAGCGGTTCTTGCGCGTCTTTTCCCAGCGCAGCGCGCGCCCCTGCGCGTCGCGCGCGCGGAAGTCCTCCACGAAGCGCGCGTACTCCCGTACCAGATACGAACCCGGCGTCCACACGGCCATATAGAGTTCGACCTCGGGCGCGCCCGCAGGCGCCTGCGCGGTGACCTCTACGTAGTGCGTGTGCGGCTGCGGGAACCGCACCGTGTACCGTAAAGGCTCCTGCGCCCCCAGCGGAGCGCAGATCAGAGCAAAAAACAGCAGGATTCTCTTCATGGCGGACCTTACAATGGAGATGGATTGGGATCAAAACCCGTCATTCATGTTTTGGGCGGCGGCCTGGCCGGAACGGAAGCCGCGTGGCAGATCGCGCGCGCCGGACTTGATTGCATCCTATACGAAATGCGCCCGATGCGGCAGACGGAGGCCCACAGGACCGGCGATCTGGCGGAGCTGGTCTGCTCCAATTCGCTGAAGAGCGATGCCGAAAACACCGCCTCCTGGCTCCTGAAGGAAGAACTCCGCCGGCTCGGCTCGCTCGGCATGCAGGCGGCGGAACAGGCGCGGGTGCCGGGCGGACACGCGCTCACCGTGGACCGCGAACTCTTCGCCCGCGGCATCACCGGGGCGATTCTTGCCGAACCGCGAATCCGGCTGGTCCGTGAAGAAGTCCGCCAGATCCCACTGGATGGTATCGTGATCGTCGCCACCGGACCGCTCACCTCGGGCGCGCTCGCCGAGGACATTGCGCGCCACACGGGCAGCGAGGGCTTGTACTTCTACGATTCCATCAGCCCCATCGTCGATGCCGCCACCATCGACCGCGGCAAGGTCTTCGCCGCCTCGCGTTATGGCAAATCGCTCGACGGCGGCGACGATTACCTGAACTGCCCGCTGAACCGGGACGAATACGAAGCCTTTGTGGATGCCGTGCTGAGCGCCGAGCCGGCGGACGCGCACATCGAGCAGGACCGCGCCCTGCGCGCCGGCAAGGTTCCTTTTTTCGAAGCCTGCCTGCCCATTGAAGAGCTCGCCCGCCGCGGGCGCGACACGCTGCGCTTCGGTCCGATGAAGCCCGTGGGGCTTGTCGATCCCCGCACCGGGCGCCGTCCGTACGCGGTGGTGCAGCTCCGGCAGGAAGACCTGCGCGCGGGCAGCTACAATCTGGTCGGCTTCCAGAACTACATGAAGTTCGGCGAGCAGAAGCGCGTGTTCCGCATGATCCCGGGCCTCGAACACGCCGAGTTCCTCCGCTTCGGGCAGATCCACCGCAACACTTACATCCACGCGCCGGCGCTGCTCGACGCGACGCTGCGGTTGAAACAGGAACCAAGAATTTTGTTTGGCGGGCAGATCAGCGGCGTGGAGGGATACGTGGAATCGATCGCCACGGGATTGCTGGCCGGGCGCGCCGCCGCCGCGATGGCGCGCGGCGAAGAGCCGCGCCCCATGCCGCGCGAGACCGCCCTTGGCTCGCTCGCGCACTACGTCTCCCACGCCCGCGGCGGCGCGTATCAGCCCGCCAACATCGCTTTTGATCTGCTGCCGGAGCTGGATGAAGAGACACGGCGGCGGCTGGGCAAGGACCGCAAGGCGCGCCATGCCGAACTCTGCCGCCGCGCGCTGGAGGCGCTGGAACGCCATGAGCGAGCTTGAACGCTGGATCGGGGACTACCTGGGCGAACTGCGGCGCCAGAACGCCTCGGAGATGACGCTGGCCACCTACGGCGTGGACCTGCGGCAGTTCCTCGAGTACTTCTCGCGCGGTGGACTCACGCCGCCCCCGCCGGCGGAATTCGACGTGCTGGAGCTGCGCGAGTGGCTCGCGCACCTCTACGAGCTGGGGCTCGACAAGACAACCATCCGCCGCAAGCTAGCCGCCGTGCGCAGCCTCTTCGAGCACTGCCTGCGCCGCGGCGTGGTTCAGGTGAACAAGGCGAAGCTGCTGGCCACGCCGCGGCTGCCCAAACGCCTGCCCGTGGTGCCAACCGAAGAGCAGACCAACTCGCTGATCGACGCGGTGGCGGAGGGCAAGCTCGAACGCCCGTATCCGGAGCGCGATCTGGCCCTGCTCGAAGTGCTTTACGGGTGCGGCGTCCGCATCAGCGAACTGGAAGGGATGAACGTCGACGACCTCGACCTCCGCGAGGGCTGGCTGCGCGTGCGCGGCAAACGCAAGAAGGAGCGGCAGGTGCCGATTCCCGCGCGCGCCCTGGAAGCGCTGCGCCGCTATATCGACTGCCGCCGCGCCGCGCCCCGCGAGAAAGCCGTGTTCGTCAATCATCGCGGCAGGCGGCTGACGGCGCGAGGAGCGCACAAGATCCTCCGCCTCTACGCCGTGGCGCTCGCCGGCGACTCGTCCATTCACCCGCACTCGCTGCGCCATGCCTACGCCACGCACCTGCTGAACGCCGGCGCGGACCTGCGGGCGATCCAGGAGCTGCTGGGGCACGCATCGCTTTCCACCACGCAGAAGTACACGCAGGTCTCGCTGCGCGAGCTGATGGAGGTCTACGATAAGGCGCATCCGCGGGCCTGACAGGCATTCGCCTTAGAACCCGAGTCCCAGTACCTGCCGAAGTAAGATTGGGAGTCCGGTTCCGTTGTGCCCGGGCGGGCGCGGGCCGGACACTGGAAGCAGACATCCGAGATGCAGCGCGTGGAGCATCAATTCTGGAAACGCGCGGAGGTGGCGCGGCTGCTCGAGCTGGTGGAAGCCGAGCGCCGCTACTTCCAGGAGATCCTCGCCGCGCTGCCGGTTGCCGTCGCGGTAGTGGGCCGCGACGGGGCGTTGCGCGCGGCCAATGCGGCGTTCCAGGCGGTGTTCGAACTGGGGCCGGAAGATGCAGCCCGCAGAAGCGTGCAGGATTTGTTCCCCGGTTCGCCTGTATTGGACTGGATTCGCGAGGTTCTGGACACGGGCGTTCCCGTGGAGGACTGCGAGCTGATGACCGGAGACGGAGAGGAGGCGCGGCACTTCCGCCTGATGCTGGATGCGGCGCCCGCCTGGCAGCAGGAGCAGCGCGAGGAAGCATTGCTGACGGTGCTCGAAATCGGGCGGGAAGAGGATGCCTCGGAACCGGACGAGGAGCCGCTGGTGGAGACGCCACGCTCTGCCGCGGCTCCGCCTCCGGCTGCGCCGGACGTGATCGAACGCGCCAAGCGCGCGGCGATCGAGCGGCTGAGCGCGCGCGTGGCGCATGTCGCCAACAATCTGCTGATGATCATCGGCGGGTACGGCGAGGAGATTCTGGAAAGCTTGCCGGAAGGCGATGTGCACCGCGCGGGGATGGCGGAGATCCTGCGGGCCGCGGAACGGCTGGGGCGGATCACGCGGGATCTGAACGCGCTGACCGTGGCGCGGGACTATCCGGCGGAGCCTTTTGATCTGGCCGAATGGGTGCGGGAGCGCGCTCCGGCATGGACCGGGTGGCGCGTGGATGTCGAGATGCCCGAGCCGGGCTTGCGCACGCTGGCTTCGGCGGAATTGCTCGACCAGATCGTCAGTGAAGCGGCGCGTTATCTGCGGCACTGTTTGGGCGAAGACGCCCGGCTGAGGTTGCGCGCAGCGGCGCGGGGCGCGGATCGGATTCAACTGAGGATCGAGTGGGCGGACGCGGACTTGAGCGAAGAGGCGCGGGAGCGCTTTTTCGAGCCGTTTTCTGGCGAAAAGGCGGGCACGGATCCGCCCGCCGGCATCGCTGCGCACGTCAAAAGTTGGGAGAAGCTGGGCGGAACCATGGCGCTGGAAGAAAGGGCGTTCGTGGTCGAATGTCCGCGCGCGCCGGGTGCTCCGCCGCCGGAAAACACGGTCCTTCTGGTGGATGACGAGCGGGGCATCCGCTCGCTGATTGCGCGCGCTCTCGAGCGCGAAGGGTTCAGCGTGGCGCAGGCGGGCTCGGCGCAGGAGGCGCTGGAGGCGTGCGGGGAGCGCGGCGAAGCGCCCGCGGTGCTGGTCACGGATCTGACCATGCCCGGCATTTCAGGCAAAGAACTCGCCGATCGCCTGCGGATGCGCTGGCCGGATTTGCGCGTGTTATTCATTTCCGGATACACGGAGCAGCAGGACCTCGCGGCGGCGGGAGGCGGCGCATTCGATGAGAAGACGCGTTACCTGCAAAAGCCGTTTACAATGGCGGCGCTTCTGGGACACGTCAAGTCGCTCCTCGACTGACTACACCGGCTCCCGGAATCAAGCCTCTCTGAAGATGTTCGCCAGCACTCTTCCGCCCAAGAGGCGAGCTACTTCGCCGGGCTGAAAATCCGCCGTGGCGTTTTGCCGGCCGTCGCCAGGTCAGTGATGCGCTGCCTTTCCCAGATGGCATCCTGCTGTCAGTGCCGCCACTTCCGCTGCCGATGGCGTCTTGCCCGCAACCCGCGCGGCACGGGCGAGCTGCTCGGAATAGCTGACGCGTTCAAAATGCAGCGGGACCGAAAAGAGCTTCGCATCGGGCTCGCCGGGCATGACGGAGATGGCCATCAGCTCGCTCACATCTGTGACTCTGCCCGAGGCATCGAGGAACTCCGCCACGCGCCGGAGTTCGACACAGCCGAGTGCCAGACTGGCCCACGCCGTGATCCTCCGCGGTCCCGACTGCCGCGTCTCGGCGACGACGGGGGAGCCGAGCCACTTTTCGTTCCGCGCCGCGAAGGATCTTTGACGCTCCCCGGTGAAATCTTGCGTGCAGTTGGAGCGTGCGGTGAGAAGCGGCAACTGTTCGGAAAAGACCACCGCGGTTCTGATGGCCGTGATCACGGAGAGACCTTCGTCGATTCGCAGGCGGTCGCCGTTGGAAAAAGCGCCCTCCCGGACATGGCTGCTGACTCCGTTGCCGTTTGTGAAATAGACGATTGTCTCCGTCACGGTGGATAAATCCCCCCGAATCGCAAAGATCCGGCGGGAAGCCAGGACCGGCGTCTTGCCCGGCACGGAAAGCCGCTCTTCGTACTGCGCAGTGAGAGGCTGTGCATCCAGCCGGACGGAAGAAAGCCGCACCTGCTGAGCCGTCTGCGCGGCCGGCCACGGGGCGCTGGCCACTGGAATCAATGCGAGAACCGGGAAAAGCAGACGTGCAAGCATTTTGTGCCCTCCTTAGGCGTCCCCAAGCGCATAATCACAGGGGCAAAGGGGAAGGCCATAACAACTGTCAATGAATGGATCATTGAAGTAGAGTCCAGTGCAGGATGAACAATATGTGTCTGGCCGGGGGCAGCAGGACATACGCTGAAGGACTCCCGGCGACACCTCCACCCAAATTGGGATGCACATGTCACACATCCGCCAGATGCACGGCGTGCTGTTCTGGCCGACCTGGCATTGATGGGAGAACCGTGTGCCCCACTGAGATTGTCCACCATTCCCGCATGTTTTGCAGCAATCGAGGGGCCTTTGCGCAGGAAACGGTTTTACAGTGATCCATGCAAGAGCGGAAATCGCAAGCAAAAGCTTGCCAGCCATTTGCATTTCATGCGCCGAGCATACCCCCCCGCGCGATGTCAATCTCAAACAAAAGGCGAAACAGGCCGGCTTGCATTGTCCACCGGGCTGGGAGATTGGCGCTCTACTGATTCAAACTGTCGAGGATATTTAGGAAAATTCTGGCGGAGCGGTCGAGATTCTCGATCGATCCGCCGCCGCGCAGCGGGCTGCACATTTCGTACGCGACTGGCCCCCGGTAGCCGCCCTCGCGCAGCCCGGCGAGAAAGGCGCGGTAATTGATGATGCCCTCTCCCATGGGCACGGCCAGCGTCGCCGGCGTCAAGGACTCGAAATTCACCTGTGCCGGCTGATAGCGGAAGCGCGGCCGGATCTGATAATCAGCGGCGGTCGTGTGAACGGTGTAGGGGGCCATGATGCGGGCGGCGGCTTCGACATTGTCGCCCTGCAAGGCGGGCGTCCAGGCATCAAAACAGGCCTTGCAGTGCGGGTGATCCACGGTATCGAGCAAATCCCGCAGCGAGAGGTAATGCGACGCGCAATCGTGATGATTTTGAACGCCGAGGATGACGTCGTATTTCGCCGCGCGGTCTGCGGCTTCACGCAGAATCCCGGCCAGGCGATGCTGCGCGAATTCCGGGTGCTCGTAGGCGGTGAAGATGCGGACCACCGGCGCGCCCAGGTCCGCGGCGCGGCGGCAGAGAGCTTCGATGTGGCTCAATTGCATCTCGATCAGAGGAATGTCGGGCCGTTCGGCGCCCGCGGAAAAGTTGTTGTATCCGGCGACAACCGCGCAGTGCAGCCCGAGCGCATCCATGCGCTCGCGCAGCCGCAAACACTCTTCGCGCCCGTAATCAAGGACAGACAGGTGCGGCCGTTTCGCCATCAACATCACACCGCGGAAGCCGAGTTCGGCGGCTTTGACAAGAAACTCATCCAGGCTCAGCCGGGCTTGGCCGGGCCATACGCCAGCATAGGAGACGGAGTGGAGAACGGGCTCGAAGGCGGACATGGGATTTCCTTGATGGATAGTATCGAACTGTGACCTCCTTTTTCCGGCAACTCGCCGCGGAAGTCCGCACGGCGTTCGCGGAGCTGAAAGCCGATGCCCGGCAGATCGGCCATTACATGCTGTCGACTGAATCGCACGTCTATGCGTTCGCCGTCGCCGCCAACGTGCTGCTGTCGTTCTGGCCCTTCATGCTGGTGCTGATCGCGCTGTTCCGCAACGTGATGGGCTGGCCGGCGGCGGTGACGGCGCTATACGCGACGATCCAGGACTTTTTCGCCGGCGCGACGGGCGAGTTTCTCGCTTACAACCTGGAGATGGTCACGCAGTGGCGCTACCGCGTGGAATGGCTGTCGATGCTGTTGCTGCTGTTTACGGCGAACGGCATCTTTCTGCCGCTGGAAGTGGCGCTGAACCGGGCGTGGGGCGTGAAGGAGAACCGCAGCCTGCTGAAGAACCAGATCGTGAGCATGGGGCTGATCTTCGCCTGCGGCTTTCTGGCGCTGCTGTCGGCGGCTCTCACGGGCGCGGGGGTGCAGGTGTGGGAGGCGTTTTTCGGAAAGACGGGCACGAGCGCGCCGTGGGCGATCAAGATGATCGCCAAGGCGGCTTCATTGCCGGTGACCATCCTGGCGCTGTTCCTGATCTACGCTTATTTGCCAAACATGAGGGTGCCGCGGCGGGCGATTCTGCCGCGCGTGGTGGTGGTCGGCCTGTGCCTGGAACTGCTCAAATGGATCAACTTGGCCATCTGGCCGTGGCTGTTCCGCAAGTTCGACCGCGAGTTCGGCGTCTTCAAACATTCCGTTACGATTTTGACGTGGAGCTTCCTGGCGGCGATGGTGGTTTTGGCCGGGGCGGAGTGGGTTTCGTGGCGCACGCGCCAGACCGGGGCGGAAAAACCGCTTGAGTCCGCGGCCGGGCCGTGATTCAATAGATCCACTATGCCTTACTGTGCCAATTGCGGCTCGCCCGTCGAGGGCGCCTTTTGCCCGAACTGCGGCCAACCGATTGGGCAGGCTTCTGGAGGAGGATACCCGCCGCCGGCAGGAGGAGCGCCTCAGGGAAGCTACCAACAGGGCGGTTATCCCCCGCCCGGCTATGGCGCCGCGCCTGTGCAGGCTGGATTGAGCGACAACGCCGCCGGAGCGCTCTGCTACCTGGCTGGACTGATCACCGGAATCATCTTTCTGGTGGTTGAGCCGTATAGCAGAAACCGGAACGTGCGCTTCCATGCCTTCCAGTCGATCTTTTTCAACATCGCGTGGATCGCGATCTGGATCGTCGAGATGATCATCAGCGGGGTGCTGACGGCGATCCCCGTGCTCGGCTGGATGCTCGGCTTGGTGCTGGCGATGGCCATTGCGCTCGGCGGACTGATCCTGTGGCTGCTGCTGATGTGGAAGGCGTACAACGGCGACCGGCTGGTGCTGCCGGTGATCGGTCCGATGGCGGAGAAGCAGGCGCAGAGCTGAACCTCCGGCCGAATGGCGGCGCGAAAGCCAGCGTGGAACCCCAAGCGTGCAGTGTCCGTCCATTCTAGATAGAATGTGGGCGGGATCTGATTCCGCCGATCCGCGCTATTCCTATTTCCGCACCCAGAGGTTGACGTTCATGGCCGAACCCAAGGAGATTACCCGCCGCGACGCCATCAAGACGGCGGGCGCCGTCGCTGTCGCCGGCGCCGCCATCACGAAACTGGAGGGCGCGCCCGCCATCCTCAAAGCGCGCGCCGCCGCAGACCCGGTCAAATACGGCATGGTGGGCACCGGCAGCCGCGGCACGTACCTGCTGAAACACCTCAAGGGCATTGACACCGGCGCCTGCGTCGCCATCTGCGACATCAGCGATGACGCGCTGGACAAGGCTCAGAAAACGATCGGCGGCAATCCCCGCCGCTACAAGGACTACCGGGAACTGCTCTCGGACAAGGAAGTGGAAGCGGTGTTCGTGACCACGCCGCTGTTTGCTCACTTCCCTGTTACGCGCGACGCGCTCGAAGCGGGCAAGCACGTCTTCTGCGAGAAGAGCCTCGTGTTCAAGCCGGAAGAGGTCCACGCCCTGAAGGCGCTGGCGCACTCGAAGCCGAAGCAGGTGCTCCAGGTCGGCTTGCAGCGCCGCTACAGCGCCATGTATCAGGCGGCTCGGCAGATGATTGAAAAAGGGCTGCTGGGCGAAGTGGGCTTTGTGCAGGCGCAATGGCACCGCAACCCCGGCTGGAAGATGAAGAAGGGCGTGCCGAATGAGCGCATGGCCAACTGGCGCCTCTTCCGCGAGTATTCCGGCGGGCTGGTGGCCGAGCTGGCATCGCACCAGATCGACGTCGCCGACTGGATGCTGGGCATGACGCCGGAAGCCGTGATGGGACTCGGCGCGCTCGATTACATGAAGGACGGCCGCGACATCTTCGACAACGTGCAGCTCATCTACAAATACCCGAAGGGCCGGCGGCTGGTTTGGACCAGCGTCCCCTGCTCGACCCACTGGCCGGGCGTGGGCGGCGCGCGGACCGAGATGGGCGAGATCATCGAGGGCACGCACGGCACCATCCACATCACCATCGGCGATGACAACAACCGGCCCATCGGCATGTGGTTCCGCGAACCCAATCCGCCCTCCAAGGCCGAAGAGGCCAAGAAGGCCGCCAAGAAAGAGGAATTCAAGGCAGGCGCCACCATGGTGGCCGCCGCCGGGTCGCGCCCGCTCCCCATCCTGCTCAGCAAGGACCTGATGACGGGCAAGGAAAGCTTCCTCGAGAAAGAACTGAAATACGCCCGGCTCTGGCTCTACCAGAAAGGAATTCTGGTTCCCGAGGAAGAGAAGAACCCGGTGGACACGGCACTGGAAGCCTTCTTCCACGACACGCGCACCGGCGGCCGTCCGAAGGCGGATCTCGAGATAGGCCTGCAAGACTCGATTGCGGTGATTCTCTCCAACCTCGCCCTCGACGAAGGGCGCATGGTGTACTTCAACGAAATCGAAAACATGGGCAAGCCCGGCGCGCCCGCGCGCCCGGCGCGCCGCGGCTGATCGCTTTTTCTGTGCCGGACAGGGCCGTGCTCCCTCCTGGGGGCGCGGCCCTTTCTCTATGCGCCCCCGGCGGTGACGGATTCCACGCGGCCGCTTTCCGCCGCCCTGCGGATGGCTTCGATCACCGCCATGGTGTGCAGCGAGTCCTCCAGCGGCACAGGCACCTCGCGCTCCCTCAGCACGGCTCGCGAAAACTCATCCGCCTGGATCGTGTACTGATCGCAGACCGGCAGTTCCTCCACTTTTCGCGAGGCGCCTGACAGGTCGCTGCCGTCGTCGACAAAGATGCGGCACGGGCGGTCCGGCGGCGCATTGAACGGGATCTCCACTTCGATGCGCGCTTTCTCCCCGAACACGGCGAACCGCTGTGCGGGCGCCAGTTGCGTGGCGCAGGTGAACACGCAGGTACCCGAGCGGAACTCAAGCCACGCCGCGCAATAACGGTCGACGCCGAATTCAGGGTCGAACTCCAGCGAGCCGCTGACGCGCAGCGGCTCCTCGCCGAACAGGAACCGCGAAAGAAAGATGGGATAGCAGCCGATGTCCATCAATCCGCCGCCGCCCCACGCAGACACGTTCCGCACGTTCGCCGGGTCGCGGTTGAAGTAGCTGAACCATGCCTGGATCTGCCGCAAACGGCCGATGGCGCCGCTTTGGACAAGCTCTTTCACGCGCAGCCATTGCGGGTGCGTCCGCACCATGAACGCCTCGCCGGCGCACAGTCCTGTCCGGTTGCGCGTTTCGATCAGCGTGCGCACTTCTTCCACCGACAGCCCGAGCGGCTTCTCGCACAGGACGTGCTTGCCGGCTTCGAGGGCGCGGACAGACCACGGCACATGCAGATGGTTGGGCAGCGGGTTGTAGATGACGTCGATCTCCGGGTCCGCGAGCAGCTCCTCGTACGATCCGTAGGAGCGTTCCAGTCCCAGCGACCGCGCCACGCCGCGGGCTTTTTCCCGGTCGCGCGACGCGATGGCCGCCGCCTCGCACCGCTGGCTGCGGCGCATGGCCGGAATCACTTTCTGGACGGCGATCTTCGCCGCCCCGAGGATGCCCCAGCGGAGCTTGCGCGGCATGGCGGCTCAGGACTCGGCGCGCCGGTCCAGCCAGCGGAAGAAGAACCAGGCGAACAGCGCGAGCGCGCCGAACCACACGGCCGCCGGCACGCCCGTCAGTTGCGGCAGCGTCACCGGACCGAGATCGACAGGCGCTCTCAGCGCGCGCGTGCAGGCCACGTCGAATTCCGAGTAGACGGCAGCGCCGATCGTCATGCCCAGCAGACCCCACCAGGCATCGCGCTTGCCTTCGCCCGCGGCTGCCACCGCGGTGCCCGGGCAATAGCCGAGGAACACCATCGCCGGCCCGAAGATCAGCGCCCCCACGATGATCGACAGCAGGTGCGCCGGCTTGACGCTCAGCTCGACCCAGCCCGCGGCGAGCATCGCGTAGACGCCGGCGCCGCCCACCAGGATCGCCGTCATCATCACCTTCATCACCGTGAAGTCGCGCAGCAGAAACTGGCTCACGATGACGCGGCGGTCCGACACCCGGCCCTTCTGGAGGAAGAACCCGAACAGAAAGCCTGTCAGAAGGCCGAGCAACAGGCGCGGCAACGGTTCAAACATGGCTTAGCGGACCTCCTTCTTGAAGAGCAGCGCCGTGGCGACGCCGGAGGCGAAGATCGAGAGGAAGAACACCCACCCCGACAGCGCCAGTTGCAGCGAGCCGGAGATGCCGTTGCCGCTGGTGCAGCCGTTGGCGATGCGCGCCCCGATCATCAGGAAGAACCCGCCGAGCACCGCCTCTGCGATGCGCCGCCCGGATGGCCTTTCGCTGCTGGCGATGCTGCCCAGACGCCCGGCTGCCAGCGCGCCGAGCGCCACGCCGATCACCAGGAAAAACTCCCAGTCGAACAGCGGCTTCAGCTTCGCCAGATAAGGAGTCGCCTCCACATGAGCCGGAGCGAAGATGCCCTCAATCCACGCAACCAGCCGCACGAAGGCGGAAGAGATGCCCAGCGGGCGCCGCGCCGTCAGAAACGCGAACCAGCTCAGCACGCCGATCGCCGCGCCCACGGCGTAAGGTGACCAGGAGGCCCGTTTCAGTGCTTGCACAGCCAACATTCTATCGTGCGAACGGTAAAAGCAATGGGGACACTCTCGAAAATCGAAAAACGAAACCGGGGGGACAGTCCCGCCCGGGCGGGAGTTTTCCGTGATCCGCCCCGCGCTGCGGCCGCTGCCTCGAAAATCGCCCAGCAACCAATTGCAAGGAAACCACGTTCGCTGTTGATTTCACTCCATAGGGCGAGGTGGCAGGGGCGTGCCAACTTTCATCCATGCTGATGTCCCGCAGGGTCATGGCGGTTCGCTCCCGCGGCCTCCGGCCGCTGCGCTCGCGGCACTGAACCGCGCCTGCCCATCTGCTTGTCCCACCCCGCCCCGCAATGATAGATTTGCCCCTGACCCGTCTCATCCCCATGCGACTCAACGCCACCCTCGTCAAGTCCACCGTCGTCGCCGCCCTCGGCGGGCTCCTGTTCGGCTTCGACACCGCCGTCATCGCCGGCGCCACCAGCGCGCTGGAGAAGCTCTTTTCCCTCTCCCCCGCCATGCTCGGCTTCACCGTCGCCAGCGCGCTCTACGGCACCATCATCGGCGCCATGTTCGCCGGCATCCCCGGCGACCGCTATGGCCGCCGCGCCAGCCTGCGCCTGCTCGCCGTCTTCTACTTCGTCTCCGCTCTCGGCTGCGCGCTCGCCTGGAACTGGACCTCGTTCGTTGTCTCGCGGTTCCTCGCCGGTCTCGCCATCGGCGGCTCTTCCGTGCTCGGTCCCATGTATATCGCCGAAATCGCCCCCGCCCGCTGGCGCGGCCGCCTCGTTGGCTTCTTCCAGTTCAATATCGTCTTCGGAATTCTGCTCGCCTATTTCTCCAATTACCTGATCGGCCTCGCCGGCTTCGGCGACGCCGAATGGCGCTGGAAACTCGGCGTCGCCGCCGCCCCCGCCGCGCTCTTCCTGCTGATGCTTTATACGATCCCCGAAAGCCCCCGCTGGCTTGTCAAGAAACAGCGCGTCCCGGAAGCCGGCGATGTGCTGCGCCGCAACGGCGAGCCTGAATGGGAAAAAGAGCTCGCCGAGATCGTGGCTTCCATCGATGCCGAACACGGCCACGCCGACGAACCGCTCTTCCAGCGCAAATACCGCCTGCCCGTCTTTCTCGCCATCGCCATCGGCATGTTCAACCAGTTGAGCGGCATCAACGCCATCCTGTATTACCTCAACGACATCTTCGCCCGCGCCGGCTTCGACAAAGTCTCCGGCGACCTGCAAGCCGTCGCCGTCGGCTTCACCAACCTCGCCGCCACCATCATCGCCATGAGCGTCATCGACAGGATTGGCCGCAAGAGCATGCTGCTCGCCGGCAGCGTGGGCTGCGCCGCCAGCCTCGCCGGCGTCGCCTGGATCTTCTCCACCCACGCGCACCAGCACCTGCTCGTCTGGCTGCTGGTCGCCTTCATCGCCTTTTTCGCCTTCTCGCAGGGCGCCGTCATCTGGGTCTACCTGAGCGAAATCTTCCCCACCCGCGTCCGCGCCAAAGGCCAAAGCCTCGGCAGCTTCACCCACTGGGCGATGAACGCCGTCATCAGCGGCATCTTCCCCGTCATCGCCGCCTCTTCCGGCGCCGCGCCCTTCGTGCTGTTCTCCGTCATGATGGCCGTGCAGTTCTTCGTCGTTCTGGCGCTGTTCCCCGAAACCAAAGGCCACACTCTCGAAGAGATGCAGCACAAGCTCGGCATCGCCTGACGCGGGCGCGCGCCGCGCGCACTGTGATAGATTGCTCGCGTCATGCTGCTTCGCGCAATTCTGCTCTCCGTACTTGTCTGTGCCTCTTGCGCCGCCGCCGATTGGATCGACCTCACGCCGCCCGACACGCCCCTCGGCAAAGAAGTGCCGGGCTGGACCCGCGTCCCCATTCCGCCGGTCGGACCCGTCGACAACACTCCTCAATGGCAGGTCGATGCGGCTGCGAAGACCATCCTCTGCACCGGCAAGGGCGGACACGAGTGGCTCCGCTATGACAGGGAGTTCGGCGATTTCGTCCTCGAACTCGAGTGGCGCTTCACGCCGATACCGGGCGAGACGAAGTACAACAGCGGCATCGGCGTCCGCCTCTCGCGCTTCGGCGAAATCTGGTACCAGGCTCAGACCGGCCTCGCCGGCGGCTACCTGTTCGGCGTCAATCTCGTCAACGGCGAATTGACCCGCGTCATGCTCCGCGATCAGATGACGGAAAACCGCGTCAAGCCCGCCGGCGAATGGAACCGCTACGAGATCCGCGCCGAGGGCGGCACGATCACGCTCTCCGTCAACGGCGCCGTGGTCAACACGTTCACCGGCGCCGCGCTGCGCAAGGGCTACATCGGACTCGAAGCCGAAGGCTTTGAAATCGCCTTCCGCAACATCCGCATCCGCCCGCTGTAAACTGCGCTCGCCGGCTCAGAACCCCGGCGCCTTCCACGCGATCTCGCCGCCCACCACCGTCACGATCGGCCCGCCGCGGAACGTGCGCCCGCTGAACGGCGTGTTCGCGCTCTTCGAGAGCGATTTCTTCACGTCGTACGTCCACGGATACTCGGGGTGGAAAATCGTGACGTCGCCCGCGTAGCCCGGCTTCAACGCGCCGCGCGCCTGCCCGCCCTTCCACCCGATCACCCGCGCCGGCTCGCTCGTAAACAGCGCAATCAGCCGGTTGAGCGAAACCCGCCCCGTGTGCACCAGCACTTCCAGGGCGATCCCCAGCGCCGTCTCCAGCCCGATGATGCCGAACGGGCAGCGCTCGAACTCCTGCATCTTGTCGTCGCCCGCGTGCGGCGCGTGGTCCGTGGCCAGGCAATCCACCGTGCCGTGGATGACGCCTTCGATCACCGCCTCCACATGCTCGGGCCCGCGCAGCGGCGGCTTCATCTTGTAATTGGAATCGTACGGCCGCATATGGCCCGTGTGCAGCGCGATGTGATGCGGCGTGGCCTCGCACGTCACCGGCAGCCCGCGCCGCCGCGCGAACTCCACCATCGCCACCGCGTTCTTCGTCGAAATGTGCGCCACATGGTAGCGCGCGCCGGTCAGCTCGGCCAGCAGGATGTCCCGCGCCACCATCACGTCTTCCGCCGCCGCCGGAATCCCCCTCAGCCCCAGCCGCACGCTGTCGGCGCACTCGTGCATGTCGCCGCCGGCCGACAAATGCAGGTCCTCGCAGTGCTGGATCACCGGAATGTCCAGCGCCCGCGCCGTCTCCATCGCCCGCCGCATCACCCGCGCGTTCATCACCGGGCGCCCGTCGTCGCTGATGGCCACCGCGCCCGCCGCCGCCATCGAGCCGATCGACGCCAGCTCCTCTCCCTCGCTGCCCTTCGTGATCGCGCCGATCGGAAACACGTTCACCACCGCCTCGCGCCGCGCCTTCTCCACAATGTAGGTGGTCACCGTCGCCGAATCGTTCACCGGATTCGTGTTCGGCATGCAGCACACCGTGGTGAAGCCGCCCGCCGCCGCCGCGCGCGAGCCCGTGGCGATGGTTTCGGCGTGCGTGAATCCCGGCTCGCGCAGATGCACGTGGATGTCGATGAAGCCCGGCGCCACCACCAGCCCCGCCGCGTCCAGCGTGTCCGCGCCCGGCGCCGTCAGATCCGGCCCCACCGCGGCGATGCGCCCGTCTTCGATCAGCACGTCGGCCACGCCGTCGTGGCCCGATGCCGGGCAGATCACCCTGCCATTGCGGATCAGCAGTCGTTTCACGGCAACAGCACCCTCTCGAGCACAGCCATGCGCACCGGCACGCCGTTCTCCACCTGGTTCAGGATCATCGACCGCTGCGAGTCCGCCACCTCCGACGAGATCTCCCGCCCGCGGTTCATCGGCCCCGGGTGCATCACGATCACGTCAGGATGCGCCAGATCCACGTGCTCCTGCCGCAGCCCGTAAAAGCGGAAGTACTCGCCCGCCTGCATCTGCGGCTCGTGGATCCTCTCCAGTTGCACGCGCAGCATCATGATCACGTTCGCCCCGCGCACCGCGCGCCGCATGTCGTATTCGATCTCGACGCCCCTGGCCATCGCCGCCATCTCGCGCGGCAGCAGCGCCGGCGGACCGCACAGCACGACGCTGGCGCCGAACTTGGACAGCAGAAAAATGTTGGACCGCGCCACCCGGCTGTGCAGGATGTCGCCGATGATCACCACCCGCAGCCCCTCCAGCCTCCCGCAGCGGTCCAGAATCGTGCGCGCATCCAGCAGCGCCTGCGTCGGATGCTCGTGCGTGCCGTCGCCCGCGTTCACGATCGGTGTCGACAGGTGCCGCGCCAGAAAGTGCGGCGCGCCCGACGCCTGATGCCGCATCACGATCACCGACGGCCGCATCGCCGAGAGCGTGTTCAGCGTGTCCACCAGGCTCTCGCCTTTCGCCACGCTCGACCCCGCGGCCGTGATGGACAGCGTGTCCGCGCCCAGCCGGTGCGCGGCGATCTCGAAACTCGACCGCGTCCGCGTCGAGTTCTCGAAAAACGCGTTCACCACCATCATGCCCGTGCAGGTGTTCACCCGCGCGAACGTCGGCCCGCCATGCGGCTGGAACGCCACGGCGCGGTTCAGGATGCGCTCGATTTCCGTGCGGTCCAGGTCTTCAATCCCCAGCAGGCTGCGGCCCATGGCGCGCCTCCTCAGCCGGCCTTCTCCACCAGCATCACTTTTTCGACGCCGTCGATCTCCTGGAACTTCACCTCGATGATCTCCCGCGAGGAGGTGGGCACCTTGCGGCCAATGAACTGCGCCTCGATGGGCAACTCGCGGTGCCCGCGGTCGATCAGCACCAGCAGTTGCACGCGCGCCGGACGGCCGTGCTCGAACAACGCGTCCAGCGCCGCCCGCACCGTGCGGCCCGTGTAGAGCACATCGTCCATCAGGATCACGTCTTTGCCCGTGACCGGAAAGTCGATCTGCGTGCCGCTGACCACCGGCTTCGGCCCCACGGTGGAGAGATCGTCGCGGTACAGCGTGATGTCGATGGCCCCGACGGGGACCTTGATATTTTCGAGCGCCTCGATTTTACGGGCAATGCGCTCGGCCATCGGCACGCCGCGCCGCCGGATGCCGATGAAGGCCAGGTTCGCCGGATCGGCCGTCTTCTCCAGCACCTCGTGCGCCAGCCGCACCAGCGTGCGGTCCATCTCGGAGGCGCTCATCAATTGGGCTTTTTCACGCGTTGCGCTCATCGGAGTTCAGTGTACTAATTTCAGTGCCGCCGCATCCGGTCGCGCACGCGCTTCGAGATGCGCTCCAGCTCTTCCAGGTCTTTCAGTGCCCTGATAGAAAGCACGTGGCCCTTGCTCTGCTCGAGTTCCTCCTGCACCGAGTCGAGAATCTTGCGCATCCGCTCGAGATCTTTCAGGTTAGCTTCGTGGTTGGCTTTGATCACTGCCTCCGACCACAACCGCCCGTCCGGCAGCTTTTTCGGTTCCTCTCTTTCCGGCGGAGGAGCGGGCAACTGCTGCGCGCCCAGCGCCGCCGCCAGCGCGATCAGGGGCGCCAGAAGCCGCCTGCTAGACTGAACTCTGATGAAGGACGTTGGCATCGGCATGATCGGCCTCGGCAATGTGGGAGGGGGGACACTTTCCATTCTCGCGGAAAACTCGGCCGAGATCGCCCGCAAGCTCGGCTTCGGGCTGCGCGTGGTCGCCGTGTGCAGCCGCAACCCGGCTGCGCATGCGCTGCCTGCGGGACTCGCGCCGGCTCTCATCACCAGCGACTGGCGCGAGGTGGTGGCGCACCCGGATGTCGAAATTGTTGCCGAACTCGTCGGCGGCACAACGGTCGCCGCCGAGATCGTCGAAGCCGCTCTCGACGCCGGCAAGAGCGTGGTGACGGCGAACAAAGAACTGGTGGCGCTGCGCGGACCCGAACTATGGCAGCGGGCGGAAGCGCGCGGCGCGGCGCTGGCCATGGAAGCCAGCGTCTGCGGCGGCATTCCCATCCACGCCGTGCTGCGCGAGGGCATCGCCGGAGACCGCGTCGAAGCGCTGTTCGGCATTCTCAACGGAACCAGCAATTACATCCTCACCGAAATCGAACAGCGCGGCGCGTCCTTTGGCGATGTGCTGGCCGAAGCGCAGCGGCTCGGATACGCCGAAGCCGATCCCGCGGCGGATGTGGACGGCTACGACGCGCGGTCGAAGCTCGTGCTGCTCACCGCGTTGGCTTTTGGCGTGCGCCTTGCGCCGTCGTCGGTCCCCACCGAGGGAATCCGCCGCATCTCTCCAATTGATTTCGCCTATGCGCGGCAGCTTGGCTCGACCATCCGGCTGCTATGCGCGGCGCGGCGTGACGCCGGGGGTCTGTTCGTCAGCGTGCGCCCGTCGCTGCTGCCGCTGAAAACGATCATGGCCGGCGTGCGCGGCGCCTACAACGCCGTGTGGGTGCGCGGCGCCTTCGGCGCGGACACGTTCTACTATGGCCGCGGCGCGGGCCCGCTGCCGACCGGCGTCGCCGTGGTGAGCGACCTGATGCGCGTCGCGCGCGAATTGCGCCCGGCGCCGGCGCACCGCGTGCCGCCGTTTGCGGCGCGCACGCTCGAAGACGCCGAGCCGCTGCCCATCGGCCGCCAGGTGCGGCCCTGGTACTTGCGCTTCCGCATCAAGGACCGCCCGGGCATCATCCGGGATCTTTCCACGATCCTCGCCCGCCACGACATCTCCATCGACGCCGTGCTGCAACTGCCGGAACAGGACAAGCAGGACCTGCCGTTCGTCATCACGCTGGAAGCCGCGCCGGAGGCCGCCGTGCGCGCCGCGCTGGAAGAGATGGCCGCGCTCGAGTTCATGGTCGAACCGCCCCTGGCCCTGCCCATCGAAAAGGCCGTCTGAGGCGTGTGAGGCGCCGCGCCACCGGGATTCCGTGCCGCGCCACCTCAAGGTTCCCCCCTGGCCTTGGCCGGGGGCTGCCCGTGTAGCGGTGCTGCGGTGGTGGTGGGCGTTGCGGCAGTGTGGGCCGCTTGGTCGCGCCTCCGGCGCTCCCGCGCGGCTCCTTGCGGGGTCACAGGCTGCGCGCGATGTCCACCAGATCGGCGAATACCCCGTAGGCCGTCTGTTGCAGCCCCGGATTCAGGCTGAACACGCCGAGATCGCCCATCGTGTCCGTGTGCAGCACGAGCACGTTCGATGTGCCGCGCACCTGCGCGAGCAGATCGTCCGCATCGAGCACCTCGGCGCGCACGCGCAGCGTGACGCCCGCGGCGGTGCGCCTGCCGCGGCTCACCAGCACGATGCGCTTGCCCGCGCGCTCGGCTTCAGCCACCTTTTCCGGTGTGAGCCGTCCGATGCCCCGCCGGTTCACCGCGGCGGGCGTGGTGCGCGCGTCCATCAGCACGTTGGCCAGGGCGGCGGCTTTGCAGGCGCTGTCCCAGCCGTCGATGTCGAACCAGGGATCGGCTTCGGTGACGCCTAGCCGGCGCGCCTCTTCGATCCCTTCTTCGAGCGCCGCGCCGCGCCGCATCGCGTCGAGAATCACCTGCGTGGTCGAGTTCAGCACGCCCGCAAATCCAAGCACCCGTGTGCCCGGCAGGCAGTGCCGCGCCAGGTTGAACACGGGCGCGCCGTCCATCACCGCGGACTCAAAGCGGAACTCGGCCCCCGCGCGGAGCGCTTCCGCGGCAAGGTCCGCGTAGCAGCAGGCGATAGGGCCCTTGTTGGCCGTCACCACGTGCATGCCGCGCGCGAACGCGGCGCGGATGTGGCTCGCGGCGGGTTCGCCGTCTTCCGGGTTCAGCGTGGTCAGCTCGACCAGAATCTCGGCGCGGGAGCGGTCGAGAAACTCTTCCGCGCCCGCCGCCGGAGGGCCGAAGACGGGTTCCTCCGGCAGCCCGTGCAGATCGTAAGCCGTGCCGTGGCGCAGCGTGTGCGCGGCGACGATGCGGAAGGGATACACATGGCGCTCGAGCGCGATCAGGCGCGCCAGCGCGCGCGCCACTCTGCCGTAGCCAAGAATTGCGACTCTCAAAACTCGAGCTTCTCGATCAGGGCGTTCAGTTCATTTTCCAGCGTAGCCCTGCGGCGGCTCAGCTCGCTCATGCGGTCGCGGAGCTGCGCGATGCGGACGTCGCCTTTGGCCAGCTCAGCCGCATAGCGGTTGACCATCTCCTGTTGCCCCGCCACATTGCGCAGCGTGTTGATGTTCTGCCGCAGCCGGTCCTGCTCGCTGCCGAGTTCGCGCAGTTCGGCCTCGGCGCGGCGCAGTTCGGAATCCGTTTCGGCGATCTCGCGCTTCTTGGCAGCGATGGCTTCGAGCTGCTGCCGCGCGGCGGCGCTGAGCGCGCGGTTCCGGACGTAACTGACGAGGATGTCCGGCGTGAGCGACGTGACCGCGGTGGAGCTTTCCACCTCGTGCTCTTCCACGGCGGCGAGCTTCGCGCCGCCCTGCGCGGGCAGCGCCACGGAGAAGCGGTAGGAAGCGGGCGTGGTCTCGTCCGCTTTCGGCTTCAGCAGCTTCCACTGCGGCGATGCGGCGTGCTCGATGAGCAGCGTCTTCTCCTTCGCGTCGGCGTTGGAGACCGTGTAAACGGTGGTGCGCTGGATGGCGGTGCGCGTGGTGAGCACGCCGCGGCTGGCTTTGAGGCTGCGGATGGTCTCTTCGCCCGACTCATAGTTGGTGGTGACGCGCACCGCCTGATCGACGGCGTAGCTGACGAGGCGCTTCTCGCCGCTCTTGAGCACCTCCATCATCGCCTCGCCGGAATAGCCGGAGGAGTGGTAGACGGTGATGGGCCCGCCGTCGAGCGTCTTGCCGGTGGAGTTGGTGAGTTCAGCGGCATGGCGCGGGTTGAGCTGCGAGCGGTCGGCGTAAATCAGCAGCTTGCGCGCCGCGATTTTGCCCTGGAAGAAGGGCAGCAGCAGCGACTCGCCGGCGCGGGCGTTGACGGGCGCGGAGAAGCTGTACTCGAACAGCTCGCCCGCCTCGCGCGCTTCGGCGGCTGGCTCGACGGAGCTCATCTCCATCTCCATGGGGGGGGGAGCGGCGGCGAAGGCGGCATCGGGCTTGTCCACCCTGCCCCGGATGGGGGACATCATCTTGCGTGAGGCGGCCACGCCGGCTTTTCCTTCCGCCGTCATGGCGCCCGCATGCACCTGCGGCGCGGCGGGCTCGATGCCGGGCAGATCAACCTCTTTGCGCTGGACGTAACGGGCTTCGAGCAGCCGGGTGAGAAAAGAAACCGGCTTGCCGCTGACGACGCTCAGCGCCACCTGGTTCCAATCCTCGCCGGTCGCGTTTTCGACGATCGCCCAGCCTTCCAGGGTGGCTTCGCCCGGGTCGGGCAGCAGCAGGCGATAGGTGGATTTCCAGACCGGAGCGGGGGCGAGGTAGCGCGCGGTCACGCGCCGTTCGCCGGAACCGGCCAGGTCGATGAAGACGATGCGGCGGTCCGGAGCGAGCTCTTTCGCCATGCGCGCCAGCGCATCGGAGAGCTGCTTCTGAATCCGCTCCTCGGCGAACTTGATGCCGGAAGCGGCATCCAGGTCATAGACGGCGAACGCGCCGGAATCCAACAAAAGCGTCAGTTCCTGTTTTTGCCCCTGGTTGGGCAGGGGAGCCAGACGGCCGGAGACGATGACGCCGGAGACGGGGCTGCCCTGATACTGCATCTGGAGGCGAGCGCCGCGCCACTGGTCGAGCAGGGCCACGAGGGGCTGCTGCGCGTTGATCTGAACCGGCGGAGGCAGAGCGCCGGGCTGCTGAGGGTCCTTGAATTCATACCGCACCCGCGCCACGCCGCCCGGGGCGTCGAGGACGAGCGATTTCAGCACGTCGTCGACTTCGGCGGCGCGGAAATCAAGCGCCGCCGTCTCGCCGGGCTTCACGGCGCCGGAGCGCTCGTAAAAGGCGACGCCGTTCTTGTACACGACGACGCGCTTCACCGGCAGCGGCGCTGCCTGCAAAAGGCCCGCGGCGAGCAGGGCCGAAACAGTAGACATCATGCGGTTCCTCCTCTGGTCATGATAAGGTCAAGAACACGCCGGAGCGACCATGGCCATCCTGCTGGTGGACGACGAAAAGCCGCTGCTTGCGCTGCTTCAGCGGTTTCTGGAGCGGGCCGGCTACCGTGTAGACGTGTCGGAGACGGGTTTCGGTGCGCTGGAAAAGTGCCGCGCGGCGCCGTGCCCGTACTCGGTGGTGGTGCTGGACCTGAAGCTGCCGGACATCTCCGGCGCGGAGCTGCTGCCCATGCTGTTGGAAGCCGCGCCTTCGCTCCAGGTGATCATCTCGAGCGGAACGCCGTTCAGCCCGTCGGCGCTGCCCGAGCCGCTGCGGCCGAGGGTGGAGGCGCTGCTGAAGCCGTTTCTGCCGAAGGAGCTGCTGGAGGCGGTGGAGCGGCTGGCTCCGCGGGGGCGCGGCGCCTCAGTCTAGCAGCGCCTTGAGCCGCTCGGCGAAGTTCTCCTCGTCCTCGGTCCACAGCAGCCGGCGCTCGGCGATCAGCTCGTTCTCGAGGTCCGTGGCCAGGTGCAGCACGCTGCGGATGTTGGACTGCACGGGGCGGAGGGCGTCGCTCGAGGGTGCGGGAAGATAGAGGCGCTGCGGCCCGAGATCGAGGCGGAGATGCTCGCCGAGCGGCGCTTCGAATTGCGGCCCGAAGATCTCGAGGTAGACGCGGGAGGGCTTCAGCTCCCAATCGCCGGTCCACTGGTAGATGTCCCAGCGCATCTCGACCTGGATGGCGATGTCATCGTGCAGGTGCTCCTGCACGCGGGAGGCGGCCGCCTGCGGGTCAAGGTTGCCATCGTATGGCTCCTCCAGCAGCGGGGCTTCGCGGAAGGCGAGCGGGATGATGCGGAAGACGCCGCCGGGCAGCAGGCGCGACTGCGGGAAGACGGCGATGGCCTTCTTCAGATACAGCGGCAGCCCGACGGGGGCGAAGTTCTTGAGCCACAGGGACAGGAACAGCGGATCGTGCATGGCGGATCAGCCTCCCGAGCGGCGGTAGACGGCGACGGCGAGCGGCGGCAGCGTGAGCGACAGGCTCTGGCGGCGGTTATGGATCTCCACGCGGTCTGTCCAGAGTTCGCCGTCGTTGCGGACGCCGCTGCCGCCGAAGCGCTCCCAGTCCGTGTTCAGCACCTCGTGGTAGACGCCGGGCTCCGGCACTCCGATGCGGTAGTTGTGGCGCACAACCGGCGTGAAGTTGCAGACCCAGACGGTGAAATCGCGCCTGTGTTTCGACCAGCGCAGAAAGCTGATGATGCTCGAGTCGACGTCGTGAAAGTCGATCCAATCGAAGCCATTCCAGTGAAAATCCACTTCGTACAGAGTGGGATCTTCGGAGTAGAAATGGTTCAATTCAGCTACGAAGTCCTGGAGTTTTTTGTGGAAATCATACTGGAGGAGGTCCCAGCGGAGCGAGCCCTGCCAGTTCCACTCTTCGTACTGGCCGAGCTCGCAGCCCATGAAGAGGAGCTTCTTGCCGGGGTGGCCGTACATATAGCCGAGGAAGGCGCGGACGTTGGCGAAGCGCTGCCACTCGTCGCCGGGCATCTTGGCGATGAGCGACGCCTTGCCGTGGACGACTTCGTCGTGGGAGATGGGCAGGAGGAAGTTCTCGGTGAAGGCGTAAAGCAGGCTGAAGGTGATCTGGCTGTGGCGGAACTTGCGGAACAGCGGGTCGGCGCGGAAGTAGCCGAACATGTCGTGCATCCACCCCATGTTCCACTTCATGGTGAAGCCGAGCCCGCCGGCGTAGACAGGGTGGGAGACGCCGGCGAAGGAGGTGGACTCTTCGGCGATGGTGATGGCGCCGGGCACCTTGTGGGCTTCCTCGTTGAACTTGCGGAGGAAAGAAATGGCTTCCAGGTTTTCGTTGCCGCCGTACTTGTTGGGCACCCATTCGCCTTCCTTGCGGCAATAATCGAGATAGAGCATGGAGGCGACGGCATCGACGCGCAGGCCGTCGATATGATATTCCTTGAGCCAGAAAAGAGCGTTGGAAATCAGGAAATTTCGGACTTCATTGCGGGCATAATTAAAAATCAGCGTGCCCCATTCCTTGTGCTCGCCGAGGCGCGGGTCCTCGTATTCGTAGCAGGCGGTGCCGTCGAAGCGGGCCAGCCCGTGGGCGTCTTTGGGGAAATGGCCGGGCACCCAGTCGACGATGACGCCGATGCCCTGCTGGTGGCACTGGTCGATGAAGAACTTGAAGTCGTCGGGCGTGCCGAAGCGCGCCGTCGGGGCGTAATAGCCGGTGACCTGGTAGCCCCAGCTTCCGGCGTAGGGGTGTTCCATGATGGGCATCAGCTCGATGTGCGTGAAGCCGAGCCGTTTCACGTAGGGGACGAGGTGCTGGGCGAGTTCGCGGTAGGTGAGCGGCTCGCCATCAGGGGTTTTCATCCACGATTCGAGATGGACTTCGTAACAGCTCACAGGGCGCTCGAGCCAGTTGGTGCGGGCGCGCTCCTCCATCCAGGCGCCGTCCTTCCATTCGTACTGGCCGAGGCGCCAGACCATGGAAGCGGTAAGGGGCGGCGTTTCGGCGGCGAAGGCGTAAGGGTCGCACTTCATTTCGGCGACGCCGAAAACCTTGGATCGGACGAAGTACTTGTAGATGTCGCCCTGGCGGACGCCGGGAAGGAAAAGCTCCCAGATGCCGCCTTCGCGGCGGCGCATGGGATGGCGGTACGAGTCCCATTGATTGAAGCTGCCGGCGACGCAGACGGTTTCGGCGTTGGGCGCCCACACGGAGAAGCGGCAGCCCTGGACGCCGTCGATTTCCATCAGATGCGCGCCCATGGTGCGCCAGGCTTCGTAGTGCGTGCCCTCGGCGTGAAGATAGACATCGAAGTCGCTGAGCAGCAGTCCGAAGCGGTAGGGATCCTCGATGATTTCCGTGCCGCCGCGGTGAAGGGAGAGTTCGAGGAGGTAGCGGCCGGGTTCGCCGGCGATCTGCGCGCCGTACAGGCCGCCGGGGTGGAGCTTCGCCATCGGGATGCGGCCGCCGCCTTCCAGCAACAGCGCCGCCTCGGCGGCATGGGGCAGGAAAGCGCGCACGACGAAGCCGTCCTCGACGCGGTGCGGGCCGAGGACGGAGAAAGGATCTCCATGATAGCCGCCGACGATCGCGTCGAATTCACCGGGGTTCATGCGGCTATTATGGCAATTCATGGACCTCAGGTCACTGGCGAAGGCCGAATTGCACCTGCACCTGGAAGGGGCGGCGGAGCCGGAGACGCTCTGCGAGTGTTCGCCGGGGCTGACGCCGGAGGAAGCGCGGGCGCGGATGCGGTTTGCGAACTTCGATGAATTTCTCCAGGCGTTCAAGTGGGTTCACACGCGGCTGCGGAGGCCGGAACATTTCGCGCTGGTTTTGAAGCGGCTGCTTGAGCGGCTTGCGGGAGAAGGCGTGCGCTATGCGGAGATCAATGTGAGCGCGGGCGTGATCCTGTGGCGCGGGCTGCCGCTGGACGAGTTCTTCACGGCGATCGCGGAGGAAGCGGAACGGGGCCCGCTGCCGGTGCGGTTCATATTTGACGCGGTGCGGCAGTTCGGCCGCGCGCACGTTGAAGCGGTGGCGGAGGCGGCGGTGCGGTGGAAGGAGCGGGGCGTTGCCGGGTTCGGGATTGGGGGCGATGAAGCGCGCGGTCCGGCGCGGCTGTACAGAGAGGTGTTCGATTTTGTGCGCGCCCGCGGGCTGGCGGCAGTGCCGCACGGCGGCGAGACGGCGGGGCCGGAGAGCGTGTGGGAGGCGCTCGAGTGCGGGGCGCGGCGGATCGGGCACGGGATCCGCGCGGCGGAGGATGCGGCGCTGCTCGAGGAGCTGCGCAGGCGGGACGTGGCGCTGGAGGTCTGCATCACGAGCAATGTGCGCACAGGCGCGGTGCGGTCCATGGCGGAGCATCCGGTGCGGCGGCTGTTCGAGGCGGGCGTGCCGGTGGTGCTGAACACGGACGATCCGGCGCTGTTCGCCACGACGCTGGTGCGCGAGTACGAGCTGGCGCGGGACGTGTTCGGGTTCACGGAAGAGGATCTGCGGCAGGTGGCGCGGAACAGCTTCCGCTACGCGCTGGCGGCGTCGGAGCCGCCGCCGCTCTGAGAGAGCTTTTGGGAGAGCTCGCGGACGATGGTTTCCAGTTGTTCGACGCGCTGGGCGAGCTGCTCGATGGCCTGTCCCTCGGGGTCGGGAAGCTTGGCGTGCTCGAGCACTTCTTCATTGTCGAGACGGCTGCGGACGATGCGGCCGGGGACGCCGACGACGGTGGAGTGATCGGGGACGGACTTGAGCACCACCGAGCCGGCGCCGATGCGGACGTGGTTGCCGATGGTGATGTTGCCGAGCACCTTGGCGCCGCTGCCGATGACCACGTTGTTGCCGAGGGTAGGGTGGCGCTTGCCCTTTTCTTTTCCCGTGCCGCCGAGAGTGACGCCCTGATAGAGGAGGCAGTCGTCGCCGACAATGGCGGTCTCGCCGATGACGACGCCCATGCCGTGGTCGATGAAAAAGCGGCGTCCGATCTGCGCGCCGGGGTGGATTTCAATGCCCGTGAGCGAGCGGGAGAGCTGGCTGACGAGGCGCGCGAGGGTGGTGAAGCCGGCTTTGTAGAGCCTGTGCGCGAGCCGGTGGAGGAGGATGGCATGGAATCCGGGATAGCAGAACAGGATCTCGATGACATTCCTGGCCGCGGGGTCTTCGCGGAAGATCGTGTCGATCTGTTCCCGGATGGTGCGAAACATCGTTTGATTACCAATTATGCGCTGTTTCAGGGGCAGACGCGCAGCCATCGCCAAAGGGCGATGGGAATAGGGTTGGGGATCGTGCAACAAAGCGCAGCCATCGCCCAGGGGCGATGGGAAACAAGGGGGGAGGGCGATGGGAACAGGGCTGGGGATCGTGCAACGAAGCGCAGCCATCGCCAAAGGGCGATGGGAACAGGGCTGGGGATCGTGCAACGAAGCGCAGCCATCGCCCAGGGGCGATGGGAAACAAGAGGGGGAGGGCGATGGGAAGAGGGCGGGGGCGCAGGCGGGCTTTGATATGATGATGCCGCTTTCTCCAGGATCCTGAAATGCAGATCTGGACGCAGAACTACGATCCCCTTGGCAACACGGTGCTGTCGACGATGGCTGCGGCGGTTCCGGTGACGGTGCTGTTTTATCTGCTGGCGGTGCGCAAGATCAAGGCGCATCTGGCGGCGCTGTACGCACTGATCGCGGCGATGGTGATGGCGGCGGCGGTCTTCCGCATGCCCGTACACATGGTGGCGGGCGCGGCGGCGCATGGGGCGGTATACGCGGCGCTGTGGATTGCGTGGGTGGTGGTGGGCGCGGTGTTCGTCTACGACCTGACGGTGCAGAGCGGGCACTTCGAAACGATCAAGGGATCAATCGGGGCGATCACGGACGACCGGCGGGTGCAGATGCTGCTGATCGCGTTCTGCTTCGGCGCGGTGTTGGAAGGCGCGGGCGGCGGCGGGGCGCCGGTGGCGGTGACGGCGGCGATGATGATCGGGCTGGGGTTCCGCCCGTTTGAGACAGCGGTGGTGTGTCTGATGGCGAACACGGCGCCGGTGGCGTGGGGCGGGATGGGGAATCCGGTGCGCGCGCTGGCGGCGGTGACGGGGCTGCCGGAGAGCGACCTGAGCGCGACGATGGGGCGGATCCTGCCGCCGGTGGCGGCGTTGCTGCCGTTCTATCTGGTGCGGACGATGGTGGGGTGGCGGGAGACGTTCCAGGTTTGGCCGGCGTGCCTGGCGGCGGGGCTGTCGTTTGCGGGCATCCAGTTTGTCTGGTCGAATTACGTGGATCCGAATCTGGTGGACATCATGAGCGGGATGGGGGCGATCCTGTTTTGTGCAGTGTTTTTCAGGTACTGGAAGCCGAAACAGGAGTTCCATTTCCCGGAAGAGAGAGACAAGCCGCGCCCGGAGAAGCGCAGCTACACGGCGCGGGAAGTGGTGCACGCGTGGTCGCCGTTCGCGCTGATCGCGCTGTTCGTGGTGGCGTGGGGCATACCGGCGGTGAAGGCGGTGATCGCGCAGACGAGCTACAAGACTCCTGTGCCGGGGCTGCATCAGATGGTGCTGCGCACGGCGCCGGTGGTGGAGAAAGACGTGCTGGACACGGCGGTGTTCAGTTTCGACTGGCTGGCAAGCGTGGGGACGGCGACGGTGCTGGCAGGACTGGTGGCGGGACCGGTGCTGGGGCTTTCGATGGCGACGACGCTGCGGGTGTTCCGCGGGACGATGTACCGGATGCGGTTCAGCTTTCTGGCCATTCTCTGCATGATCTGCATGGCTTATGTGATCCGGTACTGCGGAATGGACGCCGTGCTGGGGCTGGCGATGACGCACACGGGGGTGCTGTATCCGATCTTTGGAACGTTCATCGGATGGATCGGCGTGGCGCTGAGCGGGACGGACGCGGGCTCGAATGCGTTGTTCGGGAATCTCCAGGTGGTGACGGCGACGAAGCTGGGGCTGGACCCGGTGTTGATGGCGGCGGCGAATTCGACCGGCGGGGTGATGGGCAAGATGGTGGCGGCGCAGTCGCTGATCATCGCGTGCGTGGCGGCGGGAATTGAAGGCAGGGAAGGCGATCTGTTCCGCGCAGTGGCGAAGCACGGGCTGCTGCTGACGCTGGTGATCGGACTGTTGGTGATGCTGTACGCGTACGTGCTGCCGGGCGTGGTGGCGCACAACCACAAGTTCTGGTGAGAGCGGCGCCGCGGCAGTGGCGGCGCTGCAAGTGTCGATGTAGAGAGAGTGACGGGAGGCCTGAAGGAATGAAGAAGATGGTGTTGGCGCTGGGCGCGGCGGTTCTTTTGTTGCAGAGCGCTGCCGGACAGCTCGGGATGTTCTCCAATCAGCAGCGGATCGACATCACGCGCGAATGGAAAGGGGAGCGTTTTCCGGACGGACGTCCGAAGGTGCCGGATGAGGTGCTGGACCGGCTGAAGCTGACGACGGCGGAAGAAGCGTGGGGAACGCTGCGCAGGCTGGGGTACAACAACCAGTTCGAGGGCTACTGGAAGACCGTGAACGTGGATGATCCCACGGGCGACCGGCTGGTGGGGCGGGCGGTGACGGCGGTGTTCATGCCGAAGCGTCCGGACATGGACAACTACATCCTGGATATGGGGAAGAAAGAGAACCGCGTCGGCCGGGGGCAGAACTCCTGGGTGATCGACACGCTGGTGAAGCGCGACGTGATGGTGGTGGACCTGTTCGGCAAGATCAAGGACGGCACGATCATCGGCGACAATCTCGGCACATCGATCTGGACGAAGACGGGGACGGGGCTGGTGGTGGACGGCTCCGTGCGGGACGTGAGCGGACTGATGGAAATCAAGGGATTCAAGATCTTCTGCCGGGGGTTCGATCCGTCGGCGATTGCCGAAGTGACGCTGATGGGAATCAATGTGCCGGTGCGGATCGGGCAGGCGACGGTGCTGCCGGGCGACGTTGTCTTGAGCGACCCGGAGGGCATCACGTTCATTCCGGCGCATCTGGCGGCGTTAGTGGCCGATGAGAGCGAGCTGACGCGGCTGCGGGACGAGTGGGGCCATCAGATGCTGCGCGAGCAGAAGTACACGCCTGGGCAGATCGACACAAGGTGGACGCCGCAGATGATTGAGGAGTTCAACAAGTGGGCCGAGGCGAAGGGTTCCAAGGTCCGGATGCCGAAACGCGAACAGTGAGGGAAGGAGCAGCCATGAAGAGAGAGACGAAGAAGTGGTGGCAGAACCGGCGCGGCGCGAGCCGGCGCGGATTTCTGAAGACAGCGGCAGGAGTGGCGGCGGCGGGGTTCTGGGCCGAGGATACGATCCAGGCGTATCAGAACACGGTGAACACGAACTCGAAGCCGTCGGCGCTGCGGATCACGGACCTGCGCTTTGCGCACATTACGGGCGCGCCGATGCGGGCGCCGATCATCCGGATCGACACCAACCAGGGGATCTCGGGCTATGGCGAGGTGCGCGACGGGGCGAGCGTGACGTACGCGCTGATGCTGAAGTCGCGGATTCTGGGAGAGAACCCGTGCAACGTGGACAAGGTGTTCCGCAAGATCAAGCAGTTCGGGTTCCACGCGCGGCAGGCGGGCGGCGTGTGCGGAGTGGAGATGGCGCTGTGGGATCTGGCGGGCAAGGCGTACAACGTGCCGGCGTATCAGTTGCTGGGGGGCAAGTTCCGCGACCGCATCCGGCTGTACGCGGACACGACGGAGTCGCATGATCCAAAGGTGTATGGCGAGCGGCTGAAGCAGCGCAAGGAGCAGGGCTTCACCTGGCTCAAGATGGACCTGGGCATCGACCTGGTGGAGAAGGTGCCGGGAGCGATCACGGCGCCGGCGGGGGTGACACAGCGCTCTTCCGTGTGGACGAAGCATATGTTCACGGGCATCGAACTGACCGAGAAGGGCATCGGGCTCATGGCGGATTATGTGGCGCAGGTGCGGGATGTGGTGGGCTACGACATTCCGCTGGCGGCGGACCACTTCGGGCACATCGGCGTGAACTCGTGCATCCGGCTGGGCAAGGCGCTGGAGAAGTACAACCTGGCGTGGCTGGAGGACATGATTCCGTGGACGGAGACGGAGCTGTGGAAGCAGATCACGCTGGCGGTGGACATTCCGACGCTGACAGGCGAGGACATTTACCTCAAAGAGCCGTTCATCGAGCTGGCGAAGAACCATGCCGTGGACATACTGCACCCGGATCTGGCATCGTCGGGCGGGCTGCTGGAAACGAAGAAGATCGGCGACGCGGTGATGGAGCACGGGCACGCGATGGCGATGCACTTTGCCGGCACGCCGATTTCGTTCATGGCGAACGTGCACTGCGCGGCGGCGACGGAGAATTTCCTGGTGCTCGAGCACCATTCCGTCGATGTGCCGTGGTGGTCGAACCTGGTGACGGGCAACGAGCAGCCGCTGTACGAGAAGGGCTTCGCGGTGGTGCCGGAGAAGCCGGGGCTGGGCGTGGAGCCGAATCCGGACGAGGTGAAGAAGCGCCTGGCGCCGGGCACCGGGTACTTCGAGCCGACCGAGAACTGGAACAACGAGCGGAGCTGGGACCGGCTGTATAGCTGACTGGTTGAAGCCAACCCGCCGGCGCAGCGAGAAGCCGCGGCTGTCGCCGCAGGCGAAGCGGGCCGAAGACCCGCGGGAAAGACAGCCTCTGGCTGAAGCCGGAAGGAATGCGCCCATGGATCGCTTGCTTCGTCCGCAACCCTGCCGGATTCCGGACTTGGTGCGCGGGACAGAAGCGCGGTGACGCGGCCATCTTGCGCGGTAGAACCTGCGGCGCGGGAGGCGCGTCTCCCGGGGGCGTGTGATGTAAGCTGGCAGATCAGAGGAGACCCAGATCTGCATGCCTGATTGGGATTCGTTCCGGCTGGCCCGGCTTCCTTTTGCGCTGAAGCTGGCGCTGAGCTGCTTTCTGGTGACGGTGGGGACCGGCTATCTGGTGGCGGGGGTGAACCTGTATCTCACCTATCATCTGACGGACGGCGAGCCGGGGCTTGGCATTGGCGACCTGCGGCGGGCGTTCTATGGCAACCGCGAGAACACAAAGCTGGCGAGCAAGATCGACGGGGGCAGCATGGCGCAGTTCCTGCCGCGCGCAGGCGACAGGGAGAAGATCCTCTCATGGATTCAGGACGGGGCGGCGGAGGATGGCTATCACGCAACCGTGAAGCCGATCCTCGCGCAGAACTGCGTGCGCTGCCACAATCCGAACGGGCTGCAGCGGTTCACGCCGCTGACGTCTTACGAAGAGGTGATGGTGGTGACGCAGATCGACCGCGGGGAGCCGCCCCAGTTGTGGGCGCGGGTGGCGCACACGCACATCCAGTCGATCGGGCTGATCTTCCTGGTGCTGGCGGGGATCTTCTCGTTGACGCAGACGCCGCAGTGGGTCAAGACTGCCGTGATTGTGCTGCCGTTCGCGGTCCTGCTGGCGGACTTCGGGCTGCGGTATCTGATCAAGTACGCGCCGGGGCTGGTGTACGGGATGGCCGTCTCGGGCGCGCTGATGGGGGCGCTGTTCGCGGTGCTGATCCTCGTGCCGCTTTACGAGATGTGGCTGAGGAAACAGTAACGGCTACATCCAGACCAGAGCGCAGAGCTGGACCTGGACGGAGGTCTTCTGCGGCTTGAGCCGGAGCGTTTCGAAAGCCTCTTCGCCATACTGCGGAAGCGAGTCCACCTCGCGCTGAAACTCGGCCGAGAGCTCATTGATTTGGGCCTGGACGCTCTCGACCGTCTCCGCGGCCATGGCGACGTCGCTGCGTTCCTTGCCGAGGCGGGTGGCGGCGCGGGCGGCGGTGCCGAGGCGGCCGACATTGGAAGCGCTGATCGTCTTGCGGCCGCCGAACATGCCCAGGAACGATGTGACAACGGAAATCCCCATGTTGAGGGTCTGCGCGGTGGCCTGTTGCTTCTCCTGGGCGACCTTCATTTCCGCGCGGCGCCTGCGCTCTTCAAGCGTGCGGAGTTTGGGCGCGTACTTCGCCTCGAGCTTCGCGACCTGCTGGTCGCGCAGCTCGCGCGCCGCCTGCTGGACGCGGATGCGGAAGTCGCGCTCGCTCTCGCCGGGGCGGGCGACGAGTCCGGTGGAGGGGCTGCGGAGGAGCTCGAGGGCGCGGTTCTGATAGAGCCAGAGCGCGAAGTCCTTCTGCCATTGCGCATAGTTCTTTGGTTGCGCGGCTGCCGCGGGCAGAGGGGCGAATTCGGCCCCCTCGGCCGGCCTTTGCTGAAGGTCTTCGAGGCGGAGTTCGGACTCTTCGGCTTTCGACCAGTCGACCGGCGCCGGACCGTCCGTGATGGGACAGGAGAGGGTGGCTTTTTCGACGGCATCGATGCCGAGTTTTTTGTCCGAGTACTGCAATTGCGCAACGCCGAGCAGGCGGGGCTCGTACTGAAGAACGCCGCCGCTCAATGGCGCGAAGTACTGGGGCACGCCGGGCGGGACGACAGGCGGGGCGGAGGATGGCTGGATGGGGCGCGCTGACACGGTGACGCTGGCCGCGGCCATGGGGCGCATGATTCCGGGCGCTTCCGCCGTGGGCGGCGCCTGCTGTTTGAGGCGGCGCAGCTCGGCGCGCGACATGGGGCCGCGGAGGTAGCTGAGCGTCCAGCGCGTCTGGAAGAGCACGGGCTGATCGAGGTGGACGTTGTTCATGAGGAAGACGCGGTTGCCGAGACCGGCGATCAGGCGCTCCATGTCCTGGCGGTTGAAGCTCGCGCCGGAGGCGGCGGAAGCGCCTTCGAGCCCTTCGAGCACACGGGCCTTGTCGCGCTCGGTCTGGAGGCGGCCGATGAACCAGGTGCCGGCGTTGGAGAGCCCCTTGTAGTCGAGATCGACGGGATTCTGCGTGGCCAGCACGACGCCGAGCCCGAAGGCGCGCGCCTGCTTGAGCAGCGTGAGCAGAGGCTGTTTCGATGGGGGATTGGCGACGGGCGGGAAATAGCCGAAGATCTCGTCCATGTAGAACAGCGCGCGGAGGCTGGAAGAGCCGCTCTGGCGGCGGACCCAGGCCAGGAGCTGGTTGAGCAACAGCGAGACAAAGAACATGCGCTCCGAATCGTTCAGGTGCGCGATGGAGAAGATGCTGATGCGCGGCTTGCCGGCGGGGGTCCAGAGGAGCGCGTCGATGTCGAGCGGCACGCCCTCCCGCCAGGCTTCGAAGCCCGGAGCGGCGAGCAGGTTGTTGAGCGCCATGGCGAGCGCGAAGCGGTCTTTGGAGGGGTAGAAGGACTCAATGTCGAGCACGCCAAGCCGCGCGAAGGGCGGCTGCTGGACCTGCTGGATGAGCGCGCCGAGATCGAGGTTGCGGCCTTCGCGCCAGGCGGCGTCGAGGATGGCGGACAGCAGGACGTGCTCGCGCGACTGGACGGGATCGGCATTGATGCCGGCGAGCGCGAGCAGCGAGGTGGCAGTGCCGGAGACGCGGTCGCGGAGGGCTTCGCGGTCGTCGAGCTCTTCCGGCGAGGGGGCGTCGAATGACTTGAGGACAGAGACGGGGATGCCCGCGTCGGAGCCCGGCGTGTAGACGGCGCACTCGCAGGCATCGCGCAGGCGGACGATGCGGGCGGGGTCCTGATCCCACTGCGCGAGTCCGTTGCGCCATTTCCCGGCTTCAGCGGCAGCGAAGGCGGCGGGATCCATGCCCTTGTTGCGCGCTTCGTCGGCGTTGATCCACGGGGCGAACTCTTCGGGGGAGAGATTCGGGAAGGTGAGCAGGAGATTGGCGAGGTCGCCCTTGGGGTCGACGACGATGGCGGGGATGGAGTCGATGGCGGCTTCTTCGAGGAGACCGATGCAGAGACCGGTCTTGCCGGAGCCGGTCATGCCCACGCAGACGGCATGGGTGGTGAGGTCTTTGCTCCGGTACAGGAAGGTTTCTCCTCCGGGCTGGAGCCTGCCGAGATAGAAGGCGCCGAGCTTTTCGTAGTCAGGCAGCATGTCAGGCCATTTTAGGACGATTTGCCGCCGGCTGGCTTGTCGTCCTTGAGGCGGCGCTGTTCGCGGAGCGCCTTGCGCAGGAGGAACTCGATCTGGGCGTTGAGGGAGCGCAGGTCGTCGTCGGCCCATTTTTTCAGGGCGTCGAGCACCTCGCCGTCGATTCGAAGAAGGAAAGACCTGCGCTCCGCCATCGTTGCCGGTTCCGCTTACTGGTAGATGGTGCCGGTGTTGAGCACGGGCTGCGCGGCGGCTTCGCCGCAAAGCACGACCAGGAGGTTCTGCACCATGGCGGCGCGCTGCTCGCCGTCGAGCTGGATGACGTTCTTGGCGGCGAGCATCTCGAGCGCCATCTCGACCATGCCGACGGCGCCCTCGACGATCTTCTGGCGGGCGGCGATGACGGCGGACGCCTGCTGGCGGCGCAGCATGGCAGCGGCGATCTCCGGAGCGTAGGCGAGATAGCTGATGCGGGCTTCGACGACCTCGACGCCGGCGACGGCGAGGCGGTCCTGGATCTCGTCCTTGAGCCGCGCGGCGACTTCCGACGTGCTGCCGCGCAGGGAGACCTGGTGTTCCTCGTGGGCGTCGTACGGATAGGCGGATGCCATGTTGCGGACGGCGGCTTCGCTCTGGACGTGCACGTAGTTCTCGTAGCTGTCCACCTGGAAGATCGCCTCGGCGGTGTCGACGACCTTCCAGACGACGACCGCGGCGATTTCGATGGGGTTGCCGTCGTGGTCGTTGACTTTCATCTTCGACGTCTCGAAGTTGCGTACGCGCAGCGATACGGGCCTCTTCGCATAGAAAGGATTGGCGAAGCGCAGTCCCGGAGCGTTCACCGTGCCGATGTAGCGGCCAAACAGCGTCAGCACCACGCCCTGATTGGGCTGAACGGTGAAAAAGCCCGCCCAGCAGAGGGTGTCGAGGAGAAGGACGGCGATCCAGAAGGCGATCCAGACGCCGCGCATGCCAAGCGGCGCCTCTTTCGCCGCCCAGATGATCCCGGCGATCGAGATGACGAAGATTGCCAATACGAGCAGCAGAACGGGGATGCCGTTCCACGCTTCGATGACGCGCTCTTTCAGCATGGAATGATCCTCCAGTCTTTCGGCGAGGCCGGCAGGCCTCGCTAGCACTATGATATCACTTTGCTACTGCCTGTCAAGAAAAATGCGCAGGCTTGCGCGGCGAATGTGACCGGAGTCATGGAGCAATGGGCAGGCCCGGGGCTTAGATAAGGAAGGCCGGGCCGGACAATCCGGGCCGCCGGCGGCCTCCAGGGCCGAAGCGAGGACCACAGAGATGGCCGCGCGGCCGGCCCGATTCTAAATAGAAGCTGCGGCCGTTTTCGAAGGAGCAGTGCAATGAAACGGTTGTGGATTGCGTTTGGCGCAGTGATCGTGATTTCGTTTTCGATCCTGGGATGGATCGGGACGCGCATTTATCAGGAGATGCCGCCAATTCCGGACCGCGTGGTGACGCGGGACGGGCGGGTGGTGATCGCAAGCGGCGAGGTGGGGCAGGGGCAGAACATCTGGCAGACGATGGGCGGGATGGAAGTGGGATCGGTGTGGGGGCACGGCAGCTATGTGGCGCCGGACTGGACGGCGGACTCGCTGCGGCGGGAGCTGGAGTTCGTGCTGAACGAGTGGGCGCGGAGCGAGCACGGCAAGCCCTACAAGGAGCTGGACGCGGAGCGGCAAGCCGCGCTGCGGGGGCGGCTGGAGCAGATGTTCCGGACCAACACGTACGATGCGGGTTCGCGGACGATCGTGATCGACGAGGTGCGGGCGCGGGCGTTTGAAGCGAACGTGGCTCATTACCAGAAGCTGTTCGCCGAAGGCGAGCCGGCGTATGCGATTCCGAAAGGCGCCGTGCCGGATCCGGAGCGGGCGCGGAAGCTGGCAGCGTTTTTCTGGTGGACGGCGTGGTCGGCGTCGACGAACCGTCCGGGGGACACGATCTCGTACACGCACAACTGGCCGCACGAGCCGCTGGTGGGCAACCGCCCCACGGGCGAGAGCGTGATGTGGACGGGCGTGAGCATTCTGATGCTGCTGGGCGGGATCTGCGCGATGGTGTGGTGGTACGCGTCGCAGCCAAAGGAGGCGCCGATCGAACGTCCGGCGGCGGATCCGCTGCTGCCGCTGAAGGCGACGCCGTCGCAGCGGGCGACGCTCAAATACTTCTGGGTGGTGGCGCTGCTGATTCTGGCGCAGATCCTGCTGGGCGTGGTGACGGCGCACTACGGAGTGGAGGGGGACGGTTTTTACGGAATCCCGCTGTCGAAGTGGCTGCCGTACAGCGTGACGCGGACGTGGCACATTCAGCTCGGCATCTTCTGGATCGCGACGTCGTGGCTGGCGGCGGGGCTGTACATTGGCCCGCTGGTCTCCGGGCACGAGCCGAAGCATCAGGCGCTGGGCGTGAACGTGCTGTTCGCGGCGCTGCTGGTGATCGTGGTGGGATCGCTGGCAGGCGAATGGATGAGCGTGCACAACCGGCTGACGGACGCGCAGGCATTTCTGTGGGGGCATCAGGGATACGAGTATGTGGACCTGGGGCGCGTGTGGCAGATCCTGCTGCTCGTGGGTCTGTTCATCTGGCTGTTCCTGGTGATCCGCAGCGTAAAGCCGGCGCTGAAGAACGCGGGGGACCAGAAGCCGCTGCTGACGATCTTTCTGATGAGCGCGGGCGCGATCGGCCTGTTCTACGGGGCGGGGATCATGTGGGGGCAGCACTCGCATCTGTCGATGGTGGAGTACTGGCGGTGGTGGGTGGTGCACCTGTGGGTGGAAGGGTTCTTTGAAGTCTTCGCGACGGCGGTGATCGCGTTCTTCTTCGCGCGGCTGGGGCTGGTGAGGCCGAAGCTGGCGGCGGAGGCGGCGCTGCTGTCGGCGACGATCTACCTGGCGGGGGGCATCATCGGCACGTGCCACCACCTGTACTTCACGGGCACGCCGACGGTGGCGCTGGCGTGGGGCTCGGTGTTCAGCGCGCTGGAGGTGGTGCCGCTGACGATGGTGGCTTTCGGGGCGCTGGACGATCTGCGGCGCGGGAAGGCGACCGAGTGGGCGCGGCGCTACCGGTGGCCGATTTACTACTTCGTGGCGGTGGCGTTCTGGAACATGCTGGGCGCGGGGCTGTTCGGCTTCATGATCAATCCGCCGATCGCGCTGTACTTCATGCAGGGGCTGAACACGACGCCGGTGCACGGGCACGCGGCTCTGTTCGGCGTGTACGGCATGCTGGGCATCGGACTGATGCTGGTGTGCCTGCGGGCGATGGGGCAGCGCGAGGAGTGGAACGACCGGACGATGAAGTTCGCCTTCTGGGCGATGAACGGCGGGCTGTTCGCGATGACGGTGTTCAGCCTGCTGCCGGTGGGGCTGTTGCAGACGTGGGCGAGCGTGAGCCAGAGCTACTGGTATGCGCGCAGCATGGAGTTCCTGCAAACGCCGCTGATGCAAACGCTGCGGTGGATGCGGGCGCCGGGCGACACGGTGTTCGCCATCGGCGCGGTGGCGCTGGTGTGGTTCGTGCTGAAGATCCGCCCGGCGGAGCAGGAGTAAAGCGAAAGGGCGCGGGGGGGGAGGCTCAGTCCTCGTTCCCCGCGCCTGCCGCAACTTCGGCGGCAGTTTCCTGCCAGCGGCAGGCGTCGCGAAAGTCGCAGTACTGGCACAGATCGGGGACGGATGGCTGGACCTCGATGCGTCCGGACTGGAATTGTTCGATGGCCCGCTGTGTCTTCTCGAGCGCGGCGGCGATGCTTTCCCGGGACTCCTCGGAGCCGGTCTTGCCGATGAGCTTCGACTTGTCTTTCAGGGCGACGTAGCCGAGCGTTTGTGGGCGGAGGTTCTCCTGCCGCGACAACGCTTCGGCGTAGAGTTCCACCTGGACGGCAATCTCCTCCCGCATCCTGATGGATTGCGCGCCGGAGTACTTGAAGTCGTACACCCTGCATGCGCCTTCAGGGGAGACGTCGACGCGGTCGGCGCGGCCGTCGATTTCGACGCCCAAAACGTTCAGGCGGCATTCTGTTTCGAGCTGAGCCTGCCAGTCCGTCTGGGCAAGCTCGCTGGCGGCGTACGCGGCGAGATGGCGCTTCATGGCGGCGCGGTTGAGCAGGGTCTGATGCGTCTCGGCGAGGCCGTTGCGGCGCAGTTGACATTCCCAGAACTCGTCCGTGATGGTTTCGATCGAGCGGCCGCCCTTGTGCCAATCCGACAAGATCTGGTGGGCGAGATTGCCGAGGAAGCGCGCGTCGAGCCTCTCCGAGGGCAGGGGAGGAAGGGGTTCAAGTTTTAGGATGGACTGCGCGAAGAACTGGAAGGGGCACTGCAAGTAGGACTCGATGGAGGTGGCGCTGACGGAAGCCCGGATGGCGCGGACGGCGTTGAGGGCATCGTCGGACTGGAGGGCGGGGGGCGGGGCGGGCTGGGCGGGGCGCGAGGGGCGCATGAGGAAGCGGCGGGCTGGAACGGCGGGCGTGGTTTCGCCGATCATGCCGTCGAGGAGAAAGGAGCGGAGGTTGGCTTCGCCTGCCTCGTTGCGCTCAGGCCAGGAGAGGATCAGCCGCTTCGTCGCGCGGGTGCGGGCGATCTCGAAGTGGAAGCGTTCTTCCTCTTCGAGTTCGGCGCGGGTGCGGACGGGGAAACCCTGCTGGCGGAGAGCGATGCGGATCTCATCCGGCAAGATGGGATCGGGGGAGGAGCGGCGGGGGAATTCGCCTTCGAGCAGCCCGCAGACGAAGACGAGGGGGATCTCCCACTGGCGGGCTTCCTGCACATCGAGCAGGTGGACGACGTCGCGGCGGGGGTCTTCGGGGTAGATGCGGGCTTCCCTGAGTCCGTCTTCGAGGCAGTCCCAATACGCGGCGAAGGAGAGCGGCTCGTCGGGCAGCAGGGGGGTGAGGGAATCGGCGGCGGCAGTGATGGCGCGGAAAGCAGCGGACTGGAGGCGGAGGCTGGCGAGCTGTGACACGGAAAGCTCTCCCGCGGCAGGTGGCGGCTCGAGCAGGGAGGCAACCTCGGGAAGGCGGCGCGCCCATTCGCGCGGAGTGCAGGGATCGGCGGTCCAGGATTCAAAGGGGGCGAGGAGATGCGCTGCGGCGCGCAAGTGCTCCCCGAGAGCCGCGAGCCCCTGGAAGGGAAGCTTCCCCATGGCCTTCCGCCACGGCGCGCCCTGCACCTCGCGGGCGGCGCGGCAGAGGGGATGGCGGAGAAAGGCGAGCGTGGTTTCGCCGTCCCACCGGCTACAGACGGCGGCGGCGAAGCGCTGGAAGAAAACGCCGGCGGGCTCGCGCAGGACGGAGCGGCCGAAGTAGGCGCGCGCGGGGATGCCGAGGCGGCCGAAGGTGCGTTCGAGCAGGGCGAGGTAGTTCTCCTCGCTGCGGGTGATGACGGCCATTTCGCGCCAGGGGCGGCCGTTGTTGTGTTCGCCGAGAATCTGGAGGGCGATCTCTTCGGCTTCGCGCTCGCGCGAGCTGGCCTGGATGCGAACGATCTCCGGCTGGGTGCGGCGGACGGGGAGGCGCTCGATGCGGGCGCCGGCGCGCTGGAGCTGTTCGACGATGGGGGCGGCGCCCGGCCACTCGGGGAGCGTGAGCGTGACGGAGGCGTGCCTGCCGAGCGCTTCGAGAAGAGCCAGTTCGGCTTTGGAGAAAAGCGTAAAGCCGTCGAGCCAGAGATGCGAGACTCCGGCGCCGCGTTCGCGCGCACTCTCAGCAGCTTTCGCCAGCAAGTGCGCGCGGAGATGCAGACCGGCGCTCCCCAGAGCCCGCTCGATGGCTTCGTAGAGTTCGCCGAACTGCGCGTTGAAACGGTGATCGAGGCTGATGAGCGAACTCCATTGAAGTGCGCCGCAGCCGGAGTTGGCGAGTTCTTCGATGGCCGCGGCGATGGCGGCAGGCAGTCCGGGGGCGTCGCGCAGCAGCGGGTAGAGTTGCGGGAGCTGTTCGAGTTCCTGAGAGGCGAGCAGGGCGAGGGCGCTGGAGTCAGCGGTCTGGATGCCGGGGGCGAGGGTGGCGGCGAAGCGCGAGAGCGTGGTGATCCACGAAGGGGGGACGGGTTCGCCGCGGCGGGCGAGATCGTGCTGGAGGTGCCGCGCCATGGTGGCGGTGGGGACGATGAGGCGGGCGGGGCCGTTGCGCGCGGCGGCAGAGAATTCGCCGAGCACTTGCGTGGTTTTGCCGGAGCCGGGCGGGCCGAGCAGGAGCCTCATGCCGACAGGGTACAACGGCGGAGGGGCGTCAGCGGGAGGCGAGCTTCTGCATGAGCTGCTGGCTTTGGGAGTTGAGGGTGGTGAGCTGGCGGAGGTCTTCTTCGGCGGCGAGGACGGCGGTCTGGATGCGGGAGAGATCGCCGATGGCGGCGGAGGGGTTGTCGCGCTGGGTGTCGAGGCGGACGGAGAGGGCGCGGAGCTGGTCAGTGATGTCGCGGTAGCGGCGCTGGAGGGAAGTGACGGTGTTTTCGCGGCGGCGGTTCAGTTCGATGAGGTCGGCGACGACGGGGGCGAAAGCGCCGGACTTCTGGCTGAGCGCCTGGAGCTCTTCGCGCGACTTGCGGAGCGAGGATTCAAGCTGGGCGATGCGGTCGTTCTTGGCTTTGATCTCGGCTTCCATGGCCTGGACGATGCGGCGCTGGTGGTCGAGGTCTTCGGTGAAGGCGGACTCGGCGGCGGCGAGGCGTTTGTTCTCGGCGGTGACGCGTTCGAGGGAGGCTTCGAGTTCGGCGATGCGGTTGCGGGCTTCGACGAGAGCGGACTGGGACTCGGTCAGGCGTGACTGGGCGGCGGCGAGTTCGCGGATGGCGGCGAGGCGGCGGGCGTCTTCGGCGGCGCGGGAGGAGGCAACGGGGGGAGGGGCGGCGATGCCGCGTTCGGCGAGCTGGCGGCGGAGCGAATCGTTTTCGAGCAGCAGCGCGTCGGCGCGCTCGCGTTCTTTCGCCGCTTCGGCCTTTGCCCGGTCGATTTCCTGCTGCAACTGCGCGCGGACCTGAAGGCGGGTGCGGAGAAGCCACGCGCCGGCGGCGAGCGAAAGCCCCAGCAGGACGGACAACGTCACCAGAGCGGGGTTCCGCATACGCTCAATCGTAACCGAACGGGGAGGCGGCGGCGAGGGCGGATGCGCCCCGGGCATCAGTCATGGCTCCAGACCTGGGCGGTGAAGCGGGTGCGGTATTGCAGGTCGGCGCCGGGGGCGGAGAGCTGGAGGGTCACGTTTTTCGGCAGGCCTTCGGGCAGGCGGAGGTCGATGGAGAACATGGCGCGGATGCGCTGGAAGGCGGCGGCGACGGCGTCCGGGATCTCGGTGAGATTGCGGCAGAACCAGGCCTGGCCGCCGGTGGACTCGACGATCTGCTGGAGGCCGGTCTGATAGGCCTCGTTGAGGCGGTCGCGCAGGAAGGCGAGATGGACGGCGAAGACGGGCGCGTCGCTGGGGGAGAGGGCGGCGGCGAGGCGGGCGGATTTCTCGCGGACAAGGGCATCGGGGAAGCGGCGGGAGAGGTCGCGGGTGTCGCTGTAGTTGATGACGGGGTTGGTGAAGTCTTCGCGGTAGTTGCCGATTTCGGAGTCGGTGATGTAGAGCACGGCGGCGCGAACCGGCGCCTTGTGGGCGAGGGAGGCGGCGAGGCGGGCGGCGGGGGTGACGGTTTCCAGGAAGCCGGCGCGGCCAGTGGTGGGCGCGTTCTGGATGGCGGCGATGGCGGCGGCGCGGTCCGGGGAAGGATCGGCGAGCACGCGCAGGCCGTCCTGGGCGCTGAGGACGCCGGTCCAGGCGTTGGGCGGGAGCTGTTCGATGGCGGAGGCGGCAGCCTGGCGGGCGGCGCCGATGCGGGCGATGTCCTCGACCATATCGAGCACGAGCAGGAGGAGGAGATCGTCCTGCGGGGAGAGGATCCGCTCGATGACAGCCTGCCGGCCTTCCACGGAGGCCTGAAGGCCCTCGGTGGAGCCGGAGGAGATCCACGCGGCGATGCGGCGGCGGCGGCCGCGGGGCGGGGCGGCGGACTTCGGCGGCGCCGCGGCGGCGGCGGAGGCGAGCAGGAGCAGGTGAAAGCGGCGCGTCATCAGAAGCTGAACCTCAGGCCGAGCTGCACGACGCGGCTGCCGCGCGAGCCGATGATGCGGCCGGCGTTGGCGTTGGGGGCGGAAGCCGGGCCGATGACGACGTCGGGGTCGGTCCAGTTGGCGTGGTTGATCCAGTTGAAGCCGGAGGCGGTGAATTCGACCGAGCGCTCCTGATCGATGGGGAAGCGCTTGGAGACGGAGAGGTCGTGGTTCTGGGAGATGGGGCCGCGGAGGAAGGGATGGGTGCGCGGGCCGGCGCCCATTTCAAAGTTCGGCGGATGGGCGAAGGCATCGGGATTGAACCAGAGCTCGGGGGAAGGGTTGGGGACGCGGGGATCGGCGCCGGGGATGGGGTTGACGCGGACGGTGCGCAGTACGCCGCCGGTGTTGTTGAACTGGGCGCGGAGGGCGAGCGGCTCGCCGGAGGCGACGGTGGAGATGGCGGAGATGGACCAGTTGCCGGCGAGATAGCCGCGCCAATCGGAGTAGTTGAGCAGGGGCTTGCCGGCGCCGAGGGGCAGTTCGTACATGCAGGAAAAGGAGAGGCGGTGGGGGTTGTTCCAGGCGGTGAGGGCCCACTCGTTTTTGCGGTTGAACTGATCCTGGCGGCCGTAGGGGCCGGAGTAGTCGTCGAACTGGCGCGAGTATTCGTAGGAGGCGTTGAGGGAGAGGCCCTGGCCGGTGCGTTTCTCGGCGCGGAGGGAGACGGCCTCGCGGCGGTAGCGGCCGTCGGGCCACTGGGAGAAGACGTCGATTTCGAAGAACTGGGGGTAGGGGCGGAGGGCGCGGTTGAGGGCGAGGTCGTTGAGCTGTTCGCGCAAAGAGAGGAAATCGGGATGGACGGCGTTGAGGCGGACGGCATTGTTGCCGATGAAGATGTCGCGGCCCCAGGAGACGCCGGCGGCGCCGGTGAGAACGATGCCGCCTTTCACCTGGCGCTCGTAGCTGAGGCCGGCGGACTGATAGCGGGGCAGGCGTCCGGAGGAGTCGAGGACGTTGGCGTCGGTGTCGTTGGCGGCGTCGGCGGTGAGATCGGGGACGGGGCGCGGCGGGGGCGGCATGCCGTTGCGGAGGTGGAAGGCGGGTTCGAGAAAGGCGTTGGGAGAGTAAAAATACGGGTGGCCGGTGAAGCCGCGGGTGCCCCACTGGGCGTTGTAGATGGGGTAGCTCTGATAACTCATCCCGTAAGAGAGCCGGAGGACGGACTGGCGGTTGCCGCGGGGGTTCCAGGCGAGCGAGAAGTTGGGCTGGGGCTTGACGACGGAGGGCTGGAAGGCGTGGCCGTAGCCGCCGCGGTTGGCGAAGACGAGCGCGCCGGGGCGGCCGTTGGCGGGGTTCGGGACGCTGAGGTCGACGATGCTCTGGCGGTCGTAGCGCTCGACGCGGGGCGCGGCGGCGAGGAGGTTGAGCCCGAAGGAGAGGGTGAGATTGGGCCGGAGTTCCCAGACGTCCTGCACGGCGTTGGTCCAGGTCCAGTTGCGGAAGTAGGAGGGAGAGGGGACCAGAGCGAGGTCGGCGTGTTCGGGGCCGCCGAGGAGGAAGGAGGCGAAGGCGAGGCCGGTATTGACGATGCCGGGAAGGCTCGTGTAGCGCCACTGGAAGAAGTAGGCGCCCGAAGGGGCGTATGGAAGGAACGTGTTGACCTGGGCGCGGGAGAACTGGCTGACGAGGCGCAGGCTGTGGCGGCCGCGCTTGTGGGAGAGGGCTTCGGTGAAGGTGAAGGAGTTGCGCGCGGTGCGGCCGGCGGGGGTGGTGCGGCCCATGTCGAGGTAGTTGGCCATGTCGAGGAAGGGGAAGCTCGAGTCCTCGACGCCGCCGAGGCCAAGGCGGGAAGGCCAGCCGGACTGGCCTGAAACGTTTTCAGAGATATTTGTTTGAGCTTCGACGGAGGCGGTGTTGACGGTTTTCGGGGACAGGGTGAGGACGTGCTCGATGGCGCCGCGGCGGTTCGAGAACTCGCGGTCGGCGGGGGCGGAGTCGGCGGGGCTGTTGATGAGGCGCGCGGCGCCGCTGAGGCCATTGGTGAAGGAATAGGAGACGGAGAGGCGGTGTTTTTCGAGGAAGGTGTGATCGACGCGGGCGATCATGCCGTCGGCGGTGTTGGTTTCCGGGGAGACGATGAAGTAGTTGTTGCGGAAGAAGGGGCCGGCGTCGGCGTTGGGCAGGGGGTAGTAAGGGAGCGTGTTGCGGGCGACGGGGTCGATGCGGGACTCGGGGATGCGGTTGGAAGGGAAGGGATCCTTGATGAACTCGAGGTTGCCGCGCGAGACGGGCAGCGAGCGGTCGTAGAGCGGGTTGGGGCGGACGGTGGCGGGATCGAAGATGGGTAGCGGGGCGCCGGAGGGGTCGACGGTGAGGCTGAAGTCGCCGCGGCGTTCGGGTTCGATGGCGACGGTGCGCAGGTAGCTGCGGGAGATGCGCTCGCGGACGCCTTCGTAGTTGAGCGAGAAAAAGGTCTTGCGGCCGCCGTGGTAGAGTCTGGGGATCTGGACGGGGCCGCTGACGCTGAAGCCGAACTGGTTGCGGCGGAGAAGATTCTTCTGGCCGCCGCGCTGGCGGATCTCGTGGGGGACGGCGTCGAGGATGTCGTTGCGGAGGTTGTGATAGAGGCGTCCGTGGAAGGCGCCGCGGGCGGCGCCGGGAGCAGAGACGGCGCGGCGGGGGCTATCGGGGCGCAGGCCCATCTCGCGCGTCAGCTTCCGGAATTCTTCCGCCGCCTGTTGGAGCGCCGGGCGCTCCGGCGCCTGCCCGCGCGCGAGGGCGGAGGCCAGAATCAGGGCGAGAATCGAGCTCCGCATCCGCGTCACTTTCAGTGTATCCATCCGCCGCGGCGCAGCGACGCAGGCGGCGGGGGAGTGCGCTATGCTGGCCGCAAATGCGGTTGAAAGAACTGGCTTTGCGGCTTGGCTGCGAACTGCGCGCAGTGCAGGCGGATGACGGAGAAAAAGAGATCACGGGCGTGGCGGGGATGGAGCATGCGGGGCCGTCGGAGCTCACGTTTCTGGCCAATCCGAAGTACGCCCACAAGGTGAAGAGCACGCGGGCGGGGGCGATCCTGGTTTCAGCCGCAACGGGCGGGCTGCACATTCCGGCGCTCGTGAGCGAGAACCCGTATCTGGACTTTGCGCGGGCGCTGGAGCTGTTCTACCAGCCGCCCGCGCCGAAGCCGGGCGTTCATCCGACGGCGGTGATCGCGGAGACGGCGAAGATCGGCGAAGGCGTTTCGATCGGCGCGTGCGCGGTGATCGGGGAGCGCGTGAAGATCGGGCGGGGGACGGTGATCCATCCGCTGGTGGTGGTGTACGAAGGGGCGGAGATCGGCGAAGACTGCGTGCTGCACGCGCACAGCTCGGTGCGGGAGCACTGCCGGCTGGGCAACCGCGTGGTGCTGCAAAACGGAGTGGTGATCGGGGGCGACGGCTTCGGATTTGCAAAGAAGAAGGACGGGACGCATTACAAGATCGTGCAGTCTGGGCCGGCGGTGCTCGAAGACGACGTGGAGGTGCAGACGCTGAGTTCGGTGGACCGGGCGACGGTGGGGGAGACGCGGGTGAAGCGCGGGGCGAAGATCGATTCGCTGGTGCAGGTGGGGCATGCGTGCGTGGTGGGGGAGGACAACATCATCTGCGCGCAGACGGGGCTCGCTGGGTCGAGCGTGCTGGGGAAGAACGTGCTGCTGGCGGGGCAGGTGGGGGTGTCAGGGCATCTGACGATTCACGACAACGTGGTGGTGTACGCGCAGAGCGGCATTGGCGGGGACGTGGAGGCGGGGAGCGTGGTGTCGGGCTCGCCGGCGTTCGACGCGGCGCAATGGCGGCGGGCGGTGACGGCGTTTCCGCGGCTGCCGGAGCTCCTCAGGACGGTGCGAGAATTGGAAAAGCGCCTTGCGGCGCTGGAAAGCCGCGAAGGAAAGGACGAGGAATGAGGAAAAGCCGCCACATGAACCGCGCGCCTCTGGCTTATAAAAACGAGGCGTTTCTGGATAGCTGGAACGGCCGGGCGATCCGGATTCTGGCGGAATATCTGGAGCCGCTGGACCGTTTCAGCCGGGAAAAGATCCGCGATACGGTGGTGTTTTTCGGCTCGGCGCGGATCACGGAAGACGGCCCGCAGGGGCGGTATTATCAGGAGGCGCGGGAGTTCGCGCGGCTGATCACGCAGTGGTCGAACGCGCTGGAGCCGCCGACGCGGCGGTTTGTGGTGTGCACGGGAGGGGGGCCGGGGATCATGGAGGCGGCCAACCGGGGAGCGCGGGACGCGGGGGGCAAGTCGATCGGACTGAACATCGCGCTGCCGCACGAGCAGTATCCCAATCCGTACATTTCGCCGGAATTGAACTTCGAATTCAACTACTTTTTCATGCGGAAGTTCTGGTTTGCGTACCTGGCGAAGGCGCTGATCGTGTTTCCGGGAGGGTTCGGGACGCTGGACGAGCTGACCGAGCTGCTGACGCTGGCGCAGACGCAAAAGCTCGAAAAAAAGATCATGATCATGCTGTACGGGGCGGATTACTGGCGGGAGATCATCAACTTTGATGCGCTGGCGCGGCACGGGATGATCAGCCCGGAGGACCTGGAGCTGATGGACTTTGTCGACGACGTGCACACGGCGCTGGACCATCTGAAGACGTTTCTCACGGAGAATTACCTGCAACCGGAGCAGATCCGGGCGGCGGAAGAGATGCCGGACATCGCCAAGTCGCGGCTGTAAAGGCGCGGCGGCAGTGGCGGCAGGCGGCGGCAAGCAGGTACGCTGAATCGGGATGCCCTCCCCAGGCTGGCTGAAAACGCTGCGCTCCGCGGGCTGGCTGGAGCTGCTGTTCGCGGCGGCGGTGGCGGCGAGTCTGGCCGCGCAGTGGCTGGCGCCGGGGCGGGCGGGCACGGTGCTGCTGCAACTGGCGGCGTTCACACTGGGCTTTCTGCTGGCGTGGCGCCACGGGCTGCGGCTGGTGCGGCGGCTGATCTGGCGGCTGCGGAACCGGCTGATCGTCGCCTACGTGTTCATCGCGGTGGTGCCGATGCTGATGCTGGCGGTGTTGACGCTGGCAGGGGCGTGGGTGGTGTCGGGGCAGATTGCCGCGTATCTGCTGAGCGTGGAGATGGGGCGGCGGGTGAACTCGCTGGAGATGACGGCGCGGTCGCTCGAGCGGGCGGCGCCGCAGGTGCGGGTGGAGGCGGTGCGGCGGGCGGGGTTTTTCATCCGCGACCGGTTTCCCGGGGCGGAGATTCTGCTGAAGGATGAACAGGGGCGCGAGGTCCGGTACCCGGAGGACGCGCGGCTGCCGCATCCGCCGGAGGGGCACGGGGCGCGAGCCGGGCTGCTGATCCACGAGGGGCGGTTCCACCTGTGGGCGCACGCAGGCGGGGAGCGGTCCGAGGTGGTGATCGTGGTGCCGGTGACGCAGGCGTTCCTGCAAGGGCTGGCGCCGGGGCTGGGCGTGATTCAGTTGACGCCGTTTTCAATCGAGCCGGGCGGCGTGCGGGCGATGCAGGTTGCGCTGCACCCGCCGCTCGATGAGGAGACGCCGGCGGGGGGCATGATTCCAGAGCCGGTCAATGTGCTGGACCTGCCGCTGAAGTGGGGCGTCTCGATGCCGGCGGCGATCTGGGAAAAGCCGGAGCGGGAGGCGACGGTGTTTCTGGGAGCGGCCACCCGGATCAGCGGACCGCTGCGGATCATGTTCAGCGTGGACACGAGCAGCAGCGGGCCGACGATGCTGGTGCTGTTCACGACGGCGCTGATCGTGTTCTTCATTGTGGAGATCAGCTCGATCTGGATCGGGGTGTCGCTGTCGCGGACGATCACCTCGGCGGTGAACGACCTGTACGAGGCGACGGTGCGGATCCGCGGCGGAGATCTGAGCCACCGGATTCTGGTGACGGGCAACGATCAACTGGCGGAGCTGGGCACGTCGTTCAACATCATGGCGGGCAACCTGGAGCGGCTGCTCCAGGCGGAGAAGGAGCGGCAGCGGTTGCAGGCGGAGCTGGAGATTGCGCGCGAGGTGCAGTCGCAACTGCTGCCGAAGCCGATCACGCGCTTCGGAACGCTGCATCTTGCATCCGTGTGCAACGCGGCGCGGATGGTTTCGGGCGACTATTTCGACTACCAGCCGGTGAGCGAAGGGCGGCTGGCGGTGGCGCTGGGCGACGTGGCGGGCAAGGGCATTTCGGCGGCGCTGCTGATGGCGACGCTGCAATCGGCGATGCGGAGCCAGTTGCGGCAGTGCATGGAGGCGGCGGAGGCTGCGGCAGCGGGGCTGGGGGGCGGCTACGGACCGCCGGCGGTTTCGACGGCGCGGCTGGTGTCGAACCTGAACCAGCAGCTCTACGCTTCGACGGCGCCGGAGAAGTACGCGACGTTCTTCTTCAGCGTTTACGATGAGGGGACGTCGGAGCTGGTGTATACGAACGCGGGTCATCTGCCGCCGCTGCTGGTGCGCAACGGCGAGGTGACGCGGCTGGACACGAACGGGATGGTGGTGGGCTGCTTCGCCGGAGCGCGCTATGGCGAGAGCCGCCTGAAACTCGAGCCCGGCGATCTGCTGGTGTGCTACACGGACGGCGTGACGGAGCCGGAGAACGCCTACGGGGAGATGTTCGGCGAGCCGCGGCTGTGCGCGCTGCTGGCCGAGCATGCGGGGATGGACGTGGAAGAGCTGGGGCGGCTGATCGAAGAACAGGTGGCGCGGTGGACGGAGTCGACCGAGCTGCAGGACGACTTCACCCTGCTGCTGTTGCGCAAGACGGAGTGAGCGGAGATGACGCACGGGCGGAGAGCGCTGGTCCTGATCGCCGCGGTGCTCGCCACGCTGAGCCTGGGGACGCTGGGGTTCGCCACCATCGCGGATTTTCCGCTGGTGGACGCCGTGTACATGGCGATCATGACGATGACCACGGTGGGCTACGGAGAGATCCATCCACTGAGCCGCGAGGCGCGGATCTTCAACTCCGTGTACATGGTGCTGAGCGTCAGCATGATGCTGTCAGTGATCGGCGTGATGACGCAGACGATCCTGGAGGCGCAGTTCCGCGATGCTTTCGACCGGAGAAGGATGAGGAAAATGATCGAATCGCTGCGGGGGCATTACATCGTGTGCGGGTACGGGCGGGTGGGACGGGGAGCTGCCGCCGAACTGAGAAAGAGCGGCGAGAAGGTGGTGGTGGTAGACCGGGACGAGAAGCGGCTGGAGCTGGCGAGGAAACAGGGGTGCGCAGCACTGGCGGGAGACGCGACGTCGGACGACTCGCTGCGGGAGGCGGGGATTGAACGGGCGGCGGGGCTGGTGGCGGCGCTGAGCACGGACGCGGACAATCTGTTTGTGGTGATGTCGGCGAAAGCGCTGAACGCCGGGCTGCGGGTGGCGGCGCGCGCTTCCGACGAACCCACGGAGCAGAAGCTGGTGCGCGCGGGGGCGGACGCGGTGCTGGCGCCGTACAAGACCGCCGGGGCGCAACTGGCGCTCTCGCTGCTGAAGCCGCACGTGCGGCAGTTTCTCGACTTTGCGCTGTCGACGCCGGAATGGGACGTGCGCATCGAGCAGGTGGCGGTGGATGCGGCGAGCGATCTGGTGGGAAAATCGCTGGCGGAGGCGCGCATCCGGGGCGAGATGCAGGTGGTCGTACTGGCGATCCGCCGCGCGGGCGGCGGGATGGAGTTCAACCCGCCGGCGGCGGCGGCGATCGAAGCCGGAGACTGCCTGGTGGTGATGGGCGAGGCCGAGCCGCTGCGCCGTTTTGAGATCCGCGCCGCCGGAGGCCGCGAGCAATGAAGATCCTGACAGCGGAACAGATGCGGGAGATCGACCGGCGCACGATCGAAGCGGGCGTGCCGTCGATCGTGTTGATGGAGAACGCGGCGTGCCGGTTTGTGGAGTTTCTGGAGCGCGAGTATGAGCCGCTCAGGCATCAGCGGATCGTGGTGATCTGCGGCAAGGGCAACAACGGCGGCGATGGGATGGCGATCGCGCGGCAACTGCATCTGCGGTTCCGTCCGCGGGCGCTGGACGTGGTGCTGGCATGGGCGCCGGAGGAGCTGCGGGGCGACGCGGAGATCAACTACCGGATGCTGAAGGCGCTGGGGGTGGCGGTGCACCGCGAGATCACGCCCCCGATGCGGGCGGCCACGCTGGTGATCGACGCGCTGCTGGGCACGGGGCTGAGCGGGCCGGCGCGGGGCGCGGCGCTGGACTTCATTCACGAGATGAACCGCGGATTTCCGCGCGCGGAGGTGGTGAGCGTGGACATGCCGTCGGGGCTGTGCGAAGACGGCGAGAGCGTGCTGCCGGCGCACACGGTGACGTTCACGGCGCCGAAGGTGGAGCAGGTGCTGCCGCCGCTCTGCGACCGGGTGGGGCGGCTGCACGTTGTGCCGATCGGGACGCCGGAGGCGATGCTGGAGCAGGACGCGGGACTGTGGCTGGAGCTGATCGAGCCGCGCCGGTTCCGGCGGCTGTTCGAGCCGCGGCCGCGCGGGGCGCACAAAGGGGACTTCGGCCATGTGCTGGTGATCGGCGGCTGGGAGGGCAAGGGCGGCGCGGCGGCGATGGCGGGCTGGGCGGCGCTGAAAGCGGGCGCGGGACTGGTGACGGTGGCGTGCGCGGAGGCGGAGCGGAGGACGGTGACGTCGCTGGCGCCGGAGCTGATGACGCAGGGGCTGGGCGAGGATCCGGGAGACAAAGACGTGATTGCGCTGGGGCCGGGGCTGGGGCGGGATCCGGAGATGGTGTCGCTGGCGCAGCGGCTGTTTGCGCAGTCGGCGCTGCCGATGGTGTTGGACGCCGACGGGCTGAACGCGCTGGCGCGGACGCCGGTGCGCGGCCCGGGGCCGTGGCGCGTGCTGACGCCGCATCCGGGCGAGATGGCGAGGCTGGCCGGATGCACAAGCGTGGACATTCAGGCGGACCGGGTGGGGGTGGCGCGGCGGTTCGCGGGCGAGCGCCATGTGGTGCTGGCGCTCAAAGGGCAGCGCACGCTGATCGCGCACCCCGACGGGCGGGTGCAGGTGAACCCGACGGGGACGCCGGCGATGGCGACCGCCGGTTCCGGCGACGTGCTGACGGGCATGATCGCCGGGCTGCTGGCGCAATGGCCGGACCGCCGCGAAGAGGCGCTGATGGCGGCGGTGTGGCTGCACGGGCGGGCCGGCGAGCTGGCGGCGGAGGCGGCCACGGAGTGGTGCGTCACGGCGACGGACCTGATCCGATATCTGCCTGAAGCGATCCGGGAAGCGGCCGGATGAGGACGCGCACCTTCACTACGAGAAGCGAGGAGGAGACGATCGCGCTGGCGGCGGATCTGGCGCGGGAGTGGACGCCGCCGCGGTGCGTGCTGCTGATTGGGAATCTGGGCGCGGGCAAGACGACGTTTGCCAAGGGCGTGGCGGAGGGGCTGGGCGCGGCGCCGGCGGAGGAGATCTCGAGCCCGACCTTCGCGCTGATTCACGAGCACGGCGAGGGGCTGCTGTATCACGTGGATCTGTACCGGCTGGAGACGGAAGCGGAGGTGGCTTCGCTGGGGCTGGAGGAGATTCTGGCGCGGCAGGCGGTGGTTCTGCTGGAATGGGCGGAGCGGTTTCCGCGGCTGCTGCCGGAGGAGCGGGTCGAAGTGGTGATCGAACCGAGGGAGGATGAATCGCGTTGGATTGTAGTGAAGGAGCTGCCGTGAGCGGCGCAGAGAAGAGCCGGAGCGGGCTGTATGCACTGGGCGCGCTGGCGATCCTGAGCGCCGTGTTGGTGGGGCTGATGCTGTGGCCGTTTGTGCGGCCGCTGGCCTTTGCGGCGGTGCTGGCGGTGGCCTTCGAGCCGCTGTATGAGAAGCTGCTGCGGTGGCTGCGCTCGTCCGCGGCGGCGGCTCTGACGGCGACGCTGGTGATCCTGCTGCTGGTGCTGGCGCCGCTGGCGGTGATCGGGGTGAACGTGATTCAGGAAGCAGGCGGGTTATACCAGAGCCTGGCGAGGCACACTTCGGAGCAGGGCGGTTGGGCGGCGTGGCTGGCTTCACTGGTGGAGCAGCCGGTGCAGTGGACTGCGCAGAAGACGGGGCTGCCGGCGCCGGACGTGAAAGCGGCGCTGCTCGAGCAGGCGCAGACGGTGGTGAAGGTGCTGGGAAGCTGGGGCGCGGCGCTGCTGGCCAATATCACGGCGACGTTGGGCAATGCGCTTCTTTCAGTGTTCATTCTATTCTTCCTGTTCCTGGAGGGGCCGAAAATCCGGGACGGGTTCTACGCATGGTCGCCGCTGGAGCCGGAGAAAACGGCGGCGTTGCTGGCGGCGATCCGCGATTCGATCGTGGCGAACTTTCACGGGATGGCGGCGGTGGCGGTCTCACAGGGCGCGCTGACGTCGATTGGATTCCTGATTGCAGGAGTTCCGGGGCCGGTTTTCGCAGGCGCGGCAGCGGGAGTATGCTCGCTGATTCCGGTGGTGGGCACGGCGCTGGTGTGGCTGCCGGCGGCGGCGATTCTGCTGTTTCAGGGCTCGTGGGGCAAGGCGCTGTTTCTGGTGTTGTGGGGCGCGGTGGTGGTGGGGATGTCGGACAATTTTGTGCGGCCGTGGGTGCTGAGCGGGCGCACGGGGATGAACGGGCTGGTGATCTTTTTCTCGCTGATGGGCGGGATGCAGGTGTTCGGGGCGATCGGGCTGTTTGCGGGGCCGGTGATTGTGTCTGCGGCGGCGGCGGTGTTCCGGATGCTGCGGGAACAATACGCGGCGCCGCCGGTGGTCATTTCTTCGGCGGAGGCTGCGGCTCGCCCACCCGCCCCGGCTTCTCCCCCGGCTTGAGCAGCGTGGGTTTTTTCTTGCCGGGCGCGACGCCTTCCTTTTCCGATTCGATCCGCTTGCGCTCTTTTTCGAGTTCGGCCTTGCGCTCGGGCGCAAGCAGTTCCTCGCGCTCCTGGCGGAGCGCCTTTTCCTTGTCCTGGACGGAGAGCGTGCGCTCCTTGATGTCCTGTTCGTTCATCTCGATGCTGTCGCGGAGGGTCTCGATCGCCTGTTCGAGGGCGAACTGATAGCGGGCGCGGTCGGGCTCGTCTCTTTCCGCCATGGATTCGAGTTTGGCCAGCAGCTCTTTCTGCGCGCTGACGACGCCGTCGAGCTTCTCGAGCGGCTTCTGGCGGCGGATGGCATCATCGATGTTCATGTCGATGGCTTCCATGATCTGGGTGACCTGCTCGAGGGTGTCGTGGATGAGGCCGCTGCGTCCGGTCTGGCGCTTGGCGAAGAGCTGCTCGAGCATGTCGACGCGCTGGCGGGCGAACTTCAGATAAAGCTGGAGGCGCGGCTCGGGCTCCTGCACGAGCCGGAGCTGCTCGACCTCATCGGGGGTGAGGAAATCGCGCTGCGCCATCGCAGGCAGGCAGGCGAGGATGAGCCAGAGAAGCCAACGCATACGGAGACTCCTTTATCGGCCGGTCATGACACCGTGGAGAAACTGCTCGTGAATGGCGGCGAGGCGCTGGCGGACCTGTTCGATCCGTTCGCGTTCCTCGAAGCCGACGGCGAGGGAAAGTTCCTGGAGGCCTTTGTCGAACTCGCGCGTGCGCAGCTCGCCGCGCTTGTACTGGCGGCTGAGCTTGCCGGGGCGGCGGCCGGTCGAGCGGAGCGCATCGAGCGCGAGTTCGGAAGCGGTATAGACGTCTTCGATGGCCGCCTCGAGGCTGGAACGCGCGCCGCCTTCGCGCACGAGCTTCCAGGCGTCCTTCAGGCGAGCCTCGCTGAATTTCAGCGCCTGATCGAACCGTTTGAAGGGATCGCGCTCGCCGCGCACGGACTCCATGGTGAGCGGCGGCGGAGGCGCCGCGAGCAGCAGGGCGGAAGCGAACAGACAGAGCCAGGGTCTCACCGCCGCACCGCCTTTTCGAGGATTTTGACGCGCTGCCGCGCTTTGAACTCTTCGTCGGGATGAGCGCCGTTGCTCGAGGCGAGGAAGCGGCGGTAGCTGTCGAGCGCGGGGCCGGGCTGGTTCATCGCGTCGAGCATGGTAGCGCGGAAGTAGTCGTAAGCGGGGCTGGGGCCGTTGAGCTCGCGGGCGCGATCGAGCGCCGCCAGCGCGGGTTCGTATTGCTTGAGGAGCATGAGGACGGCGGTCAACTCGTTCCAGGCTTCGCCGGAGCGGGGCGCGAGGCGCACGGCCTCCTGGAACTGCGGCGCGGCCTCCGGGTATTTTTTCTGGTCGCGGAGGAGGCGGCCATAGAAGAGGCGGAGGTCAGCGTTGCGCGGCTCCTGTTCGACGAGAGAGGCGGCGATGGCGGCGCTTTGCTCGAGCTGCTTGTTGCGCAGGTAGGCGGTGGCGAGGGCGTAGAGGACGGCGGGAGAGGGGCTTCTGGCGCGGGCGGCTTCGAGATGAAGGATGGCGTTGTCGAGGTCGCCGGCTTCGAGTTCGAGCACGCCGAGGCGCTCGAGCGCAGCGGGCTCATCGGGGAAGCGGGCATAGACGGCAGCGGCTTTCTGCTTCTCGCCCGCGCGCTGCCACGCTTCGGCGAGCGCAAAGGCGGTGTCGAGGTCCTGCGGCTGCTTCCGCGCGGCCTTTTCGAACGCCCCCGCGGCCTCCCGCCAGCGGCCCGAACCGGCGAGGGCGCGGCCGAGCAGGAAGGCGGCTTTGGGGTCATCGGGCTGCTCTTCGAGGCACTCTTCGAGCAGCGGGACAGCCTCGGCGGGCTGTTGGGCGCGGATGAGGAGATGCGCCAGGTTCAGCCGCGCGGGGCGGATATCGGGATCGATCTCGAGCACGCGGCGGAAGGCGGCGATGGCGCGCGAATCGTCGCCGGTTTCGGAGAGAGCGAGGCCGAGATGGAAGTGGATGGCGGCCGAATCGGGGGCCTTGCGGGCGGCCTCTTCGAGCAGCGGGAGGGCCTCGCGGGCGCGGCCTTCCTCGATGAGGCGCAGCGCTTCCGGGGGCGGCGCGGCAGGCGCCTGAAGGAAGAGCCATGCCAGCACGGGAAGGGCCCAGCTCACGTTTCCATTGTATCGGCTGGACCGCGCCGCGCCCGCTACACTGGGAAGTGATGCTCACCGAACAGGAGTTTTCCAAGGCGGCGGGAGACGCCATCGAGAGCCTGTACCGGAAGCTGGCCGCGGCCAGCGACGAGTACGAATTCGATGTGGACATGAACGCGGGCGCGCTGTCGATCGAGTTCGAGGAGCCGCGCGAGCGGTTCGTCGTCAGCCCGAATTCGCCGGTGCGGCAAATCTGGGTGTCGGCGCACGTGAAGAGCTACAAGCTGGGCTGGAACGGCGCGGCGTTTGTGCTCGACGACGGGCGGACGCTCGAACAACTGATCGCGGACGCCATCCGCGTCCGGATCCCTGAGTTCACGCTGTAAGTGGCGGGCGTCTACATTTCCTGGCCGTTCTGTTCGCAGAAGTGCACGTACTGCAATTTCGCTTCGGGCGTGTACCCGGCCGGGCTTCAGGAGCGCTATCTGGAGCGGCTGCTGGAAGAGCTCCAAGGGCACGAGTGGCGCTGGACGCCGGAGACGGTGTATCTGGGCGGCGGAACGCCGGGCTCGATGGCGGCGGAGGAGCTGCGGGCGGTGCTGGAGCTTGTGCCGGGCAAGCCGTGGCGGGAGGCGACGCTGGAGGCGGCGCCGGGAGCGATTGCTGCGGAGGCGGTGCAGGCATGGTTGGGCTGCGGGGTCAACCGCGTGAGCCTGGGCGTGCAGAGTTTCATTGAAGAAGAGCTGCGGCGCACGGGGCGCAGGCATACGGCGGAGGGGGTGGCGCGGGACGTGGCGTTGCTGCGCGGCGCGGGAATCGGAAACATCAACGTGGACCTGATTGCGGGGCTGCCCGGTCAGACGGAGGCGGGGTGGCGCGCGTCGCTCGAATGGCTCGAGCGGCTGGAGCCGCCGCACGTGTCGGCATACATGCTGGAGGTGGACGAGGACTCGCGGCTGGGGCGGGAGCTGCTGGCCGGGGGAGCGCGGTTCGGAGCGGGCGCGGTGCCGGCGGAAGAAAAGATCGCGGATTTTTACGAAATGGCGGTGGAATTTCTGGAAAAACGCGGGTGGCGGAGGTATGAAATCTCCAATTTTGCGAGGCCGGGATTCGAGTCGCTGCACAATCTGAAGTACTGGCGGCTGGAGCCGTACGCGGGCTTCGGAGCGGACGCGCACTCGTTCGATGGGGAGTGGAGAACGGCGAACACGGACGACGTGCGCGGCTACATCGAGCAGGGACCGCAGCCGGAGCGGACGCGGGCGGATGTTGCCAGCGAGCGGTATCTGACGGGGCTGCGGCTGATGGAGGGCGTGGATCTGAGGGCGGAGGACGAGGGGCGGTTCGGCGGGGCGGTGGCGCGTTTTCAGGCTGAAGGGCTGCTGGAGCGGGAGGGCGCGCGGGTGCGGCTGACGCGGCGGGGCGTGATGTTGTCCAATGAAGTGTTCGAGGCGTTCCTGTGATGATTGACCTGCGTTCCGACACGGTGACGAAGCCGACGGCGGCGATGCGGCGGGCGATGGCGGAGGCGGAGGTCGGCGACGACGTTTACGGAGAAGACCCGACGGTGAACCGCCTGGAAGAGCGGGCGGCGGAGATCACGGGCAAGGAAGCGGCGCTGTTTGTGCCGTCGGGCACGATGGGAAACACGATCGCCATAAAATGTTTGACGCGGCACGGGCAGGAGGTGATCTGCGAGTCGCGCGGGCACCTGCTGAACTACGAGCTGTCGATGACGGCGTGGTTTTCCGGCTGCCTGATCCGCGCAGTGGATACGCCGGACGGGATTCTGACGTGGGAGCGGATCCAGCCGGCGATCCGCCCGCTGGGGCCGCATGCGGCGGATACGGGCTGCGTGGAGCTGGAAAACACGCACAACATGGCGGGCGGGACGGTGTATCCGCCGGAGGCGCTGCGCGAGGTGTGCGCGCGGGCGCACGGGCTGGGTCTGCGGGTGCACATGGACGGGGCGCGGATCTTCAACGCCGCCGCGGCGTGCGGCGCGAGCGTGCGGGAGCTGTGCGGGCCGGCCGACACGGTGATGTTCTGCCTGTCAAAGGCGCTGGGGGCGCCGGTGGGATCGATGCTGGCCGGACCGAAGGATGTGATCGCGCAGGGGCGGCTGTACCGGAAGCGGCTGGGCGGAGGGATGCGGCAGGCGGGCGTGCTGGCGGCGGCGGGGCTGGTGGCGCTGGAAGAGACGCCGCCGAAGCTGCACGAAGACCATGCCAACGCGCGGCTGCTGGCGGAAGGGCTGGCGAACCTGCGGGGCGTGCGCGTGGAGCCGGCCGTGCCGGCGACCAACATCGTGATCTTCGACATCGGCGCGACGGGCATGGCGGCGGCGGAGCTGAGCGCGCGGCTGAAGGAGCGGGGCGTGCTGATCAATCCGATCGGGCCTGCGGCGCTGCGCGCGGTGACGCACTATGATGTGAGCCGGGCCGATTGCGGGCGCGCGCTTGCGGAGATCGCCGCCGCGCTGCCGCGCCAATGACAGCGGCGCCAGGAAACGAGGACCATACCAGCCATGAGCCAAGCACCCGCACACCGCATTGAAAGCCGGCAGGAAGGCGACGTCACCGTGATCCGGTGCGAAGGGCGCATCACGCTGGGGCTGGCGACGAACACGCTGCGCAACCTGATGCGGGAGGCGCTGGAGAGCGGATCGAAGAAGCTGCTGGTGGATTTCGGCGGCGCGACGCAACTGGATTCGACGGGGATCGGGGAGCTGGTGGGGGCGCTGTCGCTGGCCAATGAGAAAGGCGCGGCGCTGAAGCTCGTGCAGATGCCTCCGAAAATCCGCGAGCTGCTGCGGATCACGCGCCTGGATACGGTGTTCGACGTGCGGGAGGATTTTCAGCAGGCCCTGGAGAGCTTCCGCTGAGGGCGGCGCGTTCGGCCTGGCGGCGCAACTCGGCGAGCATGCCCTGGAAGACGACGGCGTGGAAGGGCACGACGGCGTACCAGTAGAGGAGGCCGAGAAGACCGCGGGGGTGGAAGCGGGCTTCCTGAACGAGCTGGCAGGCATCGGGGCCGCGCGGCTCGATGCGGAATTCGAGCAGCGCTTCGCCGGGCAGCTTCATTTCGGCGCGGAGGCGGAGCAGGCGGGGCGGTTCGAGTGCGACGACGCGCCAGAAGTCGAGCGCCTCGCCGAGGGCGATGGAATCGGGGTTGCGGCGGCCGCGGCGGAGGCCGGGTCCGCCGGCGAGGCGGTCGAGGAAGCCGCGGATCTGCCAGAGCCAGTTGGCGTACCAGCCGTGGCGCCCGCCGATGCGGCAGACGGTGTGGAAGACGTCCGCGGCGGGCGCGCGCACGGGGGTGGAGCGCGAATCGACGAAGACTTTGCCGCCGGCCCAATCGGGATCGCCGGGCATGGGGCCGGCCATGGTCCAGGTGGTTTCGGCTTCGCCGCTGTCGGATTTCTGAAGGGCGGCGCGAATGGCTTCGCGCACGGTCATGAGCGGCTGGGGAAGAAGATCGCGGATGCGCGTGTCCCGGCAGACGACGGGATTGCGCAGTCCCTCGGCGAGCGGGCGGGCGATGGAGTGGTGCAGCGGCGTGACCAGATGGATCCAGTAGGAGCTGAGGCGGGGGGTGAGCACCGGGACAGGCAGGATGAGGCGGCGGCCGACGCCAAGCTCTTCGCCCATGATGTCCATGATCTGGCGGTAGGTGAGGACTTCCGGGCCGCCGATGTCGAAGGTCTGGCCGGCGGTGTCAGGGTTTTCGAGCGCGGCGGCGAGGTAGTGGATGACGTTGCGGACGGCGATGGGCTGGCAAGGGGTGCTCACCCAGCGCGGAGTGACCATGACGGGGAGCCGCTCGACAAGATAGCGCAGGATTTCGAACGACGCCGAGCCGCTGCCGATGATCATGGCGGCGCGGAAGACGGTGACGGGCACGCCCGCCGACTGGAGGGCGGTTTCGACTTCACGGCGGGAGGAGAGATGCTCGCTGAGACCGGGACCCGTTTCGCCGAGGCCGCCGAGATAGAGGATGCGGCCGACGCCCGCGTCTCTGGCGGCGGCGGCGAATGAGCGGGCGAGCACGAGATCGTGCGCGGCGTAGTCTTTGCCGGCGCTGATCATGGAGTGGACGAGGTAGTAGGCCGCGTCACAGCCGCTGAGCGCAGAGCGGGTGGAATCGGCATCGGAGAGATCCACGGGCAGGATCTCCACCTGCGGATGGGCGGCCCAGGGGCGGTCCCGCAGCTTCATGGGGGAGCGGACCAGGCAGCGGACGCGGCAGCCGGCTTCGAGCAGGCGGGGCACGAGACGGCCGCCAATGTAGCCGGTCGCGCCGGTGACAGCAATGGTTTGCACTTCACTTCTATGGATGCGTCCGGACGCAGGCGCAATGCAAGCATCCGGGGCGGCCGGCTGCGATAAACTGTGGCGCGTATGCGGATGCCGAGATATTTCGCCAGCCTGATTGCCTGCTGTCTGCTCGCCGCGCAGGAGGCGCCGAAGCCCGAGGGCGCGAAACCCGATGCCAACGATCCATGGCAGGAGTCCACGTTCCGTGCGTTCCGGCTGCGCTCGATCGGGCCGGCGCTGTTGTCGGGGCGCGTGAACATCCTGGTTGTGCATCCCGCGCATGCGGCCACATGGTATGCAGGCGTGGCTTCCGGCGGCGTGTGGAAGACGACGAACGCGGGCACGACGTGGACGCCGGTGTTCCAGAACGAAGGCAGCTATTCGATCGGCGACGTGGCGCTGGATCCGCGCGATCCGAACGTGCTCTGGGTGGGCACCGGCGAGCACAATGCGCAGCGCAGCGTGGGCTACGGCGACGGCGTGTACCGCTCGGCCGACGGCGGGCGCACGTGGAAGAACATGGGGCTGAAGAACTCGGGCAATATCGGGCGCATCGTCATCGACCCGCGCGATTCGAACGTGGTGTATGTGGCGGCGCAGGGGCCGCTGTGGTCGGCGGGCGGCGACCGCGGACTGTACAAGACCACCGACGGCGGGCAGACGTGGACGCAGGTATTGAAGATCAGCGAGAACACGGGCGTGACGGACGTGGCGATGGATCCGTTCAACCCGGACGTGCTGCTGGCGGCGGCGCATCAGCGGCGGCGGCACGTGTGGACGCTGATCCACGGAGGGCCGGAGTCGGCGCTGTACAAATCGAACGACGGCGGCAGGACGTGGCGGAAGATCACGACGGGACTGCCCGGAGGAGAGCTGGGCAGAATCGGGCTGGAGTTTTCGCGGGCGCAGCGCGGGCTGGTGTACGCCGTGGTGGAGGCAACGCGGGAGGGCACGGGCACGTACCGCTCGCTCGACTCTGGCGAGAGCTGGGAGCGGCGGTCGAACGTGGCGGGGCAGCCCATGTACTACGGGCATGTGTTTGCGGATCCGCAACTGGCGGGGCGGGTGTACATGATGGAGGTGGTTGTGCGCGTGAGCGACGACGGCGGCGCCACCTGGCGCACGGTGGGCGAGCGCGCCAAGCATGTGGACACGCACGCCTGGTGGATCGATCCGAAGGACAGCAACCACATTCTGGCGGGCTGCGATGGCGGCATCTATGAGACATGGGACGGCGGGCGGCTGTGGCGCCACATCACCAACCTGCCGGTGATGCAGTTTTACAACGTGGCGGTGGACAATTCGTCACCCGTGTATTACGTCTACGGCGGCACGCAGGACAACAACACGGTGGGCGGTCCGTCGGCGACGCGCGGGGTGGATGGGGCGACAAACAACGACTGGTTCGTGGTGACTGGCGGGGACGGTTTTGTGGTGCGGATCGACCCAACGGATCCGAACATTGTGTACGCGGAGTCGCAGTATGGCGGGCTGGTGCGGCTGAACCGGCGCACGGGGGAGCGCGTGCCGATCCGCCCGGTGGAAGGCAAGGGCGAGCCGCCGCTGCGGTTCAACTGGGAGTCGCCTTACATCATCAGCCCGCACCAACCGGCGCGGCTGTACTTCGGGGCAAACCGGCTGTTCCGCTCCGATGACCGCGGCAATTCATGGACTGCGGTGAGCGGCGATCTGACGCGGCAGGTGGACCGCAACCGGCTGCCGGTGATGGGAAAGATCTGGCCGCCGGAGGCGATTGCGAAGCATCAGTCGACTTCCACGTTCGGCAATCTGACGGCGCTGAGCGAGTCTCCGAAAAAGGAGGGGCTGATCTACACGGGCAGCGACGACGGGCTGATCAGCGTGACCGAAGACGGCGGCAAGACCTGGCGCCGGATCGAGAAGATCCCGGGGCTGCCGGACCTGTCTTCGATCGGACCGATCGGCGTATTCGTACAGCGGCTGGTAGCGTCGCGGCATGACGTGAACACGGTGTATGCGCTGTTCGACAACCACAAGAACGGGGACTTCAAGCCGTATGTGATGAAGTCGGCGGACAAGGGCGCGACGTGGACGTCGATCAGCGGGAATCTGCCGGAGAACGGACCGGCGCTGGCGTTTGCCGAGGATCCGGTGAATCCGAATCTGCTGTTCTGCGGAACGGAGTTCGGGCTGTATTTCACGGTGGACGGCGGGAAGAAGTGGATCCGGCTGCGGAACAACCTGCCCACGATCCCGGTGCGGGACCTGGCGATCCAGGAGCGCGAAGGGGACCTGGTGCTGGCGACGTTCGGGCGGGGGTTTTATGTGCTCGATGATTATTCGCCGCTGCGGCAGATCCGGCAGGAGGTGTTCGAGAAGGCGGCGCATGTGTTTCCGGTGAAGAAGGCGGTGGCATATGTGCAGGACACGGGCAAGAGCCGCGGCTCGCAGGGCGAACAGCTCTGGATGGCGGAGAACCCGCCGTACGGGGCGACGATCACCTACTGGCTGAAGGAGACGGTCAAGACGAAGCGCCAGCAGCGGCAGGAGCAGGCGAAGAAGGATCCGGCGCTGTATCCGTCCCAGGCGGAGCTGACGGCGGAAGATGACGAGGAGCCGCCGCAGATTCTGCTGACGATCACGGATGCGCGCGGCAGGGTGATGCGGCACCTGACGGGACCGGCAACGCGCGGGCTGCACCGCGTGACCTGGAATCTGCGGGGACCGGCGATCAGCGCCGCGCCGCCGCAGCCGCAGGCGGGCGGCGAGGAAGGCGGGCAGCGGCAGCCGCAGACGGGCGGAGCGCTGGTAGCGCCGGGCGTGTACAAGGTGTCGCTCGCGCGGAAGGCGGGAGGCGTGGTGACGCCGCTGGGCGCGGAAGAGACGATCACGGTGGAAGCCGATCCGGCGGCGGCGCTGACCGAGGCGGACCGGCGCGCGCGGGACGAGTTCATCGAGCGGGCGCTGCGGGTGCAGCGGCAGGTGCTGGGGGCGCTGGATTCGGCGAACCAGGCGAAGACGAAGCTCGCAGCGATCCGGCGGGCGCTGCTGGATGGACCGGCGCAGCCGGCGATGATCGAGACGGCGTCGAAGCTGGACGGGCGCGTGACGGCGATCCTGCGCAGGCTGCGCGGCGACGAGACGCTGCGGGGGCTGGAGTCCGGCGCGCCGTCGTCCATCCAGGAGCGGGCGGCGAATGCCGTGGCGGTAACGCGCGGCATGACGAGCCCGCCGACGGGCACGATGCAGATGAACCTGCGCATCGCCCAGGAGGAGCTGGCGGAGGAGTCGGCGAAGCTGAAGGCGCTCCTCGAAGAGCTCAAGAAGTTCGAGCAGGCGCTGGATGCCGCGGGGGTGCCGTACACGCAGGGGCGCTACCAGTAGCGCGGCCGCGGCGGACGCGCTTGCCCCGCGCGGGGAGCGGGCGGGATGATGGGAGTGCGCAGTCTCATATCGTGATTTCGGATCGGAAACACTCAAATGAAACCTGGAAGCGGAAAATCCCTGAAAAAAGCCCAGAACATTTTCGGTGAGAAGGAACACCCGCTGGATCCGTTTTTCAAGCCCACCAATGTGGCGGTGATCGGGGCCACGGAGGCGCCGGGTTCGGTGGGGCGCACGACACTGTGGAACCTGATGAGTTCGCCGTTCGGGGGGGCGGTGTTTCCCGTCAACCCGAACCGCCCGAGCGTGATGGGCGTGAAGGCTTACAGGAGCGTGAAGGAGATTCCGGCGGAGGTGGACCTGGCGGTGGTGGTGACGCCGTCGCGGGTGATCCCGGGCGTGATCAAAGAGTGCGGCGAGGCGGGGATCAAGGCGGCGGTGGTGATTTCGGCGGGGTTCAAGGAAGTTGGCCCCGAGGGCGCGGAGCTGGAACGGCAACTGGTGGAGAATGCGCGGGCGGCGGGGATGCGGGTGATCGGGCCGAACTGCCTGGGCATCATGATTCCGCCGACAGGCGTGAACGCGACGTTTGCGGCGGCGATGGCGCGGATGGGCAACGTGGCGTTTCTGAGCCAGAGCGGGGCGCTGTGCACGGCGGTGCTCGACTGGAGTTTGAAGGAGAACGTGGGGTTCAGCGCGTTCATGTCGATCGGGGCGATGGCGGACGTGGGGTGGGGCGATCTGATCTACTACCTGGGCGATGATCCGAAGACGCGGGCGATTCTGATTTACATGGAGAGCGTGGGCGACGCGCGGAGCTTTCTGTCGGCGGCGCGCGAGGTGGCCTACACGAAGCCGATCATCGTGATCAAGGCGGGCAGAACGGCGGCGGGCTCGGCGGCGGCGGCTTCGCACACGGGGGCGATGACAGGTTCGGACGACGTGCTGGACACGGCGTTCCGGCGCAGCGGCGTGCTGCGCGTGACGGCGATCGCGGAGCTGTTCTACATGGCGGAGGTGCTGTCGAAGCAGCCGCGGCCGAAAGGACCGCGGCTGACGATCCTGACCAATGCAGGCGGCCCCGGCGTGCTGGCGGCGGACGCGCTGTTGCTGGGCGGAGGCGAGCTGGCGGAGATCTCGCAGAAGACGATCGAGGAGCTGAACCAGTTTCTCCCCGCCACGTGGAGCCACCGCAATCCGGTGGACATCATCGGCGACGCGGGGCCGGACCGTTACGCGAGGGCGCTGGAGGTGGTGTCGAAGGACGAGAACACCGACGGCATGCTGGTGATCCTGACGCCGCAGGCGATGACCGACGCGACGCAGACGGCGCAACTGCTGCGGCCGCTGGCCAAGCTGGGGGACCGGCCGGTGCTGGCATCGTGGATGGGCGGCGTGGAGGTGGCCGCGGGCGAGCACATTCTGAATCAATCGGGCATCCCCACGTTCCCGTATCCCGACACGGCGGCGCGCATGTTCAATTACATGTGGCGCTACACCTACAACCTCCGCGGGCTGTATGAGACGCCGAGCTACGCCGGCGACGACGAGGGCGGCGCGGCGCAGAAGGCGCGCGCGATTCTGGACCGCGTGCGGGAGGCGGGACGGACGATCCTGACCGAAGACGAATCCAAGCAGGTGCTGGCGGCGTACGGAATTCCGGTGCTGCCGTCGATCATTGCGGCGAGCGAGGATGAAGCCGCGGCGGCGGCGGCGCAGATCGGATATCCGGTGGTGCTGAAGCTGCACTCTTTGACGATCACGCACAAGACAGACGTGGGCGGCGTGCAGTTGAACCTGCGTGACGAAGAGGCGGTGCGGCGGGCGTTCCGCGCGATCCGGGCGAGCGTCGAAGAGAAGGCGGGGGCGGAGCACTTCCAGGGAGTGAACGTGCAGCCGTTTGCCAAGCTCGACGGCTACGAGGTGATCCTGGGATCGACGATCGATCCGCAGTTCGGACCGGTGCTGCTGTTCGGCATGGGCGGGCAGCTTGTGGAGGTGTTCAAAGACAGGGCGCTGGCGCTGCCGCCGCTGAACACGACGCTGGCGCGGCGGATGATGGAGCGGACGAAGATCTTCACGGCGCTGAAGGGCGTGCGCGGGCGGAAGCCGGTGGACATTGCGGCGCTGGAGCAGTTGCTGGTGCGGTTCTCGCGCCTGGTGGCGGAGCAGCCGTGGATCAAGGAACTGGACATCAACCCGCTGCTGGCTTCGCCGGAGCGGCTGCTGGCGCTGGATGCGCGCGTGGTGCTGCACGACCCGTCGATGCGGGAGCAGGACCTGCCGCGTCCGGTGATCCGCCCCTATCCGGCGGAGTACGCCGGCGAGTGGACGATGAAGAACGGCGAGAGGGTGGTGATCCGGCCGATCCGCCCCGAGGACGAGCCGGCGATGGTGCGCTTCCACGAATCGCTGTCCGAGCGCACGGTGTACCACCGCTATCTCCAGGTGCTGAACCTGAGCCAGCGGGTGGCTCATGAGCGGCTGATCCGGATCTGCTATATCGACTACGCGCGCCAGATGGCGCTGGTGGCGGAGCGGACGGACCCTGCCACAGGCGAGAAGCAGATCATTGCCGTGGGGCGGCTCCAGGGATTCGGCCAGCCGGAGGCGGAGTTCTCCATCGTGGTAACGGACGACTACCAGAACCAGGGGCTGGGGACGGAGCTGCTGAAGCGGCTGATCGAGATCGGACGCAGGGAAGGTGTGAAAGCGATCGTCGCCGATATTCTGGCCGAGAACACGGCGATGCAGTACGTGGCCGAGAAGATGGGCTTCCGCATTCAGCGGGACATCGACGAGCCGGTGGTGTCGGCGCGGCTGGAGCTGATCTGAACGTCGTCAGCCGCGCTCTTCGCGCCTGCGGGCGCGGATCAGTTCCATCACGCTGGAGACGAGCTCTTTGGCCTGGAGGATGTTCTGCGAGATGATCTGCACGTCCATGGCGGGCCGGCCGGGCTGGCGCGCGCTCTGGCAGTAGACGCCGTGCTGGCCGACGAGGATCAGGGCGTCGGTGAGGATGTCGAGCGTGACGGCGAGGCGGCCGGCTTCGGCGCCCATCTGAAACTCGTGGCTTTCGAGTTCCTGTTTGTAGTCAGAGAAGGCGGATGGCGGGTTCATGGGCCGTTATGATGGATACTGCCATGCGGTGGATTGCGGGCTTATTGTTTGTGATGCTGGCGGCGCCGGCGGCGATGCCGGAAACGGCGCGGAGCCAGCGGCTGCAAGGAAACGTCGTATTGAACACGGACCCGGATTCGGGGCTGTGGCTGGGCGCGCCGGCGGTGGTGGCGACGCACAGCGCACGGGGCGAACTAACGCCGGGGCACCGCACGGAAATCCGTTCGCGGTGGACGGACACGCATCTGTACTTCCTGTTCATCTGCCCCTATGAGGAGCTGTACCTGAACGCGAACCCGGTGACGGACCGGGAGACGAACCGGCTGTGGGAGCGCGACGTGGCGGAGATCTTCATCGGGGCGGATTTCGAAAAGATCTGGCAGTACCGCGAGTATCAGGTGTCGCCGCAGGGCGAGTGGGTGGATCTCGACATCGACCGGAAGGCGCCGAAACCGGAGGGCGGGTGGCGGTGGAATTCGGGCTATGAGACGGCGGCGCGGATCGATGCAGGGCGGAAGGTGTGGTACGGGGCGTTCAAGATTCCGGTGCGTTCGATCACGGAGAAGCGCGTGGGGCCGGGGTTCGAGTTCCGGGTGAATTTCTACCGGCTCCAGGGTCCGCCGCCGCGGAAGAGCATTGCGTGGCGGGCGACGGGGCCAACGGGGAACCACCATATTCCGGAGGCGTTCGGAATTCTGCGGCTGGAGGAGTGATGACACGGCCGGGCTCGACGCTGCGCATTTCGGCCGCGGGGCTGCGGGGGATTGTGGGCCACGGGCTGACGGCGACCCACGTGCTGGATTTCGCCGCGGCGTTCGCGACGTTTCTGGAGGCGCCGGGGCGGGTGGTGATCGGGCGCGACCCGCGCGTGTCGAGCGTGATGATGCGCGAGGGCGTGACGGGCGCGCTGCTGGCGGCGGGGCATGAGGTGATCGATCTGGGCATCGTGCCGACGCCGGTGATCCAGCATGCCATCCGGCGGCTGGACGCGGCGGGGGGCGTGTCGATCGGCGCGAGCCACAATCCGGCGGAGTGGAACGCGCTGAAGTTCTTCACGCGCGGGGGCAGTTATCTGTCGAGCGCGCAGAGCGAGGAGCTGCTGGACATCTACCATCTGCGCAAGTTCCGCTTTGCGCGGCACGACGGGACGGGGCGGCGGGCGGAGGACGCGGGTGCGATTGACGCGTATCTGGACACGCTGGCGGCGGAGTTTCCGATGGAGAAGCTGCGGCGGTTCCGCGTGCTGGTGGACTGCACGAACGGGACGTCGGGGCTGATCCTGCGGCGGATGATCGAGCGGTTCGGGCTGGATCTGATCCTGATCAACGAGGCGCTGGAGGGGCGCGCGTTTGTGCACGAGCCGTCGACGACGAAGAAGATGGCGGAGCTGCAACTGGCGCCGCTGGTGAGGACGGTGGGCGCGGACGCGGGATTCCTGTTCGACATCGACAGCGACCGGGTGGCGTTTGCGACGGAGCAGGGGGAGGCGGCGAGCGAGGAGCTGGTGCAGGTGGTGATCGCCGATGAGATGCTGGAGCGCGGCTGCGGGCGGCTGGTGCTGACCAACGTCTGCTCGACGGCGCTGCTCGAAGAGGTGGCGGGAAAGCATGGCGGGAAGGTGGTGCGACTGGCGGTGGGGCGGCAGGCGGTGATCGACGCGCTGGCCGGGTATCGGATGGAGCAGGTGGCGGTGGCGGGCGAAGGCACGGGGGCGGTGATGATGCCGCAGTTTCCGTACGTGTACGACGGGATCGCGGCGATGCTGCGGATGCTGGAGCGGATGGAGAGGCGGGGCGGGCGGCTGTCGGAGCTGATCGCGGACTATCCGCCGTACACGATTCTGAAGGGCAAGATTCCGGTGCGGACGCGCTTTATTCCGGAGCTGTTCGACGAGCTGGAGCAGCGCTGGCCGGAAGCGCGGCGGAACCGGCAGGACGGGCTGCGGCTGGACTGGGAGGACCGGTGGGTGCATGTGCGGGTGTCGCAGACCGAACCGGTGATCCGGGTGATCTGCGAGCAGCGGGACGGGGCGCCGCGGCGGCTGTTCGATGAGGTGATGGACCTGGTGAGGAGCTATTCGGGATGAGCCGGGCGCATCAGTTGAAGATCAGCGTGGCGGGCGTGCGGGGCGTGGTGGGGGAGTTTCTGACGCCGAACCTGGCGTGCGCGTTTGCGCAGGCGTTCGGGACGTATGTGGGGCCGGGCCCGGTGGTGGTGGCGCGGGACACGCGGGCATCGGGAGAGATGCTGGTGCATGCGGTGAGCTGCGGGCTGCTGGCGTCGGGGTGCGAAGTGATCCGGATCGGGATTGCGCCGACGCCGACGGCGCAGATCTATGTGGCCGACATCCGCGCGGCGGGAGGCATTGCGGTGACGGCGTCGCACAATCCGGCCGAGTACAACGCGCTGAAGCTGTTCAACGGCGAGGGGCTGTTCTTCAATCAGTACGAGCGGGCGGAGCTGCTGGACGTGTATCACCAGAGCGAGTTCCGCCATGCGCTGAACGAGGAGATGCGGCGGGTGGTGATCGACGCGGAGACGGCGCCGGAGCGGCATTTCGCGCGGATCCTGCGCCATGTGGACGTGGAGAGGATCCGGCGGCGGCGGTTCCGGGTGGCGCTGGACGGGGTGAACGGGGCGGGATCGGTGATGAGCGTGCGGTTTTTGAGGGACGTGCTGGGGTGCGAGCTGCACGCGATTCACGTGGATCCGGAGAAACCGTTTCCGCGCGATCCGGAGCCGCGGGCGGAGGTTTTGACAGAGTTGAGCGAGCTGGTGGTGCGGGTGCGGGCGGATGCCGGGTTCGCGCAGGATCCGGACGGGGACCGGCTGGCAGTGGCGGGCGAGACGGGACGGGTGCTGGATAACGACGACGTGCTGGCGCTGGCGGTGGACTGCGCGCTTCGGAAAAAGAAGGGACCGGTGGTAGTGAACCTGACGACGTCCTCGGCGATCGACGACATCGCCGTGCGCCACGGATGCCCGGTGCACCGCGCGCCGGTGGGAGAGGCGAACGTGGTGGAGCGCATGCGGCGGGTGCAGGCGGTGATCGGAGGAGAAGGCGGCAACGGGGGGATCATCTTTCCGGCGGTGCACTACTGCCGCGACTCGTACCTGGGGATGGCGCTGCTGCTGGAGCGGCTGGCGGAGACGGGCGAGACGCTGAACGCGCTGGCGGCGGGGCTGCCGCGGTACTGGCGGAGGTCGGGAAAATTGCCGTTTGAGCACGGGCGCGTGGGGCAGATGATGCAGGCGCTGGAGGCGGCGCTGCCGGGGGCGCGGGCGGACCGCACGGACGGGCTGAAGCTGATGGTGGATGAGGGGTGGGTGCATGTGCGGGCGTCGAACACGGAGCCGCTGGTGCGGGTGAGCGCGGAGGCGAAGACGCGGGAGGAGGCGGATCGGCTTTACGAGCTGGCGGTGTCGCTGCGGTGAGAGCGGCGGCGCTTCAGAATCGCTACACCGGAGGCGCAGAGGGCGAGGGCGATCCATTGGGTCCAGGTGAGCGGGACGGGGGCGATGGGGAAGGGCTGGTCGTGGTGGCGGAAGAATTCGATGAGGAAGCGAGCGCCGGAGTAGAGGGCGAGATACCAGGCGAGGATTTCACCATCGGCGTGCGGGCGGCGGATGCGCAGGTAGAGCCAGAGGGCGACGAGCGCGGTGGCGGCGGCTTCATAGAGCTGTGCGGGGTGGAGAGGGATGCCGAGGGGGACGCCGGTAAGGTCGTGAGCGGCGGGGTTCGAAAAGACTACCGCCCAGGGGCGGTGGCATTCACTGCCCCAGCAGCAGCCGGCGGCGAAGCAGCCCAGCCGCCCGATGGCGTGGCCAAGGGCGATGCCGGGGGCGAAGACGTCGGCGGTTGGCCACCAGGGCAGGCGGTGGCGGCGGATGTAGAACCAGGCGAACAGGAGCGCGCCGAGGAAACCGCCGTAGTAGACGCCGGCGGAGAGGAGCGTGTCGAAGCTGAAAATGCGGCCGGGATTTTCCGAGTAATACGGGAAATCCATGATGAACATGAGGAGCTTGGCGCCGGCGAGGCCAGCCAGGGCGCAGTAGATGGCGAGGTTGCCGATGATCTCGACGTTCAGCCCGGCGCGGCGGGCCAGGCGCAGTGTGAGCCCCATGCCGGCGAGGAAGCCAAGGGCCACCAACAGGCCGTAGGTGGGGAGGAAGAAGTCGCCGAAAGTCAGGATCTTGGGAAACATGGGAAATCCCGGAAAGTGGGGACAGGCCCGCCTGGCACCAATTTCATCTTACAGGCGGAAGAGCATGAGGTGGCCGAGGACACGGGTAATGCTGATGTTGAGCCAGAGCGGGAACATTTCCTCCCACACCCACACACAAAACGAAAGGGCAGGAAAGGGGACAGGAACACAATTGCCCATTTTTTCTGGAAGCCTCCGGGGCGCCGCCTGCCTGGAACGGGTCCAGCGGCTACACGCGGGGGGGACTGCTGAGCTGATCCGCCCGCCAGACTGGGGCAGAAAAAGGGGAATTGTGTTCCTGTCCCCTTTTCTTCCCTTTTCTTCAGAGATGGTAGAGCATGAGGTAGACGAGGACGCCGGTGATGCTGACGTAGAGCCAGAGGGGGAGGGTGATGCGGGCGAGGCGGCGGTGGCGTTCGAAGCGGCCTTTCCAGGCGCTCCAGACGGTGACGAGAGCCATGGGGGCGACGCAGGCGGCGAGGATCGTGTGCGAAATCAGGATGGAGAAATAGACGGGGCGGATCCAGCCGGTCTTTTGAAACTTCACGCTGCCGACCTGCGCGTGGTAGACGAGATAGCTTGTGAGGAAGAGCGCGCTGACGAGGAGGGCGGCGGTCATCGCCCTGCGGTGCGCTTCGCGCCTGCCCTGGCGGATGAGGCGGTAGCCGGTGACGAGCAGCACGGCGGATGTGGTGTTGAGCAGCGCGTTGAGCGCGGGCAGGTCGCGCACGTCCATCAGAGGATTTCTCTCCTGAGCTTGCGGATGTCGGCGACGACGTTTTCGACGCAGGAAGAGTCGGCGGTCTCGTAGTAGGCGCGGAGGCGCATCTTGCGGTCGACGAGCGCGAAGCGGGTGCCGTGCTCCGGCCCCATGCCGCCGAGAAAGAAGACTTCGGCGCCGAGCCGGCGCAGCGTCTCCGGATCGCCGGTGAGCAGGAACCAGCGCGCAGGGTTCTGTTTGAAGCGGCGACCGTAGGCGCGCAGCACCTCGGGCGTGTCGGTCTTCGGATCGACGGTGAAGCTGACGAGGCGCACGTCGTCGAAACCGGCGACCTCATCCTGCACGCGGCGCATCAGGGCGGACATGCGCGGGCAGGGACCGTTGCAGGTGGTGAAAAAGAAGTCGGCGACCCAGATTTTGTCTTTCAGGCGTTCAGCGCTGCGGAAGGGCTGGCCGTCCTGGTCGATCAGCTCGAAGTCGGGCACCTGGTTGATCTCGGGCAAGCCGGAACGGAGGCAGCCGGTGAGCAGGGATGCGCTGGAGGCGGCGAGCCAGGCGCGGCGGTTCATTGCGATTTTCAGAATAGCCCCGGGCGGCTGTCGAGCAAAAGCGCGATGTAGAGCAGAGGCAGGTAAAGCACGCTGGCTTTCAGCACGCCGCGGGCGCTAAGGGCGGAGCGGTCGCGGTAGAGGCGGAGAGCGGCGCGCAGGAAGAGCGCGCCGAGCAGCACAGCGGCGGCGAGATACCAGTGTCCCGTCATCGAGAGGAAGCCCGGCAGGAGGCTGGCGGGGATCAAAAATAGAGCAAAAGCAAGCGCGTGGCGGGCGGTGGAGCGCCCGTCGGGTTCGATCACGGGCAGCATGCGGATGCCGGCGCGGCTGTAGTCTTCGCGGTACATCCAGGCGATGGAGTAGAAGTGCGGGAACTGCCAGAGGAAGAGGATGGCGAACAGCGCCCAGGACTCGAGGGTGAGTTCGCCGCGGGCGGCGGCGAAGCCCAGCAGCGGCGGCATGGCGCCGGGGAACGCGCCGACGGTGGTCGACCACCAGGTTTTCTGCTTCAGAGGCGTGTAGAGGAGCAGGTAAGAGGCGACGGTGAACAATCCGAGCCACGCGGTGAGCGGGTTGACGCCGAAGGCGAGATCGAGTTCGCCGAGAACCAGCAGGGCGATGCCGAACCAGAGGGCGTTGCGCGGGGCGACGCGTCCGGAGGGGATGGGGCGCGAGGCGGTGCGGCGCATGCGGGAGTCGGCGTCGCGCTCATACCACTGGTTGAGCGTGGCGGTGCCGCTGGCGATGAGCGCGGTGCCGAGCAGGCAGTGCAGCAGGAGGCTCCAGTCGAGCGGGCCGGAGTGGCCGAAGAAGTAGCCGATGCCCGTGCTCATCAGGATGAGCCAGGTGATGCGCGGCTTGGTGAGCTCGAGGTAGCCCTTCATGCGTTTGTTCCGTTCGATGCAAGAGATTCGGTGCGGGATGCCGGTTCCGCGCAGCGCAGGACGAAGGCGGCGAGAATCACGGTGAGTCCGAGCACTGCCGCGCCGGCGCCCATGTGGGCGCGGGAGGCCCATTCCATCCAGCCGCCGCCGAAGTGCGCCACGCGGTACAGCAGCGCCATGACGCCGAGCACAACCTGGACACCGACAAGCGCGGCCAGCGCGGCCGCGGCGCGCTTCACCGCCTGACCCGCGCCTTCCTGCGTGAGCACGAACGAGGCGAACATGAGCAGCAGGATCGCCGCGGCGAATGCCCAGGTGACGTGCGGGATGACGCCTGTGAAACCGTAGCGGTAAGCGGCGCCGAGGGCGATCTGGGCCAGCGTGGCCGCCGGGGCGAACCAGGCCATCGAGCGCAGGCTGGGCCAGCCGCCGTCGCGGAAATGCGCCTGCTCACGCCGCCAGAAAGGCGCCGTGATCAGCCAGACCAGTGTGAGGGCGGCGAACTGGAGGTGCAGGGCGAGCGCGGCCACGGTTTCCAGGGCGGGCGAGCCGAGGGCGCCTTTTGCGGGCAGTCCTGCGGCAACGGCTGCCAGGGTGGCCAGCGCCAGGACGGTGGTCAGGAGATGGACGCTCGTGGAGAGCATGGCAGCACGGTGAATCAACGGCGATGGAGCCCAGACGGTGAACGCCCTGTGGGGGAGTTCAATGGTTTCATTCTACCCTGACAAGAAATTGTTCGCATTTGTTTGGATGCGGTTCCGGGGGGAGGGGAGGCAGGAGAAAGGCGGGCGGGGACCGCTTGGTCGCGATGTTGGCGCTCCCGCGCGGAAGGGGAACCGCTTGGTCGCGCCGTTGGCGCTTCCGCACGGAAGGGGAACCGCTTGGTCGCGCCGTTGGCGCTCCCGCGCGGAAGGGGGACCGCTTGGTCGCGCCGTTGGCGCTCCCGCGCGGCTCGGATGGGTTCGGGGACCGCTTGGTCGCGCCGTTGGCGCTCACGCGCGGCTCGGTTGCGGCTCGGTTGCGGCTCGGATGCGTTTACTTGATTTCGGGGCTTTGGGCGGTGGCGGGTTCCGGGCCCCAGTTTTCGCGGACTACCAGAGTTTGATCAGAGTAAAACGTGCGGCGTCCGGTGCTGTTGTAGACCTTGGGGACGGCGGTGATGGTGTAGCCGTCCTTGGTGCCGGTGAGGGTGAAGACGTAGCCCGTCTTCTCGCCGAGGGCGAGGTCGCCGGGGATCAGGTCGGCGGCGGCGGGACCGGGCGCGCCGGAGGCGGGGGGCCCGAGCTGCTGGAGGTTTTCGGCGAATTTCTGGAACTGGCTCATATACATCGTCTGCGCGGTGTGGATGGTGTTGATCTGGCGGATGGCGGCCATCTCCTGCGACTGCATGCGGGCGCTGTTGAGCTTGGGCACGGCGATGGCGGCAATGACGAGAATAATCGCGACAACGATGAGCAGCTCGATAAGGGAGAAGCCCCGGCGGCTGCGGCGGCGAATGGAAGGCATGACAGTTCCTTCTCCTCGGGAGAGATTCCTACCCCTATGTTAGACGCTTGCGGGGCCGGGTTCGTGCAGCGCGGCGTGGAGGCGGCGGAGGCGGGCGGCGAGGCGTTGCACGAGATCGAGGCGGAGGGCGTTGGGGCCATCCGAGAGGGCGCGCTCCGGCGCTTCGTGGACCTCGAAAAACACGCCATCGGCCCCGGCGGCGACGGCGGCTGAGGCGAGCGGCTCGATGAACTCGGGCGCGCCGCCGCTGGCCGCGCCCGCGGCGGAGGGAAGCTGCACGGAGTGCGTGGCGTCGAACACCACGGGCACGCCAAGCGCGCGCATCTGCGGGATGGCGCGCATATCGACGACGAGATTGTTATAGCCGAAGCACGAGCCGCGCTCGGTGAGGAAGACGCGCGCGTTGCCGGTGGAAAGGACCTTCTCGACCGCGTGGCGCAGATCGAGCGGCGCGACGAACTGGCCCTTCTTGATGTTGACGGCGCGTCCGGTGCGGCCGGCTTCGACGAGCAGGTCGGTCTGGCGGCAGAGGAAGGCGGGGATCTGAAGGACGTCCACGGCCTCGGCGGCGGGCGCGGCCTGATCGGGCGTGTGGATGTCAGTGAGCACGGGCAGGCCGGTGCGGCGCCGGACTTCGGCGAGGATGCGCAAACCCTCGCGCAGGCCGGGGCCGCGGTATGAGCGCAGGCTCGTTCGGTTGGCCTTGTCGAAAGAGGCCTTGAAAATGAACGGGGAGCCGAGGGCATCGCGCAGCGCCGCGGCCAGCATCAGGCAGTGGTCTTCGCTTTCGATGACACAGGGGCCGCAGATGAAGGCAAGCGGGCCGGCGCCGAGGGCGAGCGAAGGGGCGATGTCAACGGGTCTCATCGGCGAACAGCGGGTTGGTCTCGTCGAGCAGGCGTTTCTGGCGGTATTCGTAAGAGGCGCCGATGAAGGCCTTGAACAGGGGGTGCGGCTCGAGCGGCTTGGATTTGAACTCGGGATGGAACTGGCAGCCGAGGAACCAGGGATGATCCGGGAGTTCGACGATCTCGACGAACTTCGCGTCGCGCGAGCGGCCGGTGATGCGCAGGCCGGCGGCGACGAGGCGGTCTTCGAAGGCGCGGTTGAACTCGTAGCGGTGACGGTGGCGCTCGCTGATGACTTCCTGCTGATAGGCGGAGCGGGCGAAGGAGCCTTCTTCGAGCAGGCACTCGTAGGCGCCCAGGCGCATGGTGCCGCCGAGTTCTTCGACGCCGAGCAGGTCGCGGAGCTTGTAGATGACCGGGTAGGGGGTGGCGGGTTCGAACTCGGTGGAGTCGGCGCCGTCGAGGCCGCAGGCGTTGCGGGCGAACTCGATGACGGCGGTCTGCATGCCGAGGCAGATGCCGAAGTAGGGGACGTGGTGCTGGCGGGCGAAGCGGATGGCGGCGAGCATGCCTTCCACGCCGCGCTTGCCGAAGCCGCCGGGGACGAGGATGCCATCGAAGCGGCTGAGCTCGGCGGCGCAGTCCGGGTAGACGAGCGGCTCGGATTCGATCCAGCTCATGCGGACCTTGAGCCGGTGGTGGATGCCGGCGTGGAGGAGCGCCTCTTTGAGCGACTTGTAGGAGTCCTCGTATTCGACGTACTTGCCGACCAGGGCGATTTCGACTTCATCGGAGGGCGAGCGCATGCGGTCGAGCATGGCCTGCCACCGGGAGAGGTCGCGGGGGCCGGCGGACTGGAGCTGGAGGGCTTCAACGACGAGGTCGTCAACGCCCTGCTCGGCGAACATGACCGGCACCTGGTAGACGGTGTCGACGTCGTAGGCGCTGATGACGGCGTTGCGGTCGACGTCGCAGAAGAGGGCGATCTTGTCGCGCTGGTCGGAGGGCAGGGGGCGCTCGGAGCGGCAGACAAGGATGTCGGGCTGGATGCCCATGGAGCGGAGTTCTTTGACGGAGTGCTGGGTGGGCTTGGTCTTGAGCTCCTGGGCGGCGGCGATCCAGGGGACGTAGGAGACGTGGACGAAGAGGGTGTTGCGGCGGCCGAGTTCGTGGCGCATCTGGCGGATGGCCTCGGTGAAGGGCTGGCTTTCGATGTCGCCGACGGTGCCGCCGATTTCGCAGATGACAACGTCGACGCCGTCGCTGACCTTGTAGGCGGCGGCCTTGATTTCGTTGGTGACGTGGGGGATGACCTGGACGGTCTTGCCGAGGTAGTCGCCGCGGCGCTCGCGGGTGATGATGCGCTCGTAGATGCGGCCGGAGGTGAGG
>CAKZUE010000066.1 GCA_937920635.1 uncultured Bryobacteraceae bacterium
CGGGCCTGTCCCCAGTTTTCACAGTTTTCACCGGGATTGCAGTGGTTTCACCGCAGCAGCGGCGCGCTCGCCGTGGCGAAGTCCAGCACCAGCGACGGCGCCACGCCCAGCACGAACGTGCCCGCCACGCTGGCTGCCAGCGCCCAGCGGATCCCCACCCCCGGCGAGGGCAGCGCCCCGGCGCCCGCCGACGGCTCGTGCATGTACATCATCACGATGATCCGCAGGTAATAGTACGCGGCCACGGCGCTGTTCAGCAGGCCGAGCACCGCCAGCCAGACCAGATCGGCGTCCAGCGCCGCCTTGAAGATATAAAACTTGCCGAAGAAGCCGGCGGTCAGCGGCACGCCCGTCAGCGACAGCAGGAAAATCGACAGCACCGCCGCCATCGCGGGCGAGCGCCGGCTCAGGCCGGAAAAGTCCATCAACTCCACATGGCGCTCGCCGCGGCCGGCCACATAAGTGACCACCGCGAACGCGCCGATGTTCATGAACGTATACGCGGCCAGATAGAACATCGCCGCCGCCGCTCCCGTGTCCGACATCGCCGTGAGCGCCACCAGAATGTAGCCCGCGTGGGCGATCGAACTGTAGGCCAGCAGCCGCTTCACGTTCGTCTGGTGCAGGGCCGCGAAGTTGCCGATCACCATCGTCGCCAGCGCCACGGTCCACAACACCGGCTCCCACTGGCCGCGGGCCGGCACAAACGCCGTCATCAGGATGCGCAGAAACATCGCGAACGCCGCCGCCTTCGGCCCCACGCTCAGGAAAGCCGCCACCGGGGCGGGCGCGCCCTGGTAGACGTCCGGCGCCCACATCTGGAACGGCGCGGCGGAGACTTTGAACGCCAGCCCCACCAGCAGCAGCGCCGCAGCCGCCGCGGTCATCGTGGCGTCCACTCCCGCCGAAGGGTCCAGCAGCAGCCGCCGCACCTCGCTCAGGTTCGTCGTCCCCAAAGCGCCCCACAGCCAGGCCACCCCATAGAGGAAGAACGCCGAAGCGAACGAGCCCAGCAGGAAGTACTTCAACGCCGCTTCGTTGTTCCGCCTGTCGTCGCGCAGGTATCCTGCCAGCACGTAGCTCGCGATCGACGAGCATTCCAGCCCGATGAACAGCATGATGAGCTCGTTCGAAGCCGCCATCAGGCACTGTCCGGCGACGGAGAACAGAATCAGCGCGTAATACTCGCCCGAGTCGTGCCCCTCCACGCGCAGGTAATTGGTCGAGATCAGCACCACCAGCATGCCGGCGGCGCACACCAGCACGCGGAAGAAGGTCGAGAACCCGTCCACAACCAGCAGATTGGAGAACGCCGTCCCGGGATCGGCGGCCACAAACACCGCCAGCACCGCTGCGGCGAGCAGCGTGAGGAACGCCATCACCGCCAGCCGCGCGCGGCTGCCGTTTTTGAGTCCCGCCTCGCCCAGCATCACGAACGTGCCGCCGAGCGAAAGCGCGATCTCGGGCGCGAAACGCACAATCTCCTGCGCCGAGGGAATGGAACTAACGGACATGGGCAACTTCCTGAGCGGATTTCTCGATCTGCGGCTTGCCTGAAACCAGTTCCAGCACCTGCCGGTTCGGTGCGCTGATGGAGGGCAGGAACGTCTGCGGCCCCACGCCCATCCACACCATCATCACCACCAGCGGCAGCACCAGCGCCCACTCGCGCCCGTTCATGTCGGTCACATGGTGCTTCACCGCGTCGGGGGTGGGCCCGTAGAAAGCCCTCTGCACCAGCCACAGCATGTACACGGCCGAGAGGATTACTCCGGTTCCCGCCAGCACGGCGTACAGCAACTTCGCCTGCGCCGCGCCCTGCAACACGAGGAACTCGCCGACGAAATTGTTCAGCAGCGGCAGCCCGATGCTGGCCAGCGACGTGATCACGAACACGGTGCTCAGCCACGGCGCCACGCTTCCCACGCCGCCATAGTCGGCGATCTCGAGCGAATGCCGCCGCTCGTACAGCAGCCCCACCAGGATGAACAACGCGCCCGTCGAGATCCCGTGGTTCAGCATCTGGTATACAGCGCCGTCCAGGCCCACCTGCGTGAAGGTGAAGATCCCGAGCACGACAAATCCCAGGTGGCTCACCGAGCTGTAGGCCACCAGCCGCTTCATGTTCGGCTGCACCATCGCCACCAGCGCCCCGTAGATGATGCCCGCAATCGCGAGCGCGATGATCCAGGGCGCATTGTCACGCGCGGCATCCGGGAACAGCGGCAGCGACACGCGCACCAGCCCGTAGGTGCCCAGCTTCAGCAGGACGCTGGCCAGCATCACCGAGCCGGCGGTGGGCGCCTCTCCGTGCGCGTCCGGCAGCCACGTGTGCAGCGGGAACAGCGGCACCTTGATCGCAAAGGCGATGAAGAACGCCAGGAACAGCCAGAAGCCCTCCTGCGCGCTGAAGGCAAGCTGCCGGGTCCTCAGCATGTCGAGCAGCAGCGGCAGGTCGAACGTGCCGGCGCGGTTGTAGATCCAGATCATCGCCGCCAGCATCATCGCCGAGCCAGCCATCGTGTACAGGAAGAACTTCACCGCCGCATAAATGCGCCGGTCGTGCCCCCAGATGCCAATGAGGAAATACATCGGCACCAGCGACACCTCCCAAAACACGAAGAACAGGAACAGGTCCAGCGCCACGAAGACGCCGATCACGCCGAACAGCAGGAACAGCAGGAAGGCGTGGAACTCCTTCACCCGGTCTTCAATGTGCTTCCAGCTCACCAGCACGCAGATGGGCGTGAGGAATGCCGACAGGATGATCAGCCACAGGCTCAACCCGTCGACGCCGACGTGGTAGCGGATCGCCGGATACTCGATCCACACGGCATTCGATTCGATCGCGTAACGGCCGGGCGCCGCATTCACCGGCGCGATCAGCGCCAGCGAGAGCAGGAACACGATCAGCGATACAAACAGCGTGAACTTCCTGAGCAGCCCCGGATTGTCCGAAGGCAGAACCAGCGCGATCAGCGCGCCCGCCGCGGGGGTCAACAAAACAATGTCCAGCAGATTCACCGCGCGCCTCCCCAGAATGCAGCCACCGCCACCAGCGCCGCCGAGCCCAGCACCACCCAGGCGGCGTAGCGCCGGATATAGCCCGATTGCCACATCCGCAGCCCGCTGCCGATCGAGCGCGCCAGCGCGCCAGCGCCGTTCACCGCGCCATCCACGATCCGCGCGTCCATCACGCCCCACAACAGGGCGCGGGAGCCGTCGCGGAGCGGGTGCACGATCAGCGCGTCGTAGGCTTCATCGACGAAGTACTTGTTGTAGACGAGCCGGTACACACCGCCCAGCGCCGACGAAATCCGTTCCGGCAGGCTCGGCGCGGCGACATAGAACAGCCACGACAGCCCGATGCCCGCCAGACCCGCCGCCACCGAGATGGCCACCAGAGTTTCGTCGTGCGGCGCGTGTTCGCCGCCGAACAGCGGCGCCAGATAATGCGGCACGTTGAAGTAGCCACCCGCCAGGCTCAACAACGCCAGCACCCCGAGCGGCAGCGTCATCACCAGCGGAGACTCGTGCGGGTGCGCGTCGCCGCGGTACGTGCCGAAGAAGCACAGGAAGATGGCGCGGAAGACGTAGAACGCCGTCATCGCCGCCGTCACCACGCCCACCCAGAACATCCACGGCGCGTGCGCGTGCGCCGCCAGAAGGATCGCGTCTTTCGAGTGGAATCCTGAAAACGGCGGCACGCCCGCGATCGCCACCGCCGCCGCCAGCAGCACGGTGAACGTCACAGGGATCTTCGAACGCAGCCCGCCCATCATCCGCAGATCCTGCTCGCCGCTGAGCGCGTGAATCACGCTGCCCGCGCCGAGGAACAGCAGCGCCTTGAAGAACGCGTGGGTCATGATGTGGAACACGCCCGCCGAGTACGCTCCCACGCCCAGCCCCAGAAACATGTAGCCGAGCTGGCTCACCGTCGAGTACGCGAAGACCTTCTTGATGTCGTACTGCGTCATGCCGATGGTCGCCGCCATCACGGCTGTGATCAGCCCCACAATGGCCACCACCTCCAGAGCCGTGGGCGAGAGGTTGTACAGCGGGGCGGAGCGCGCCACCATGTAAACGCCCGCCGTCACCATCGTCGCGGCGTGGATCAGCGCGCTGACCGGCGTCGGACCCTCCATTGCGTCCGGCAGCCAGACGTACAGCGGCACCTGCGCGCTCTTGCCCGTCGCGCCCACCAGCAGCAACAGGCAGATCAGCGTGATCGTCTGCGGATTCAGCGCCGCGCCTTCCGCCTGCGCTTTGCCGAACACGGTAGCGAAGTCGAGCGAGCCGAACGTGAGCATGGTGACGAACATGCCGAGCGAAAAGCCCAGGTCGCCCACGCGGTTCACCACAAACGCCTTCTTGCCCGCGTCGGTGGCGCTCTTCTTCAGGTAGTAGAAGCCGATCAGCAGGTACGAGCACAGCCCCACGCCTTCCCAGCCGATGAACAGCACCAGGTAGTTCGCCGCCAGCACCAGCACCAGCATGAAGAACATGAACAGGTTCAGGTAGGCGAAGAAGCGGCTGTAGCCGTCCTCGTGGGCCATGTAGCCGATCGAGTAGATGTGGATCAGCAGCCCGATGCCGGTGACCACCAGCAGCATCACCGCGGTGAGCCGGTCCACCATGAAGTCGAAGCCGACGTTGACGAAACCGCTCTGGATCCAGGTGAAATAGCGCTCCGTGTACGCCGCCTCCAGCGGCTGGAGCCCGGCGAGCACTTTCAGCACCCACAGGAACGCCAGCAGCACGCTTCCCACGGCGAACGTGTTGACCAGCGGCTTGGGAAGCCTCCGCCCGGCGATCCCGTTGACGAGGAACCCGGCGAGCGGAAATGCGGGAATGAGCCAGAGGTGTTGCATCGGATCAGAGCTTCAGCGAAGAGACTTCGTCGATTTCCAGCGTCTCGCGGTTCTTGAACACCGTGAGGATGATGGCCAGTCCCACTGCGGCTTCCGCCGCCGCCACCACCATCACGAAGAAGCTGTAGATGTGGCCGTCCACCATCTTCAGCTTGTGGCTGAAGGCGATGAAGGACAGGTTCACCGCGTTCAGCATCAGCTCGATGCACATGAACACGGTGATGATGTTGCGGCGGATCAGGAATCCCGCGGCCCCGATCACGAACAGGATCACGCTCAGGATCAGGTACCAGCTCAGCGGCACTTCCGCGGCCAGCAGTTGCGCCAGATCGGGCATCGTTCAGATCTCCTTCCTCGCCAGCACCACCGCCCCGAGGATCGCGATCAGGATCAGGATCGAGGTCACCTCGAAGGGCAGCAGCCAGGTGGTGAACAGCGCCTTGCCCACTTCATAGGGTCCGGCCACATAGGCGCCGAATTTCACCGTCTCGGTCCGCGGCGCCTGCGACGCCAGCACATAGGCCGCCACGCCGGCGAGCGTGAACAGCAGCGGCAATGCCACCGCCGTGCGCAGCACCTTCTTCGAGGGCTTCTTCTCGCCGCCCGCGTTCAGCAGCATGATCACGAACACGAACAGCACCATGATGGCGCCCGCATACACGATCAACTGCACCGCGGCGAGGAACTCGCCGCCCAGCAGCAGGTACAGCACCGCCAGCGAACCCATGACGCCGATCAGCGACAGCGCGCTGGAAATGGGGTGCGTCTGCAACACCAGGTTCAGCGCACAGCCCACCGCGATGGCGGCGAAGATCAGGAACAGCAAGACATCCATGACTGCTTTACCTCGTCAGCCCGCCAGCGCCACCACAAGCCCGGTCACCAGGAGATTCGCCAGCGAGAGCGGGAACAGGAACGTCCACGCAAACCGCATCAACTGGTCGTAGCGGTAGCGCGGCAGCGTCCCGCGGATCCAGATGAAGACGAATACCAGGAAGCCCGCCTTCGCCACGAACCAGAAGAACGGGATCAGCACCGGCTTCAGCACGGGAATCAGAAACACGGGCGCCAGCCCCAGCAACAGGACGCCGAACACCGGAAACGTGAAGCGGTCCCATTTGCGCCGCCGCGCCGCCTGCGCCGCATGGAACAGCAGCATCAGCCCCGCCGCGGCCAGCAGCACCACGGGAACCAGATCGCTGCCGTATTCGGCCGGCCACAGCGGATGCCAGCCGCCCAGAAACAGCACCGTCGCCACGCAGCAGATGGTGATGATGTTGGCGTATTCGGCCATGAAAAACGACGCGAACATCATCGATGAATATTCCGTGTGGAAGCCCGCCACCAGTTCGCTCTCCGCTTCCGGCAGGTCGAAGGGCACGCGGTTGGTCTCGGCGAAAGCGGCGATCAGGAAAATCACGAACCCGAGCGCCTGCGGCACGGGCGATGCGAAGACGTTCCACTTCGGCAGAAGTCCGAAGTGGAAGCCGTTTTGCAGCTCCACGATCTCGCGCAGGTTGAGCGTGTTCACCAGCAGCAGCGGGCTGACGATGGCCATCGCCAGCGGCAGCTCATAACTGACCATCTGCGCCGACGAGCGCAGGCTGCCCATCAGAGAATACTTGTTGTTCGACGCCCAGCCGCCGATGGCGATGCCGTAGACGCCCAGCGAACTCAGCGCCAGCAGGAACAGGATGCCGATGTTCAGGTCCGTCAGTCCGATGGCCGTGCGCACGCCGAACAGTTCGAACTCCGGCGTGAACGGGATCACCACGATCGCGGTCAGCGCCAGCGCAACGGCCAGAAACGGCGCCAGCAGGTAGAAAAACGGATTCGCATAGGAGGGCACGATGCCCTCCTTGGTGAGCAGCTTGATCAGGTCCGCCAGCGGTTGCAACAGCCCGTGCGGCCCCACGCGGTAAGGACCGGGCCGGAGCTGGATGTGCGCCAGCACCTTGCGCTCCACCCAGACGGCGTAGGCACAACAGGTGAGCAGCACCAGGGCCGTCAGGGCCATCTTGATCAGCGTGAGCAGGTAGAAGTTCATGGCACTACGGTTGGAACAGCCGTCCGGGCGCTTCCATCAATTGCGCGAGCCTCTTGGAATACTTGCCAAGCGTGCCCGAGGTAAACAGCGTATCACCCGACGGGCGCACCTGCTCCGGCTGGGCATCCACCGGCACATTCCCATTCAGCACCGCCGCCTGCGCCGCCCCGCCCGTGGCCAGCACGGGCAGCGGCACGTTGTAGCCCCGCACGGTGCGGCGGATCTCATCGAGCACTTTTTCCTGCGACGGGATGCCGATGTCGAAGCCCAGTTGCGCCGCCAGCAGGCCGAGGATGTCCAGGTCGGACTTGGTTCCCATCACCTTCGGCCCCGCCTTGGTCCGCTGGACTTCGCCGCAGACGTTGGTGACCGTGCCGTTCTTCTCGTACAGGCTCATCGATGGCAGCACCACGTCGGCGCGCTGCGCGGTTTCCGTGAGGAACAGCTCGTGCACGATCACAAAAGCGTTTTTCGAGGCGAACTCCCTGCCGCCCTCCAGAGGGTTGGCGCCCGCAACCCAGATCACGTCCAGATCGGGTGCGGCCATCATGGCGTCCAGGTGCATGCCGGGGATCTCCACCGGCTTGTAGCCCGGCCCCAGATGCGGCAGCAGGCCCATGTCCACGGCGCCGCGCGAGTTGACGTAATCCACCAGGCAAACATACTTCACCGGAATGCCGAGCGAATCGCCGAACGCGACCAGCCGCCGCACCGCCTCGCCCTTCACCGAGGCGCCGTACAGCACCACCAGGTTCTGGCGCGCCTTCAGCTCCTCGCGCAGCTCTTCGAGCCGCTCCACTTCCCCGCCCGCCTCGGCGCGCAGGCTCCGCGCCGCGTACTGGTCTTCGCGCACCGGTCCCGGCGTGACCACAAAGACCGGCGAGCGGTGATGGCGCCAGTTGGCGCGCAGCTGATACGCCAGCAACGGGTGCTGCTGCGCCAGGTCCGCACCCAGCACCAGAGCAGCGTCGCAGGTGTACAGATCGCCAACCGTGGCCAGCGCGTCCGTGCGCCCGGCGAGCGCGTCGACCAGCGTGATCACGTCGCCCGAGCGGTGGTGGTCGATATTGTTGGTGCGGAGCCCCTGGCGCGCGAACTTTTGCAGATAGAAATTCTCTTCGTTCGTTGTGCGGGTCGAGCCGATAACGGCGAATTTGCCGTTGCGTTCGATCGTTTCGCGCACACGCGAGACAACGAATTTCAGCGCTTCGCTCCAGCTCACAGGCTCGAGCTTGCCGTCTTTCCGGATCAGCGGCGACTGCAATCGCTCTTCGTTGTGAACGAAATCGAACCCAAAGCGCCCCTTCACGCACAGGAACTCGCCGTTGATGCCGGAGCGGTCGCGGTTGTTCGAGCGGATGATCTCGCCGTTGCGCACGCTGAGCGTGGTCTTGCAGCCGTTGGAGCAGTGCGTGCAGATGGCCGGCACATAGTTCATCTCCCACGGGCGGGACTTGTAGCGGTACGTGCCGGAGGTCAGCGCGCCCACCGGGCAGACGTCGATGCACCAGCCGCACTCGTCGCACTCGAGATGATCGCCCTTGTTCGGAATGATCTCCGCCGACACGCCGCGGTAGCTCAGCCCCAGAGCCGCCACCCCGAGCCCTTCGTCGCAGACGCGGATGCAGCGGTAGCAGAGGATGCAGCGCGCCGGGTCGTAGAAGACCAGCGGGCTCCACTGCTTCTCGTCGGCGTGGTGCTTGATCTCGAGGAACTGGCTCTCGCCCAGCCCGTAGCGGAACGTCATGTCCTGCAACTCGCACTCGCCGCCCTTGTCGCAGACGGGGCAGTCGAGCGGGTGGTTGGTGAGCAGGAACTCGATGGTCGACTTGCGCGCCTCCACCACCTTGGGCGTTTCCGTGTGCACCACCATGCCCTCCGCGGCGGGCAGCGCGCAGGAGGGCTGGAGCTTGGGCATCTTTTCGACTTCCACCAGGCACATGCGGCACGCCGCCTGCACGCTGAAGCCTTCGTAATAGCAGAAAGCGGGAATGTCGATGCCCGCCTGTTTGGCGGCGTCGATCACCAGCGTGCCCGCGGGCACGGTCACCGGCTTGCCGTCGATCGTGAGGGTCACCATGTTCGCCATGACAGTCCGCTCCCCCTCACAGCACCACCAGCGGCTGGGCGCCCTCGACGGGCGCGAACGCGTCCGCTCGGCTCAGCTTCTCCAGGATCTCTTCGCGGAACTTGCGCGCAATCGCCATCGCCGGCATCGCCGCGGCATCGCCCAGCGGGCAGAAGGTCCGCCCGAGCATGCTTTGCGAGATCCGGTCGATCGTGTCGATGTCGCGCTCGCTGCCGATGCCCTCTTCCAGCCGCGCCGTGATCTTCTTCAGCCACGTGGTGCCCTCACGGCACGGGATGCACCAGCCGCAGCTCTCATGCGCGTAAAACTTCATCAGCCGCGCCAGCACCTTCGCCATGTCGGTGGTCTCGTCGAGCACCACCGTCGCGCCCGAGCCGAGCATCGAGCCCGCCTTCGCCAGCGAGTCGTAGTCGGCGGGGATGTCGCACTCCTCGGCTTTCAGCACGGGCGAAGAGCTGCCGCCGGGGATCACCGCCTTCAGCTTGCGCCCTTTCCAGACGCCGCCGCCGATCTCGTTCAGGATCGTCAGCAGGTTCATGCCCAGCGGGACTTCATAGACGCCCGGGCGCTCGATGTGCCCGGAGAGGCACACCAGGCGCGTGCCGCCGTTCTTCGGCGTGCCAAGCGCGGCGTACCATTCGCCGCCGTTCAGGATGATGTCCGGCACGGCGCAGAACGTCTCGACGTTGTTCACGATGGTGGGGCACTGGAACGCGCCGGAGGTGGCGGGGAACGGCGGCTTGAGCCGCGGGTTGCCGCGCTTGCCTTCCAGCGATTCCAGCAGCGCCGTCTCCTCGCCGCATTCATACGAGCCCGCGCCGGTGTGCGTGGACAGGTGGAACTCCCAGCCCGTGCCCAGCACGTTCGAACCCAGAAAACCGCGCTCATAGGCTTCGGCGATGGCGCGGTCGAGGATGTCGATGTACTCGCGGTACTCGCCGCGGATGTAGATCCAGCCGCGGTTGGCGCCGATGGCGCGCCCGCCGATGAGCACGCCCTCGATCAGCCGGTGCGGGTCGTAGCCCATCAGGATGCGGTCTTTGCAGGTGCCCGGCTCGCCCTCGTCGGCGTTGACCACCACGTATTTCGGCTTCGGCGACTTGCGGTCGACGAAGCTCCATTTCATGCCGGTAGGGAAGCCCGCCCCTCCGCGCCCGCGTAGCGCGGATTTCTTCACCTCGTCGACGATCTGCTCCGGCTCCATCGCCAGGGCTTTGCGGATGGCTTCGTAGCCGTCCGTGCGGAGGTACTCGTCGATCCACACGGGTTCCGTGCGCGGCTCGGGGAACCGGCGCAGCAGCACCCGCTTCTCCAGCGGATGCGGCGGTGCAAGCAGCGTCATTGTTGGTCTCCTGTCAGGATGTCTTTCACTTCCGCTACTGCAACTTCCTCAGGCTGTCGATCAACTGGTCCAGCTTTTCCGGCGTCATGTGGTAATGAAAGTCGTAGTTGACCTGCATCGCTGGCGCCCAGGAGCACGCACCCAGGCACTCCACTTCCTCCAGCGAAAACTGCCCGTCGGGCGTCTTTTCTCTGTTGCCGATGCCGAGCTTCCGGCAGGCGTGCTGGAACAGCTCTTCCCCTCCGGTGAGCAGGCAACTGATGTTGGTGCAGATCTGGAGGTGGTATTTGCCGCGCGGCTCGCGCGTGAGCATCGTGTAGTAGCCGAGCACCTCCTCGACCTCCACGCGCGACACGTTCAGCCGCCGCGAGACCTCCTCGATCACCTCATCCGTCACCGCGCCCACTTCGTCCTGCGCGTACAACAGCATGGGGATCAACGCGCCCTTCTGCCGCCCGGGCGGATAGCTGGCGATCATCTTCGCGAACCTGGCTTCCAGTTCCGGAGAAAACGTCATCGCATCTGCTCCCGGCGCCTCAGCGGTCCACGTCTCCGAGCACGAAGTCCATGCTGCCGAGCGCGGCGATCGTGTCGGCGATCAGCCGCCCCTCGAACATCTCCGGCAACGACTGCAAATTGCCGAAGCTCGGCGTCCGCATGAACACGCGCCACGGCTGCGCGCCGCCGTCGCTCACCACATAGAATCCGATCTCGCCGCGCGGGCTCTCCACCGGCACATAAGCCTCGCCCGCCGGCACGCGCATGCCCTCGGTGACGATCTTGAAGTGGTAGATCAGCGCCTCCATCTGCGTCTTCATCTTTTCGCGGTCCGGCAGCACCACGTGCGGCGCATCCGCTTTCCACGGGCCTTCCGGCATGCCGTCCAGCGCCTGCTCCACGATGCGCGCGCTCTGCCGGATCTCTTCCAGCCGCACCAGGAAGCGCGCGTACACGTCGCTTTCCTGCTCCACGGGCACGCGGAAATCGAATTTCTCGTAGCTCGAATACGGCTCCGCCTTGCGGATGTCCCAGCCGAGCCCGGCGGCGCGGATCATCGGCCCGGTCACGCCCAGATCCAGCAACCGCTCCAGCGGCACCACCGCCACGCCCTGCGTGCGGCGCAGGAAGATGGGGTTTTCTTTCAGCAGCGCTTCGTACTCGTTTACTTTCTCCGGCAGCCCGCGGATGAAGTTACGGACGGCGCGCTCCCAGCCCCGCGGCGGCTCCAGCGCCAGCCCGCCGATGCGGATATAGCTGGTCATCATGCGCTGCCCGCTGAACATTTCGAAGATCCGCAGCAGGTCCTCGCGCTCGCGGAAGCAATAGAAGAAGACGGTCATCGCACCCAGGTCGAGCGCGTGCGTGCCCAGCCAGACGACGTGGCTGTTGATGCGCGACAGCTCCGCCAGCAGCACGCGCATCCACTGCGCCTTGGGCGGAATTTCCACGCCCAGCAGCTTCTCGACTGACAGCGCGTAGGCCAGATTGTTCGACAGGTTGGCCAGATAGTCCATCCGGTCGGTGATGGTCACCACCTGCTGCCATCCCAGCGCTTCAGCCTGTTTTTCGATGCCCGTGTGCAGGAACCCGATATCGGGCCGCGCTTTGGTGACGATCTCGCCGTCCAGTTCCAGGATCACCCGCAGCACCCCGTGCGTGGACGGGTGCTGCGGCCCCATGTTCAGCACCATGCGGCGCGGCGCGCCTTCGGCTTCCGGGGCGATCTCCTGAAGTCTGGAATCCAGGGCGGTGTCTGTTGGATTCATCGCAGATTCCTTCTCCACGCGCAGCGCGGGACTCACTCGTCCTTGTAACTGTACTTGTGCCCGTGCACCGGAAAATCCTTCCGCAAGGGATGCCCCTGCCAGTAGTCCGGCATGAGGATCCGCCGCAGGTCCGGATGCCCGTCGAAGCGCACCCCGAACATGTCGTAGACTTCGCGCTCGTACCAGTTGGCGCCCGTCCACACGCCGCACACGCTGGGCAGCACCGCCTCCGCGCTGCTGACGGCGGCTTTCACCCGCAGCCGCTCATTGTTCGGGATCGAGTGCAGCAGATAGACCACCTCGAACCGCGGCTCCACGGGGTAGCGGTCGATGCAGGTCACCGCCACAAGCCGCGTGAACTGCCGCTTCTCTTTCAGGAAGCGGCACAGATCCAGAAGCCGCTCCGGCGTGGTCCAAAGCACCAGATCGCCCCGCTCCAGACTGGCGGCGCTGACAGCGCCCGGGTCCCACTCCTGGATCGCAGCCGGGGTCGGCAAAGCGGAGATTTCGGCTGAACTCATGGCGGCTCTCAGCTCCGGCGATGTTCCTGATGATCCTCGCCGTAGGCCCAATCCAGCACGCCTTTGCGC
>CAKZUE010000067.1 GCA_937920635.1 uncultured Bryobacteraceae bacterium
CCGCATGCCCCGCCTGGAGAAGGGCGGCGGTACCTCCGGTTTTTATAATCGGGGCAATTGCCGGGCCCTTGCGGACAGAACTCTTCCAGTGAGATGAACGTGTCCGTGATGTCCTTCCCGCTGCCATTCATATTCACCCGGTCGAGAAACTGCTGCCGGAACGTCCTTGGGGTGTAGCTGCATGCGGTTCCCACCGAGGTTGTACACGCGGTCACCGTCGGCGCCGGCGCCGCCTCCGACTCCAGCGGGCGGTTGTAACAGGTGATCTTCCAGGGGTTATCCATGACGTCGATGGAATAGGCACGGGTTCCTTCCCCCGTGACCCCGTTCACCGTCCATCGGGCGCGGAGGGTTCTCAACTGGTCGCCGAATTGAAGCGCCCCGAGGTTGAAGAAATCGGACCGGATCCCAGAGGCCTGAGCCACCGGCCCCGCCATGGTCCGGGAGCCCCCCTGGGCCGTCACATACTCCAGCGTGAACGTCCCCGACACGCCGGGCGGGTTCAGCACCGTCTGGATATGGTCCTGGCAGGCATCCGCGAAAGTGATGCCAACGGCCGGCCGCGCGACGATCGCCGCCGCCACGCCCCCCGCTCCCACCAGGCCCGCGCACGAGCAAAACAGGCTGGCGTTGCCCGTCACCGTGTATGTGCCCATGCGCCCGTTGGTTGCCACGGCCACATAAGACGCGAACCCGGAAGAAACCACCGTCGATTGCGCCCCGTCGGGCGCGTACACGGTGGTCCGGGTCTGGTAGCTCCCATGCCCGCACGTGCACAGGCTGCTGTTGTCCGAGGTCGTCGAGAAGCCGTAAACCATCGTCACGTCCTCGCTCAGCGCGGCGTCGTTGTACACGCTCACGTTGAAGATCATCTGGCATTGCGCCCCGGCGCGCGGCGCGGATGCCAGCAGACAGAGCACGGCAGCCAACACGATAGACACCAGGCGGGTCCTCATGGTTGCAGCCTCCTCACGGTTTTGTGCCGTAGATCACGATCCGCCGCTTGACGTGCGTGCGGACATGCTCCTCGATCCGGGCGAACGCCTCCTCCGGCAACGCCCGCCGGATCTCTTCCACCGCCGCCGCCGACAACTGCGCCCGGCGCGCCAGCAGCGCCGCAATGCGTTGCGAAGCTTCCAGGGTTTGCACGCCCCGGCTGGCCTCCCGGAGCCCCCGCTCGGTCTCGTTCAGCCCGGCTTTGAGATGGGCGAGGATCCGCTTCAGGGCTTCCTGATGTTCGGGCTCCAGGCCCAGCGGCAGCAGTTGGGCCGCCTGCCGCTTGCGCGCCTCCTCAGGGGCGCCAGCTTCCAGCGCAATGGCGGTCAGAAAGTGCGTGTACGCCAGGCCGTCCGGGATGGCTTCAGGCGTCCGGGCGCCGTCCACCAGGACCGGCAATTGGGAAGAGTGATGTTCATGCTGCGCCTCCATTCGCGCCTGCAACAGGAAGATCCCGATGAGGAGCAGCGGCCATCTCATCGCCGCATTTCTGTTGCGGCGCGCTTGTTTCATCAGGCCGGGCGATGGCTCTTCAGGCCGGCGGCACGCCGTTTCCGGCCGGTAATGAGGCCGGGCAATCGCGGCTTCAGCCTGGCGGATCTTCCGAATAGCGGTTGCTGAAAACCAGAACGATTTTGCGGCCATGCGTTTGTTGCTCCCTCTGACAGAGCCGCTCACCCTCCGCAACCGGCGAGTGTTGGCGGCCGCGTGTTTCAGTGAAATTGGCTGTAGATACTATGTGAATTGTTGCCGTGCGATTTCCGCGTCCTGCCGTCCTTTTTCCGAAATCAGAACAGCACGTGTGCTCTCAATTATTTGCGGCGTGAGGGGCCGAGGTGCGCCCCAGCCATTTTGTTACGAATTTGGAACATACGGCCCGCCCGCTGCCGGGTTTTTCGGCTGGATTTTGTTCATTCGACAGGAATTCAGGACTCGAATCGGACGCGCGGCCGCCACAGTGAGCACGTCCCGCGCAGTCGCCAGACCCCAGCCCGCCGGCCGGGCTTCTCCTCCAATAAGAACCCCGCCTGCGGGCTAGACTGTGAAGGTGACTCCGCCGCGCATTCTCGACGTCGGCTGCGGCCTGAACAAGCGGCCCGGCGCGATCGGCGTGGACCGCAACGCGCGCACCGCCGCCGACGTGCTCTGCGACCTGGATCATTTCCCGTATCCGTTCCGCGACTCCGTGTTCGACGAACTGTACGCCACGCACGTCATCGAACACGTCGCCGACGTCATCCGCACCATGGAGGAGTTTCACCGCCTTGTCAGGCCCGGCGGGCGCATTTTCATCACGACGCCGCACTACACCGACTTTTCGAGCTTTTGCGACCCCACCCACCGGTGGCACCTGAATTCGTTCAGCTTCCGCTATTTCGGCGCCGGTCACGGCGGCTTCGGCTACTACTCGGCGGCGCGGCTGCGTGAGAAAAAAGTCCGCGTGCGGCTACTAGCCCTCTGGAGGTGGCTCGGCTTCGAGTGGCTCGTCAACGCCTGGCCGCGCTTCCGGCTGTTCTGGGAGCACTACCTGTGCTACGTGGTGCGCGGCAAGGTGATGGAGTTCGAGTTCGAAGCCGTCAAATGACCGGCCGTGTGGCTGCGCGGTTTGTACAGACTGTGCGATGAGGTGCGCCACTGGGCGCGCCTGCGGCGGCATCCCGGGCACATCGCGCTCGGCAGGCGCGCCGAGGATCTGGCGCACCGTTATCTGGAAGCCGAAGGACTGATCGTGGTCGACCGCAACTGGACGCTGCCGGACCGCGACGCCGAGGTCGATATCGTGGCTGTGGACGGCGACACCGTGGTGTTCGTCGAGGTCAAGAGCCGGAAGGACGACATCTGCGGCGATCCTCTGCGCGCCATCGACCAGGCCAAGCAGCGCCGCATCGCCCGGGCGGCGCGGCTGTTTCTGCGCCGCTGGCGCATCCAGCCGGAGAAGGCGCGCTTCGACATCGTCACCGTCGTCTTCGAGCCGTACCAGATCCGCCATTACCGCGGCGCCTGGTCACCGCGGGATTGGGATCGGCTATGCTGAGGGATGCTCACTGACACTTCAGTAGGGTGGATCGGGATTGCCTGAGCTGAGAAAAGATCCGATCACCGGACGTTGGGTGATCATCTCGACCGACCGTGCGCGCCGCCCCATGGACTTCGTGCGGGAGCGCACGCCCCCGCCGCCGGCGCGCATCTGCCCGTTCTGTCCGGGCATGGAGAAGAAGACGCCGCCGGAGATCCTCGCCTACCGCGAATCGGGCGAGCCGAACACGCCCGGCTGGCAGTTGCGCGTGGTGGCCAACAAGTTTCCCGCCCTGCGGGTGGAGGGCGACCTCAACAAGCAGGGCGAAGGGCTCTACGACCGCATGAACGGCGTCGGCGCCCACGAAGTGATCATCGAGACGCCCGAGCACAGCGCGTCGATGAGCGAGATGGGCGAGAAGCAGGTCGCCGACGTCTTCTTCGCCTTCCGCGACCGCATGATCGACCTGCGCCGCGACGCGCGGCTCCGCTACGTGATCGCCTTCAAGAACCACGGCGCGGCGGCAGGCGCGACGCTCGAGCACCCGCACAGCCAGTTGATCGCGCTGCCCGTCGTTCCCAAGCGCGTGCAGGAGGAGCTGGAAGGCTCGCGCCGTTATTACAGCTTCCGCGAGCGCTGCATCTACTGCGACATTCTCCAGCAGGAGTTGCAGACGCGCGAGCGCATCGTGTTCGAGTCCGACCACTTCGTCGTCATCGCGCCCTTCGCATCGCGCTTTCCTTTTGAGACCTGGATCGTGCCGCGCCGCCACAACGCGCACTTCGAAGCCTCCGAGCCCGCCGTCATCCAGAACCTCGGCTGGGTGGTCCGCACCGTGCTGCGCAAGATCGACAAGGCGCTGGAAAAGCCCCCCTACAACTTCATGCTGCACACCGCCCCGTTGCAGGAAGGGCCGCTTGACCACTACCACTGGCACCTGGAGGTGATCCCGAAGCTGACCAAGGTGGCGGGATTCGAGTGGGGCACCGGATTCTACATCAACCCCACGCCGCCGGAAGAGGCGGCCGAGTTCCTGCGCGATATGGGGCTGCCCTGAGTTTGAAGCCTGCTCAGCCCGCGCTGGCGGCGGCCGCGTACAGGCGCTGATCCGCAACCAGCCGCTCCATCCGCTGCCCCGTGGAGCGCGATTCCAACATGCACCGCCCGCTTGCGTCCCAGCCTTCCACCCGAACCACGCCCGCCCGGCGCAACACCCGCAGCACCGCCTGCGCCCCGTGCGTCACAGCCAGCGCCCGCGGCTCGTGCGCGGCGCCTGCCAGCATCTGCCAGCCGCCCCCGGCTGCCAGCAAGAGCGTCCACTCGCCTTCGCTGCCAGCCGCCGAGCACGCCTGCGCCGTCTCGAGCACTTCCGCCGCGCGCGCCATCAGTTCGGTCACAGCCCGCTTATCGGCCCGCGCCGCGCCGGATTGAGCTGAAATCGGCCAGTCAGCGCAGCCCCAGCCCGCCGTCCACCTGCAACACCTGTCCGGTCACAAACGGGCTCGCCTTCAGGAAAAAGACCACGGCATCGGCGATCTCCTCGCCCGTGCCCGGCCGGCCGGCCGGCGTCGCCCGCGCCATCTTCTGAATCGCGGGATCCTCGCGCTCTTCAAACGGAATCACCCCCGGCGCCACCGAGTTGACGCTGATCCGCGGCGCCAGCGCCCGGGCCAGCCCGCGCGTCAGGGCCGCCACGCCCGCCTTGGACGCGCAGTAATGCACATGCTCCGGCCAGGCCAGAAACGCGCCCATCGAGCTGATGTTCACGATCCGCCCCCCGCCGCCCCGCTCCATCAGCCGCGCCGCCTCCTGCGCGCAGAAAAACACGGCCTTCAGGTTCACCGAGTGGATGTAGTCCCAGTCCGCCTCGGTGATGTCGAGCACGGCAACGCGCGTGAAACGGGCGGCGTTGTTCACCAGCCCGAACAGCGGGCCGTGCTCGTCTCCGATGCGCGCGAACATCGCGCGGATTTCGTCCACTTTTTCGAGATCAGCCTGGTACAGCGGCGCGCCGCCGCACTGCGCCGCCACTTCGCGCGCCTCAGCCCCCGAGGTTCCGTAATGCAGCAGCACCCGCGCGCCTTCCTCGTGCAGGCGCAGCGCAATCGCCCTTCCAATGCGCCGCGCGGCCCCGGTCACCAGAACGGTCTTGCCCGTCAGTTCGCCCATAACGTATCTCTCTGATTCTCGCCCGCGCCGCGCGGATGCGGACTTCCTTGTATCAGCCGCGCCCGGTCACCCAAACTCCGCCCAGCACCAGCGCCCCTCCGGCAGCCACCGGCAGCGTGACCGGCTCATGCAGAAAGACGAACGCCGTCACTGCGGCGATCACCGGTTGCAGATAGCTGAACGCCGCCAGCCGCGAGGCGGGCATGTGATCCAGCGCATAGTAAAAGATCAGGTAGCACAGGATCGAAGCCAGCAGCGTCATGTAGGCGAGCGCCAGCCAGCCGCCTGCGCCAACGCTGCCGTATTCGAAGCCGAGCGACTGCTGCGCCAACAGCGGCGCTCCGGCCAGCGCGCCCGCTACATAGCCGAGCGCGTTGACTGTCAGCGAATTGTGCCGCCGCGTCACTTCCTTGCTGAAAACCGTGTAGAGCGAGAAACAGAAGGCGGCGAGAAACACGAGCAGGTCGCCCGCCAGCGTCGCCCCCCGCCCGCCTGCATCGCCGACGTGCAGAACGCCCACGCCCGCCACGGCGGTCAGCATCCCTGCGGCTTTGCGGGCGGTGATCCGCTCCTGCCCGCGCGCCGCCGCCAGCGCCATCACCTGCAAGGGCGTGGTGGCGATGAGCAGCGCCGCGTGCGCGACGCTCGTGCGGGCCATGCCGAGAATGAAAAACACCTGGTTCAGCGTGATGCCGAAAACGCCCAGCAGCCCCACGAAGACCAGCTCGCGCGCCGTCCAGGCGTCGTCTCTCCCGCTGCGGGCGCGGACCACGAGATACGCGGGCGCCAGCAGCGCCGCCGCCAGCGTGGCCCGCAACGGCCCGATCAGCAGGGCGGGAAAGTGACTGAGAGCGGCTTTCGCCACCACATAGTTCGCCCCCCAGATCCCCGTCATCAGCAGGATGAGCGCGTAAAGCGCCCGGGGCACGGGTTTCACTTCGCGCAGAACGTCTCCTGCCTCACGCGGACGGATGCGAGAAAGTCCATGTCCAGCGCGTATCCGAAACCCGGCTCGTCGCGCAGCACGATCGTGCCGCGCGGCGTCACTTCCACGGGCGGTTGAATGATGTCGCGGGTCCAATAACGCTTGCTGGCCGATACGTCGCCCGGGAGCGTGAAGTTTTCCAGCGACGCCAGCGCGATGTTGTGGGCGCGCCCCACCCCGCTTTCCAGCATCCCGCCGCACCAGACCGGAATGCCGCGGCTCTGGCACAAGTCGTGGATCGCCTTCGCCTCGGTGAAGCCGCCCACACGGCCCAGCTTGATGTTGATGATCCGGCACGCGCCCAGTTCAATCGCCTGCCGCGCGTGATGGCGCGTGCGGATGCACTCATCCAGGCAGATGGGCGTGTTGAGCTTCTCTTGCAGCAGCGAGTGGTCGATGATGTCGTCATGCGCCAGCGGCTGCTCGATCATCATCAGGCCGAACTCGTCCAGCGCCTTCAGCCTGTCCGTGTCAGCGAGCGTGTAGGCGCTGTTGGCGTCGGCCATCAACAGGATGTCCGGGAACTCGCGCCGCACCGCCTCGACGATGTGGACGTCCCAGCCCGGCTTGATCTTGATCTTGATCCGCTGGTAGCCGGCTTCCAGTTCCGCCCGGATCTTGCCGATGAGCTGAGCCGGCGTGTCCTGGATGCCGATCGAGACGCCGCAGGGGATCTCGCGGCGCGCCCCGCCCCCAAGGGTCTTCCACAGCGGCTCGCCGCGCAGCCGCGCCTCCAGATCCCAGCACGCCGCCTCCAGTCCCCCGCGGGCCATCCGGTGGCCGCGCAGCCGCGCGCCGAAACGCGCCGCCTCGGCGGGCGTCTCCAGTCTGCTGCCGCAGGCCTCGGGAACCAGGTAATCGCGCAGGATGAGCCACGCGCCTTCCGTCCATTCTTCGTTGTAGTGGGGATGCTCGCCGCAGGTGACCTCGCCCCAGCCGGAGGCGCCGCCGCTGGAAACCTCCACCAGGATGATCCGCCGCCGCGTCGTGCGCCCGAAACTGGTTTCAAAGAAATGCACCAGGGGCATTTCCAGCCAGTGCAGGCAGATTTGTTCTATTTGAAATCCCATTTTCCGAAAAGATAAACGCCGCTATCAGACCGATTCTCAAATCCGATTACTGCCAGCCCTCTCTGAAAATACTCTTCGAATTGATCACTGGCCTGGGCCTGAATGGCCGCAGCCTTTTCTGGCTTTGAAGCCCGGATCTCCGCTATATCGGCAGGAATTTCAATCCGCTCCAGCACGGGCCCGCGCTCCGGCGCCCTTCCCTCCAGAATCGCCGTTACGCGCGGCGATTCGAGGTGCCATTCCGCCACGCAGCGGTCCGTCGGCAACCCGCCGTGCAGCGGAGAGGTGGTGGTGCCGTACTGGTTCCGCACGTAGCGCCGGACGATGGCGCCCAGCCGCTCGATGTTGAAAAATGCGTTCTTCAGCTCCAGCGGGTCGAACGTCCATTCCACCAGCCGGATGCCGCGGCTGAGCGCTTCCTCCCGCTGGGCGAGCTTCAGCCGCCTGCCGATGCGCAGGTTGCGGTACTCGGGCAACACGCCCATCATGTGGCTGTGCAGGTACATCGAGCCCTGCTTCAGCCCGGGGATGGCGAGCAGGAACCCCACCATGCGGTCCCCGTCGAAGGCGCCGAGCGTCTGCCCGCCCACCTTCTGGGCGACGACAAACAGGCGCAGGGGCAGCAGCTCGATGTCGGCGAAGCCCCAGATCTCTTTCTGGAGCCGCACCGCTTCGTTCAGCTCGTCCAGCCCCGTCAGTCCGCGGATTACGATCCTTCTTTCGTCTTCGCCTGCTGCCAAAGCTCTTCCATCTCCTCGATCGTGGTCTGCCTGAAGTCCCTGCCGCGGGCGGCCAGGCCGGTTTCCACTTGCGCGAAACGGGCGCGGAATTTCTGATTGGTGCGCCGCAACGCCTGCTCCGGATCGACGCCGAGAAACCGGGCGGCATTGACCGCGGTGAACAGCAGATCTCCGATCTCTTCTTCGATTTTCTCTGCGGAATCTGCCTCGCGCGCCTTTTCCAGCTCCGCAATTTCTTCGCGCATTTTCTCCATCACGCCGCCGATATCCGGCCAGTCAAATCCCGCGGCGGCAGCCTTTTTCGACAGATGCGCCGCCTCCATCAGCGCCGGCTGGTGGCGCAGCACCCCGTCCAGCAGGCCCTTCTTTTCCTCGCCGCGCTCCTGCTTTTCTTCGTCCTTGATTTCGTTCCACCTCGCCAGCACCTGCTCGGCGGTCTTCGCCGTGCCGTCGCCGAACACGTGCGGGTGGCGCCGCACCAGCTTCGCGTTGATCGCGTCCAGCGAATCGCCGATCGAGAACAGGCCCTGTTCCGACGCCATCTGCGCGTAAAACACGGCTTGCAGGATCAGGTCGCCCAGCTCCTCCGCCAGCGCCCTCCAGTCGCGGCGGTCGATGGCGTCCAGAACCTCGTAGGTCTCCTCGAGCGTGTACGGCTTGATGGAGTCGAACGTCTGCTGCCGGTCCCACGGGCAGCCGCCCTCGCCGCGCAGCCGCGCCATGATTTCGACAAGCCGCTCGAGCTTCGCGCCCACGGACGGGCGGTCCGGATCCTGCTGCATGGGGGGAAGCATCCAGCGTAACATACCGCCTGCCGGAGGCTGTGGATTCCGGCCGCGGGCCGCCGTATGCTCAATGTCATGAAATCCGCTGTGTTCCTGTTGTTCATCGGCGCCGCTCTGGCGGCGTCGGGCGCGCATCCGTCGGTTGAGTTCTCCACCAAGGCCGGGCCCCTGAAGCTCACGGCCATCCGGCATGCTTCGTTCATGCTCGAAGCCGGAGGCAAGGTGGTGCACGTCGACCCCTGGAGCCAGGGCGATTACTCGGGGCTGCCCAAGGCCGATCTCCTGCTCATCACCGATTCCCACCCGGACCACTTCGACCTGAAGGCGATCGACCTCGTCCGCCGCCCGGATACCATCGTCATCGCGCCGCCCGTGGTGGCTGAGAAACTGCCAGGCGCGCGCATCCTTCGCAATGGTGACAGCACGAATGCGGCGGGATTCCAAATCGAAGCCCTGCCCATGTACAACGTGAAGCGCGGTCCTGCGGAGGGCCAGGTCTACCATGCCAAAGGACGCGGCAACGGATACGTGCTCGCCTGGGGCGCCTTCCGGCTCTACATCGCCGGTGACACCGAGTTCACGCCGGAAATGCGGGCGCTGAAGAACATCGATGCCGCGCTGATTTGCATGAACCTGCCTTACACGATGCCGCCGGAGGAGGCGGCCGAAGCCGTCAAGGCGTTCCGGCCCAAAGTGGCGATTCCCTACCACTACCGGGGTTCGGATCCGGGGGTGTTCGAGAAGGCGCTCGCCGGTTCGGGCATCGAGGTCAGGATCCTCGATTGGTATCACTGAGGCGGCCGGAACCCAAGCAGCGCTGGCCGGGCGTATAGTACACTGAAACTTGAAATCAGGATTCATCCATCCTAATTCCCCAATGAGAGGAGAACCCGATGCCCCTCGTATCGATGCGCCAGCTTCTCGATGAGGCCGCCAGCAAAGGCTATGGCGTTGGCGCCTTCAATGTCAACAACATGGAGCAGATCCAGGCCATCATGGAGGCGGCCCGCGAGACCGAGTCGCCGGTGATCATCCAGGCCTCGCGCGGCGCGCGCTCCTACAGCCAGGACCGCTTCCTCTATCACCTCATGCTGGCAGCCACCGAGCTCTATCCCGAGATCCCGGTGGTCCTGCACCTCGATCACGGCAACAGCCCGGCCACCTGCAGGTCCGCCATCGAGATGGGCTTCACCTCGGTGATGATGGACGGCTCGCTGATGGAGGACGGCAAGACTCCCTCCAGCTACGAGTACAACGTCCGCGTCACCCGCGAAGTGGTCGAGATGGCGCACGCGAAAGGCGTGACCGTGGAAGCCGAAATCGGCACCCTCGGCGGCATCGAGGACGGCCACGGCGCCGGCGGCACCGGGCTTGAACACCTCACCGATCCCGATCAGGCCGAGCAGTTCGTCAAGGACACCCACTGCGACGCGCTCGCCATCGCCATCGGCACCTCGCACGGGGCTTACAAGTTCAACAAGAAGCCCGACGGCAGCGTGCTCAAGATGGACCGCCTGATCGAGATCCACCAGCGCATTCCAACCACGCATCTGGTGATGCACGGCTCCTCGTCGGTGCCCAAGGAACTCCAGGACATCATCAACCAGTACGGCGGCAAGCTGAAGCCGACCTGGGGAGTGCCGGTCGAAGAGATCCAGCTCGGCATCAAGAACGGCGTGCGCAAGATCAACGTCGATACCGACAACCGCCTCGCCATGACCGGCGCCATCCGCAAGGTGCTGTGGGAGACGCCCGAGAAGTTCGACCCGCGCGACTACCTCAAGCCCGCCCGCGAGGCCATGAAGAAGGTGGTGATGGAGCGCATGATCCAGTTCGGCCAGGCCGGCCACGCCAAGGAGATCATCCCGATCCCGCTCGAAGAGATGGCCGAGATGTACCGCAAAGGCCAGCTCGTCACCCAGTGATCCGTGTTCAGCCGGAGCCGCGCGGCGGTTTGACATCCGCCGCGCGGCCTTGCTACAAAAGAATTACCCGCTGCTCCTCAGTAGCTCAATGGTAGAGCATCCGGCTGTTAACCGGAGGGTTGTAGGTTCGAGTCCTACCTGAGGAGCCAATTCTTTTTCCCGCAACGTTTTCCCCGCAGTTTGTTGACGGCGTGGCCCCG